>CALXHP010000057.1 GCA_944388135.1 uncultured Gemmiger sp. | reverse complement strand
GACCTGCACATCCGTTCCGGCGAGACCATCGGCGTCATCGGCGGCACCGGCTCGGGCAAATCCAGCCTGGTGAACCTGATCTGCCGCCTCTACGACGTGGACGACGGTTCGGTCTGCGTGGGCGGGCTGGACGTGCGCCGCTATGACATGGAAGCCCTGCGCAACCAGGTGTCGGTGGTGCTGCAGAAGAACACCCTTTTCTCCGGTTCCATCCTGGACAATCTGCGGTGGGGCAACCCCGATGCCACCGACGAGGAATGCATCGCCGCCTGCAAGGCAGCCTGTGCCGATGAGTTCATCGACCGGATGCCCGACGGTTACCACACCCGCATCGAGCGGGGCGGCGCCAACGTTTCGGGCGGCCAGAAGCAGCGCCTCTGCATCGCCCGTGCCCTGCTGAAGAAGCCCAAGGTGCTGATCCTGGACGACTCCACTTCCGCCGTGGATACCGCCACCGACGCCAAGATCCGGGCGGCCTTTGCCAAGACCATTCCCGGCACCACCAAGATCATCATCGCCCAGCGGATCTCCAGCGTCCAGGATGCCGACCGCATCCTGGTACTGGACGGCGGCAGGATCAACGCCTTTGACACCCACGAGAACCTGCTCAAGACCAACGCCATCTACCAGGAGATCTACGAGTCCCAGGTCAAGGGCGGCGGCGACTTCGACCAGCCGGCCTGAAAGGAGGAAGTTCCATGAAACAACCCAATCCGACCCGCCCGGCGCCCCTGAAGGTACTGAACCGGGTCCTGCGCTATATGCTGCATTACTACGCTCTGCCCTTTACCCTGGTCATCCTCTGCATCCTGGTCACGGCGGTGGCCACCGTGGTGGGGGCCACCTTCCCCCAGACGCTGGTGGATGACTACATCCTGCCCATGCTGAACAGCGGCTCCACCGACTTTTCCGGCCTGGCCCGGAGCCTTTTCCAGCTGGCCTGCATCCTGGTGGTGGGCGTCATCACCACCTTTGCCTACAACCGGATCATGGTCTCGGTAAGCCAGGGCACCATGCGCCGCCTGCGGGATGAACTGTTCCACCGCATGGAATCCCTGCCCATTGCCTACTTTGACACCCACGCCCACGGCGACATCATGTCGGTCTACACCAACGATATCGACACCCTGCGCCAGCTGCTGAGCCAGAGCATCCCCCAGATCATCAACACCAGCGTGACGATGATCGCCACCCTGGTGACGATGATCCTGCTGAACCCGGCCCTCACCGTCATCTCCATCCTGACGGCCTGCGTCATGGTCCTGGTCACGGTGAACTTCTCCAAGCTGTCCGGCAAATACTATGTGCGGCAGCAGCGGGACCTGGGCATCGTGGACGGCTTCATCGAGGAGATGCTGGACGGCCAGAAGGTGGTCAAGGTCTTCTGCCATGAGGACGCCGCCCTGCGGGATTTCCGGGCCGTGAACGACCAGCTGCGGGACAGCGCCGACAAGGCCAACCGCTACGCCAACCTGCTCATGCCCATCAACGCCAACATCGGCTGGATCAGCTATGTGCTGGTGGCCATCGTGGGCGCCGTGCTGGGCATCAACGGCCTGGCGGGGGTCACCTTGGGCACCGTCATCACCTTTGTGGGGCTGAACAAGAGCTTCACCAACCCCATCACCCAGATCTCCATGCAGGTGAACTTTGTGGTCACGGCAGCCGCCGGTGCCCAGCGTGTCTTTGACCTGATGGACCAGACCCCCGAGGCCGACGACGGCTATGTGGAACTGGTGAACGCCCAGGAGGAAGCCGACGGCTCCCTGCGTCCGGTGGATCACCGCACCAACGTCTGGGCCTGGAAGCATCCCCACAAGGCGGAGGGCACCGTCACCTACACCAAGCTGGAGGGCAGCGTGGTGCTGGACGATGTGGACTTCGGCTACACACCGGAGAAGATGGTGCTGCACAACATCAGCCTGTGGGCCAAACCCGGCCAGAAGATCGCCTTTGTAGGCGCCACCGGTGCAGGCAAGACCACCATCACCAACCTGATCAACCGGTTCTACGACATTGCCGACGGCAAGATCCGGTATGACGGCATCAACATCAACAAGATCAAGAAGGACGATCTGCGGCGGAGCCTGGGCATCGTGCTCCAGGATACCCACCTCTTCACCGGCACGGTGATGGAGAACATCCGCTACGGCAACCTGGAGGCCAGCGACGAGGAATGCATGGCGGCGGCCAAGCTGGCCAACGCCGACGGCTTCATCCGCCGCCTGCCCGACGGCTACAACACGATGCTCACCGGCGACGGCGCCAACCTGAGCCAGGGCCAGCGCCAGCTGCTGGCCATTGCCCGGGCGGCGGTGGCCGACCCGCCGGTGCTGATCCTGGACGAGGCCACCTCCTCTATCGACACCCGCACCGAGAAGCTGGTCCAGGACGGCATGGACGCCCTGATGACCGGCCGCACCACCTTCGTCATTGCCCACCGCCTGTCCACGGTGCGCAACTCGGACTGCATCATGGTCATGGAACAGGGCCGCATCATCGAGCGCGGCACCCACGACGAACTCATCGCCAAACACGGCAAGTACTACCAGCTTTACACCGGCAACTTTGCCGAGGAGCCGGCCTGACCCTTTTGGGAAACTCCCTTTTCCCCCGCCGGAGGACACCCCGTCCGCCCCGGCGGGGGATTTTTATGTTTTTCCCATTGCGTCCGCCCGCTCCGGCGGGTACAATAGGGGCAGCGGGGTCTGTGACCCTGCGGGAAAGGAGTCATCCGTCATGAAAGTATACGGAAGCCATATCTGCATCGATTGCCGGAACTACTGCGCTTTGCAAAAGAGCCGGGGGTTTGGGGCAGAGTTCGTGGACATCACCGCCAGCACCGCCAACCTGAAGGAATTTCTCGCCCTGCGGGACCACGACCCGGTGTTTGCGCCGGTGCGGGAACGGGGCGGCATCGGGATCCCCCTCTTTGTGCGGGAGGACGGCGCCAAGACCTTTGACCTGGACGAAGCCCTTGCCTGGATCGGCCAGCCCCCCGTGCGGGCGGAGGAGATCGTCGAGCATCGCAGCTGCGATGTCAACGGCTGCCGCTGAAGCTGTGGCAGGGCCCTGTTTCCCGGGAAACAGGGCTCTTTGCTTTCCCGGATACACAAAAAACGGCAAGGACCCAAGGTCCTTGCCGTTTTTGTGTTTTCTTGCCCTTTACCGGTAGCCTCGTTCGGTCTGCCAGGCGGCGATGGTCTCAATGTTCTGCTGTTCCATATCGGTGACAGGCACCTGGTCCAGGGAAGACGCCGTGTTGTCGGCATAGATGGCGTCGTACCACCCCAGGGTATGGAAATACTGATAGGCGATGTTGGCGCTGACGCTCTTTTCCGGGTGGAAGTTGTAGCCGTACCGGGCATAGATCTCATTCAGGGCCAGCTGGCTGGCCTGGTAAGCCTCATCGGCAGGCAGCGCGCCGAACATAGCGTCCAGGTCGTCGTAGGTAATGGCCTGAGTGCTGCTGTAGGGGAAATAGAAATCCGTCGCCGGGGCTGTTCCCCCGCCCGGTAAGGTGATCATCTCGGTGGTGCCCCCATCCGATACCGGCTGGGGCGTGGTCACCGGGGCCGGGGTGGCGACGTCCAGAGGTTCCGGGGTGACCAAAGGCAAGGTCACTTCCGCCTCTTCCTCCAAAGGCTGCTCATCGTCCGCCGGTTCCCCGGCGTCGTCGGGCCGCGGGGTCGCCTGCGTCCCGGTGCCGGACGGTGCGGTTTCCTCCTGATCTTCCCATACAAAGGAGGAGGGCTCCCACAGGCCGGTCTGTACCGCCTGCCAGCCAATCAGGCCGCCCACAGCCAGCACCACCACCGCTACCGCTGCCACCGCCCATTTCAGCCACCCATAGGGGGAGCGGTACAGGTCTCCCTCGTAATTCTTGTAGGGGGACTTCCGCCTGGGCTGCCTGGCCGGTTTGGCGGCCGGTTTCCGGGGCGTTTTTCCGGTGTTCTGCTGCGCCGGCTGTGCGGGCTGCTGTGTGGTCTGCTTCGGCGGCTCCGTCTGCCGGGATTGTGCCGGCTGCGCGGGCTCTGCCGACGGCTGAGACGGCTTTGCCTGTGGTGTGGTTTTCCGTTGCGGCGGTTGTTTTTGGGCCCCCGGAACCGGCAGCCCGCACCGCGGGCAGAATTTTGCCTTGGGGTCCTGCATCTGAAAGCCGCATCGTTTGCATTGGATCATGTTCTTCCCTGTCCTTGCCCGGCCGGCGTCTGCCGCGGGGATGTCCCGCCGCCGGCCCAATCTTCTTTTGTCTCACCACCGGTCACGGAAGTGCCGCGTAGGTCCCGGCCAGATACTCCGCTTCCCGCAAAGAAGCCACCTTGTCCACCTTCCATACACCGTCCTGCCACAGCAGTTCGATGGTCCGGTAGGAATAGGCCTGCTGCCGCTTGTTGCTTTCCCGGTCGGTGCCCACGGTGCGGAATTTGGCATTATACCGCACACGGGTCCCGTCATACTGGATGCTGCCCGGGTCGCAGACCGCGGTGAAATCCCCCAGATCATAGAGCATACGGCGGCTGGCCTCACTGAGGATTTCCTGCTTTTGCCGGTTGGTATTGTCCAGGGTGGAATACAGCATATAGTTGGCGGATTGTTTGTTGATGCTGTCCAGATAGCCCCGGTAGTACGCCCAGGTCAAGACGTCGATGACCTTGACCGAAGGGTCCGCCAGGCCGCTGGAGTCAGAGCTCTGGTACGGTCCGTAATCTCCGGCATCCCCAAAGGTCAGTTCGTTGCCATACAGATAGTTGTACCACACCGCCGCCGTCTGCCAGCCCTCCCCGTCGGGTGAGATGATCCGGATCTGGGCCAGGTCGGGCAGCTGGGACCGTTCCAGCACAATGTCCTGTCCCACCAGGGTATAGGTGGAGGCCGGTTCCCCGTTGATCGTCAAAAGGGAATTTTTGAAAAGGACGTTGTGCAGCACCACCTGGGTATCGGTGGCCTGAACGGCGGGCAGCGGCACAGTTTTCTCCGGGGCGGTACTTTCCGCCGGCTCGCTGACAGGTTCGGGAAGCGGGATCTCCTCCCCGTAAACGGTGTCGGGCATCCAATCCTCCGAAGGATCTGTTCCGTTCACCAGTTCCCACAGGCTTTTGCCGTGCAGGCCCACCACGCTGAACAGGACGACCCCGCCGATGAAGAGGATGGTCAGCACCACCGCCAGAACGGCCCATTTCAGCCAGGCATTGGGGTTGCGGTAGCTGTCCCACTGGCGGCCCGCAGTCTGCCGCGGGCCTTTTCCCCGGACTCCCGCACGGGGCGGATTTTTCCCATAACTTCCTCCGCCGTTTCCGCCCGGTGCCAGGGCCCGGCCGCAGCCGGGGCAATACTGGACCTGGTCAGAGGAGATCTGTTGTCCGCACCATCTGCATACCATAGCCTCTGCCCTGTCTTTCTGTTCAATGGTTATTGTGCAAAATTCATGTTGGAGAAATACCAGTCTCCGTCCAGATTGATATACTGGACCTGTCCGGTCTGGACCTGGGTCTGGCCGCTCACTTCCAGGGTCATGGTCACGGTGCCCACAGCCTGGTCCTCGGTCTCATTGACCTCCAGGGATACCAGTTCCATAGACAGTTCCGGCATCCCCATCCCTTCCAGTTCGCTGTCCGGGGTCAGGTCCATGCACACCTTCAGCAGGCTGTACATCGTCTCGGCGTCCAGATCCAGATCGATATCGGTCAAAGCGCCCAGCACGCCGAAGCTGAGCTCCACCATGGCATTGACGCTTTCCGCCATGCTGGGTTCCAGACAATCCAGCAGGCCTTCCACGTCCAGGTTGTTGTAGCTTTCGCAAAAACGGTCGTTGAGCCGTTGGATCTTGGTTTCGGGGCTGGCGCCGCAGCCGGCCAGCGAAACCACCATCACAAGGGTCAGGACCCATACCGCAATTTTACGCATCATGATGCCTTCCTCCCCGTCAGCTTACGTAACTGGGCCCGAAATAATCCGGTGCCGCGTCAAGGTAGTTCTGTGCCATGACATTGGCCTCATACCGGGCGCCATGGCTGTAGGCACGGGACAGATAGTACTCGCACTGGGTGCTGTCCGACGTGCTGTAGTAGCCGGCCATCCAGATCTCCGCCGGGGAGTAGTTCACCAGGATCGCCTGTTTCATGTAATCCAGCTTTTTGGTGTCGTCGCCGCAGAAGTTGCCCAGCACACAGGCCGCTTCCAGGTAGCCCCGTTCGTAGCAGTCCTGGGCCATGGAGGTTGCCCGTTCGCTGTCGCCGATCACCGCCAGGCAGAGGGCCAGTTCGCATTTGCCGCGGTAGTTGCCGCCGTTTACGGCCTGCTGGAAGTAGTTGGCCGCGCTGTTCAGATCCCGGTCGGTGCCGGTGAGCAGGCTGTTGTAATAGATCAGACCCCAGTAGTAATTGGCCCAGGAGCTGCCTTTTTCCAAAGCCTGGTTCAGCAGGGTGGTACCTTCGGCCGAATCATCGCAGAAGAGGCTGATGTACCCTTCCGCCGCCATGATGTCCGGGTCCTGCTGGTCTTTATAGTCCTGGAGCATTTCCAGGGCGTCGATAGCCTGGCCGTTCCCCGCCATCTGTACCGCCAGATCGTTGAGCGCCGCCACGCTGCCCTCCTTGGCCGCCTGTTTCAGCAGGCTGTCCGCGTCGGTAGAGCTGGGGGCCACCCCCACGCCGGCCCGGGTGAAGAGGGAACGCTGGTACAGGGCATCGGGTTCATCGCTCTGTTCCAGATAGTTGATGCACTCTTCCAGGGAACTCTGGGCGTCGTTGGCAATGTAATCCTCAAAGCAGGCCATGCCCACTTCGTACTGGGCCCGGTCGGAACCGTTGTTCAGGGCCTGCAGCAGCAGGTCGTCCGCCTGCTGGGTGTCGGCGGGCACGCCGGTACCGGCACGGTAGCACTGGCTCAGGCTGTAGGTCGCGTCGGCGTTGCCGTACTTGTGGGCACACAGCAGCGCATCCACCGCCGTCTCATAGTCCCCCGCTTCCAGGGCCTGGGTGCCTTCCTGGTAGTATTTCTCGCCCTGGATCTGTCTCAGCAGCGTGCCGCCGCCCACCAGGGTGACCGCCAGCACAATAAACAGAATGACCAGGGTACGCAGCATCTGCCCTTTGGCAGCCATGCTTTTCTTCACCGTTCCGGGGCTCATGGCCATCCGGCTGCCGCAGACCGGGCAGTTGGCAATGACGGAAATATCATCCGTGGGCAGGTCGCCGTCCGCCATCATACCGGCGTTGGGGTAGAGCATCAGCTCCGCCACCTTCTGGTTCCGGCGGCAATGGGCGCACCGCAGGGTGATCTTGTCCGGCAAGGTCAGCCGTATGGGCTCAAAGTAGGCACCACCCTTTTGTGCCGCCTTCAGGCGGTACTCGCTGATGGTCCCCAGAACATAGCTTTTGTTTTGCTTCATGCGCTTTTACTCCTCCCCGACGCGGCCAACACCGCCGCGCAAAGCTCCTCTTTTTCCGTGGTGAGCGGGTAATACAGGGAATCCCCGCCCGCCGCCGCGCGCAGGATGAACCCCAACGCCTGAGCATAGACTTTGGGGACTTTTCCGCAAATGGGCGCCAGGGGGCTGCTCTGCAGCCAGCGCGCACTCTGATCGGGCTGTTCCAGCATGCCGTCCTGCAGCAGCCGGGGGTAAATCCGCTGCAGATACCGGGTGGCCGCATCCGCCTTATGGGGCGGCATCTGCAGGGCGCCGGCCCCCTGCTGCAGGCAGGCCAGGTCGGCCCCGCTGTGCTGCATCATGGCGACCGTTTCCAGGGATTCCCGGGTCAGGTCGGTGCCGATCAGGTCGATACCGCCGATCTGACACAGCACACTCCAGTTGGCACAGTAGCTCACAAAAGAGAACTTACGCCGGCGCGCCGCAGGCAGCACGGCATAGATCTGCTGGGCCAGGGCGGGCAGCTGCCGGGGCATTGCGTCGCCCAGGCACAGCATGGTCAGGGGACGCCAGGCCAGGGCCCGGCCCATCACCACCGCCGTCTGGCTCACACTCCGGGCTTTCCGGGGGGCAGGGGGCGGTGCCTGTACGCAGGTACCGGGCACATGGGGGGTCTGCAATTCCCGCAGCAGGTCCTGGGGGTCAAAGTCGGCCTCCGCTTCCTCCCGACTCTGGGGGATGCGCACGGCGAAGTCCACGTAGGTCACGCTGCGCCCGCCGTCCTTGCCCACACCGGCCACGCCGTACACGGTGGCATGCAAAGCGCCGAAACAATCCCGCAGCACAAAGCTGCTTTTGGGGGCATTGAGGTTGCCGCCCAGGTCGCCATAGAGGTTGGTAAAGATATTCCACAGGTAGCCGGTCCCCTGCAGGTCGGTGTTGTCCACCGTGATGCCCTGGGGCCAGTTGTTGCCGAAGAAACAAAATCCGTTTCTGCGGCCGTAGCGGTCATAATAAATGAGCATGGTACGCCCCTCCCTTAACCGCAGTGGGGATAGATCCCCTGCCGGGCCAGACTCCAGAGCAGCGGCACTTCACAGCCGCGGGGGTCAAAGTTGCCGTTTTCATCAAAGGACTGTGCAATGAACAGGCGCACGTTTTCCGCCCCCAGCAGCGAGCAGATGGCGTTGTAAGCGCCCATCAGGCGGCCTTCCTTTTTCACCACGAACCGCTCCAGCTGCTTGCTGGCAAATTCGATCTGGTTCATGTCCACCGGCATACCGGTGCCGATGCGCATGGGGGTGACCACCTTGGTGATGCCGTCCACCGCCTGGGAAAGCAGGTCCGCCTTGTACAGTACCAGGGCCAGGTTGACGCCATTGGCCTTCATTTCCTGGCCGAAGTGGCTGCTCAGGGCCGCGATGACATCGGTGACGGTGGAGATATCGTTCAGGTCCACCAGGCACAGGCAGGTCTTGGCGGTGGCGATATAGGGGGCACGGCGCTGCACCATGGTGATGTTGTTCTTGAACTGTTCACCGGGCAGATCATAGAAGGCCAGGGCAAAAGGTACGCTGCCCTGCCCCGGCGAGATCTGGAAGATGTAGGGGCCGTGGTAGTTTTCGGTGGCGCTCCATTCGGGAACACCGCCCTGCTGCAACTTTTCCAGCCGCTGCTGGGAACCCCGCAGCAGGATGTTGATGTTGTTTTCCACCGAGGCGTCGATGCCGCCCTTGTCGTTCAGAGTGTTGTTGATGCAGCCGATGCCACTGTTGGTCAGCTGGTAGATCATGGCCGCCTCAAAGGTGGTCTTGCCGGAGTTGGAGCCGCCGATGATGGCCATCTGCTGCATGGGCATGCTGCCGGCGCCGGCATACAGTTTGTTGTGGCAGAAGGGGCAGATGCGCTCGCTCATGCTGTAGCCTTCGCCGCAGCGCAGGGCCGTCAGCAGTCCGTCGGTGTAGGCCTTGTCCTCTTCGGGGAAATAGGCCGGGTCCACCACCTTCAGGTCCACCGCATTGGACACCGGAATGGCATGGTTGGCGTTGTATGCCTGACGGTAGACATCGGGCACACGGTATTCCTTCAGGTCCCGCCCCGCAGCACGCAGCCCCGCATCGCTGTGGCGAAAGACCACATTGTTGGCAGGGTACCGCTTCATGCACAGCGGGCAGATAATATCATATAACATTCCACATCACCCCAATTCGATTTGCCCCATCTGCACGACCACCATCTGCTCGTTCAGGACTGCGCCCCGGACGCGGCGCACATGCAGGCCATGGGCCATCCCGGCGTTCTGGGGGGGCACTTCCCCGTTGGGGGTCACCACCCGGAACGCCTTCAGGATGTACTGCTGGTTTTCCAGCTGGGCCAGTCCCAGCTTTTCCACCACATAGGGATTGGGGTACAAAAGCAGCACCCGGTTGCCGTATACATAGCCGAAATAGGGCGTACCGATCCCCTTGTCCGCCTTGTTCAGGTGGTAGGGTACCTCCTGCCCGGCACGGTAGCCGTTCAGGCAGGTATTGATATCGATGGTAGCCCCTTCAAAATGGCTGTCGTTTACTATATCCAGGGCGCCCTGCTGGGAACCGCTGGCCAGCCGGGCCGCATAGGCGGCATCCCCCAGGGTCTGGGGGTCCTGCTGGACCGGAGCCTGCCGGGGCTGACGGCCTGCCTGGGCCGAAGCATCGGCGGGACGGGGTGCCGGACCGGGCTTGGGCTGGGCCGGGGCACGCTCCAGCGCCGGGATCTGCTGCAGCACAAAGCGCAGTTTTTCCTCATAGGTAGGATCACGGTGCTTGAACTCATAGGCCTGCAGCTGTTCCAGGGCAGCCGCCAGCTGTTTTTCCTTGCGTGCCAGCGCCTGACGCTGCACAAATCCGTTGATGATCCCCAAAGCGGCACCCACCACCAGCAGCAGCAGGCCCACAATGCTCAGGATCCATTTGACCAGGTTGATCTCGGGGTCAGCCTCTTCCTCCTCGGGAAGGGGTTGCTGGACCGTCGTCTGGGGCTGGGTCTCCTGGGCGGGGACCGTACTCTCCAGGGCGCTGCTTTCCGGCGCCGTCTGGGGTTCCTCCTGGGGAACGGTCATGGCGGAGTCACCGCCCTCTTCGGGCAGGGTCTGGGGCTCTTCTGCCGGAAGGGTCTCTTCCGACGAGGTGCCCTCCTCCGTCACGGTCTGGGTCCCGTCCTCCTCCGGAGAAACGGTCTCCCCCTTGCCGTGGGTGATCCGCATTTCACCCTCCAGGGACTGGGGCTCCGCCGCAACGGGCTCTTCGGCGGCAGGCTCCTCCGCGGCGGCGGGGTCCTCAGTGGCGGCAGGGTCCTCCTGGACCCCTTCCTCCGGCTGGGTAACATCCGACGTTCCCTCGGTGCCCTCCTCGGGCAGCGACTCCGACGGTGCCTCGGCGTCAGGCAGGGTTTCTTCCGAAGCCGAAGCGGGATCGGAAGTTCCCTGGCTCTGGGCCAGGTCCTGGGGCAGCGGGACGTTCACTTCGGGGTTCCCCACCACCTGCTCCGCGGCCGCATTGTTCACGGGCTGGGGTTGGGGATCTTGCAGCACAAAAACGCCGACGATCAGAAGTACCAGGCCCAACACGCAGCACAGGATGCTGATCACCGGCAGTACCAGTCCGGAGGCGCCTTTGCGCTGGGGGGCAGGGCGGGCTTCCGGTTCCGGCTTGCCCAGATGCTGGACAGGCTGGGGCATGGGAGGCTCCATTTTTGTTTTAGCAGGCATAGTTCCTCTTCATCCTCTCTTGTAACAGGCAGTCGGTCAGTTCAGCAGTTCCTCCGCCATCATCACGGAAAATACTGCCTCGCGCACCACGGTAGAGACGTTGGTGTCCAGGCTGCGGTTCACTTCGCTCCAAATATTCTGGTAGGTCGCCATGTAATGCTGGTAGACAGCCACCTGGTTGTCGTCCCGGTCCTCGGCCACTTCCACCAGCTCCAGGGCGGGCAGCAGGCTCTCCAGGGCGGGGTCCTCTTCCACTGCCACCCGGATGAAATGCCGGTAGGCATTGCGCAGATCGTTCATCATCTCGCCGGTCAGGGTGGTGCCGGGGTTGGACAGCGGGTTGTCGGGCAAAGAGGGGGCCAGAATACTGCCGGACTTGCCGTTGTAGTCGGTCTCGTAGCTGAGCATGCCGTCCACGACCTCCACCTTGTTGCCGTCCTTGGGCGGCGGGATCAGGTGGAAACGGGTCTTGAGGGCCGCAATGTTGTCATAGCCTTCAAACAGGGTGCCGGGCAGCTTGGCCAGCATGGTGTAGGCTCCCTCGTCAAAGGTCACGGCGTCCACATAGCGGTGGGCCTGGGAGCCGCCGCCTACCAGATAGATGTTAAAGACACCGGCGTTGTTGTCGGGATGGATACCGGCACACTCGCCGATCAGCAGACCCAGTACATAGAGAATGCCCTTGAGCTTGAAGCTGAGGATCTTGCGCAGTTCGGCGCAGACGGGGGTGCTCCAGTAGGCCACATTGATGCCGGGCTCTTCCAGCAGGGTGTTGAGCAGGGCGGTCAGGGCCGGGAAGCTCTGGTCCCGCAGGGAGGTCACCTTGGGCAGGGAGACCATATAGTTGTTCACGGCATCCACCGTGCGCTGCATGGCCACCGAGGCGGCGAAGTCGCCGTTGCCCTTGGGTGCCACAGCGCGGCCCTTTTCCACCTTCAGGCCGAAGATCTGGGGGAAGATGATGGGCATGGTGGCCGGATTGCGTTTGAAGTAGGTAAAGAAGGTCCGGCCGAACAGCTGGTTGCCCGCATAGCGGAAGGACAGGTTGGCACCCTGGATGGCAGGCAGGGACTTGTGTTTGCGCACTTCCAGCACAAAGCGGTTGTACAGCTGGGCATCGTCCCGGAAGATGGGATCTTCCGGACCGGTGGGCTGGCGCCATACCGTCATATCGCTGGTACCGCCGCCGATATCCACCACCGCAAAGCCGGGTACCGGCGTGGCGGATTTGGTGCTGTCCGGCATCTTGGTCCGCACATAGTGGGCGGAGGCCATCCGTTCGGTCAGGCTGCCGTTCCTCACCTCACCGGCGAAGATGTTCAGGCTGTTGATATAGGCGATGGCCGCCGTCCACAGGGGGGCCAAGGTCTTGAGGTACTGTTCGTTGGGGTAGGAGAAGAAGTATTCAATGCCGTTGGCCTGCAGGCACTTGGCCTCCAGGGCGCAGAGCAGGGCCAGATGCTTCAGGAAGACCTGACCGGCGCGGTTCACATCGGCCAGGGGGTTGCGGTCGCTCTTCAGGTCGGAGAAGATACCCACCTGGGGCAGGTTGGTATTGATGCCGGCAAAGTAGTCGATGATGCCGCCTTCGGTAAGCATGACCTGGCCGTCCTTGATGGGATCATCGTTCAGGCCGCTGTACAGCTGGGCCACCGAGGGGAACTTGTACTTCCGGGACCGGGTGGAGATGCCATGATAGCGGTGGAAATCCTCGATATAGGGGTCCTGGCCGTTGCCGAAGGACACCAGGGCTTTGACCCGTTCACCGTTGAGCACGCAGTGCTCTTCCTGGGCGGCCTGGACCACGCAGACCGAGTTGCTGGTGCCGAAGTCGATGCAGGCCTTGGCCACAATGCCGGGGTTGGCATGGACGGGGGCGCCGGCGGGTTTGGCCAGCAGGCAGCCGCAGGGCCACATCTGCCCCAGGTCGTCCACATACTGCAGCGGCACAAAGCTGGGGAACCGGCTGCTGAAACGCAGGGGGATCCGCACGTCGGGGTCATCCATGGGCACCACTTCGGTGATGCTGCTGTCGTTGGTGGGGGCATAGGACAGGTTGGTGCGGGCATCGATGCACTTGCAGTTGGTGGGCTCGATGGCCACATCGTCATGGCGCACCATATGGACATAGTACTGGTTCCACTGGTCGGGCGTCAGGTTCACATAGGGCCACATGGCAAAATAGGGGAAGTGGTCCGCAAAGACGATCTGGTCGGCGTTGTACCAGGTGCTGCGGGCCAGGGTCAGCAGACCGTCGGTGAAGATCAGCTCCACCTTGATCCGGCTGTTGGCCACAAACTGGTCCTCCACCTGGATCTGCTGCAGCTTCAGCAGGCCGTCATCGCTGTGCTCTTCCAGCAATGCGGCAAATTCGGGAGTGAGGGGCGGCAGTACCGACAGGGTCTGGCCGCTGGCATCCACCACGCTGCAGTTCCATTCGGTGGTGGTGGAAAGTTTCTGCACATGGGCCAGCATCAGGCGGGGGGCAAACTGGGGCACGATGGGCACCGCCAGATCCGGCACCTGGCAGAAAGCCGCTGCCGAGAAGGCCGCCCCGAACACGTTGGCAAAGATAGTCGCCTGGGCGCCGGGCAGGGTGTGGGGGTTGGACAAAGCGGGCAGCGCATGGGCATAGAGCAGCTCATCCCGCCAGTCCGCCAGGTGGCGCTGCAGCGGGCCGGCGCCCACGTTGGCCGCGGCGTTGGCCTGCACATCCAGCCAGGCCGCCAGCTGGCAGTACTCCGTCAGTTTGCGGGCCTTGACCTGGGCTTCCGCCGCGTCGTATCCTGCATTGATGTCCCACCAGGCATCGGTGGCAGCATCATACCAGGGCACATCGGCCAGGGCCTTGGGATCGATGGTCTTGAAGGGCACCACCAGCACATCGGGGTCCAGCACAGCCAGGGGATATTCCACCAGCTGCCCGTTTTCCATCATGCTGCGGTACAGCACATAATAGTTGCCGCTGTCCAGCAGCTTCAGCCGTTCCAGTTCCCGCTTGTACACGGGACCCGGGCTGATACGGCCGTTCACGGTGGCGGGGGGCGCCGTCATATTGACCGCCTTGATGGAAAGGTCAAACCCGTACAGGCGGCAAAGGCCCACCATGCACAGGATGCCGTGCCAGCTGCGCACATAACCGTTGCGGTGGTTGCTCAGCACTTCGGCGCGCATATACTCAATGTAGGCGCCGATATGGGGAATGGAATGGTCGCTGGTACGCAGATCCGGCGGCAAAGAGTCCCGGATCTGGGCTGCAATGCCGGAAAGCTGGAATCCGCTGGTCAGCGGGGACATGGCATAGGGTTGCGGTGTAACAGGGACCTGGACCGCATCAAAATTCAAAGGCAATAACGCCGGCATATCTGTTCCTCCCTTTTAACGAACCTTGACCTGCATGATGTCATACACCGCACGGTAAATCGAAGAAAGCCCCGGATGTTCATGCAAATTGAAGCGGTAACGGTTCAGCGCCCCATGAAGGGCGGCGCCATCGGACACACCGGTGGTACGCTGTCCCACCAGAATGGAATCCGGCTTGAAGGAACGGCGCAGGCGGTCATAATTCTGGGCGAACCAGGCCATGGGCTGCAGCTGGTCATTGGGGTCCAGCAGGTCCATATGGGCCAGGCCCAGGGCGTTGGTAAACAGCTCTACGCTGCCGGGGGCCACCGTACCGTTGCAGCGGTGCAGGTCCACAAAGAACCGCATATATTTTTCGCAGAAGGGGGCGATGCGCTGTATCTCCTTGCCGAAGTCCAGATCTTCCGGCAGGTGGGCGGCACCGCCGCCCAGCAGACCGCTGGCGCCGTACATGTTCTTGAGGAACTGCAGATGAGCCAGCTCCTGCTTGGGCTGGGAGAACATGGGGTACAGCATGTTCAGGAAGGCATAGCTGAACCGCAGCATCTGTTCAAACCGGCTCTGGGCGTCGGGGTTGGGTACCTGGGGCCAGTTGACGCAGGGGGTGGGCATATCGGCGGAATAGAGGTGGGGCGTCCCGTCCGCCACATGCACCGTCTTGCCGTTGAAGAACTCCACGCCGGCCAGGGCGGCAAAAAGGTCCACCACGGTAAAGGTATGTACCTGGTCCTTGCCGCCCAGGGTGTAGGAGGCACAGGTGGGTTCCAGGGGCTTGCGGCCGAAGAGATACATCTCGTCAAACACCGCAGGGGAATGGCTGGCATTGTTGCGGGGCTTGTAGTCGGTGCTGACCAGGGTGCGGTCCTTGGAGTAGAATTCCAGGGCGGTGGCGGTCTTTTCGTCAAAGGTGGCGAAGTTTACCGGCGCAGCCGTACGATTGCTGGGCGTCTGGAACTTGAAGTAGGGCAGCATCAGGCAGGCGGCCTGCTGGTAGTTGGCATTCTGGCCGATCTTGGGATCCTCGTGCAGGGTACGGGCCACGTTGGGCAGCAGCGAAGCGCCGGTGCCGCCGAACATGGAACCCACAAAGTAGGTGCGCACCTGGCCCGAAGCCGAGGCCAGTTCGGTGCGGATCTTGTCCACCAGGGTATTTTTGGTGCTGCTGAAGACGGGGGTCTCGGTGAGCAGGCCGTACAGGGCCGCGCCCAGGGAGGGGTGACCGTAGAATCCCTTCTGCAGGTCGAACTTCTGCTCCTCGCGGGAATGCATCATGTTCACCAGCAGCGAATCGGAAGTACCGGCCGTGCTGGCCACTTCCCCGTAGGACACATTGCCCCCCTTGGTCACATTGGGGTTCAGCTGCATCATTGCGTCCTCAATGCACCAGTCGCACTTTTCGATTTCCGGCAGATCCAGGCCGGTGCATTCCCGCATCTCGCGGTATTCGTCAATGGTTTTGATCAGGCGGGTGGTATTGCCGCAGTCGATATCCTTATCCACCACAAACACAAAGGTTTTGGTGTTGTTGTTCAGCAGGCCGGAGGCCGCCGCATAGACATAGGCCTCGGCCACGCGGGACCCGGTTCCGCCGATCGCCACCAGAACATTGATCGCCATGAATATATCCTCCTCTGTCCGTCAATGACTGCCCGAAGTTCCGCTCAATGGCGGGAGTAGGGCGGGCACAGCACAAAGGCCAGCAGGCAGAACACTACCTGAAGTCCCACCGACACGGCGTAGGCCACGATGCCGGCCGTAATGTACTTGAAGCTGATCACCACCAGGCCGATCACGCCCACAGCCAGGTCCGCGCAGATGGCCAGCACCAGGAACAGAGCGAACTTGAAAGCGCCGTCGTCGATCTTCTGGACGTTTTCCACATAGCTTTTACGGCCGAAGAACCAGATCAGAAAGACCACCGCACCCGGCAGGCTGCACAGCAGCGGAATGGTCTGGCTGGTGCCCCGCAGACGGCTGGGCAGATAGATGATTTCGGTCCCCAGCAGCATATTCCATGCCAGATACGCCACGCCCATGCCTGCCAGGATCAGAACAAGGCCCAGAACCAGTTTCCCCATATTTGCTTTCATTGTCATTACTTCCTTTCGAAATTTTCTTTCAATGGATTTCCGATGTGTTTTATTCCGGCAGACCGGTGATGCAGGTAAGGATGTCCGCGATCTTCACTTCACGCACGGCGCGGTTGTAGTCTGCGTCCCCCTGGACATTCAGACCGAACAGGGTGCGGAAGAAGTTTTCCAGACCAAAGGTATGGTAGATGTAGTCCTGGGTCCCTGCCGAATCCCAGGCGGTGATCCAGTCGGGCAGGTTCTCCACCGACTGGGCCATGGCATAGACGGGGATGCGCAGCAGTGCGGTATCGCTTTCCCGTTCTTCCGGTTCCCGGCTGAATTCAATGGTGATATGCAGCAGATTGGTATCCGCCGCCAGGCCCATATCGGTGCCGGTATAGTAGTCACCCACATCCCGGCCGTCCGCTTCCATGACCATGTCATAGACCGGCGTGCCCTTCTGGATGATCTCCTGGGTGATCTTCAGGTCCTTGTCGTAGCTGATCTGGCGGACATTCTTCCAGCCCAGCAGCTCGGTGCATTCCCCGTCCTCGTTGTTGACGGCATAAGCGCCGGTGACTTCGGGATCTTCCGTCATCCAGTCCTCAGGGGTGGCGATCTCCTCCGGGTCCTCGCTGACCAGTTCACTGTAGGTGATCTTGTCCTTGGTGTCGTACACCGCCTGGAGCTGGCTGCTGGTCACATCCTCATTCTCGCTGTAGATCTTCACGTCCACCGGAAGATCCAGCCCGTCGGTGCGGCCGATGGGTACGAAATAGTTCAGCGTGGTGCGGCCGGTGTTAATGCCGTTGGCGTCATTGTTGCACGCATAGGCGAACATGTTGAGGTAGTGGTCTGTGGCGATCAGGGTATCCAGGTGGGAAGCGTCGATCTCCTCCAGGCCCAGGTTCTGGTTGATGACGGCGGTCTGCCAGTCCTTTTTCTGCATCCCGTCCTGTTCCTGGGCGGGGTCCACCGTCAGGATCTCGTCATGGGCGACCACCCGGGCACTGTTGCCTGCATGGTACCGTGCCACATAGAAGTCGGTATCCTGCACCAGTTCGTAGTTCTGGAAGGCTGCCACCAGATTGTTCACATAGGTATCCAGGGCAGCTTCCCGGCCGGTGATGAGGATGTAGATGGGCACCTTGCCGGTGACCTGGGTGCCGTTCATCTGGTTGACGGCGTCCAGATCGCTCACATACTTGGTCCCGTTGAAATCTCCCAGAATGCCGATCAGCGCCGCCGAGTATCCATCCTGGGAGAGGATGCTCTCATTGATGCGGGAAGCCAGCTCGCTGGAATCCACGTTCTGTTCCGCCAGGTCGGTGATCACCACATTGATGGCCGAGGGATCCATGGTGGAATCCTGGTAGTAGAGCATCTGCAGCGGACCCGTGCCGCTGGCGAAGCTGCCTTTGCCCACCGTATAGAATCCTTCATAGTCCACCATGGACGAATGGAGGTCTCCCTCAAAGGGCGTCCACTGCAACGTTCCCCCGGCGGTCCCGTTCAGGGTGTAGGTGGTGGTGTTGCTGTACTGGTTCACAACGTCCCGCAGCGCGGCCACCGCCCGCACCATGGTGCCGCCGGCGGCAAAGCCGTACATGGACTGGGTGTTGTCGTAATACACATCCACCTTGTCCGTGGCGTAGGCGGTATCCATGTCCTCCAGTTCCGGTTCCACGATGCTCATGGCCCAGTCCGGCAGCTGGTAGGGTGCGTTGCTCTGGGCAGAACAGGCCGTCATACAAAAAGCCAGTCCCGCCGCAACCGCAGCCAACAAATGTTTGTTCCTCTTCATGGTCACTTATCCCCTATCGTATACTGTCCTTCTCGGCGGCCCTCCCCGGTAGGGGAAGGCTGCCGGTATGGTTTTTTAAAGGTCCCCGCCGCAGAACGGGCAGAACTTTGCCTGTGCCACCGGCACCACCCGTCCGCAGGTGGGGCAGGTCCGTTCCTTCAGCGGAGAACGGCACATACAGCAGAAGCTGGCTTCGGCGGGATTTTCCGTACCGCACTTGGGGCAGACAACACCGGCCGGGCCCTGGGGCACTTCCTTTTTGCCCCAGAAGGAAGCGGTGGCCGCGCCGGACTGCCGTCCCCAGGGGGAAGCACTGCCGCCGGCGTTCCGGGGTTCCGTTTTGGGTTTCCGGTTCCAGGGGGAGGAAGTGCCGCCTCCCTCCCCGGCAAAGGGCCATCCGCTGCCGGACTTTTTTTCACCGGAAGGTGCCGGCTGTTCCCGGGCAGGCTGTGTACCCCAGACGGATGTCGCCCCGGCCCCGCGGGAAGCGTCCCCAAAGGAAGTTTTCTTCGGCGGTTCCGCAAAGGGTTCCTTCTTTACTTTGGCCTTGAAAGACAAGGAATTGCTGAAGCTGTTGGCAAAAGGATCGAAATTGGGGTCGGCAGGCAGTTCCCCCTCCCCGGACGGTCCCCGGTTTTGGGGAACGGAGACCGGAGCCGGTGTTTTCGCCGGAACTACCGGGGCAGCTTCCACGGTCGCCGCCGCGGGCCGGAAAACGGGTGCCGCCGGAGCTGCCGGGGGTTCTTCCACCGGCGCGGCCGGGGCCCTTTCCAGCGGCTGGGGTTCTGCTGCCGCCGGCGTGGGTTCCGCCGTCATACTGCCCCCGAAGGGCTTTTTCTTCGCCTTGGCCGCAAAGGGGCCTGCGTTCAGTTTCTGTCCCCCGGAGACCGCGGCAAAGGGATCAAAGTTCGGGTCGGGGGGCAGTTCCTCTTCTTGGGGCTGTTCCCGGGGTTCCGGCGCAGGAGCCGGAGCAGCGGCTTGTACGGGAGGTTCTTCCTCCGGGACAGCCTCCCCAAACAGCGAAGGATTGAACTGTTCCTGTACGGGTTCCTCCGCCGGGACCGCCGTTGTTTCCGGCTGGGCAACCGGTGTCTCTTCCTCAGGAGACACCTCCGGCCAGGCAACGAATGCCGCCGGAGCTGCCGGGGGTTCTTCCACCGGCGCGGCCGGGGCCGTTTCCAGCGGCTGGGGTGCTGCTGCCGCCGGCGTGGGTTCCGCCGTCATGCTGCCCCCGAAGGGCTTTTTCTTCGCCTTGGCCGCAAAGGGGCCTGCGTTCAGTTTCTGTCCCCCGGAGACCGCAGCAAAGGGATCGAAGTTCGGGTCGGGGGGCAGCTCCTCTTCTTGGGGCTGCTCCCGGGGTTCCGGCGCAGGAGCCGGAGCAGCGGCTTGTACGGGAGGTTCTTCCGCCGGGGCTGCCGTTGTTTCCGGCTGGGCAACCGGGGTCTCTTCCGCAGGAGACACCTCCGGCCAGGCAGCGGGTGCCGCCGGAGCTGCCGGGGGTTCTTCCACCGGCGCGGCCGGGGCCCTTTCCAGCGGCTGGGGTTCTGCTGCCGCCGGCGTGGGTTCCGCCGTCATACTGCCCCCGAAGGGCTTTTTCTTCGCCTTGGCCGCAAAGGGGCCTGCGTTCAGTTTCTGTCCCCCGGAGACCGCGGCAAAGGGATCAAAGTTCGGGTCGGGGGGCAGTTCCTCTTCTTGGGGCTGTTCCCGGGGTTCCGGCGCAGGAGCCGGAGCAGCGGCTTGTACGGGAGGTTCTTCCTCCGGGACAGCCTCCCCAAACAGCGAAGGATTGAACTGTTCCTGTACGGGTTCCTCCGCCGGGACCGCCGTTGTTTCCGGCTGGGCAACCGGTGTCTCTTCCTCAGGAGACACCTCCGGCCAGGCAACGAATGCCGCCGGAGCTGCCGGGGGTTCTTCCACCGGCGCGGCCGGGGCCGTTTCCAGCGGCTGGGGTGCTGCTGCCGCCGGCGTGGGTTCCGCCGTCATGCTGCCCCCGAAGGGCTTTTTCTTCGCCTTGGCCGCAAAGGGGCCTGCGCTCAGTTTCTGTCCCCCGGAGACCGCAGCAAAGGGATCGAAGTTCGGGTCGGGGGGCAGTTCCTCTTCTTGGGGCTGCTCCCGGGGTTCCGGCGCAGGGGCCGGACCAGCGGCTTGTACGGGTTCTTCCTCCGGGACAGCCTCCCCAAACAGCGAAGGATTGAACTGCTCCTGTGCGGGTTCTTCCGCCGGGGCTGCCTCCCCGAACAGCGAAGGATTGAACTGTTCCTGCACGGGTTCCTCCGCCGGGGCAGCCTCCCCGAACAGCGAAGGATTGAACTGTTCCTGCACGGGTTCTTCCGCCGGGGCATCATACGGAGCCGGCTCCTCCTGGGACCAGCTGATGGCGTCGCTTCCCAAAGACCAGATATCCTCTCCCTCACCCAAAGGGATCTGCTCTCCCTCAAAGGCTATCGAGGACGCTTCCGGGCCGGTTCCTTCCATCGGGCCCTGCTCAAAGGAGGACTGTCCCTGCCAACCGAAAGTTCCATTGGATCCCCCGCCGGCCGCTCCCTCCGCAGGGCCTCCGGAAAAAGAGGTTTCGTTGCCCTGCTGCCAAAAATCTCTTGTATCTTCCATCCATTTCATCTCCCGCTCGACAAAATCATGGTATGCAACTGTATGGGTGGGCAAAATTCACCAATTCAAGACACAATTCCCACTCAATAGACACAATATTCAGCTTATTGACTAAGTGTAGCACACTTAGTGAATAAAGTCTAGCGCATTGTTAATAAAATCGACACAATTTCTTGTGTCACCATCCCCCGCAAAAAGGGGGAAATGTTCCCCTTTTGGGGCCACTTCCGGCCTGTTATGGCGGCAGTTTTTCCCAAAAAGCGCTGCCGGCTGCCCTGCCGCCGGATTACGGCCCGAACGCACCGCCTTCATATTTATACATTTGTTCAGGGATCAGCAGTCCTTTCCCACACTCTCCCGCGGTACGGAAAAAGCCCGGACCCTGGCAAAGTCCGGGCTGTCCTCCTGGCAGAGAACGATGCAGGTTTTAACCGGCACATTCCAGGAAAAGGGGCAGCACCCCTTTCCCGTCAGAACTGCCGTTTGATTTCTTCAATGACCTTCAGCAGCTGGCCTTTGGGAACAGCCGCCACAAAACCGGTCAGGTCCATCTCGCCGCCGGCCAGGCTGCCGATGCCTGCCTGGACCCAGGCCGAGAGGATCACGGTATTTTCCCCGTATTCCACCTTGACGTACTGCATGGCCGTCAGTAAACCGGTCCCCTTTTTCCAGACAGTTTCCCCGGTTTTCAGGGTCGTCTCGGCGAACCGCTTGGCCGCAAGAACGCTCTGGACCTTTTGCTGTGCCTGATCAAATCCGCAATTGTACTGGATCGTGAATGTAGAACGTGCCATTATGAATCCTCCTTTTTATATCCGCAGCGGGGGCAAACCTTCACCCCGCTGGCCAGATTCAAACCGCAATGGGGACATACATCTTTTCGTACCCCTTCGGCGCCCATATTCTGAATTCGTTGCAGGGCATCTTCCTGGCGTTTTTTCACCACGGAGAAAATCACCCCCAGGACTCCCGCTGCCGCCAGGGCCACACACACGACCAGAAAAAAGAGCATGGTCATCTCATGGTCGGTAAAGGGCGGCGCATAGGTATAGCGGGTGTCCTGGCCTATGAAGGCGATCATGAAAGCACTTCCCATAATGCCCAGTACAATGCATAGATACGAAACAATCATAAAATTCCTCCTAACCGAAATCCGTTGTCGGCGGCGTACCCGGGTTTTCCCCGGCACGCCCCTTTCCCACTGGTTGTTTTTTCCCCCCCCTTCCGCCTTGCAAAGCCCTTTTGGTTTGCGGGCCCGGTGCCGCGCCCGCCCGAAGTTCCTCCGGAATGCCGCTTTTCCGTCGGGAACGTCCGTCGCTTTTTCCGCGAGGGGAGCGGTGCCGCTTCCCCCGTGGGGTCCGGCCAGCCTGTCATATCCGCTGGCACAGGTTGTTTTTCGTTTCTGCAGTGCTTGTTGGGGAGCAGTCGGATCCGGCTTCCTCCCGCAGCATCTTGCGCACTTTGCTCAGGGTGACCGGCGTCATGTTCAACAGCCCCGCAATATATTTGTGGGGGATCCGGTCGATCAGACCGGGGTAGGCTTCCAAGAACCATTCATACCGCTGGCGGGCGTCATACTGGTAGACGGCGATCTTCAGGTCGCGGTGCATAGTGGCGGACCACAGCAGGAACCGCTTGTAAATGCTCATCAGCTCCGGGTGCCCTGCCAGCAGTTCCCGCACCAGTTCCAGGGGCAGGGCGACCACCCGGCTGTCCTCCAGGACTTCTATGGTGACCGACGCCGGCAGATCGAAGTCATTGTCCGGCATGACCGTTTCACCGGGGCGGCAGGCGATACAGTCGGTAACGTCTTTGCCGTTATTGTCCAGCAGAACGCCCCGCATCACCCCCTGCAGCAAAAAATACAGGTGGGAAGGCACAACGCCCTCCCGGATCAGCGCCTCGCCCACATCCAGATCCCAGATCCTGGACGCATCCACCACTTTCTTCAGGATCGCTTCGTCGTCGATCCCCAACTGTCCGCGATAAAACGATTCCAGTTCTGCCGGTGTCTCTTCCCTTTTTTCCTCTTTCATATTGTCGAAAATTCCTTCCCGCCCGCTGCCTCTTTCATCGTGCAGCAGCATCCGTCGTCTGCTCTTTCCCCGCAGGATGCTTTGAAATATGTAATAAGCTTACTCTTTCTTGCCCTGCCGCGCATTATTCTATTTTAACGCGCTTTTGCCGCCGCGCCCTTTTTTCGCGGGCCGGAACCGCCGTCCGGGATTTTCCCGACGTTCCACCGAACAATCCAACCGCCGCCCGGGCCGGAACGCCTTCCCGCCGGGCTGATGATTTTTTTCCGGCTCCCGGCAACAGGTACATCGTACCACCTTTTCCGATAAAGTACAAATCGACCCGTTGTTGGGGGCGATGCAAAAAACCGCGCTGTATTCTCCAGCCGGTCGTGGGGGATTGCAGCGACACCAAAGTCCGGAAACCCCAAAAAGAAAGGGATAAAAACCAGCAGGGGCGTATTTTCCACGGTGGAAAACACGCCCCTGTATCATTGGTCACAGCCTGCTTTGAAAGGCCGCATGGATTCATGTGGCATTCAATCCCTGATGTAGACTGACCGTCCGATCCTTACAGACGAAGTTGTGTTCTTTGGCCACCAATACCACACGCTGCCCCCGCACCGGCCACCTGCCGTTGCTTTGTTGCCCGTCTGCCAAGACACACCGCCCCCGGTGCGGGTGTTCCCCCGGGCCGTTGTTTTCAGGTGGCTTCCCCGAAATTGACCACATGAATGGGGTGTCCTGCCTGGTAAGCCCGCAAATTTTCCACCGCACAGTCCATGATGCGCTGGCGGCTCTCCCGGGGGGCCCAGGAAATGTGGGGCGTCAGCAGGCAGTTTTTGGCATGAAGCAAAGGGTTGTCCCCCCGGATGGGCTCGGTGGAAGCCACATCCAGCCCCGCCGCATACACTTTGCCGCTGTTGAGGGCGTCGGCCAGGTCCTGTTCCACGACCAGCCCGCCCCGGCTGTTGTTGAGGAGGATCACCCCGTCCTTCATACGGGCGATGGTTTCCCGGTTGATGATCCCCTGGGTGGAGGGCAACAGCGGGCAGTGGAGCGCGATCACGTCGGAGGCTGCCAGAAGCTCCTCCAGGGAAACATAGTCGGCAATGGCGCGGCCTTCCGGGGTGGGACGGCTTCCGGCGGCCAGGATCCGCATCCCCATGGCCCTGGCAATACGGCCGGTCTGCCGCCCGGTGTTCCCGAACCCGATGATGCCCATCGTCTTGCCGTCCAGTTCTATCAGCGGGGTATCCCAGAAGCACCAGTCGGCGCTTTGTTCCCACCGGCCTGCGTGTACCGCCGCATCGTGGCGGGCCACATGATGGCAGATCTCCAGCAGCAGCGCAATGGCAAACTGCGCCACCGATGCCGTGCCATAGGCCGGCACGTTGGTCACCGGAATCTTTCGGGTACGCGCATACGCGCAATCCACCACGTTGTAGCCGGTGGCCAGCACACTGATCATCCCCAGCTGCGGGCAGGCTTCGATGACACGGCGGGAGAGGGGCGTCTTGTTGGTGTATACCACCTCCGCATCCCCGATGCGCCGCCGGATCTCCTCTTCATCGGTAAGGGAGGTCCGGTCGTACACCGTCAGTTCTCCCAGTGCAGCCAGCGCATCCCAGCTCAGATCCCCCGGATTCTCGGTATACCCGTCCAGTACCACGATTTTCATACGCTGCACACCTCCGCTCTTCAGCGGGTCAGACCGCTGTCTGCCAGCTGTGCCAGCAGATCCCCGCCTTCGGTGCGCAGGAAATTCTGCAGGACCCGCAATTCCAGACCCAGACTGAAATCCTTGACCCCCTGGTCCAGATAGTAGCGGGCTTTGGCGGCACTGTTGATCTCGCACCGCGGGCGGATGCCGTGGGCCAGCGCCGCTGCGATGACCTTTTCCTCCGCCTTGCGCACCCGGGCTTTGTCGTCCCGGGTCACCAGGCCGCTGCTCAGGGCAAAATCGTTGGGGCCGAACTGGATCATATCGATCCCCGGCACCGCGCAGATCTCCTCAATACAGTCCACCGCTTCCTTCTTTTCGATCATGAAGGCGCGCACCGTGGCGCGGGTCATGGCAATGTATTCCTGCTGATCTTCCACGCTCTGGTAGCCGATCCAGCGCCGGGCCAGATACCCCATCTCGCCGCCGCAGGCAGGGGTTTTGGGCATGGTCAGACGGATGCTTTCCTCCACCTGTTCCGGCGTGGTATGGTCGGTAAACAGAATAGCCTGGAACCCCGAGGCCAGGGCTTTCTGGGCCGCAAACCCGCGGTTCTGGTAGTC
The DNA here is from genome assembly GCA_944388135.1 of uncultured Gemmiger sp. GTDB lineage: Bacteria > Bacillota > Clostridia > Oscillospirales > Ruminococcaceae > Gemmiger. Next base: position 54,002 of record CALXHP010000057.1, on the reverse strand, counting down.
CACCTTCATCATGCTGGCCATCCCGTGCAGTTCGGCGGCGCGCACCAGATTTTCCAGACCGTACTGGTCGCAGGGGGCATATTCCGCCACAAACTCTACATAGTCATACAGCCCCAGGGCTCCCACCGCTTCGGTCACCAGGGGTGCGGTGGACTGCAACCGGGTACTCAGGGTCGGTTTGCCGCTGCTGAGCAGGGCTCGGAATTGGTTTTGATGAAACATACTCGTACACTCCTTGGATAAAATTGCGGCGCGTTCCGGCGCCCTTTTTGTATGTGGAAAAGATCCATGTTATAATAAAGGAAATTCCTCTTTTCTTTTGTATCATTTTTTCGCTGCGTCGTCCAATAGATTTATTGGATGACGGCAATCAAGAATTTTGATTTTTCCGGTTTTTCCCTTTTCCGGACCAAGGAAGCACATTTATGGACACAAAACTGCTGCACTACTTCATCGTCATCGCCCAGGAGCGTAACATGACCCGGGCGGCGGAAAAACTGTTTGTATCCCAGTCCTCGCTGAGCTACCATCTTTCCAAGCTGGAAGCCGACGTGGGAACGCCGCTGTTCCTGCGCACCAAAAGTGATCTGCTGCTGACCCCCGCCGGGGAACTGTATCTGGATGCAGCCAAAAAGGTGGTAGACATCAAGGACCGCCTCTACCGGGAAATCCGCACACTGGACGACCAGGGCACCATCCGCATCTGCATCAACTCCCTTTGGGGGGACCGGATGATGGCGGATATCCTGCCTACTTTTCAAAAAAGTTTTCCGGGGCTGGTCTTTGAGCTGCTCCACTCCGATGACCAGGAGGGGATCCGGAAAAAGCTGGCCGACGGCGAGGTGGATTGCAGCCTTCTTTCCCTTCCCTTTTGGGAGGCTGCCGACAAAAGCAGGATGGAATATCTCTGTGCCGATGAACTGCTGTTCGCCGTACCGAAACAGCACCCCTTTGTGCAGCAGCATCCCGGTGCCGTTCTCGACCAGGGCGAACTGGCCGCGGCCTTCTGGGGGGAGCCCATCCTGATCTCCAAAAAGACCTCGGCCAACTACCGGCTGATGGAACGGCTTTTCCTGCAGCAACGGGGAGCTCTGCCGCCCCACCTGTGCGAGGTCAACGGCATTCCCCTGACCTGCACTCTGGTGGTACGGGGAGCCGGGGTCTCCTTTGTGCCGGAGTCCGGACGTATGATGGAGGAAGGGATCCATTACTATTCCTGCCGTCCCCGACTGATGCGGCACAATGTATTGATGTACCGGGAAAATCTTCTTTTCCACAAGCCGGAGCAGCTTTTCTTTGACTGCGTGAAAAACTATTACCGCACTCCCAGGGCGGGGCTTGCCCCGGCACACCCCGCCCTTTGATCTTCCGCCTTTCCCGGATGACAGACACAGCAATCGCCGCCGGTCCCTTTGATTGAGCTCTGGCCGTTTCAATCTTTGAATATACGAATAATATCCGCTTCGGGAAACGCCAAAGAATCCGCACATCCTGCAAGCAGGATGATTCTCCCGGTGAGGGTACATTACAGCATATTTTGCCCTGGTGCTCCCTCCCCTTCTGTGGATTGCAGAAAATCACGCAGCAACTCATTCTCCATTTTCAAGCGCGCATTCTCGGCTTTGTAGTATTCAATGCGGGATATTTATCCGGCGCAGCTTCCCTGAGCTTTCCCTTCGGTTTTGGCATAATTCCTGCCACATGTTTTCCCTGCCTGCGGTTATATCAAGTGATACATTCTCTTGTTGCTTTATAGCTAAAAAACAATTTCTCTCTGATTTCCCGCAGGGTCATTCCCCGCTCCCGCAGTTCCGGTATTTCTTTCTCCTGTTCCTGAATATGACTGTATTTTCTCGGCATAGCAAAAACCTCCTGTGGCAGTTCCATTCTACCACAGGAGGTTTTCCATTGTCCGTTTTTACCAGTTCGGTCCACGCCCTGGCAGTATCACTCGCTTTGGCAAAGGAAGGTCCCGCCGCCGCGCCCTGGTTGTGGATATACACTCTCTGTTTCAGTCCACCGATAGACTGTACAGCCCCATAGGTTCTGCGCAGCATCCGCCGCACACCGGACAGCCGCATCCTCTTCCACCTTACTTTTACAGGAACGTTACCGCTCAGGATCAGCCGTCCTAACGGCCCCCTTTAGGCTTGGGCATCCTGCAGGCATGATTTGCCGTCTCCCTTCAGACATGTCTGTTTTTATCTGTTGTTTCCATTTGCAAAACTTATGATCGGGAATTGGCCGGTATGTCTTTTCCTGTAAGGGTCCAAATGGGATGCCAAAAAATCCCCCTTACAGGGGACAGGTATTTTCTGTCCTGCTGTAAGGGGGATTCAATTGGCCGCAGAGGGCCGCCTATTCTTTACTGTGCCAAAACCTGTAAGGTCGGCATATTACTTGTTGCGGCGCTTGCGCATCACAACCAACCCAGCCAACAACACGGCTGCAACAACCATCACAACCACCAGGGTCGTAATCGGCATTGCATCACCCGTTTGCGGGATCACAGTCGCCGGAGTCGGGGTTGCCGTCGGTGCCGGTGCCGGAGTCGGGGTTGCTGTCGGTGCCGGTGTGGGTTCGCTGCTCGTATCGCCGCCGGCAGGTGCCGTGTAGGTATTGACGAAGTTAATGTCAGTTACTTCCTCCGTGCCTACATTGCCGATATCACCGCGGGTAATCTTCACATTGTCTGCTTTCAGCTGCCCGTTGTCATCAGAAACTGTCATGGTCAGATAGTAGACCGTGGTGTCATAGGTAACACCCGACAGATTGTTGTTGACTTCGCGCACACGCAATGTGTAGTTCCCCACCTGGGTAATCTTCACCGGGTCAAACACAATGTTGCCACCCTGGTTGACGGTATTGGCAATCTGATTCCATTTCCAGGGCTGCGCCGGATCACTGGTATCCTGCATTTCAACCACGAACTGGAATTCACCGTCTGCCAGATTACGGCCATTCAGGGTCTTGGTAGCCTGCGGGAGCTGGTACTCCAGCGCCAGAGGCTGATAGCTGTTGGTAAAGGACATCGACTTCATCTGCGTATTGTTTGCCGTGTAGGTAACATCCGCTGTCAGTGTGCCCTGGCCGTCGTCCGTAACCTTGATGTCAACGCTATACTGCGTCGAGTCATAGGTCATGCCCTTCTGCCCGTCATTGACTTCAGCTACAACATAGCTGAAGGTCTTTTCCGTTTCTCCGTCAAGATCCGCCAGCGTGAAAGTCAGAGGATCAAAGGTAACGTTGCCATCCGCATCGTTCTTCTTCTGCTGAGACACGCCCTTGTCACCCGTCAGCGTAAAGCTGAATTCCTGATCGCTCAGCGGCTTGCCGGTGAGAATCTTGGAAGCCGTCAGCTGCACCATAGCATCGGTGGCAGTATAGGTGTTGGTAAAGACGATATTCTGGTTTTGCTTATCCACAGTTGCAGACAGATTGCCCTGATTATCATCCTTTACCGTAACGGTAAACGTATAGGTCTCACCCTTAGCGCTGACGCCACCGGGCAGATTGTTGGTCACTTCGGATACCGTGTAGGTATGCGTACCGGTTTCATCCATCGTATAATACCAGGAGTCAAACTTGATGCTGCCGTCCGCATTATTCGTACCTTCGGAAACCACTTCGTCGTTTTCATCTGTAATCTGGAAGGTGAACTCGCCGGCCTTCATGGTACGGCCGTTCAGGACCTTCGTTGCGGCCAAATCAGCGCTGACATCCACCTGCTTGGGCAGTGCGGAATAGTAGTTGGTAAAGACAGGCTTGCCACCACTCACAGCTACATCATTCAGAGTGAGGGTATGAGTCTCCTCAAGAGCGCCCTGTTTGTTATCCGTTACCGTAACGGTGAGAATATATTCGCTCTCATCATATTCGATATACTCTTTGGCACCCCGCTCCACTTCGCGGATCACATACTTGAATGTGCCTTCCTGGCTGTATGTCAGTTCGGGGAAGCTGAAGTCACTTGCACCCGTACTGGTTGCGTTATACTTAGTAGTTGTCTCTTTGCCGTCCTGATCGAGCAGCACCATCTCATAGGTGAATTTCCATGTGTTCTCGACAGCGGGATCCAGATTGAGCGGTGCCACTTCCGGGTTCTCCGTCTTGCCATCTTCGTCAGACACCGTGTTGTCGGTGATGTTCACCAGACGCAGACCGGTGGTTGCACGGGTAGCAGTAGCCATTGCCGGACGGACCGCAGCGGTAGTAACCGCAGTAGTACGGATTTCGGTTGCCGCCGTCGGCGCAGCTACAGTAGCAGCTGCAGCAGACTCATCCTCAGCGGGTTCTTCCACAGTAGTAGACTCGGTGGTGGGCTGATCCTCGGTCGTGGTCTCAGTGGCCTTATCCTCGGTAGTAGCCTCAGTGGACTCATCCTCGGTCGTGGTCTCAGCGGCCTTATCCTCGGTAGTAGCCTCAGTGGACTCATCCTCGGTCGTGGTCTCAGTGGCCTTATCCTCGGTAGTAGCCTCAGTGGACTCATCCTCGGTGGTAGCCTCCGTAGACTCCTCCTCGGTAGTGGTCTCCGTGGACTTATCCTCGGCAGCAGCCCCCGTGGAGTCCTCTTCGTTGTTGGTCACAGTCGGGTCAATAACTTTGTTTTCAATGTTCTTGTGGCCTATGATGGTCAAGCTGACCGGAGCTGCCGTGTAGGTGTTCGTGAACGTCAAGGGATCCGTTCCGGTCGTTTCAAGTTCCGCAGTCAGGGTACCATCACCATTGTCCTCAACAGATACGATGATCTGCTGCGCAGGCGCATATGTCATGCCGCCAATGTTGCCCGCCTCTTCTTTGATCAGGAATACATAGGTGCCGGCCTTATGGAAGGTGATATCCCCGAAAGCTGCTTTGTACGAGTCGGTACCAACAAGCGTGTCATCGTTGGTGATCTCCAGATTCGCAGGCAGGTCAATGATGCGGCTGTCAATGGCATCCTTGGTAGTCTGGTCCCCGCCTTCCATCGTAAAGGTGAACGTGTCGCTGTCCAGCCATTCACGGCCGGTCAGCTTCTTGGTCACCATCAGGTTCGTAGCTCCATCCAGTTTACCTTCCGCCGCATAGGTGTTGGTAAAGGAGATTGTCGAGCCGGTAAACGGCGTACCATCCTTGGTAATAGCAATGTCACGGTGCAGAACAGGCTGTCCACCTTCCTGCTTAGTTTCAGTAATGGTTACCGTCACCTGATAATTGGCACTATCGTAGGTAACCCCTTTCAGGCTGCCATTCTGCTCCTGTATATTGAACACATAGGTACCTACTTGGCTATAGTTAAATGTACCCGAGCTGAATTGCCAGACATTCTTAGTATAGTCGTTCGGGTTGATTGTAATCGTATAGGACAGAGTATTATTCTCAGTCTTTACGTTATCAATCGTGCCGCCAGAAGCAGCCGTAGGCTTCGGCAGTTCATCATTTGTCATAGCGGCGCCGCCCTGATGGGTTGCAGTCATGGTGACATTAAAGACGAACTGATCTCCCGTCTGGAAATTGCGTCCATCCAATGTTTTCTGGAGCGTGGTGGAACCATTCACAGGTCCGGCGCTGTAGGTGTTGTTGAAATCCAGCGCACCCATCGCAACGTCTGTTCCACCAGTTGTTCCACCAGTGCTGTCAGTCAATTTTTTAGCCGACGCAGTCACAGTCAGTTTGCCAGTTGCCTGTTCATCACTTACGTCAAACGTAACCTCATACGTCGTGGGGTCGTAGTCGACGCCCGGCAGCGAATTACGCTCTTCCGCAATGTAGTAGCGGTAGGTTCCTGCTTTCGTAAAGGTCAGTTCGCCAAAGTCGTAGGTTGCCGTATTCTGTCCATTGACAGGGGCAGCATTGCCTACCTTGGCTACTGTGCCAGTAGTCGTAACACCAGCTCCACTGGGCAGCGGCGCATCAGCCGACTGCGCTGTCATGGTGAAGGTGAACATGTCCTTCGTCAAAGGATGATTGCCCACCGTATCATTCAGGGTCTTGGTACCGCCCAGCAGGGTGTTACCACCGCCGTAAACGACCGGATCGGGGGCATAGTTGTTGGTAAAGGTCAGGCTCGTCCCTGCCGTAACCGTAGCCGTGGCATACAACTGACCATCTTTCTGGCCGTCTGCATTCGTATCCGAAACCTCAACCGTAATGATACGCTCGGTGGCATCATACGTCACGCCATACAGCTTGTTATTCACCGCATTAGCCGGGACGTTCTCCTTCACCGTGAAGGTATAGGTGCCGGGCTTCGTGAAGGTGATATCGCCGAAGGCCGCCTTGTGTTCAGGCGTATCCTTGCTGATAGTCAGCTTGGTATCCTGCGGCATGGTGACCGCAGTGGCATCACCACTGGTGTGGGCAAGCGTAAAGGTAAACGCATCGCCGGTCTGCCAGTTACGGCCATTCAGGACCTTGGTAACTGTCAGGTTGGCAGTACCATCCAGCTCAGCGGGTGTGGTGCTGTAGGTGTTGGTAAAGGTCGGGTTCGCATCACCGGTAACAGTGGCAACCAGCGCGCCGCTGCCATTATCCGTGACGGTTACCGTAACGGTCTTTGTGGTATTGTCGTAGTCGACGCCACCCAGGCTGCCGGCGTCTTCCTTCACTGTGAAGGTATAGGTGCCGGGCTTCGTGAAGGTGATATCGCCGAAGGCCGCCTTGTGTTCAGGCGTATCCTTGCTGATAGTCAGCTTGGTATCCTGCGGCATGGTGACCGCAGTGGCATCACCACTGGTGTGGGCAAGCGTAAAGGTAAACGCATCGCCGGTCTGCCAGTTACGGCCATCCAGGACCTTGGTAACTGTCAGATTCGCGGCGCCATCCAGCTCAGCGGGCGTGGCGCTGTAGGTGTTGGTAAACGCAGCGGTTGCCGTCTTTCCACTTTCAATCGTACCGCTCTGGGGATTGCTGGTACCCGTTTTGACGATAAAGCCAGCGGGCAAATCTTTTTCCGTTACGGTATACTGTGCACCCGCCGGCAGGCCCTCAATCGTCACAGACTGACCCGCCGTCAGCGTCAGCTCATCGCCGTCGGAAATGGTTCCCTCTTTGGATCCCGTATAGGTATAGTTGCCCGCGAGAGCATTGTTCGAAGCATCCTTCAGGGAAACGGTAAAGGTGAACTCTGCACTCGTCGGAGCCGTCAGGCCATCCGCAGGCTCAACAGCCTTGGAAATGGTCAGATTGCCGGTAGGCTTCGGTGCCGTGATCACGCCGTTGTTGCCCAGATGTACACTGGCTTCGCCCACAGCAAGATTCTCCCACAGGGGGTAGAGCGAATACTTGTTGGTTCCGGTGCTATTCGTGGTTTTTTCTTCCCGGTAGGCAGATGCACGGCTGACACGGCCTTTGCCTTTCAGCACATAGTAGTTGCCATCGGTGTCCTGGGCCACATAGTCAGATGTAAGGCCCGTGACCGCGATGCCCTCGGTATTCTGGGTCGTATTCCCGCTGCCGTCGTTTACGTAGTAGGTATGTTTATAGTAGTATGTGCCGCTCGCGTCAACAGACTTGGCTGGGGTCTGGCAAGTCTCGTCCGTATAGAGCGGCGTGTCCTCAGTATAGTAGTAGAAAGCGTTGGTGGCTGCGGGATAGAAGGTTGCTTCCGCATCACCATACTCGTTGCCAGCAGTGTACTTGTTGGCGTAGAATTTTACATTGCCGTTTACATCCGTATTGGCAGCAATGTAGCCAGGATCCACAACATTGCTGTCCACCTTGCCATCCGTCAGGACAGTATTCTTCAGGCCGACAGAGTAGAACACGCGGATGGGATATGCCTCTTTGATCGACATGGAGAGCGCGCCGTTTTCCTCTTTTACGTCATAGTAACGCAGGGGAATCAGGCTGGCCGGGATCTTCACCGTAACGATGTCGCCCTGTGCAGGATCCGTCGACTTTTGCACTTCGACGACCAGGTCGGTCAAATCGGCATCTTTATAAATCGGGTTGCCGGACACACTGCCCGTGAACGTATACGTATATTTTGTGCCATCATTACTAACATTCTTACTAGTAAACTGAACACCCGCATAGACCACACTGTTGAAGTCCTTGACTTCCATATAGGGGCCCAGCTCATCTGTGAAGGTGATATAACCGGTCGCCCCAGGTTCTTTACCCTGCTCAATCACTGTGGGAGGAGCCGCAGTGATCGAATCCTCAATGATTGCCTGGAAGATTTCGTTCAGTTCTTCACTGTCCTGCGTGGCCAGATAGTAATTGGAATTCTCGGCACGCTCACCACGGTCCGTGTACGACGTGGCGCCGGGGAAGTTGCTGGACACGGCGTGCATGAACTGGTTCGTGTTCGTCGTAAGATCGTCGGCATCCGCATTTGCAAAGATACCTACAGAATAGATCGTGGTACCGCCATCCTTCAAAGACTTGGCAGCCGTCACAGCGTCATTTGCGACATCAGGGTCAAAACCATTGCTGTGGTTCGGCTCGCCATCGGTAAAGAAGATCACAACGGTCTTGGCGTCGTCGCGGGCACCTTTATAACTGCCCTGACCGGTTACAACGTGGTTGGCAGCCTGCAGGCCATAATCCGCAGCAGTTGCACCGTTGCCGTTAAGTTCACTGACATACTGCTTGAGGGTCGCAGCATTGGACGTAAAGTCAGTCAGGACATTGCTGTTACTGGCGTATTCTACCAGTGCAATGCGGTGCTTCTGATTTTCGTCTGTGATGCTTGCGTTTAACCCGTCAGTATAATCAATCAGACCACTGACCGCATTTTTCAGGGCCGCCATTTTTGAGTTGCTATAGCCATAGAACTGCACATGGTCGGGGTTCGTATCATTCGCACTGGTTTTAGGAGAGACCTCGCGACTTTGGTCTCCGTCCACATACCAATAACTTCTGCTAAAAAAGTCAAAATGATAATCCACACTTACATATTGGCCATCTAGCAAAATATAATAACTTTCCCATATATTGGGATCATACGTTTCAAAATAGGTATAGGTCCCTGTGCCCATAGAGTCGTCCATACTGCCGGAGGTATCCAGCACCAGCACCACGTCCAGCGGCTGCGACTGGGTCGAAGTGGACGTAGAGGCAGAGGACAACGCCGACAGTCCTACCAGGAAGCTGGCATTATCGCTCTTTTCAATCTCGATACTCCCGGATTGGCCGCCGGTAAGGGTCACGTTACCCGTCTGGACCGTCTTGTCGGTCCAGATGCGGCCCGCATTCTTGCTGCTTTCATCAATGGTGTTTGCCCATTGAGTCAGCGTAGAGTCGTCAGCAATGGGGTTCGTGGACACAGTTGTCCCGCCGGGCTCATCTACCGCATAGGCCTGCGGGGCCAGAACGCCCGCCAGCATGACCAGCGCGACGATCCACGTCCACAAACGCTTGTGTGTGCGCATACTGATTCCTTCCTTTCCGATTCCGCCATCCGAACGACCGGAAGATGCAATCCCCCTCCGCATATCGGTGGACGGCAGAAAGCATTCCGATACGCGCTTATGTATAGCGCCTTAGCGAACATAAGTTACTGATTAGTATAGCACAGAATTTTCAGTTTGTCACCCCCATTTCGACGGGTAAATTACACAAGTTGGTTATTTTCTTTTTTAATTTTTGTGGTCTTTCTGCACCCCTTTATCTTTTATTTGACACCTATGCCAGTCTCTGTAAAATGTTATATCGCCGCATAGATTGGACGGCGCCAGTTTCCGTTCTCCCTAGGTTCGGGGGATCAGTTATCCCCTCTGTGGTAGCGGATCTTCATATGTTCGGAGGCATTGCCGAGGATCTGGCCCAGGGCCTTGTCGGACTCTTCCTTCACCATCTCGGCGATTTTGCGGTTGGCTTCCTCCAGGAGTTCCACCGGCGCGCCCTGGCGGATCTTCTCGTCGTACTCACAGAGGAGCTGCCGGCCGCGGTTCATCACGGCGTTGACGTACCGCTCGTCCAGGATCAGGGAGCTGCCGAACTGTGCATCGGTCAGGGCGGCGATGAGCCGGCTGTGCCAGTACATATGATCGGTGGAGACGGTGTCGGTGGTGCCGCTGAGATACCTGGGGAACTCCGTCACGTTGGCGTAGACCGGGAAGCAGGCCGTGAAGCCGCTGCCCCCCATGGAGAGCCACTCCACACCCTGTATGGCCTGGGGCAGATCGCCGCGGATCTGCAGGATGCCGCAGACATCGCTGTTGGGCACGCCGATGGTGCGGTACTTGCCCTTGCAGGGGGCGGTTTTGTCGTAGGGGTTGTAGGGCGTTCCCTGGTAGTAGGACCCCAGCAGATACCGCACATCCTCCACCGTCACCTTGCGCTCCGGCACAAAGGACCAGGGGATGTCGTTGCTCTCCGGGGTGAAGTCGGCGTTTTCCCCGTCCCACTTGTAGGTCCGGGGCAGGAAATACCGGGCCATGAACCAGGCCCGGGGGGTGTTGTAAATATGGTCGGCGTCGGAATGGGAACCGAAGGCCAGCCGCGGGTTGAACGCCGCCCCCTGATCCAGGGCCAGGCGATACTTTTCCACAAATTCCCGCAGATCTTGGGAGCAGAGGTTTTCCTTTTTCTCCCCGTAGGCATCCCCGAAGTCAAAATGATCCAGACCGAACTGGTTGGGCATGACCACCACCCGGTCATCGGGCACCCGCCGGGCGATCCAGTGATGGCCGCCGATGGTCTCCAGCCACCAGACCTCATGGGCATCGGCAAAGGCCATGCCGTTGGGTTCATAAGTACCGTACTGCTCCAGCAGGGCGCCGGTGCGCAGCACCCCTTCCCGGGCGGAATGGATATAGGGCAGCACCAGGGTCACCAGGTCCTCCTCGCCGATGCCGCCGGGGACCGCCTTGGTGCCGCGGCCCTTCTTTTCCTGATACCGCACATAGGGGTCGGCGCCGATGACCCGGGCGTTGCTGGTGATGGTCTCGGTGGCGGTCATGGCCACGTTGGCCTCATTGATGCCGCAGGCAGGCCAGACGCCGTTGGACTTTGTCACGTTGGGGCAGTCGGTATAGCGCAGGGCGTTGCCGGGCAGCTCCACGGTCAGGTGAGAGATGACCGTCTTGTAGGTGGCGGCCTTCTCCCGGGCGGGGTGGGTCAAAAGGCGCTTGGCTTCAAAGGCGCCGTCGTCATTGCGGGCAATGATGGTGGAGCCGTCATGGCTGGCTTTTCTGCCTACCAGAATCGTTGTACAGGGCATAGTGTCCTCCTTTTTTACATCCTTTTCCAATGGCGTGCAGTTTTCTTTTCACTGCACAGCAGACTTCCTGCAGCCGGGGACTGTCAAAAAGACGTTTTTCCCTTTTTTGTGCAATATATTTAGCATAGCACGGGCCCTGTGGTAATTCCAGTCCCTCTTTTCGATTTTTCATCCTGGGCAGCGGCTGACACAAGAATGAATCAGGAGATGACCGAGGGGATCAGATGCAACCGATAGCGCCGCCCGGCGGTAATGCCCGTCTTGATCGGGTCTTTCAGTTCACCTACAGAGCGGGCGTCATTTTCCGATGGTGCTCGGGCAGTTCAGAAACAGCCCGATGCCTTTCGTTTCCAGTTCTTTTTTCCATAGGCGGAGCGCCGTATAACACTGTACGCAGGGGTCAAACTTGACGATCACCGTCACATCCGCGTCGGGCTGTATCTTGTTTTCCTCCAGATACCCCAGGATTTTTCTCTCGCAGCAGGAATAGAATCTCAGCGCCTTCCTTTTTTCTTTTTCCTCCTCATCGCTTCCTTTTTTGCCGAGTTCCTTTTCCAGCGTAGTCACGGGAAGGTAGTCAACCGATGAATCCAGTGCATATCGCCAGACATAGGATTTGAGATTCTTCTCATAAGCCACCAGATGACTTTTCAGAGCCTTGCAGATTTGGTTAAACGCATTCCAAGCTGTTTTTTCCATCTCTCCCATCCCGGGAAGCCCCTTTACCTCCAGGATTCTGGGATCACTGCACTCCAGGTATCCGCTGAACGCCACATACTTGTGTACCTTGCCCGAGTTCCGCCACCGGATCATGGCCACGCACCTTCCGCCATCCTGGTAATACTTCTGCAGCCGCTTTTCCTTTCCCTTGCTCAGTTTCTCCTCCTTGATAAACCTCTCCATGTTTTTCTTCACTTTCTTTACAAGCGCCACGTAGGAATAATGCTTGTCCACTTCAAAAGAAAGCATTTCGATACAAGCTTGCACCGCCTGCTCCATAACAATCCAGAGCCATTGCTCCAAACTCTTGTTATCCAGAAGTTTTTCCTTCTCACCCTGTTTCCTGGCCTTTTCCGGATCGGTCCTTTTCAGAATTTTCCAGTAGTGGTTTCGCAGGCGTTTGATCTGTTCCCCCGGTTCTCTCAGGATTTTTTCCCACCGGTCACTTTCAAACACATTCAGCACACCCCGGCACAGAGAAAGCCACATCCCGATGATTCTCTCTCTTTGCCGGGAATCGTCCAGGGGCGTCTGTCTCAGCATGCCTCTGGCTATGCCGACCAGCTGCTTCAGTCGTCTCCAATGCAGGCCGGTCAAATCCAGTTCTGCCAGTTCCCGGGCCATCCCGGGAATTCTTTGGTCACGAAGGATTTCGTCATCCCGGTTTTCTGCCTTTGCGCGGTCATACCACCGCAAAACATCCCGACTCGTTTCTCTCCAGCGGGATGCCTGTTTTTCTATGGATTCAAGCCGGCCCAGCTTGTTCAGCTCCCGCTTTCCCGTTCGGATATCGATCAGAAGCCGTCTGACAAAATCATACAGATAAAATTCCAACGTCTGCAGATTCCGGATTTGGGCCACATCTGTTGTACCGTCATCGACCATTCCCGGATTTTGTTCTCTCCAAAAGAGCCAGCCCAGGTCCATCAGTTTTTCCGGCACGCTCCAGTATGCCTGGATGTCTGCATCGCTCCACTGCGCCACCTCAGACGGCACAAAGGTTTCTACCACACAATTCTGCAGCGCCTGCACATCCACCGGAATAAAGGCTCGCAGATTCCAAGACAAAGAAATTTTCCTATCCTCCATATTGTGGTCCTTTCCCGGGGGCTGGCAGCTTTCTCCCTGCCGGGAGAAAGAACGGCCGAGAAGTCCCCCTTCTTTTTTATACAGTAGTTACTATTATAAATGCCGGGTCTTTGGATGACAAGAATCCCGCCCCACCGGGAATTGACCTTTTCCGGGCAGACGGGGTGCTCTTGAGCTGGGCTCCCACACAAAAAGGCTCCGCCTGATGGGAAATGCATCGAGGTCTTGCCCACAGCGAAGATCCAAACCCCATAAAGTTGTGAAAGGCAAGAGAGCGAATTATCCAAATGGAAATTTGCCCCTGGCTTTATGCATAAAACGGCTAAGACGATACGCAAGGCGAGCCAAAAGACCTGTCCTTCTCCGCTGCAATTCTTCTGCTCGGCAAGCCCCATGGCTGCCTGTAGGGTAAGGAGCTGCAGGGTCCCCCGTTTTGCCCTATGCCGGCTCCGTCGGCCCGGGCGCCGGGGCGCATTAACAATTCTCAAACAATTTTCAAACAATGGGAAAATACAGCACCGGTAGAATACCTTTGTGTTTTTCGATATGCCAGGATTGCTTCCGGGAAACAGCCTGGTATATAATACCCCATAACAGATCTTGCAGAGGAGGAATCTTTGTGGTCCGCATTCTTGTGGTGGAAGACGATGCAAAACTGAACCGGACGGTATGCACCTACCTGAATGACAGCGGTTTTTCCGCCAGGGGGTGTCTTTCTGCCCGGGCGGCCTACGACGAGCTGTACAACAATTTGTATGATCTCATCGTATCCGACATCATGATGCCGGAGGTGGACGGTTTTGAGTTTGCGGAAACGGTGCGGCGGGTAAACCGGACCATCCCCATTCTGTTCATGTCCGCCCGGGACGATCTGCCCTCCAAACAAAAGGGGTTCCGGCTGGGCATCGACGACTACATGGTCAAGCCCATTGAACTGGACGAGCTGATTCTGCGCATCCGGGCGCTGCTGCGGCGGGCCCACATCGAGATGGAACGCAAACTCACCGTGGGCAACCTGACCCTGGATGCCGACGCCGTCACGGCGACGGTGGCGGGGCAGGAGATCCCGGTGACCACCCGGGAGTTCAACATCCTCTACAAGCTGCTGTCCTACCCCAACAAGACTTTTTCCCGGGCGCAGCTGATGGACGAATTCTGGGGCGTGGAGTCCGAGACCGGCCTGCGGGCGGTGGACGTCTACATCACCAAGCTGCGGGACAAGTTTTCCGGCTGCGACGGTTTTACCATCAAAACGGTGCGCGGGCTGGGCTACAAGGCGGTGCTGGCATGAAACCTACCGGTAAATTCTCCGACCAGCGGGTGAAACGGAGCTTGTTTCCCCTTTCCACCTTTGTGTTGTTTTTCCTGCTGTTCGCCCTGCTCACCACCCTGCAGATGGTGATGATCGGTCAGGCCATCGACTACAAGAGCCTGCCCGCCAAAAATGTCATCGCCGTGGTGGTGTTCTGGGTGGTGGCGTCGGTCTGTTCCACCCTGCTCACCGGGCTGACCATCCGCCGCCATTACCAGAAACCCATCGAGGAATTTTCCGAAGCAGCCCGCAAGGTGGCCGGCGGGGATTTCTCGGTGTATCTGCCGCCCCTCCATCCCCTGGACAAAACCACCCACCTGGACGTACTGTTCATGGATTTCAACAAGATGGTGGAGGAGCTGGGCAGCATCGAGACGCTGAAAACGGATTTTTTCTCCAACGTCTCCCATGAGATCAAGACCCCCCTGGCAGTGATCCAGAACAACGCCGAGCTTTTGCAGAAAAAGCAGCTGACCGAAGCCCAGCGGCAGGAATGTACCGACACCATCCTGCAGGCCACCCGGCGGCTGTCCAGCCTGATCACCAACATGCTCAAGCTGAACAAGCTGGAAAAGCAGGTGATCCAGCCGCTGCCCCGGGTGTATGATGTCTGCAAGCAGCTATGCAACTGCGCCCTGCAGTTTGAAAATATCTGGGAGAAAAAGCAGATCGATTTTGAGGCGGAGATCGAGGACCGCGCCCTCCTCTGTGCCGATGAAGGGTTGCTGGAGCTGGTCTGGACCAATCTTTTGTCCAACGCCCTGAAATTCACCCCGGAGGGGGGCCGTGTCACCCTGACCCAGACTTCCGACGACCGGACGATCACCGTCACGGTGGCCGACACCGGCTGCGGCATGGAGGAGGCCACGATGCAAAAAATCTTTGACAAATTCTACCAGGGGGACACCTCCCACGCCACCGAGGGCAACGGCCTGGGCCTGGCGCTGGTGCGCCGGATCCTGGAACTGTCCGACGGCACCATTGCGGTGGCCAGCACCCCCGGCCGCGGCAGCACCTTTACCGTAAAGATTCCCCGATCCCTTCCCCGGGAGGCGCAGCCAGTATGAGTCCCGAGTCAGAAAACACCTATATTGGGTATGAATACAAGGAAATTTCGGTAGCCGCCAAGGATGTTGCCCTCTTTCTGGATGGCTACGAAAACTTCGGTTGGATTCCCCAGGCGCCCCGCCCCGCCGCTCCCGGCCGGGGCACGGTGACGCTGCATCTCAAGCGCAACCGGAAGATCATCAACAAGATGGAGCTGACCCGTCTGCAGCGGAATTTTGAATCCTGTATGGAGGAGATCCGGCAGATGGAGCGTTCCCCCAGGCAGGTGGCCACCGCCTGGGCCCTGGGCATAGCCCTTGCGGGCACGGTGTTCATGGCCGGGGCGGTCTTTGCCGTCACCGGCGAACCGCCCCGGTATCTCGCCATGATTCTTCTGGCGGTTCCGGGTTTTGCGGGGTGGCTGCTGGCTCTGCCGGTCTACCGCCGGGCATTCCGGCGGCAGCGCCGGAAACTGCAGCCCTTTCTGGATGCCAAATACGAAGAGATCTACCAGCTGTGCGAAAAGGGGCATTCCCTGCTGTAACAAAGCCGATGGCGCGATGAACCGCACCACCGGCTTTTTAATATTTCCCAAACAAAAGATAAGCAAGGGCGAAACAAACCTCCTCTATACTAAGGGCACATCCACGGGAAACGGGGATGCAGACAAGGAGGTTATCCCATGAGTACGTATAAAATGAAGCCCGGCAAGATCGGCAAAGCCGTGATGGGCGCCTACAAGAATGTGGAAGAAAAATTTGTGGACACCTTTCTCACCGAGGACGGCAGCCTGAAAACCGGCGCCATGGCCGAAAAAGTCACCGGCACCTACCAGAAGGTGGAGGATGCCGTGGTGGGCGGTTACAAAAAGGTGGAAGATGCCTTTGTGGACGCCTTTCTGGAAAAGGAGGACGACAAGGACACCACCGATCCGCGGCATATCCAGTCGTGACCGGTTTTCCGCACAGAACAAAAGCCCGGGCTGCCCGGGACCCCAGGGGAGGTATTCATCCATGAAGAAGAAAGATTTCGTTACGCTGATCATGAGCACCATCGGCGGTATTCTGTTTGCACTGGGCATGTGTATGGCCCTTTTGCCGGAGTGGGGCGTATTCAGCCAGGGCGTGGTGATCGGCGCCGTTGGTGCGGTGGTTCTGTTGGCAATGCTTCTTGTGCAGCGCCGGATGTACGGCAAGCCCGCCATTGTCTGGAGCGCCAGAACCTTTGGCATCACCCTGCTGGGTGTGATCGGAGCCCTGCTGTTGGGGCTGGGCATGTGCATGACGATGCTCTGGGATCTGTTGGTTCCCGGCATTCTTGTGGGCATTGTGGGCATTGTGCTGCTGCTCTGCCTGATTCCGGTGGTCAAAGGTCTGGAGTAACCCCCACAACACGCAGGCGGCCCTTGGGGTGTTGCCTGCGTGTTTTTGTCTGGAAAAGTACAGGATGAGGAACCTATGATTCGCAACAACAAACCCCGGCCGGATCAAAGCAGCGAACCCCTGTGGAAAAAGATCCGCCGGTTCCGGCCCCCCTTCCTTTTGTCCTGGCTGGGTGCGGCGGTTTTCTGCGGGGGCGCACCGGCGGCCGTTTCCACCGCCTGGGGGGAAGCCCTTCCGCCCTTCCTGGTCTATCCCCTGTATGCCCTGGCCGCGGTCTTTCTGTCTGCCGCTGTCTGGGCGCTTGTGCTGCTGTGGCGAAGCGCCGCCCCCGTCCAGACGGTATCCGGGATGGCCCGCCGCCACCGCCTTCTTGCCCGCTGGATGGAGGACGATGCCTTCCGCATCGTGGCCGGGGGGTACGGCTCCCTGGCGGGCAACAGTATCCTGGCCCTTTCCAAGATCCTGGCCGGCTGGTGGTTTTCCTCCCAATGGCTGATGGTTCTGGCGGGCTACTACCTGGTTTTGTGCATCACCCGATTTCTGATCCTGCGCAGCACCCGGTCCGACAGGCCGCTCCGGACGGGGGAATCCCGGCTTGCCCGGGAATGGAAGGCCTACCGCCTGTGCGGCTGCCTGCTGGTGGCGCTTTCCTTTGCGCTGCAGGGGGTCACCATCCTGATTGTAAAGGAAGGCCGGGGGTTCCGCTATCATGGGAATCTGATTTTCGTGGTCGCGTTGTATGATTTTTATTGCCTGACGGCCTCCCTTGTCTACCTGATCCGGAAACGGAAAATCCATGCTCCGGCCATCGCCGCCATCAGGTACATCAGCCTTGCCACCTCTCTGGTGTCCATGCTTTCTTTGCAAACCGCCATGTTTGCCTCTTTTGGCCAGGAACTGCCGCCGGAAACCCGGCAGTTCATGAACCTGCTCACTGGCACCGCCGTCTGCGGCCTTCTGGCGGTGCTGGGGGTTGCCATGGTCCTGGCGGCCAATAAAAAAGGAAAGGCGCAATGGGTTGTAAGGGCAGGCAGGGCCCCCGCCGAAGGCGACCCCGGCGCAGGCGAGAAAATCGCCTCCCCATCCAAGGAAAAACAGGCTGAGCAGCCGTAAAGACATGCTCTGCCTGTTTTGTGATCCGGATACAGACCCCGGCTGTCATCAGGAAAGAGAAATATACAGACTCTCCAGGGTATAGGGGTCCAGTCCCCACTGCTGCCGCAGTTCATCCGGCACTTCCAGATAGAACCCCGCCACGGCATCGCCGCCGGGCACGATCCGCACCGTCTGACCGTCGATGGTCATGACAAGGCTGCCCTCCTCCGGGTAAGCGGTCGCCTCAAAAACGGTGGCTTGTTCCCGGTCGGAACTGGTGCGGAACGCCTTCAGCGTGACGGTATAGCTGGCAGCATCGGCCGCAGGGGTGATGGTAATGACCCCCGCATTCCAGTCATTTCCGTTCATGTACGCACCGCTGAACAGCACTTCCTGTGCTGTGCTTTCCGTCTCCCGCGGTTCAATCGGTTTCCAGTCGAAATCCTGCCGGCTTTCCTGGCCGTTGGAAAGGCGCCGCAATTCACCATCCTGATCGAAGGCCCCCTCATAGGTGTAGGTATCTTCTTCCCCAAGGGTGCCGTCCGCCGCAAAGCGGTACACGGTGATGGTGTGCAGGTCAAAGCCGCCGGTGCCCACCATCAGCAGGGTCCCGTCGGGGTAGATATACAGCTGCGAGCTTTCCCCCAGCGTATATTCATCGATGAGCTTGCCGGGCGTCTGCCCCTGCACCCCATATACGCCACAGATCCGCTTGGTCTGTTCCCCGTAGGCGACCAGCATTTCCGCCGTTCCGTTTCCGTCCAGGTCGCAGAAGTCATAGTAAAAGCCTTCTGTCTGGCCGTCGCTGTAATACAGGCTGACCATCAGTTCGCTGATGTCGGGATACTCTCCCGGCATCTCCTGTCCCCGGCCGATCGCCTCGGCATACTGGTCCAGCACAGGCTGATACACCGCTGTCTGCGCAGGGTCCAGCCCGGACGCCGCCTCAGAGGCCGCTTCGGATCCTGCCTCGGATGCCGCGCCGTTTTCCGATGCGGCCTGCCCGGTCAGGGCAGATTCCGCCGGCAGCGTCTCCTGCGGCCGGGCCGACGCTGCGGCGGTCCGGCTTTGCTGCCATATGGTCACCCCGGCTGCCGTACCGCCGCCCAGCAGGACGACCGCCGCCACACCGGCGATCACCTTGACGGTTATGCCTTTGGCCGCCGTTGCACCGGCAGAAACCACACCGCGGGCTGTTGCCGCGGCGGGGGCGTTTGCCGCGGAGGTCGCACCGGCGTTTGCCGATGCCCCGGAAGCCGCGGTGCCGCACGCCTGCCGGACCTGCTGCAAAACCACCGGGTTGGGCACGGTGTTCTGTTCCATGTTGCGGAAAAGCAGCAGCAGGAAAGCCAGCGGTGCCAGGCTGTAAAGTTTGGTCCCCTGTTTTTCCAGGGCACGGACTTCGCTCTCGATTTTTTTGCGGGTGTAAGCCAGGCGGGATTTCACGGTATTTTCGCTTATGCCCAGGGACTCCGCAATTTCTTTCACACTTTGCTGCTCATAGTAAAACATGACGATCGCCGCCCGCTGTTCGGCGCTCAGGGAATCCAGGATCTGCTGCATGAGGCGGGCGGTTTCCTGCCGGTCCACCACCACATCGGGCAGATGTTCCGGGCGGTCATCCTCGAATTCAATGGGGTCGCCCTCTTCGGTTGTCATCGAGGAGAGGCTCACCGGCCTGGTCTTGCGCAGATAATCCACCGCCCGGTTATGGGCGATCCGTTTGATCCAGGGGCGGAACTTGTCCGCCTCCTGCAGCTGGGGCAGGTTCCGGAATCCTTTGACATAGGCATCCTGTACGATGTCCAGGGTGGTATCCTCCTCCCCGATGAGGACCTTGACGGTACAGTAAACCGAATTGTAGGTACGGTTATACAGCTCGGCAATGGCCCCCTGATCCCCGTTGCAGGCGCTGCGGATCAGCTCCCGGGAAAATCCCTGCTCTGCCCCGCACACCGTGCAGAATTTAGCGTCATCCGGGATTTGCGCCCGGCATTGATAACACCTCATACTTCCTCCCTTTTCCGTGATGCCTGACTTTTGCGGCGTCAGACAGAATGCCAGCTGCGGATTTCTTTGTCCATATCCTCCTTGGTTTCAAACATGGCCTCCAGGCTGATCTGCACATCGTCCGGGTCCACCAGTTTTCCCTCTGCGTCCACCTCCAGGCCGGTCACCGTGAAGTAGCCATAGGAATCCGGGAAATTCTTGGTGATGCCTCCCTCAAAATATTCCCGGTTCCACCAGTCGGTCTCCAGCGTCACATCCGCCGTAAAGGGGATGATGGCCATCTCCGGGCGGTAACAGGTATAATCATCCTGCGCAAGGGCAAAGTTTTCGCAGCTGCCGGTGCGCCCGTCGATCAGGTCCATGCTGTACCCATCGGCTGCCGTAAAATCCACATACCCGGTAATCCCGGTCCGGAAGCTTTCCGAGATCTTGTTTTCTACCGCCTGGCGGTCCTCCTCCTGCAGCCGGGAAAGACTGCTCACATAACTGTTCAGTCCCTCCACCGTAATATCCCTGGAGGTTTCCGTCAGCACATAGCCCTGCTGTGCGGCGGCGGGCGACAGGGCCGCTTCCACATGGATGACGTCCCCGTTGGAAAGGTCGTAGGTCTTGTCGGCGGTGTAGGTGATCCAGCAGGCGGGTTCGCTGGTGCACCGGTTCACAATCGTCAGGCCGGCGACGGGCGCAGCGTTTGCATATTCCAGCACAACACCGTCCTCTGTGTCAAAGAAGGCCGCATCAAAGGCATCCACCGCGACAGGTTCTTTCAGTCCTTCGACGGTATATTCCTTGCTGCCCTCGGTCACGCTGATCTTGTGCTCCTTGGCAAAGTCCTCGTCACAGGTCATGCTGACCGTCACCGTATCGCCGTTGGAAAGACCCGTTTCCTTGTCCATCTGGCAGGAGACCGTCATTTCAAACCGGGTGATCCAACCCAGTTCTTCCAGCTCTTCCGCCGAAATCTCTCCGTCATCGTCCCCTGCCAGGTCCTGTTCCAGGCTGACTGTATCCACAAGGCAGGTTGCCGTTCCCTGGCCATTGATGCCGTCAAAGGATACCGCCGCATAGTCCATCAGGTCAATTTTGGTGCCGCCGCAGCCGGTCAGCGCCAGCACAAGAGCTGCTGCCGGTACAAGAAGCCATGTATGATTCTTTTTCATAGGTTGTTCCTTTCTTTGGTATGTTTTACAGGTGGTTGACAATGTCGAACAGGGTATTGGTCACATGGGCAGCGGCCGTTTTCCATTGTTCCAACAATTCCAGCCGGGTTCCTCCGTTTTCATTCCTGCACCTCCCGTGGGAAGTCGTGTTTTTCCTGTTTGCTTTTTTCTGTCCGCTCCGGGAACAGTGCCTTCAGAATCCGTTCCAACAGCCATGCTGCCGTATGGGGGTCTAACTGCTGGGCCTTTGCCAACGCATGGATAAGCCGGTAAACGTCTTCTGCGTTCACGCTTTTGCCCTCCTTTCACCCCCTAGACGTAAGGGTAGGTCAAAAGGTTTTATCTTTCCGGAAAAATTTTTATTTTTCTTTTTTCGAGGAACAACCTTGCTTTTTCAGCATCCCCATTGTACCAGAAATCGACCCGGTCAACCAGTGTGCAAATCGCCACACACAGGTAGTCTTATCACAAAGCCAATCTCTTTCCCGGAACAATTGTGTGCGATCGTTGCAAACGGTTTTTCCCCGGCCAGCAAAAAAGGACAGAACAGGGGAGCCGGGCCTTTGGCCCGGCTCCCCTGTTCGATCCTCACGGCTTCCTTCGCCGCATCCGTTTTACAACAGCGATTTGATCATAATGATGCCGTGATAGTTTTCCCCATAGCAGTTGGGGATAAATCCGGCAGGCACAAACCCGATTCTGCGGAAGAAATCAAAGTGGGCCCGCCCGTTGGAACGCAGCGTCCGCAGTTCCTCGGCGTAATCGGTGATGGGGTGCCCGTGGCAGGACATCCCGGTGGAACCGATCACATATTTGAGATTGCGATAGCCCTTTTGCCGGGCGCACTCCTCCGCCTTCCGCAAAAGTGG
Source organism: uncultured Gemmiger sp. (assembly GCA_944388135.1). Lineage (GTDB taxonomy): Bacteria > Bacillota > Clostridia > Oscillospirales > Ruminococcaceae > Gemmiger. The sequence goes on along the minus strand of CALXHP010000057.1, from coordinate 32,169 downwards.
TTCCAGCGGTTCTTCCATGACAAGGGTGCCCGCCGCATCAAATCCCAGGTTTTCAATGGTCATGGTGGAATAGCCCGGGAATTGGGCACAGAGGATCCAGCCTTTCGGTTTGCCGTCACTTTCCAGAGTCCACCCCACCAGGGTGGCCAGCAGCTGTACATCCTGCAGCTGCTGATTGGCTCCCTCAAAATCCCACCATTCCGGTTTGAGGGTGGACATCAGGGTGGCCACCTCCGCCGCACGGGACGGCGTCAGCGGGTGAATGTTCATACAAAAGGCTCCTCTCTGCAAAGTATCTTCTTCCCGAAAAAAGAACAGGGGCAAGGACGTTTCCGTCCTTGCCCCATCTGGCGGAGATGGTGGGAGTCGAACCCACGCGCCTCTCTCGAGACCTAAGGTATTTCGAGTTTTGTGTCCCGAATGCCGTCTGTGCTCCCCCAGGGTCAAAACAGGCCGTTTCGTCCCGCCCATTCTGGCCACGCCACGCGGAGTTCCGGCGCATCCGCCCGCAAAACTGCGTGGGTACAAGTAAAAGTATAGTACCACCGTTTAGGGCGAAAAGCAACGCCTTCCGGGAAAAATGCAAGATGCCGTGCAAGATAACCGGCAGGGCATCCGGCCCGCCGGGGCTGGTTCTGGCTGGTTTGTCCCGGCGCAGAATTTCCCCGCAGGCGAGAAAGTTGCCCCAAAATTCAAGAATCTTGTCGTACAGATACGGTTTCTCCGGGTCCGAATTTCATCAAAGGAGAATCCGACCATGAACGAACAAACCATTACGAAAGACCGGCTGGCAAAGGAGATTGACGCACTGCTGGCGCCCTATCCCGATCCCATGAGCCGCAACGACTTCCGCATCGCCTGCCACATCGGCACCCGCGCTTCACTCTACCTGCTGCAGAGTGGGCTGGTGCCCTGCATTCACACCGGCAAGCGCACCCGCTGCTACAAGATCGCCAAAACGGACGTGGCCACCTACCTGCGCCGCCGTCTGACCGAGCCGGAGTATTATGCTCCTCCCTGCGGGTGGTACAAAAACTATCCCCAGCGCAAACCGCCCGCCGTCTCCCTGACCCGCACCTTGGATTACGAGATCGTCAGCCGCCTGCTCCTCCGCCGCCATCTGGAACAGCAGCTGGCCGAAGCCCCCGACGTGCTGACCGTGGAGCAGATCGCCCGCTTTACCGGCTACACGCTCCACACGGTCTCCCGCTGGTGCACCGAGGGCCGCCTGCGCACCATCCAGCGCCGCCCACGGTTCATGGTGCCGAAAGTCTGGCTGCTGGATTATCTGGTTTCGGATGATTATAACAGGATCACGAGGAAGAGCGGGAAACATTATGGGATGATACGGGAGGGAAGAAAGTTCTTGTCACCAGAAGTATGCATCGGATACAATAAATTCAATTTTTAATTGTGGTTTCCTCCATTGGGGCCTCAGAACTCATTCTGCTCTTATCAAGGGCGCATTTTTTAAAATTCTCGCCGGATTCCTGCTCAGCAGCAAATCGGCATAATCTGGCGAATACTTCTTTGCCACAAACTGTTGCACGCCGCTCAAATCCGTGGTGCGAATTCGAGAGTCGTGGGCATCACTGGCAACAATGTGCGCCAACCCGTGACGGAGTGCCCAGTCCGCCATATAAGCACAATGCTTTCCAAAACGTCCCAACACACTGTCCTTGTCTAACTGTACAACATATCCGGCACGAAACCAGAAAGCAAGGCAGTCAGGGTTACGCCAAACTGCCGGATATCTTTCCGGATGCGCCAGCACAGGAATATACCCCCGTTGCTGCACCATATTGGCGGCCCACTCTATTCTGGAAAGGGATTCCTCAAACGGAAACTCAATCAGCAGGTATCTGGATCCGGCCAGTGTCAAAAGTTCCCGCCGCTCCAGTGTTTCCAACAAATTGTCATTGCAGAACAGTTCCATTCCTGCATACAGCGAAACCGGCAGCTCTTTCTGACTGAACACATAGTTTAACACTTCAACGGATCTCCGGATTATTGCTATACGTTGACGCATGCCAGGATCGCCCGCTGTACAGTGGGGGGTACAGACAATCTGCCGAACCCCTGCTCCCGCGGCCGTCTTCGCCATATCGAAAGCAATCTCCGGTGTCTTTGCCCCATCGTCCAGTCGTGGCAGCAGATGGCAATGTAAATCTGTTATGGCCAACTTGCTGGCGCACTTTGTTTGTTGTTCCATCAAACCAGCGTCAAAGTCGGATCATCTTCCACAACTTCCTCCTCCGCCAATTCTCCATACTTGGAGCCATAGGCCTTGTATCCGTATTTGCCGTATCCATAGCGACCATACCCATACCCGTAACTGCTCATCGATTGAGGATAATCGTTCAGAAGATAGCCAACTACCGTTGCTTTGCGGCCGTCCAACATGGAGAGCGCTTCTGCCACATTGCCTTTGGTTACCGTATCATGGCGCACGACCAGAAGAGCTGCATCGGCCCAGTTCGCCGCAATGGCAGCATCCTGGAACAGCCCGCAGGGAGGAGTATCCAGAATAATGTAATCCATCTGTTCCCTCAACACATCCAGGATCTTTTTCAAACGCCGGTCGCTGAGGATATCCGTAGGATTATGAACCGTTTTTTTGCCGCCCCAGAAATAGAACCCCCGATGCTTCAGTTTTACAATAAATCCGCCTTGTCGGGCATTTTTATCCTGCAGCACTTCCGCCACGCTCAATCCCCCCTTGCAGTTGAGCAATGCAGCGTCCTGCTGGCGGCGCAGATCAAGGTCGACCAATAAGACACGGCATCCGTTCTGGGCCAATTGATCCGCCAAGTTGATGGCCACGGTGGATTTCCCCTCTCCTGCCACGCTGCTGGTTACCAAGACGATCTTTGCATTGGCATGCTGCAGCGTGGCCTGCAAGCGGGATGACAAAGAGCGAACACTTTCCCGGAAACCATGGGAAACGCGGGGGTCCCGCACAGAGATGAATAGATTGGCAGTACTGTTTTTGCGGGCCTTGCGTTTGGTTTCCGGCAAGACGGCCAGACATTCCAGGCTGGTCACCTTCGCCATATCTTCCACCGTCTTGATCGTATTGCTGAACAGCGCCATCAGTACAACGATCAGTACTGCCAGCAGCAATCCTCCCAGTCCGCCATATCCCACAATATGGCGCAGACTCGGCTGATTATATGGCACCGAAGGGGCTTGGATTTCATCGATCAGGCGGAATTCAATGTCCCCCAAAACAAATTTGGAAACCTGTGGGTATACTTGCAGGGCTGCCTCCAAAATTGCGCGGGCATCTTCCGGCGAAGCACTCTCCACCCGCATCGTGACCATATTGGAGTTCGCGATGGTAGAGGCGGAAAGCGTTCCATTCAGAGTTTCCTGACCCAGGGTATCCAGCAATACGCTTCGGAAATAGCTGCTGTCCAGAATATAGGGGAAGGTCAGCGACATCTGATTTGCTGTGGTAGAGTTATAGTAAAAGCTGCTGTTGTCCCCTGTAGAGATGGTAAAGGTTGCCTCGCAGCGGTACATAGGCTCATACTGAAAATAGCTGAAGGCAAACAATCCCCCGACTCCCACCGCAATCAGAACCGCAAACAGCCACCACATACGCTTCGCAAGGCGGAAAAAAGTTTCTGCCAGTTCGACCATATTAATTTCGTCGACAGCGGTCGGGGCTGCATTGGCTGTGATATTCTTTTGATCTTCCATATTTACAGGTTACCTCCTGAGATTGCTGCACAAAAGGGAGACAAATGGGGCACCATTGGCCAAAGCAGACTTAATAACCGCCGTACCCGCCTCGATGGTCGGCGCGCGGCTGTTCCTCGTGAAAAGCATTCAGAATGAAGCCGGAAAAGTCCCCCGCCACTTTCCAAATCAAGTCCACCGTATCGTTAATGATGCGGATATCGGCTCTGTCTTGTCTGACCACCAGCGCCACTGTATCCACATGGTGCATCCAGAGTTCTGCGTCGGCGGCAACCGCCACCGGGGAGCAATCCACAATGATGTAGTCCACCTCACGGCGGAGTGCATTTATCAGATCCGGCAATTTCTGACTGTTAAGCAAAGCAGCAGGGTTTTTAAGCGTTTTGAATTGGAACAGCTCAAAAAAATTGCTCTTCTCGTTGTGAACAGCGGCCTGGTCCCAAGTCAGTTTGCCTGCCACCACATCCGAGAAGGAGGGGCTTTTGGTATCATGACGATCAAAGATCTTATACTGAGCCGGTTTGCGGAAATCGCCATCGATCAGCACAACCCGTTTTCCATGCTCAGCTAAAGAAATCGCAATGTTGGCGGCCAAGGTGGATTTTCCCTCATTTTCTTCCACGCTGGCCATAAGCAGCACTTGATACTGCTTGCGCTGCAGATGTCCCTCCAGCCTGGTAGCCGTACGACGGTTGGCCTCCGCGAAATTCATGCTGGCCAGGGGGGAGGAAAGTAACAAAGCCTGCGTCCGTTTGGACTTGGCGGTGCGTTTTCCACCGGCAAGTTGCTTTTTTTCAAAGGGAACCGTCCCCAATACTCTTCCATCCAACAGGTCGGGCGCTTTGGCCGCCACCTTGACGGTATTGCGCAGCATATAAATCAGCGCGATGAGCAGCATCGCACCAAATGCGGCCAGCGCCGTGAGTTCAACTCGATGGGCAATGAGAAACGAAGCGTTGGAAGGTTCCTCCGGCACAGAAGGCTCTTGCACGATCTCCAGCGAAGCATTGCTGAATACGAATCCTGCCACCTGTTCATAGTTCTGCAAGGCGGAATGAATAAACAGATACGCTTGACGGGGAGTGGGTGAGGTGGCACGGAGCACCAACAGATTGGTTTCAGAAATCTGAGAGCAGGAGATGCTCCCCACGACTTCCTCCCCAATACTATTGGAGATCATATTGCGAAGCGCCGTACTCTGGAAGACTTCTCTGTACACAGTAGTCATCTGCGTGGTCTGAGCCAAGGTGCTGTAGGCATCCGCCCCCCGCACCCGGATAACCAAAGTGGAAGTTGCAGTATACTGCGGAACATAGGTCAGCATCCCCAATCCGGTAGCGCCGAAAAAAACAGCCAGCGACAAGCAGACAATCACCCACCAGTTGCTCAGGATCTGCCGGAGTGTTCCCCGCAGGGAGATGCTGTCCAGCGAAAATTCCTGCCTTTTCATGCCGTTGCTCCCTCCACAATCACGGTCAGCCACATCTGGCCATACCGGTTCTGCCCATCAATGCTGGTAAGCAACGATCCCTCGGAATCCTCTTCTGCGGATCCTGTGTCTTCAGTCGTTTCTTCCGCCGTTTCTTCATCATCTGTCGAGGCTTTCCCGATCTCATAGTGTACTTCATACAGTCCCGGCGTAGCCGTATCCACTGTAGAAGTGATGTCCAGCAAAGAGGGACTGTACTGATTTCCCGCCGTATCCGAAATAGAATCCACATACTGCAAAGGATCAAAAGACGCCCCCTGCTCCACATAGACCAGCGGATCTGTAAGTTCTATCGTGAAATTTTGGGTATTGCGCTCATAAATATGAATGGGAAATGCGTAGCGGACCGTATCGCCAAAACTGTTGCTCACTTCCATCGTGATGGAATAGTCTCCCGGATTGTTATAGACTGCATCCGATTCTATATAAGTGACCCAGTCCGTCAGGTCACCGTCCAACAGATCCGATGCCGAAAAAAGCTCTCTTACTTCTGTACTGTTGGTCGTACTTTCGGCATAAACCAGCGGTTCAGACAGGGAAAATCGAGGGGAGTGATAGTCGGTGAAACGAACGCGACGTACCAGTGTGGCAATATGCTCAGAAGAATCAAAGACAATGTAGTTCAGGTCACAGATACCGGGATCAATAAACCGCGTAAAATTTCCCACCAGGATCTGACTGGTCAGATCCCCGTCTTTTGCGTCGCTGGCAGTAACGCCCGCCAGCAGCTGATCCACCGTATATTCACAGGGCACCTCAACGGTATCACTGTCCGCTGTGATGGTGGGCAGCGTGTCATCACGATCCATGTATTCGCGCACATTGGCAAAAGCAAACAATGCGATTGCCAGCACCAAGGCCACAATCGAACATCCTCTCAACAGTCGCATTATCATCCGCGTTTTCTCTCCCTCTTACGTTCCGTCGACCCGTTGTTCTTCCCTTCCGGAGTCGCTTTCTTCTCCCTCTAAAAATTCCTGCAGCTGTGCATCATTGATTGCCTCAAACCTGCCGCCGCCGATCAGATACACCCTGGTGCACTGGGCAAACACGCTGGGCCGGTGTGCTGTGACAATGACCGTGCGCCGCGGGTCATGTTTGATGATTTTCTGCAGCACACGGCGTTCGGTGGCCACATCCAAAGCGCTGGTTGCTTCGTCCAGCAAAAGCACCGGCGCATCAGCCAATATGGCCCGGGCAATGGAGATGCGCTGTTTCTGCCCCTCGGACAATCGCTGGCCGTTGTCCCGGATGTTGGTATGTACCCCGTCCTCCAGCTCGCTGACAAAGTCCCAAGCACAGGCGGCACGCAGCGCCCGTTCCACCTCTTCATCCGAAGCATCCGGACGCATCAGGCGGACGTTTTCTGCAATAGTTCCGCTGAACAGCGTATTTCCCTGCGGGATGTAGCTGAAGAGCCGCCGGGTGGCCGCCGAGACAGCTTCCGCTGCCTCCCCGGCACAGCTCACGGTCACTTGGCCGGTGCGGGGATGCAAAAGTCCCAACAGCAGCTTCAGGGTCGTGGTCTTGCCCAATCCGGAAGGCCCTACCAGACCTATGATCTCACCCGGCGCAGCACGGAATTCCGCACCGGTATAGATGGGCTTGTCCTTGGCGTAGGCGGCGGTAACATCATGCATCTCCACAAGAATCCCCGTGTCACGGGCCCGGGCCAAGATCCGCTGCAGTTCGGGGCTGACCGCCGCAGTCTCCCGAGGCAGTCCGGTGATCTCCATGACGCGGCCCGCACTGATACAGGCCCGCAGCGCGCTGGGCACCAGATTGACCACAGAGGAGAAGGAACCGCGCAGGGAACCCGCCATGCCCACCAGCATGGTCATGGTGCCGTAGCTGATTTCCCCTTGCCAGAGCCGGAAGATGGCAAAACCATAGCAGGCATAGCCGATGGCCTGTCCCACCAGGGAAGTCATGATATTGCCCAGCTGCTGGTACTTGTTGCGGTCCAGCTGAATGCGAACAGATGTCTGCTGCTGCTCACGATAGCGGTTTGTAAAGGTATCCACCAGTCCGAATGCCTTGATGGTTTGCAGGTTCTGAAACAGTTCCTGATTGAAGGAGACGTTCTGGCTGGCGAACTCCTGATTCTTTTTCTGATACTCCCGCATCTTGATAATGTTGTATCGGGAAACCAGCAGCGAAATCGGCGCACCGCACAGGGCAATGACCGCCATAACAGGGTCATTTTGCACCATGACGACAAAGGCACCTCCAAAACTGACCAGCATGGACGCCAGACTGGGGATGAAGGTCAGCACGTTGTTGATGACCATCATGACGTCACCATTCAGGCGGTACTGGATATCGCCGGGACGGTATTCGGACAACGCCTCCCAGTCAGTCTGGATGACCTGGTCGAAAATATCCAACCGGATGGCCTGGGAGATGTGCAGATTGATTTTGAGGGAAGCCCGGCTGCGGATAGCCGAGACAAAAATCTGCCCTACACCTACGCCCACATAGGCCGCCGCGGCAAGGCCGAGCATCCCGCTGTTGTGACCGGTGACACTGTCCACCAGGGAACGGGACGCCATCGTGGTCAGAAGTCCTAAAGCAGAACCTGTCATGTTCAGCAGTGTATAGCCGCCGATCAACCACCAGAATTGTTTGACGTAGCGTCCCATCCACAGCCACTGGGCCAGCAGTTCCTGCAGACGTCCTTCCCGGATGCGTCGGATGACACGCTGTATGTAAGAGACAAAATACTTCATTCGATCAGGTAATACGGTCCAGTTCGGCAGCCAGCAGATGGACGGCCTCCTCGTCGGCACGGTTGTCCAGCCGGTAAACCGGCAGGTCGGTCAAAAGATGATTCAAGGTGTCGGTGCAGAGCTCCATGCCGTCTTCCAGCCACGTGGGATAGAAAACACTGCTGGAGACTTCCCGCACCTTCTCAAAGCCGGTCAGCTCCCGCAGACGGTTTTCCGGCGCCTGCTTGAGCACGACCAGCGCCTTGACAGGCACACTGGTGTTCAGGCAGTAGGGCGAGGAGCCATGCCAGGGAGAGCCCCAGGCGATATAGCCCCGGGGCGTGCGCTGGACAAAACCGATGTCTCCATTGATGATGGCGGCCCCCCGGTACTGTGCCCAGCGTTCCGCCTGGGTGGTCTTGCCGATGCCGGAAGGGCCGAGGAAGAGAATACCCCGGCCCCGGTCCTCGATGGTGGCGCAGTGAAGCTGGAGCATCTGACGGCGGGCAGCGTGGGCATAGTAGATCTGATTGGACAATACGGCAAAGCTCGCCTTGTCCACAAGCGGCAGCATGGTACAAAGAGTGAAATCCCGATTGGTCAAAACCACATCCGGGCCATAGCGGTAGGCCTGCTGCAGCCCCTCCGGCAGAGAGTAGCGTTCTACCAGATAATCCATGGATTCCTGTTCTGCATAGAACAGGGTGAAATCCACCTTTTCTGAAGGGTTCTGCGTAACTAAAAAGTGCGCCCAGCCTGCATCAACTATTTGAGTGGGAGTATTTCCCTGTATACATAACCGAAGGTCGGCAACCTTAAAACAACAATTCATCTTTTACCTTTAACAACGATTTAATTCGCCGTAAAGTAAATGCAGCCCCCTGCACTCAATGTGTCAATATTCTCCGTCAGAAACACCGCCTTGTTGCTGGCCTCCCAATCTCCCAAAACAGTTTCCAAGTCTTTTGGCTTTTCTTGCATCAGCCAATTTTTAAAATCCTGCTCCGTAGAATAATGCTTTTTGATATTGTTGTTGGGATCATCAAAGTACCAGCCGGTATTGGTATATCCTCCATTGCCGGTGGAATCGTCATACCGCCACCGGATCCACACCACGACATAAGACTGTCCGTCAACCGGCTCCGGGTTGCCCGAGACCAGCGCCATGGTGCTGATGCCGGGATTCAATGCACTCGCGTTCACTTCTGCGTAAACCTCACCAGAGTAACTCATTGCAATTTTCCTTTCTTTTGTGCATACATTTGTCTGATTTTATCGCAATAGGGCTGTGATATTTTTTCCAGGCCGCCGCTCATGGTCGCCAGGGATGCGGCGCACTTGAAGCAAACCGTTCGGGCCGGGCAAATTTTGCATTCCTTCGGCCAATCCAGCTTTTCTTCATAGGCAAGCAGCTCCTGCCAGGCCTGTTGGAATGCGTGGTTCTTTACTGTGATGTCAGGCTCCTGTAAAAAGCTGCAGAATCTCATTTTTCCATCCCATGTAACCCAATACCCCACACGATAATCTTTGCAATAGGTACAGGGCTTTCTGGTCGGGTCCAAAGGATGCTGGAGAAAATACTCCATTTTCCGCAAAGAGATCGGAATATTTTTCTGTTCCAGACGAACGCTTACTGCATCGGTGTCCGCTCCCCGCAGGGAGGGTTTGACTTCTCCCGTGGGGCGCCACTTCAGCCTGTGTCGCGCGGCGTACAGCAGCATATTCTCCACATCCGATTCATTTTGTCGGATGATGGTGCTGACCAGTTCCACCGGAATGCCCATACTCATCAAAGTATGGATGCCGTCATTGGCACGGGTAAAGCCCTCTTTCACACCGCAGACTGCCTCATATATATCGTCGTTGGTCCCATACAACGTGATCTTGGCTTGCCGGGGCGGATATTGCTCCAGCAGGTCCACAATATCACCCGTGATCAGGGAGGCATTGGTCTGCAAGGTAAGGAAAAAGCCCATCTGTGCCAGTCCCTGCCAGATTTCGGCAAACTGGGGATGCAGCAGCGGTTCACCGCCGGTCACACAGACCCAGGTGGTGCCTGCCTCCTTCGCTTCCTGAGCGATGCGCAGCCACTCTTTGGCTGTCAGCTCTTGTCCATGCCTGGGGATATCCTCTGCTTTGAGATGGACATAGCACATTTTGCAGTTGAAGTTGCAGCGGGGTGTCAGCTCAAAGGTACCGGAGATGGGAATGCCGTCGGCAAAAGCCTTCTCCCACACCTGTTTGTAGAAGGGGTCCAGCCACTCCATCCGGCGGCAGGCCGGCTCGAAATGTTCACTCATTTCTTGCCATCGCCCCCTTGGTGAGACTTTGACGATTCGCCGGGAGGCCACAGCTTGTCCAGCAATTCCTTAGGCAGCCGCATAAGGGTGTGTCCTCTGGCAACCCCATCATCCAGGATATTGTTGTCTGACAAAGTTTTCAGGAATTTATCAATATCCGCTCCGGCTTTTTCTTCTGTCACACCGGTGTAGTGTTCTACGATTCGTTTCACCAGGTCTTCTCTGGTGAACTCATGGTCCTTCATGTAATCCCACAGGTAAGCGGCGGAGGAGGAGATATAGACAATGGAGGTCACTTCCCGCACCCGTTTTCCTGTGGGTACGATAACATACTGCCCGGCAACCTCACGCAGGATCAGTTGGTCCTTCAGCTTCATTTCTTTTGCCTCCTTCCCCTAGATGATTTGCGTTCCGGCAGCAAGCCGTAGGAACGCAGCAGCTGGTTTCTTTGATGGGCGACCTGTAACGACTTCCACGTCACCTTTCCCTGTAAGCGCTTAATGATCAATACCCTGCCTGCCCGCTGCCCCCAGGCTACCGGCAGCAGCCATGGACGTTTTTCCAGCCAAGGCCGTCCTGCAACCAGCTGTTGCAGCGAAGGGAATAAAAACCGTTGGACTCGCTTCCAATAGGTAGGGTACCGCGCCGCAATGGTCCATATGGTGCCGTGGCCATCGCCTTCTCTATCGTTGCCATATATACCTCCCGCCATGCTGTCGCTGAGGAGCCGGTCCGGCTGCAGCGGTGGGAAGATAAGGTCCGCCTGAAACCCCAGTTTGTGTCCGATTGCAACCACATCCGCATACAATTCCGGGGAGGAAAGTTCTGCGACTACGCGCCGCACCTTTTCCCAATCAATTTGATCCTTGTAGGCGCGGGCGAAAACCATCAGATCCATAATCTGTCGTATTCCCACGCCGTTCCCGGAAAAGTGCTTGGCCAGATGCAAAAAAAGATAGAGATAATGGTCGGTAATTCCCAATGTGTAGACAGGTTGTCCCTCTATCGTCACGGTGACCGCCCGTTTTTCCACGTCCTGGAAATATTGCGTGTAACGCTCCAGACGCTGGCCTTCTTCTTTGAACAGCGAGGGATGCAGCTCCAGATGAAGCAAACGGTCCTTATCGTCAAAAATGATTTCGGGTACTTTTTCCTTTATATCTAGGCTCTCTTCGTGGGATGTCAGTGCCCACCCGTTCCGGTCCAGTATCTGGCGGCATACTTCCACCTGATCCGGCGGGATATAAAAATCCTCGTCAACAGAAGGCCGATAATCTGCCAGATCTCCATACAGGCTTCTGCATACGATTCCCTTCAACACAAGCGGCTTCAATCCCGCATCCAGAAGGGATCGATACAATTGCAAAAACAGCTGCGTACGCCGTGCCTGCTGCCCTACCACTGCAATGGTCTGCCTCTGGAGCATTTCCCGCTGTTCCGCCGGGCAGGTTGCAAATTCGTTATACTGGATTGCCCCTGTGTAAAACAAAGCCGTCAGCATCTGGCTACGGGCCGTTTTGATCAGTTCATCCCAATTGGGATTACAAAGTTTTTTCTGCCCGTTTCCGCAGGCAGTACGCAAAATCGCTATAAAATTTTCTGCCTGTTGACTGGACATTTTATCTTCACCCGTTTTAGTCTTCGGCCTCTGCTTCCGCCTCCGGCACATCCTCTTGGTCAATCACATTGCCGATAGATGCCAGCTTGTCTTGGGCCTGCGATACGGTTTCCTCGTCGGGAATCATAACATAGCTATTCTGATTCATGGAATACGTTGTGGAATAGGCGTCGCTTCCATTCACGCTGAAGCTTTCAAAGGTCCAGGAATCTCCGGTTTCCAGCTGCTGACGAACCAGCGCAGAAATAACATCATAGGGAATATTCGTGTCTACGCAGCCCTCAACACTCTTTAGAATGGACAGATACTGTGTCAGAATGGACGGGCTCATAGCTTTCCGAAAAACCGCCTTCAGAACTTCCATCTGGTTGCTGCCGCGCTGTCGGTCCCCCTCCGAAAACGCATACCGTTCCCGGGCGAAGTTCAGCGCTTCCTCCCCGTCCAAACTGTTCATTCCCTGTACATAGTGATGGTTTTCTGCGGTGAAATCGTAAGCTGAATAGACATCAATGCCCCCCAGTGCATCCACTACATCCACAAAACCTGTAAAATTGATCCTGAAATAATAATCAATATCAATTTTATACAAATTTTCCAGCGTTCCCGTCAGCACATCCATGCCATAGATGCCCGCGTGGGTCAGCTTATCATAGGCATCGGGCACGCCTACATCCAACGGCACGTAATAATCCCGCGGTGTTGAGATCAGCAGGATTTGCTTTGTCTCGGTGTTGACACTGGCGATAATATTCACATCACTTCGTCCACGCTGGTCGATTGTGGAGTCTCTTGTATCGCTACCACTGATCAAAATATTGAGGATTGGGTCTGTTTCCTGCTGCTTTTTCTCAGATTCTACAACATGTTCCACCTGAAGAGTGGAAACCGCTTTTATTTCATTGGGGAAATCCTCATACCCCGGGGTTTCCTCATACAGTGACAGATACGCCTCATTCAGCACAATAACATCCATAACCCCGCTTTGCAAAGCATCCGCCAGTTGAATCAGGTTATCAAACTCTTTTGTGGACGGAATCAGACCATATTCGGTTTTCATCTGCTCCAAGATTGCATCTGTGTTTGAACGGTCCAATTCTTTCAGAATTCCGAAAGCGCTACCGGCAAGATCGTATATACTCTGGGCAGGGCTGTCTTTTGCAACATAAAAATTCACTTGGGAATGTTCCACTTTGGCACCGGTGATTTCCTGTACCGCACTAACCGTCTGCCAAAGAAAAAATCCGCTTATAGCACTCCCGACCACCGCCAGAAGCATCAGAATCGAGCCTGCGATAGTGAGGCCGAGACGTTTACCATCCCGCGTGAGGAAAAACACCGCACATACAATCAGAGCCTCGATTCCTAAAACCACAACCAAATACAGCGGCGGTAATAACTGGGTCCCCAACAGCACGCCCCACACGGCCAGCAACGCAAGCAATGTAACGCCAGACATAACCCAGCACAGGCGCGGTCTCTCAGCCGCCCACTTGCTTCTGTTTCCTTGCTTCCGCATGCCTTCCCTCCCCCAGTTTATTTAAAAGGATCGCATATTGTTTTGATTTTATAAATTAAATCCTCTTTCTAACGAACCGACGCCAACTTCAAAAACACACGCATATTTTATCATAGAAAAGACAAAAAAACAAGAAAACCGGTTGAAGGTTCACATAAAACGTCAAAGGCATGATGAAACGCAAAAAGCAAATGGCATAACTTGACTCATATTTCCCTTTTCCTGGTTCTCATTCCTTTTAGAAGAAAAGCAATTTTTGTACTTGCGTCAACAGGGTGAGCCCCGTTTTTTGAATGAACCGTTTTCTGAGGAAATAGTACCTTCCCCAATGATAAAGTATCCAGTTTTGATTTATATTTTTTCCTTTTCCACCTGCAAAAAATAAAATCTTTGATTATTCGACGCTTGTTTGTGATAATTCTTGATGTTTTAGGCTTTTTGGGTAGCAATTCGTGGGAAATTATGATATGATTCGATATATATATATATCTAGGGCTCTTTGCTTTTCGTCTTTACCCCATGAATCTTTGCTCGCTCATCAAAACCCACAAATGCAGGTAGAAATTATCTTCTATTGATGTTAAACCAGCCAAAGCGTCTGTAAGTATTTATCGTAATATGCTGTTCCGGATAATACGCTTACGAAATTTCTGACATCAAATCCAATCTGTAATGAAATTTCCAAAACACATGATCGCTCTGTATTACCGTAGAGCGCGTATCTTTTTGACGTTATATTTATGCAGAGGCAGAAAAGGATACTATGAGGGAATATGTATATAAAGAGAATGAAAAAGAATGATTTTCTCGATGATTGCAAACATATTATACGGATTGCCGAAGGGGCCATCGAGGTTGGTCTATTTGCGATCATCTACTATTTTTTCTGGTCTTTGTTTTACAAAAACAACTATATGCCTTTGTATAGCGGCGCCGGGAAATATGTTCTTATGGGGGTATATTCGGCCGTTGTTCTTGTTATCCTGTATTTGTGTGACGCTTTTCAATACGGCCACTACAAATTTACTGACGTAGCCGTATCTCAGGGGATCGGTTTGTTTATTTCCGACTTTATCACCTACTTTCAACTGTGCCTTATTGCCAACAGAATGACCAACCCGCTGCCCATGGTATTGGTGTTTTTTACCAGCACTTTGGTGGAAATTTTCTGCGTGTATTGGTTCACAAGGATGTATCACCTTTTTTATGTTCCTCACGATATTCTGCTTATTTATGGAAGTGATGAAGCGCTTGATCTGAAATTCAAGATAGACCAACGCAAGGACAAATACACAATTACGGAGGTTATCTCTGTAAATCGTGAGCGTTCCGAAATCATAGCGGCGATCGATCGCCATGATGCCGTTTTGATAAACGATGTATTGGGCGGGAAAAGGAACGATATCCTAAAGTACTGCTACACACATTCTGTTCGCACCTATGTTGTACCGAAGGTTTCCGACCTGATTCTGGAAGGTGCCGAAGATGTAAATCTCTTTGACACTCCTCTGAAATTGGTAAAAGGCCGAGGGCTGTCTCTTCCGCAACGTTTTATCAAGCGGATCATGGATATCGTTCTCTGCCTGATTGCACTCATTCCAGCTACCCCCATCATGCTGTTGATTGCTCTGGCAATTAAGCTGGAGGACCATGGGCCGGTATTCTATAAGCAAAAAAGAGTTACGCGGGATGGAAAAGTATTTGATATTCTCAAATTCCGGAGTATGATCGTCAATGCGGAGCAGGACGGCTACGATCTTTCTATGCGTGCAAACGGAAGAGATCCCCGAATCACAAGGGTGGGAAACGTGATTCGGCCCCTGCGCATGGATGAACTTCCCCAGATATTGAATATCTTCAAGGGAGATATGTCGATTGTAGGTCCTCGCCCGGAACGGGTGGAGAATGTGGAAATCTATGCAAACACAATTCCCGAATGGCATATGCGAGAAAAAGTAAGAGGTGGACTGACCGGGTACGCCCAGATATTCGGACGGTACAACACCTCGCCTTTGGATAAAACAAAACTGGATATCCTGTACATAGAAAACTACTCTTTGCTGCTTGACATCAAATTGATCTTCTTGACGCTCCGCATCCTCTTCTCCAAGGAAAGTACAGAAGGATTCGATGCAATCGAGCTGCAGACGGAAAAGCGTAGGGCTCTGATTGAACAATTGGAGGCACCAGACGGACAGCGGGAATCGGATGAGGATAGGGAGAAACAATTGGTATGATTCATGTCTTTATTGTCGGAAGTAAAGGGCTTCCTGCCCGGTATGGCGGTTTTGAGACATTCGCGGAGAATTTAACCGCCGGGAAGAAAAGTCCGGATATTATGTACCATGTTTCCTGCATGAACAATGACGAGAAACACTTTGAGCATAATGGTGCCGACTGCTTTAATGTCCGGGTGCCTCTTCCAGGGGCGCCGGGGCGTATTTTCCATGTCGGGCTTGTCCTGAAGCAGGTGGAGGCCTGGGCCAAACAACATACCGGCGAGCAGGTAATCGTTTACATTCTGGGGTGCAGAATCGGTCCTTTGCTGATTCCACATGCAAGAAAACTGCACAAATTGGGCGTCAGGATTTGCTGCAATCCCGACGGACTCGAGTGGAAGCGCAGCAAGTGGAGTGCTCCAGCCAAATCCTTCTTGCGCTTCTGCGAGAAGTGCCTGGTAGAAAACAGTGATCTGGTCATCTGTGATTCCATCAATATTGAGAAATACATACAAAAAACCTATGGTGCCAGGATCAAAGCCACAACTTATATTGCCTACGGGGCCTATGTTGAAAAGTCCATCTGCAGCGAAGAAAAACTGCAGGCGTGGTATGCCGAACATGGCCTACAAAAGAATAGCTATTATCTGATTGTCGGTCGCTTTGTGCCGGAGAACAACTACGAAACCATGATCACCGAATTTATGCGCAGCAATACCAAACGCGACTGCGTGATCATCACCAATGTTGAAAAGAACAAATTCTATACAGAGCTGGCAGAAAAAACAGGCTTTGAAAAAGATCCCCGCATCAAGTTTGTGGGAACCGTATACGACCAGCAGCTTCTCAAAAAAATTCGGGAGGAAGCGTATGGCTATATTCACGGCCACGAAGTTGGCGGTACCAACCCCAGCCTGCTGGAAGCGCTGGCCAGTACTCGTGTAAATTTACTGTTGGACGTGGGCTTTAACAAAGAAGTGGGACAGGATGGTGCACTGTACTGGAGCAAGGAGTCTGGTTCTCTTTCACGGTTGCTGAACCGTGCAGACAGCATCCCTCCCGAAGAAACAGTCCGTCTGGAAACGGAGGGAAAACAGCAAATTTTTACGCGCTATCTGTGGAGCACAATCATCCAGCAATACGAAAGTGTTTTTGCAAGGAATAAATCAAATGCGAATACTTCATGTATCTCTCGGTGATCCGGCGCAACATCAAGGGGGGCTCAACCGCTATTGCAGGGAATTGATGCAAGGGCAAGCCGAAAATGGCCACAGGGTGATGCTGTTGTATGCGGGAAGCACCTCTTTTGTCCAGGATCCCGTGATTGCAGCAGTGACACCAAACAAATATGAGCTCCGAAACAGCTTGCCCGTTGCCATTACATATGGTATTGATAATCCCTCAAGGTATATGCGTAAAAGCGATATATCTATTTTTCAAACGTGGCTGCAATATGTAAAACCCGATGTAATCCACGTACACAGCATACAGGGAATTTACCTCGAGTTCTTTCAAGCGGCCAGGATGCAAAATATTCCGATTGTCTTTACTACGCATGATTATTACCCGATTTGCTTCCGCTGTACACTGGTTAAGAATACAGGAGAGCTATGCAGCGGGAGAAATCCGGAGCAATGTGCAAAGTGCAATTGGAATGCAGGCCTGTCCGGAGCCAAGCAAATTCTGCTCCAGAGTCATCTGTATCAGTATATCAAAGATAGCGGATTTATTTCCCTGTTGAGAAAGAATGCAGCCTCACAAGCCGTGCAAGATTCTGTAAGCACAGATATCATTCCCGAACCATCTGCAGAAAAAATTCGGGCATTCGCGGCTTTGGGTGAGTATTATGACCGGATTTTGGATTGCTTTACTGTCATCCATGCCAATTCTTCATGCACCGGTGAAGTATACCAATGTTTTCGACCGGATCTGCAATACCGGACAATTCCAATCACCCGCGTGGGACTGACTCGAACCACCCATCGTCGAAGAGAAAATACACCGATCCGGTTTGGCTATATGGGAGGTATGAGCATCCACAAGGGCTATGACATGTTTCAAAAAGCGCTGGCCTTACTGGATGCGTCAGGCCATACAGACTGGGAAGCATGGTACTACGGCGGCGAATATGCTTCATCAAAGCAAGACCAGCGGGATAAACGGCGTCACTATGGCGGCGTTTTCGGCCCGTCACAAGAGGCCGAGATTTGGCAAAACATCGATGTTCTGCTTGTGCCGAGTATATGTAGGGAAACCTTTGGCTTTGTTGTGTTGGAGGCACTTTGCCACGGTATCCCTGTAATTTGCTCAAATCTTGTGGGGAGCCAATTCCTGGTGAAATCAATCCAGGAAAATCTCGTGGTTCCGCATAATCAGCCTGCAGCCTACAGGGATGCTATGCTTTGGCTCATGGACAGCGCAAACTACAACAAAATCGTGTGCCTCATCGAGGAAGCAAAGCTTCCGATTGATTTTAGCAATCATTGCAAGAAGATGGATTTCCTGTACTGCTCCTGTTAAGGCATCCGTAAGGAGAACAAACAAGTGGAAGACCGAAAAAACGACCTGACAGTTGCCATCTGCGTGTATAATGGAGAAAAACATGTGCTGGAAACGCTGCAAGGTTCGGCCGCACAAACCCACAAAAACTTTTCGCTGTTCATTGTTGATGACGGTTCTACAGATCAGATAGCATACCAGCAGATGAGTTTCGCCAGCAATCCTTATGGGGATGGGCACGCCAGCAAAAGAATTGCAGACTATTTGGTGGCACATCTGTAACAGCTCGGGCGCTTTATAGGCTGAGGAGGATATGATGAGAATCATCCACATTATTCATGGCAGATGCAATCCCAACGGGCACAACGGGATCAGTCGAGTTGTGTATTACCTCAACAAATATGAAAAGCTTGCAGGAATCCAAAGCGAAATCTGGGCGGTCGTGGACAAGACCAAAACGCATTACAGTTACCCAAGAGATGAATTTGTAACAGTTGAATGTTATCCGCGGGTCATTCCCGGCATACGAAAAACCTACGAAATCATCGATGCTTTGCGGGCTGAAAAAGACAAGATCGATCTGGTCCATTTCCACACGATCTGGTTCTACGACAAAAACGTAATCGCAAAAGAATTGCATACACTGGGCATCCCCTATTTGATCACAACCCATGGCACCTATTCAAAGCCGCATGCCTATACAGGAAAGCGCTGGCTCGCCAAGCAGCTGTATGAATTGGATTACCTGAAGAAAGCTGCCGCCATTCATATTATTACCCGTGAAGAAGGCACTGGCCTGCAGAAATATGGATATTCCGGCCCCGTTGTATTGGCCTATAATGGAGTGGAACCCGATGCAATCCCCACCAGTTACAACCATGACTTTTTTGCCTCAAAAGCATATAACAACAAAATCAAATTGGGTTGGGTCGGCGTATTGCGTGAAGACAAAAACCTTCGTTCCCTGATAGAAGCGGTTTCCCTTCTCGATAAATCCACAAGGAAGCAATTTGTTATCATTCTTGTCGGGCCGGACTATCGCGGAAATGCCGCAGCCTACAAAAAGTATGCAGAAAAATTGGGCTGCGAGGAGAATTTCGACTGGATTGGCCCTTTGTATAACCAGGAAAAATATGATGCCATTTACAATTTCGACGCGTATGTCATGCCTTCCTACTCCGAAGGTTTTTCCATGTCGATTCTCGATGCATTAGCCTGCGGCAAGCCTTGTCTGCTTACAAGAGGCTGTAACATGACATATTTCAATCAGCCTCCAAGAGATTTTTTTGTCATGTGCGAACCGTACCCACAGGATCTTGCCAAAGGGATCTGTGAACTTCTGGAAAAAAGGTCCCAATGGCCGCAGATGGGAGAACACGCAAAACAATGGATCGAATCCGATTTTAACTGGAAAAAGATTGCACAAACGATGAAACACCATTACGAGCAACTCTTGAAAGGGAAATCTGATGTGGAGTAAAAAAGAAGCAGCTGCTCTGCGTACACTGTTTGATCAGTTGGACTCACAGGGCATACACTGGATGGTCTTCCGGAATTTTGAAGGGCTTCCGGACCAAAACCCTTCCAAAGATGTCGATCTTCTGGTTAAATGGAATGAGATCCCTACAGCCAGAAAGATTTTGGAATCCACTATGCATACTTGCGGCTATCATTACCGTACATTTGATGAATTCCAATGCATCTGGTGCTACAGCTTTTTTGATGAGAACAGCTTGTCCTCAATTAAGGTTGACTTGTTTTACGGTCAGGTATGGCGAGGCGCTCCCACAGTTTCCTTCGATACCATTTACGACTCAGCTGTTGTATATAACGGTTTTAAGGTCCCGAATCCGGAAATGAATGCCTTTCTGCTTTGGATAAAACCTGTTATGACTGGAGGAAAAGTAAAAGCAAAATATCTTTCCGACATACAACGGTATCTTGATACCCAGACCTTTCATGATTTGACCCGGCAAACTTTTGGCCGTGCCTTTTACGGGCATGTCAGGTCTTACATGACATCCGACAAAATTTCGGATACAGGACGCTTTCAAAAGGAGATGTGCAGAACATCCTGGCGGAAAGCCTTCCTGCACGCCCCTGTGGATGTGTTGGCGTCCACGATTATGCATTTTGAACTGGAAATCAAAAGACGGTCCAAGCGTCCTATAGGAACTGTTATCTGTCTGCTGGGCCCTGACGGCGTGGGAAAAACAACCGTCTTGGAAAAACTGCGGGAAACCGCCGTTTCTGTCTTTATCCGAGACAACGAAAAGGTCGTTATCCGCCATTTCCGTCCCGGTGTTTTTCCAAACATCAAAAAATTGGTATCCGGAAAATCCTACGACCCTTCCAAGGAAGCATTCACACAACCCCATCGGGCACAACCGGCAGGCACCTTGAGCTCCCTGGCAAGAATGCTTTACTATTGGGTTGACTATATCCTTGGCTGGCCCAAAATGAAAAAAGACTGCGTCCATGGGCAGATTATTCTGTATGACCGTTATATTTATGATTTTTATGTTGATCCCAGGCGTTCCAGAATCCACCTGCCGGATATAGTCAGGCTCTTTTTTGTGAAACATACACCACATCCGGACCTCGTCTTTGTCCTGCTGGCAAAGCCTTCCACGATTCTTGGCCGAAAGGCAGAACTCAGTGCGGAGGAAATCGCTCGGCAGCTGGATATGTATAAGACGCTTGCTCATAAGTTTGACAACATCCGTCTAATTGACGCAGAACAATCTCCGGATGCTATCGTACAGGAAATTTGCAGATATTGGGTTACATCACTGATTCCCAACTGATCTGCAATAAGGTGAGTTATGAAAATTCTTGTTAGCGCATATGGTTGCGAACCTTACAAAGGCTCCGAATCTGGTGTAGGCTGGAACTGGGTAAAGCGGATGGCCATAAAGCACGAACTGTGGGTAATTACCCGCGCAAACAATCAATCTCAGATCTCGTTATGCAAGGAAGAATGGGTTCATTCCGTTCACTGGATCTATTACGATTTACCCCCATTCATCCGCAAACTGAAGCGAGGCGACAAAGGACTCTATTTCTATTACTTCCTTTGGCAGCTTGGCATACTGAAAAAAGCCAAACGGCTTCAGGCAGAAATTTCATTTGATTGTGTCTGGCACCTTTCTTTTGGCAGTATGTGGATGCCTACATTTCTTTACAAGTTACCGCTCCCGTTTATATGGGGGCCGATTGGCGGCGGAGAATCCATTCCCCGGTCATATTGGCCGCTTCTCACCAAAAAGAATGCATTCACACAGTGGATTCGGCAGATTATGATAAAAACCGCCATGCTGAATCCCTTTTTTGCCATACCGGCCAAACGTGCAACAGTCATCCTTGTCCGCACGGAGGACAGCCGCAAAGTGTTTCCTTCCAAGATGAATACCAAAATATTTACATCCTTGGAAACTTGTATGGAAGAAGATACCTTACTCAGATACCAGAAGAAAGAAACGGCGATCCATAACAAACAGCCGCTCAGATGTATCTATACAGGAAGGCTCATCCCTCTTAAAGCCTTGGAAATCACTATCCGCGCGATTGCAAAGATGAAGCATAAGGAGCAGATCACTTTTACAATCGTAGGAAAGGGAGCGCTCAAAAAGCCGCTTGCTGATCTATGTAAAGAACTGGGTGTTGGAAGACAGGTCCACTTTATGGAGCATATGCCCCGAGAGGAGCTCCTTGCTATACTCGAAAAGCAGGATCTGTTTGTTTTCCCCAGCCTGAAAGAGGGGGGCTCCTGGGCACTTATGGAAGCCATGGCCGTAGGCCTTGCACCAATCTGCCATGATTTGTCGGGAATGCACCTGATCACCTCTGAGGAAAGTGCCTGGCGAGTCAAGGCGGACGGCATCGAGAAGAGCATCCAGCAATTTGCAGAAGTGATGGACTATTGTGTAGAACATCCACAGGAAGTTGCTGAAAAAGGAAAAGCAGCCCACGAACGGATTGCCTGTGACTTTGTTTGGCAAAGTAAAGATGCCGTCATCGAAAATGTTCTTACCCATGTTCGTATCAGAAAATGTGAGCAGGTGTAATTTTGGGAAATTCGGCAATCTATCTCCGCAATTCCGAAGGGAAAGAATGGTTGATCCAAATCAAATATTGCAGAACAGGCTGTGAACTGTACCAGCCTTCTGCATGGCGGGGAAAACTGGTAGTTAGAATGCTGCCTGTTTTGGCAAAATTCCCGCTTCCCTTTTTCCGGGCTGTTCAGCTCAATGCGTTTATCCCGGAAACCGTTTTACAGTGTATTCAGGAAATATTTGGTGATGAATGTAATTGTTCCGCTTTTATGGGCACACCCGGCACACACAAAAAAGCGACAATTCAAGTAAGCAGAAGAAACGAAATTTGCGGTTATGTGAAATACAGTCGCGATCCCGTGATCAGAAAATTATTTGAAGCCGAGCAGAAAAAACTGGCATGGTTAAGAGAAAAGGGTGTCTCGAATGTACCGGAATGTATGGCATTGCGCGTTCTGGAAGATTCAACAGAGGTTTTTGTTCAGTCCACTAAGAAACAGTTGGGCACAAAAATCGAACATAAATTTGGAAACAAGCAAAAACAGTTTCTGGATTCCCTGTACGAAATGACAAAGGCTCCTTTGCGGTTTGAATATACAGATTTTTTTAAGACCATCCAGTATGTTCGTCGCAATATTCAAAACGCAGATGTTTTTCGCCCAAAAGAACAAGCTATCGCTGAGCAAGCAATCCAATCCATTTTGGATGCATACTCGAATCGCATCGTCGAGTTTTGTGTATGTCATCGTGATTTTACACCTTGGAACACTTGCGTAACCGGCAATGCCCTCTTTGTGTTTGATTGGGAGTATGCACAAAAGACATATCCAAGAGGCATAGACCAATGCCATTTTCTGATCCAAACAAAGAAATTCGAGCAACATTTATCCATGGATAGGATTGCGAAAGACATCAAAGAAAGTAATTATTACGGCCTTGGAAAACTTGTCTTTCTTGCGTACTGTTTGGATCACGCGGCCATCTATATGCAGCGCAACAAAGCAGATGACTGGGAAAAAGTGAAGGAAGACATACGTTTATTGGGGTATATCGAGTCATGAACATAAAAGTCGCCGCTATCATTTTGAATTATAATTCCAGCGAAGATTGTTTCAAATGCATTGATTTTTTGAAGAAACAGACGTGGGGTAACCTGGCAATTTATTTGGTTGACAATCACTCGACAGATAAAGAAAAGAAAGCCCTTGAAGAATATGCCGAAAAAAACAGTGCTATAAAGGTTATTTTCCAAAAGAGCAACCAGGGTTTTTCCGCCGGAAATAATGCAGGTTTAAAAGCGGCTGTAGCAGAAGGCGCCCAGTGGTGTCTGGTTATAAATCCAGATGTTGAGCTTCGCGATCCAAATTGGCTTGCCACGATGATGAACGGAATTGCGGAATATCCATTGGCAGTTGTTGCAGGAAGCAATGTGCTCCTCCCATCGGGAGAAAGGCAGAATCCGCAAAGAGAACTAAAATATTGGGAAGAGCTTATCTGGTTTAGCTATATCCTTAAGAGTAAATTATTTGGGGCCAAGGGATATTTGACAAACGATGCACAAGGCTATTGCGATCGCCTGTCTGGATGCTGCTTTTTGATAAAGGCATCGTTTCTGGAAGAAATTGGTTTTCTTGACGAACATGTTTTCATGTATTGTGAAGAACCCATTTTGGCTAAACAGGTTGTCATGCATGGGTATAAAGAAGTTTACATCAACACTGTCACTGCATATCATCAACATTTTGTATCCCAAAAAGGAAATGCAAGGAATCGAATGCAATTTCTTTTTGACAGCCGAGAGTATTACTTGAAGCATTACAGTGGGTATTCCAATCTTGCATTAAAGCTACTGCTGCTATCAAAGAAAATTCAAAGACAGTTATGGAAATAGCAGTAGCTTGAAAGATTATCATTTTAATACCGGCGTCATAAAAAATTTTGCAGCCGCGCATAGTAGGTGAAACAGACTTGATGACAAATACGCGTACAAAACAATTTGCAGTTTTATATGTTTTTGTGGCAATCCTACTGTCGATGGGAGGCATACTCATGGGCAGCAGGAATCTGTTTGTTCTCGCATTTGCCATGCTGGCCGCCTTCCCGTTTGTTTGTAAATCCTTCGTACGTGCCATCACTGTCATGCTGGTGATGTACTTCTTGATGGATCAGGTGTCCTTTCAAATTCTGGGAGGAACATTTCGCATATACTTTTTCTTTTCGATCACAATCATCATTTTTTTGTCAAATTATTGGATAGATATCTTCAAGTCCCCCATTATGCGCGCCATGGTAGTCTGGGTGGCTGTCGGTGTATTGCTCAGTCTGCTCTGTGACGAGCCGGTTTCTTCGTTGGTTTCTTTTATATCCACCATTCTGCAAATGCTATCTGGGTTTGCCATCTATTTGCTTCTCATTTCGGGTCTAATCGATCTTTCCAAGCTGGACAAATTGTTTACCGTAATTCTGTTCGTGATGTTTGGTTTCGGCATTGTACAGCTGGGAATCTATAGAGTAGCCGGCATCGGCCTTGGATTAAACCCAGTGGTTGCGGCCGGACAGTTGTCTGCCGGGCAAATTCCAAGTCTTCGTTACGAAGGGAACGCATTGGGAAAACTGCTGGGGTGGGGTATCCTATTCTGCATTCCGCCTTTGATCAATACCGAAAATCCCCACAAAAAGAAATACAAGTATCTACTTGCGTTTCTGTTGCTTTTTCTCATAATATCCTTGACCAGAACCGTCCTTTACTCCCTGGCAATAACAACAGGCTTTGCAATATGCTGGTATACATATAGAAACAAAGGTTTCAATTTTATTAAGACTCTGCTTTTTTTGGCATTTTTGCTTGTTGTTACTATTCTCTTAATCCAATTCAACGTTATTCAACTAGGAGACTACTCTCTATATAAGCTGCAGCATATGTTTCTGGGCGCAGAAGAAGCCTCACAAGACGGTTCTGCCGGATACCGACTTGAATCTATGAAACAAGGGTTTACAATTTGGTTTTCGTCTCTAAAAAACACTCTGATGGGCGTCGGCTATGCTAGAGCGACGGCCGACTTATCTTCTGTCGGAGGCTTAACGGATGCAGAAGTCGGCGGCTGTGATTTGATCAGCATTGGCGTTTCCTTCGGCGTGATAGGCCTAATTTTATATTTGAGAATTCTTTGGAAGACATTTGGCGCCGGACTTAAAACAATATTAAAAACGCCAAACGGCAGTATGCGCCAAATCTGGAGTGAACGGGCGCTGTTGGCAGTTATGTATTACCTCGTTCTTCAGTCTTTAGCCGGCAGTATGCTGGTCCCGGAATTTTGGATGACTTTTGGGATCATGGGATACACGGCATACGATCATTATATTACAAATTGATTCTGTAAAAATGACAAAGCCAAATTCTGTAGGCATATTGTCTATCATTTGTATAAAAGTGAGAGCCACCATGGAATCCATGCGAGTCGCTTGGATTGATACAACGCCGGAAATCCTGTTCGTCCTTATATTTTATGCTCTGCCAGAAGGTACATCCTATTCAACCGTTGTTTTTTTAAGCACTTAGCACCACGGAAAGGGCGAACCTGTTGAGGGGAATTCTTGCCGTTATACGCGGCAGTATGATGACAATGGCCACCAGTAATATTTATTACCTCTACCCATTTCCTGAAATTACTTATTCGACTGAATATATTTGGCGAGATAAAATGTGTATTTTCCCTTTCCATTTTCCGACTTATTCAAAAGAGAATGAAATCGAGAGGAAACAATTCATGAAAACAATAGGATTATTTGGTCTGACATTTGATAGCGGAAATATGGGGTGCTGTGCCCTTGCATATTCGTTTGCTGAAATCCTCTCTCATTATAGAGAGAACATAAATATCGTGTATCTTTTTAGCCCTAATGCCGTGCTATTAAAGGATGAAATCACATCAAAGATTCCAATTTGTGTGCTCTCTGCAAGTGCCAAGTCTTCTTTTCGGTTGAGACAATATGCACAAAAATGTGACGTGATTTTTGATTTCACGGAAGGGGATAGTTTTTCTGACATTTATGGCATAAAGAGATTCTTGAAATTTTCTATCGCAAAGATAATCTGTATTCATACGAGTGCAAAATTCGTATTGGGTCCGCAAACATATGGGCCTTATAACTCCGCGATTTCTAAAGTGATTGCAGGTTATATCATTCGGAACGCCGACTATATATGCGCACGAGATAGACTGTCGGCACAACTTGCCTCAAAATACAGAAAAGAAACCGTTGATTTCTTTACTGATGTTGCCTTTGCTCTTCCGTACGATAGCCGGTCGGATGGGAATGTGCACAAACGCAAGGTCGGAATCAATGTCTCTGGACTGTTGTGGAGAGGAGGTTATAATGGAAACAATCAATTTTCATTAAGAACAGATTATAAGAGTTACTGCATAAAAATCATAGAGTATTGTTTGGAAAACGGATATGAAGTGCATATAATCCCACACGTGATCACAAAAAATGTAAATAATATTGAAAACGATTATACAGCTGCCTGTGATATAAAACAAATGTATCGTGAAGTAATGTTGGCACCAAAATTTACTTCACCCATCGAAGCCAAAAGCTATATTTCAAGCATGGATATTTTTATTGGTGCCAGAATGCATGCAACTATCGGTGCCTTTTCTAGTGGAGTGTGTACAATTCCATTTTCCTATAGCAAGAAATTTGAAGGGCTATATGACTCTATGAATTATCCATATGTTATCCATGGTATAGAGAGTGACACAGAGAGCTCCATCAAACAGACCATTGCATACATGGAAAATCTAGAGACACTTAAATCAACACAAAAAAGCGCATTGGAATACTGTGTCAAGCAAATTGAACAATTTAAAAAAAGGGTAGAAAAAATCCTCATGGAATAGTTATATTAGAAGTGAAAAGGGAAGCAAATATAAGGCATTCGTCATGGCCATCTTGTTATTCTATCAAAAACAGATAAAACGAAGCACGAAAAACAGAAAATGTTTAGGAAGATAATATTATATTCTAACTGCAGCTTCGTCGTATGCAATCGAAAAAGGAGTCAGGTTCTATAAAGCATTGACAATGTGTGGCCTTATAGAAGAGTAACCTTGCCGATAAAAGCATTTACCCGAAAATACTGATTGTTGAAATAGCCACTTATTCTTCAAGAACAAATAAAATATAAAAAGGCGTCGGGATCGGAGATAATAGTTTTCCTATTTAGGATTTAGGATATCGAAGCAAAAAGTCCGCGGTATTATTGTCGAAAGAGGAGTATTTACAATAATCTGCAGAGTATGAAATTTATATGTTTTCCCGGAAGGATACGATACTGAAGTGAGAGCTGACATGTTAAAGAGAGTATTCAGTAATTTTATATGGAACTATACTCCAAGTCTAATACAGAAAATGTATATGGGATACTTGTTCAAGACGGAGCAACAAGGTGAGTCCTTACTGCTGAGAGAGTATTTCAAGACCCGAAAGAATGTGGAAATAGGATTGTTCACCTACGGGGGATGCTTCCGCCCGGATTTTAATACCGGGGGAAAAGTAACTATAGGAAGGTACTGCTCAATAGCAGGAGATGTACATTACTTTGGCGCGAACCATCCTTTGTATGCACTGTCTTCCTCAGCATACTTCTACAATAGGTCCTTTAGCTTGGATGTGAGTGATGTAGAACGAAACTGCCTCAACATTGGAAATGATGTCTGGATTGGATACGGTACAATAATACTGGCTGGGTGCAGGAAAATTGGCAACGGGGCCGTAATTGGAGCCGGCAGTATCGTGACCAAAGATGTACCGGATTACGCTGTTGTGGCGGGAAACCCTGCAAAGATAATCCGCTATCGTTTTGACCAGGGTACAATCTCAATAATAGCAAATGGTGGGAAATGCGGTCGGATGAAGCATTACAATACTACAGGGCTTTTCCTTCATAGCCAGCGTTTTGATAAGGTAAAGAATGGTGTATATGAGTGGTATGAAGTTTTTTAAGACCTGGAACAAAATGTCGGATGCCAAAAAATCTTCATTGGCTCTTGCGTTCGCGATGTTTTTCCAGCGTGGCCTTGCGATGATCAGCACTCCGATTTTTACACGGGTTATGAAATCGGAACAATATGGAGAAATAACAAATTTCACATCTTGGCAAGCCATCATTTTTATTGTTGCAACATTAAATTTGACGCAAGGTGTTTTTAACAACGGCATGTTGGAGTTCAGAACTGATCGGGACCGTTTTACCGCGTCTGTGGTGGTGCTGGCCAATCTTACAACGATTATTATTTTCGGAGTTTATTATTTATTCACTCCAATATTTGCGCCATTACTGGGAATATCCTCTCCCCTGATGCTCCTGATGCTGTTCTATATGCTATTTTATCCCTCATATTCATACTGGTCATGCAGGCAACGCTATGAGTATAAGTACAAGATGCTCACCGTACTCACTTTGCTGATTTCCGTGGCCCAAGTGGTGTTCAGTATCATTGCGGTACTCATGGTGCAACCAGAGCAACAGGGATATGCTAAACTTATTGCAAGCGAGTCCATACTGATTATTGTCGGGATAGTATTTTTTATACGCACTTTTTACAAGTCAAAATTTCAAATCAAAAAAGAATACATGAAGTATTCCTTCACATTTAACATTTTTTTGGTACCTCATTTCCTGGCAATAAACGTTTTGGCCAGTGGTGACAAGGTGATGATCAATTCCATGGTTGGTCCTTCGGAAACGGCCATATATGGTGTTTCGTACACTGCAGCCTCGGTCATATCCATCTTCTGGCAAGCAATAGAAGCATCGTGGACTCCGTGGCTTTTTGAACATTTGAATGCGAAGGACACAAAACCGATCAAAAAACGAGCAAATCAGATAATTACATTTTTTGCTGGGATTTCGCTGCTGTGCATGTTGTTTGCGCCAGAAATCATGTATGTACTCGCTTCAGAAGAATATCTTGAGGGAATATATATAATACCTTCCGTGACAGCTGGTGTTTTCTTCACGGCAGTTTATGCCTTGTATATGCGTATAGAGTATTACTCCAAAAAAACAAAAGCCACCATGGTAGGCTCCATAATCGTTGCAATAGCGAATATTTTGCTAAATTATATCTTTATTCAGAAATTTGGTTATTATGCGGCAGGATATACTACCTTGGTGTGCTATATTTTTCTGGCTGTCTTCCATTGGTGGTATTCCAGACGGATCGGAATGAAAAACGTCTATAACGATAAATATATTGTGATTCTTTCCGTCACAATGATCCTCACCTCTTTATTTATTACTTTTACATACACACATATTGTTCTGCGATATACAATTATTTTGATGATTTTGGCAGTAGGCTGTATTTTTAGAAAAAAGCTAGTGTGTCAGATAAAACAAATTCTGAAATGAGGAAAGATAAAGTTGAAGGATCGATACAAAGAGTATTGTACAGGATGCGGCCTTTGCGGCTCTGTGCTACAAGTTAGTTTTATAAAAGACGCTAAAGGCTATGAAGTGCCGGACTTGTCCGAAGGTAGCCGTTCTTTTTGTGAGAAAGTTTGCCCTGCGGCTGGTAAAGCATCTGCACAAATGTCCTCTGGAAATATATGGGGAAGAAAAAAGAGTGTCTATCTGGGCTGGGCGAAAGATCCTGTAATCCGGGAAAAGGCGTCTAGCGGGGGTATTATCACGGCCGTGTGCTGTTACTTACTGGAGAGCGGGCTTGTCGATGCTGTGATTCATACCAAAGCAAGCGGAAAAATCCCGTACGAAACAGAAACCGTGGTAAGTGTAACAGTGGAAGATGTGCTGGCATGCATGGGATCCAGGTATTCTGTCTCCGCTCCGCTGAAAAATATTTTGCAGACTGTTGATGCAAATAAAAGGTATGCCTTTGTGGGAAAGCCGTGTGATGTCTCTGCCTTGCATCTATACATGAATGATAATCCAAAGCTAAAGTCAAATATCCTCTATCTATTATCGTTTTTCTGCGCAGGGCAGCCGAGCGAGGATGCGCAGAAGCGGCTGTTGGAACATTTGAAAATGAACACAGAAATGTGTCGCAAAATTCAATACAGAGGCAATGGATGGCCTGGTTATACAATGGCAGAGGATAACTCCGGACGAACAGAAAAAATGACCTACGCAGAGTCGTGGGGGCATATTCTTGGAAGAGATGTAAGACACTCCTGCCGATTCTGCTTGGATGGAATCGGAGAGTTTGCGGATATCTCTTGCGGTGATGCATGGTATATTACCCCAGACAATCGGCCAGATTTTTCCGAGGCTTTGGGCAGGAATGTCATATTTGCAAGAACAGAAAAGGGCGATGCATTATTAAAACAAATTCATAATTCCGGTGGAGTATATCTCGAACAATATGATGAAAACCAGCTCTCCATTATACAGAGGTATCAGTTAGAGAGACGTGCCGGGATGAGAGCAATGCTCAGTGCAATGAAGTTATGTGGCCGGAGCGTACCGAGCTATGACATCCAAACATTGAAATCGTTTGAAAAACTGCTCCCACGAAAAAATAGAATCAGAAGGTTTTGGGGAACAATCAAAAGAATTGTATTGGGAAAAATATAACCCATATCTTAGCATAGAAATTTTGTGTCCCCCAAATGGGGTATGGAAGATAAGTGAAGTCATCCAGCAATAGCGGCATCCTCAAAGGCTGCCTCCAAGTGCTTTCTGTTCATGTACTTTTTTACCTTAACAAGTTATTGGCCTCATGGCATAGCCAGACACAGGCCAGCATAAGTGCTGAATTTTCATCCCGGTGACCGCCCAACGCGCGAATGCGGCGAATCTCTCGGTTCATCTATTGATGACATTGTTGGTAAGGATACAGTTCCAGTGCTTGCGGAGAAAATCGGAGTACATCAGCATCTCTTCAATATCATCTTCTACTTTCTTAGCTGCCCTCTTAG
Source organism: uncultured Gemmiger sp. (assembly GCA_944388135.1). Taxonomy (GTDB): domain Bacteria; phylum Bacillota; class Clostridia; order Oscillospirales; family Ruminococcaceae; genus Gemmiger. The sequence goes on along the minus strand of CALXHP010000057.1, from coordinate 1,114 downwards.
TTTCAGGGAGCGCCACTCCTCCACCATGGCTTTGGCCTTTTTCCTGACAGTTTTCTTACTCTCCTAGGCATAGATTGTTTTGATTTTCTTGGCCACTGATAAGGGCCCGCGTCAAGTATTGTTCGCAAAAAGGGTTCCTGTAAAATAAGAAGTTAAGCTGCTGGTCGCAACATCGCCTGAACAGATTGTTCACTGAGGTATGCCCTGGAGGCAGACCAATCTTCTGCATATTCCATAAGATATGTGGTAACCAGTCTGGTGTAGGCATCTGCACTGGGAAATATTCCTACTACACCAGTACGGCGACGGATCTCCCGATTCAGCCATTCCAATACGTTGGTAGAAGAAATCTTTCTTGCATCCAACAGTGGAAAAGCATAGAACGACAAAGAGTCCTCCAAACCGTCTTCCAGGTAGCAAATGGCTTTGGGAAAACGGTGCTTGTACTGCCTGCAGATTTCTTCAGCCAGTTTGCGAGCTTGTTCTCTGGTGGGAGCCAGCCAGATAGTCTTGAGATTCTGAGCAAAGGCATCTTTGTCCTTGTGAGGAATATGCGCCAGAATATTACGCATGAAATGAACCTTGCACCGTTGCCAGCTTGCTCCTGGGAAGCCTTTACGGATAGCGGCAACAAGTCCGGCGTGTGCATCTGAAACAACCAGTCGAGGCGTACAAAGTCCTCGTTCCTGCAATCCTCGAAACAGCTGAAGATACACTTCTTCCGACTCTTCCAACATGGGCTCTATCGCCAAAATGTCTCGCTGACCATGCTCATCCACACCACAGGCCACCAGTATCGCCATACTTACAATTCTGCCGTCCATACGAACTTTTTCGTACAGAGCATCCACCCACAAAATGGGATAACTGCTTTGGGAAAGAGAGCGGCTGCGGAAAGCATTTACCTGCTCGTTCAAGCCTTTTGTCATCTCACTGACCTGACTGCGGGACAGGCTTTCAATTCCCAGGCTCTTGGCCAGTTTTCCCATCTTACGAGTGGATACGCCCTGTACAAAGGCCTCCTGCACCACTTGGATGCCTGCGTCAAGTATTGTTCGCAAAAAGGGTTCCTGTAAAACAAGAAGTCAAGCCGCCGGTTGCAGTATGGCTTGAA
>CALXHP010000056.1 GCA_944388135.1 uncultured Gemmiger sp. | reverse complement strand
ACAGACAACAAGCCCTTTCGGTTGCTTGAACAATTTTTATTTGAAATTATTGTCTAACTTTTTGGGGTCACTTCAGAGGGTTTCTGCCTGCGGGGAACTTTTATATGGGAAAGGAAAAAGCGAGATCACTTCTGGGCGTCGGAGGGGAAGATCTTCTTGTTCACGAAGAAGAAGACGATCATCGAGATACCGCCGTTGAGCACCGTGGTGCCGATGTTGTAGATGAAATCGGGCACCAGCAGGCCGGCCACGGCCACCCAGATGCAGTTGATGGAGTTGACGATGCAGGTGATGATACAGAAGGCCACCAGGTACCAGGCGATCTGGGGGCCCAGCTTCCCGTGGGAGCGGAACACGAAGTTGCGCTGGATGGGGAAGTTGATGCACTCACCGATGACCATGGCCACCATGTAGGCGCAGAAGTAGGCAAGGCCGCCGTGCTCCTGGTCGTAGCCCAGGATGTTCCAGTCGAAGGTCTCGCCAAAGAGGGTCAGCGGGATGCCAGGCCAGCCGAAGTCGGCATTGCCCAGGCCCGCAAAGGCGGCGGGCAGGAACTGGAGCAGCAGATACTTCAATACCGTGATCAGGTTGCTGACGATGACGAAGAGTCCGCCTTCCCGGACCCACTGGGCAGCCGCGGGATGTTTTTCGGCAAAGCTGTTCCACAGGTTCATTGTTTGCGGCCTCCTTCAGCAAGACGTTTTTCCATGGATTTGTTGGCGACGTTGTTCCTGATCAGTTCCACGATCACCCGGATGATGCCGATGATCCAGAAGCCTTTCAGCTCCATGACCAGGCCGTCCACCATCCCCATGCTGACCATACTGCCGGTCATCTTGGCGATGGCCCGCAGGGGCATATTGTAGTTGAAGAGCAGGTTCAGGTCGGGGGTGCCGCTTTCCAGGCTCTTGACCAGCAGATGCTTGTGGATCACATGCACCAGCCAGCCCAAGGGGCTGCGGGCATGGCCGATCTCGCCCAGGGTCATGTTGCGGTCGATGGCCACCTTGGACACCGGGATGGGATGGCCCAGCAAAGCGGCAAACTCCTCATCGGGGACGTCCTGGACCTGGCCGCCCGCGTAGTGGGGCAGCATCATGCCTTCATAGGGGTTGGCATCGCCGGTGCCCTTCACCTTGACGGCGGCGGTCAGCCGGATGTCGGCGCTGGAGGAACCCACGCGCACCTCGTAGCTGCCGCCCTCAATGGCCCAGTGGCCGGCGGGTTCGTTCCAGTAGCGGAACGCCTTGTCGTCCAGCGGGATCTTGACGGTGCGGCTCTCCCCAGCTTCGAGGTGAACGCGCAGGAAACCTTTCAGCTCCTGAGCAGGCCGGAAGACCTGGGCATCAGGCTTGGCGATGTAGACCTGGACCACCTCGTCACCGGCCACTGCGCCGGTGTTTTCCACCGTCACGGTGACGGCGGTGGGGGTGGCTTTCAGGTCCTTGTAGGCGAACTCGGTGTAGGACAGGCCGTACCCGAAGGGGAAGGCCACCGGCACACCGGCCGTCTGGTAATAGCGGTAGCCTACGTAGAGACCCTCGCGGTACTCTACGGTACGGCCGGGACCGCCGAAGTTGTTGAAAGAAGAGTTGTCCTCACAGTGGAGGGGCCAGGTTTCGGCCAGATGGCCGCCGGGGTTCACCTTGCCGGTGAGCACATCCAGCACCGCGCCGGCGCCGGCCTGACCGCCCAGACCTGCCCACAGCAGGCCCTGGCAGTGGCTCTGCCAGTTGGTTTCCACCGCGCTGCCGCTGCTGAGGATGACCACCAGTTTGGGGTTTACCCGATGAACGGCCAGCAGCAGGTCGATCTGGTTCTTGGCCAGCTTCATATCGCTGCGGTCCAGGCCCTCGCTCTCCTTGACCTCGTCCAGGCCCAGGAAGAGCAGCACCACGTCGGCCTGGGCTGCCAGTTCCACGGCTTTCGCCTGGAGGGAGGCATCCGGTTTGCCCTGGCGGTTGAAGCCCTGGGCAAAGCCTACGCTGTGCAGGCCGCTTTCCTCAAAGACCTGGAGGAAGCTGTCCACCTTGGGGGCGTTGACCACACTGGAACCGGCGCCCTGATACCGGGGCGTCTGGGCAAAGTCACCGATGACGGCGATCTTGGCCTCGGGGTCCAGGGGCAGCAGGCCGCCCTTGTTCTTCAGCAGGACGATGCTCTCCGCCGCGGCCTTCCGGGCCAGGGCATGGTGGGCATCCCAGTCGATGGTCTTGGGGGCCTTTTCCAGGGCCCCGGTGGTATCGTCGATGAGGGTCAGCAGCTCCTCCAGGCGGGCGTTGATGTCCACCTCGGAGATCTTGCCGTCCTTCACGGCTTTGCAGAGTTCCCGGGCGGAATCCAGGCCGGGGGCGGGCATTTCCAGCGTGGAACCGTTCTTCACGCCCAGGGCATGGTCGTTGGAACCGCCCCAGTCGGTGACCACGGTGCCGTCGAAGCCCCAGGTGTCCCGCAGGATCTCCTGCAGCAGGTGGGAATTTTCGTTGGCATAGGTGCCGTTGATCAGGTTGTAGCTGGTCATGATGGTTTTGGGATGGCCCTCGGTGACGGCGATCTCAAAGTTGGTGAGGTACAGTTCCCGCAGGGTGCGCTCGTCCACGATGGAGTCGCTGGCCATGCGGCGCAGTTCCTGGTTGTTGGCGGCAAAGTGCTTGGGGCAGGCAGCAATGCCGTTGGACTGGATGCCCCGGATGTAGGAGGCCGCCATCTTGCCGGCCAGGTAGGGGTCCTCAGAGAAATATTCAAAGTTGCGGCCGCACAGGGGACTGCGCTTGGTGTTCAGGCCGGGGCCCAACAGCACTGCCACGTTCTGGGCGGCTGCCTCCTGGCCCAGGGCCTGGCCCATCTCCTCGCCCAGGGCGGGGTCCCAGCTGGAGGCCACCGCCGATGCCGTGGGGAAACAGGTGGCCGGCTCACTGGGATTGATGCCCAGGTGGTCGCTGGCACCGGCCTGCTTGCGCACGCCGTGGGGGCCGTCGGACAGCCAGATGGACGGGATGCCGCACTGGGGCAGTGCCCGGGTCTGGAAGGTGTCCCCGCCGGACAGCAGGGCGCACTTTTGTTCCAGCGTCAGTTCCCGGATCATGCTTTTTGCATCAGGCATAGTACAGATACTCCTTAAAAAGAGGGCTGCGCCCGGCGTCTGCCTGCAAGCAGAAACCAGGCGCAGCCAGTGATCCTTAAATGAAAGATTCAGAGGTTCCGTTTACCGGAGAGGGGGCAGATCAGCCCTCGGTGTTCTCCTGCACGGTAGCTTTGGCCTCTTCTTCCTTGCGCTTGGCGTAGCCTTTCTTGACCACACCGGCCTCCAGCGCGATGATGATCAGCACCAGCACCACGTCGATGGCGATGGCAGCCATCTGCCAGGCGGGCATACCGGGGTTGAGGTTCTCCTCGGTATAAGCGCGGGAGTTGACCACGGTGTAGAGGATGTTGTGGGTGGCGGTGCGCATGGCCTGCAGACCGTCATTGCTGATGGTGCCGTCGGTCAGGCTGCCCACCATGCTGGTCTCGGTGGGATAGTTGACCAGCATGCAGTCGGTGCCGTTGCGGACGCCCTGGTCAGCGCTCATGTAACCGTAGACGCCGAAGTAGTCGGTGAGCACGAAGCCCTGGAAGCCCCATTCGTCGCGCAGGACGGTCTGGCACAGTTCCTTGGTGCCGCCGGCCCAGCGGTTGCCGATGTAGTTGAAGGAGGACATGACCGCTTGGGCGCCGCCCTGTTTGATGGCGATCTCGAAGGGCTTGAGGTAGATCTCACGGATGGCCTGCTCGGTGCTCCAGGTGCAGAGCATGCCGCAGCGGTTGGTCTCCTGGTCGTTCATGGCGAAGTGCTTGACGTAGGCGTAGACGCCGTGGGCCGCAGCACCCTGGACCGCATGGGCCGCCATCTGGCCGGAGAGGAAGCCGTCCTCGGAGTAGTACTCGAAGTTACGGCCGGCGAAAGCGGAACGATGGATGTTCATGGCGGGCGCGTACCAGCCGGAGACGTCCATTTCCTCAGCCATCTGGCCGATGCTGTCGCCGAAGGAGGTGGCGATATCCACGTTCCAGGTGTTGGCGATCATGACAGCGGCCGGGAAGCCGATGGAACCGGTGCCGGTGAAGTTGTTGTTGATGGAGGCGGGACCGTCGCAGTCATTGGTGCGCACCTTGCCGATGCTGTCGATACTGTTGGTCTGGTAGCCGCCCAGAGAGATCAGGGAGTTCATCTCGTCCACGGTGAGCTGGTCCAGCAGGCTGTCCCACATGGGATCGTCGTATTCCAGGCCGCGCAGATCCACCAGCTGGACATCGCCGTCAGCGCCGATCACAGGGGCCTCGGCGTTGGGATCGTCATCGGTGGTGGCATCGTAGTTGGAGATGTTGTAGAAGGTCGCCTTGGACTCGGCGGGCATTTCGTAGCTGGCCGGGGCCGCGGTGGCTTCGGCGTAGTTGGCGAAGTGGTCCGCACGGGACAGATAGGTGGCCGTGCCGCGGGCATAGTCGAACTGGTTGGTGGCGGTGACTTCATCGCTGGCGCGCTTATTGTCGCCGCTGTAGGTGATGGTGGCGGGCACGTTGTAGGTCTTGCTGTCGATGACGGTGTGGGAGTCGGAGTTGATGGAGATGATGTAGTCGCCGGCTTCCAGCACGTAGGCCTTGGCGGTCTTGTCATCGTAGGAGGCCATATCCTCCACGTTGAAGGTGATGGTCACATCCTCACTGGCGCCGGGCTCCAGGGTCTGGGTCTTGGCAAAGCCGATGAGGTTGGCGGAGGCTTTCTCGATGCCGCCGTTGGTGTAAGGCGGGTTGTAGTAGACTTCCACCACGTCCTTGCCGGCCACAGAACCGGTGTTGGTGACGGTGGCCGTAACGGTGATGACGCCGTCCGCCTCGGTCACATCGTTCAGGGTCTGGCTGAAGGTGGTGTAGCTCAGGCCGTAGCCGAAGGGATACTGCACGGTCTTGTCGTAGTCGATGAGACCTTCGGCCGCAGCGGTCTCGTAGAACTTATAACCGACGTAGATGTCCTCCACGTAGTTGACGAAGGAAGGCAGGGTGTCGTCCACTGCGAACTCGTCCATGTTGGTGTAGTGCATCATGCCGAAGTTGTTGAAGGTGGGGGTGGCGGTCAGATCATAGACAAAGGTGTCGGTGGTCTTGGCAGAGGGGTTCACCGCACCGGCGATGATGTTGCCCAGGCCGCTGAAGCCGGACTGGCCGGCACCGGGGCACCACAGCACGCTCTTGATCTGGGGGTACTGCTCCACGAAGCCCAGCTCCATGGTGTTGGCGCCGTTGTACACCACGACGACCTTGTCAAAGTTCTTGCAGACCATGTCCACCATGGCCTCTTCCTGGTTGGTCAGGTTCAGGTAGGTGTCGCCCTCGTCCCAGTCGTTCCCCTCGTTGAGGGTCTCGTCATAGACCTGGTCGTAGCCCACATCCTCGGCAGTGCCGGCGGCCAGAGCGGCCATATCGGTGGGCAGGTCGGCGCCTTCGCCGCCGACGCGGGTGATCACAACGATGGCCGTGTCGGAGTACTCTTTGGCGTTGTTCATGAGCTCGTCGGTGTAGAGGCTGGTGGCGGGCTCAGGCAGGGTCCAGTCGCCGGCCCACATGCCGACTTCGGGACGGTCCGCTTTGTAATTGGTGTAGAAGTCGATCAGTTCCTGGTTGGGGTTCAGGCCCGCGCCGCGCAGGCCGTCCAGCAGGCTGACCATGGGGAAGGCGTCGCTCAGGGCGCCGGAACCGGTACCGCCGTAGCAGGGGTTGATGGATGCCCAGCCAAAGACGTTCACATTGTCGCCGGAGGCCAGGGGCAGGGTGCTGTCGTCATTCTTCAGCAGCACGATGCCTTCTTCCGCAATATCGGTGCACAGCTCGGTAGCCACATTGGTGGACTCCTCCGAGATGGTGCCGCCGCCGGTGGCCAGCGAGATCATGGTGGACATAGGTCCAAAGGCGATCAGGTTGGCAACGATACCGAATGCCAGCAAAATAGCCAGACCCGCCTGACTGCGGATCAGATATTTTTTGGCTTTGCCTTGCTTTTTGCAGGCGATCATAACGCTGATGGCCAGAACCAGAACCACAGCAAACCCGATGAGATAGGGGGCTACCGTGTTCAACACGTTCATGACATCATCCATATTGATAGCCAACATGTTTTTCTTCCTCCTTGTTGTACGATTTTTTGGATGAGGGGCCGCGCGCTCCCCTCATTGAAGCAAATTTATTGTAACAATCTCAACAAAGAATTTCTACGTTATTTTCAAAAGCTGTCGCTTTTGCGACACACTTTGTTCACAAGCGGATTTTTTCGCAAATTTTGTTGTGCAATTTGTACAGGTTTTTCGTGGCTTGCTTTGTGCATTGTGTCCAGGTGCCGCAAAAAAACGGTCTGTGGCAAACCACAGACCGTTTTGGAATTTCATACAGGATTTCGGGGTGTTTATTCAGTTATTTCCGCCGGGGCAGGCAGCAGCACCCGCAGGATGAACCAGTTGTCGTCACAGTGGACCGTGACGGTGCCGCCGTATTTTTCCGCCGCCGCCCGCACGGTGCGCACCCCGTAGCCGTGGGGCGGCATGCCGTCGGCGTCCAGCCGGACGGGGACTTCGCAGTAGTTTTCAAACCGCAGCATCACAAAGCCGTGCTGGGCATAGATGGCCGTGCGGATGAGCCGCTTGTCGTGATCTTTCAGGGTCTGGACGCTCTCGGTGGCGTTGTCCAGGGCGGTGCCCACAATGGTACAGATATCCCCCGTGGGCATGGTGTTCAGCAGCCGGCCGTCCGCCACGCAGGTGAAGTTGATGTCGTGCTGCTGGCAGTAGAGACTTTTGGCGGTGAGCAGGGTGTCCAGCACCGGGTTGCCCGTCTTGTTCTGGGCCTCGTACATCCGGATGCCGGTTTCCATCTCCTCCAGGGCGGCGGCCCGCTTGCCGGGGTCATGCTCCGCCCGGATGGCCGCGATCTGGAGTTTCAGGTCGTGGCAGTGGCGGTTGATAAGGCGAATACTCTCCCTGCTTTGCTGGTACTGTTCATACTGGCGGTGGAGGACGTTGTCCATGGCTTCCAGTTCCCGGTGGAGCCAGTCCTCCCGCAGCTGGTCCTGCTGTAAAGAGAGCACCAGCACCCCCGCCAGGTCCACCAGGGTGCGGATATAAAAGACGGTAAAGGTGGCCTCATCCTCCTGGGTGAAGCCCAGGTTGCTTACCGCAAAAGCCGCCATGGCCATGATCACGGCGGTGAAAAGGGCCCGCCGGGTGATGCCGGCGTCCCGCACAGGCTGCTGGCGGCGGAATTCATACCAATAGACAAAGCCGTACAAGGCCCCGTACACCACAGCCAGCAACAGCAGCGAGGGGACCTGCCAGGGGGTGCGCCCCGGCCAGAGCAGGCAGTGGATCTGCCATTCCAGGCTGGCGGCAAACTCCGCCAGGATAAAGGCCCGGGCGCAGCAGTAGCCCGCTTCCCGGAGGTTGACTTCGCAGCAGAGAAAAAGGAAGGCGTACATCAGCCCCACCGCCGCCGCCATACAGGGGATCCACCAGACCAGGGGCACATCCCCGGTGAGCTGCAAAAAGGTGCCCAGCAGCACCAGCGCCGCCCCGCTGAAGGCCGCGGTGGCAGTCTTGCCGAACCGGCGGCGGAGGGAATGGACATACAGCAGGCAGGCCAGCCATTCCGCCAGGGCGGTGTAGAGGCGGGGAATATCGGGCAGGTTCATTTATCGCTGCCTCCGATATAGTCGGTGAGGGCCTCCAGGAAGGGCTTTTTCCGGGGGCGGCTGATCTGCAGGCTGTGGGGTCCCACCTGGACGGTGTTCTGCTGTACCGCCAGCACCTGGGCCAGATTGACGATGTAGCCGCTGTTGCACCGGGCAAAGGGCTTGCCCGCCAGCTTTTCCTCGTAGCTTTTCAGGCTGCCGGGGGCGGAAAAATCCCCGTACTCGGTATAGAACCGCACCGAGTGCCCCTCGCTGGCCAGATAATAGATGGTGGACACATCGATGCGGCGCAAGCCCCCCTCCACCGGCACGGTGAGAAAAACGGCCTGGCGCTTCTGCACCCGGTGCACCGCCTTCTGCAGCTGCTGGGAAAAGGCAAAATAGGGCACCGGCTTGAGGATGTAGTCCAGGGCATCCACCGCGTACCCCCGGATGGCGAACTGCGCCATGTTGGTGATGAAGATCAAAATCACATCCCGGTCCACCTTGCGGATGGCCTCGGCGGCGGCCATGCCGTCCATGCGGCGCATCTGGATATCCAGCAGGATGATGTCATAGACGGCGCGGTAATCCGACACGATCTCGTCCCCGTCGGCAAAGGTGGTCAGGTCGAACATCCTGCCGAACTGCCGCTCGTACCGGTGCAGATACCCCACCAGCTGGTCGCGCACCTCGGCGCTGTCCTCCACAATTGCGATCCGGATCATATGCTGCCGCCTTTCTGCCCTGTGGTTTTCCCTCTCTTTTGTGTTTCATTATATCATGGTGTGCCCCGTCCCGCAAACCCCGCTTGACCTTTAGGGGGGTACGGTGTTATTCTTTTGCTAGAATAACGCCTGGGAGGTCACCATGGAACAGGAACCCAACATCAAACTCACCAAACTGGCCCACTGTGCCGGCTGCGGCGCCAAGGTGGGCGCCGGGGTGCTGGCCCAGCTGCTGGGGGACATCCGCACCCACCGGGACCCCAACCTGCTGGTGGGGTTCGACAAATCCGACGATGCCTCGGTGTACAAAGTCTCCGACGAGCTGGCCCTGGTCCAGACGGTGGACTTTTTCCCGCCCATCGCCGATGACCCCTATCTCTTCGGCCAGATCGCCGCCACCAACGCCCTTTCCGACGTCTACGCCATGGGGGGCGAACCCAAGCTGGCGCTGAATCTATTGTGCATTCCCGAGTCCATGCCCAAGGAGGCCGTCCACGACCTGCTGCGGGGCGGCTACGACAAAGTCTACGAGGCGGGGGCCATCATCACCGGGGGCCACAGCATCCTGGATGAGGAGCCGAAATACGGCCTGGCGGTGACGGGGTTTGTCCACCCCGACCGGGTGCTGACCAACGCCGGGGCCCGCCCCGGGGATGTGCTGCTCTTTACGAAGCCTTTGGGCATCGGGGTGCTGACCACGGCGGCGAAAGCGGACCTCTGCCCGCCGGAAGTCCTGCAGCAGGCCTACACCCTGATGACCACCCTGAACAAGGCCGCCCGGGACTGCATGGTGCGGTATGAAGTCCACGCCTGCACCGACGTGACGGGCTTCGGCTTTTTGGGCCATGCCTACGAGATGGCCCAGGGCAGCGGCGTAGCGCTGGAAATTGACACAAGCGCGGTGGACATCCTGCCCGCGGCGCTGGAATTTGCGAAGATGGGCCTCTTGCCCGAAGGGATGTACCGCAACCGCCACTATGCCGAAGGCGCGGTGGACCCCGGTGCCGTGCCCCTGGCCGTGCAGGATGTCCTCTACGACCCCCAGACGGCGGGCGGCCTGCTGATGGCCGTGGCCCCCGGGGATGCCGACGCCCTCTACCGCGATTTGCAGGGGGCGGTGCCCAGCGCCCAGTGGGTGGGCGCGGTGCTGCCCGAAACCGAGGGCGGCAAGCGGATCATTCTGCGGTAAGAGCCCGGATGGCCGCCAGGGCGGTGTCGATGTCGGCCTCGGTAGTGAACCACCCGGTGGAAAACCGCACGGTGCCCCGGGGGAAGGTTCCCAGCGTCCTGTGGGTGGCGGGGGCGCAGTGGAGGCCGCACCGGGTCTGGATGCCGTAGTCCGCTTCCAGCCGCCAGGCCACCTCGGCATTGTCCTGGCCCACAAAATCCAGGCTGAACACCCCCACCCGGCGTGCCGGGTCGGTGGGTCCCACCAGGGTCACCCCGGGGATGTCCCCCAGCCCTGCCAGGAAGCGGCGGCTGAGAGCCAGATCGTGGGCGCGGATCGTCTCCACCCCCACCTTCCGGAGGTAATCCAGGGCCGCCGACCAGCCGTAGATGCCGGGGAGGTTCTGGGTGCCGGGCTCGAATTTGTCCGGCATATAGACGGGCTGTTCCTCGCTGTCCGAAGCGCTGCCGGTGCCCCCCGTCACGGTGGGGTCCAGGGCTTTGGCAAAGGCGGGGGCCAGCAGCAGCGCCCCCAGCCCCTGGGGGCCCAGCAGCCCCTTATGGGCAGGCACGCTCAGCGCCGAAAGGCCCAGCCCCCCGAAAGAGAGGGGCAGATGCCCCGCCGTCTGAGCGGCGTCCAGGCAGAAGGGCACCCCACGGGCGGCACAGAGCCGCCCCACCGCGGCGGCATCCTGCAAGGTGCCCGACACGTTGGAGGCATGGGCCAGAACCACGAGTTTCGTGTTGGGGCGGAAGAGCTTCTCCAGGGCGGCGAGGTCGAGGAACCCTTCCCCGTCGCAGGGGATGCGGTCAAAGGTCACCCCCTGCCCCGCCAACCGGTGGAGCGGCCGCATGACGGCGTTGTGTTCCATTCCCGACACGATGCAGTGGTCCCCGGGACGGAGGGCCCCGGCCAGCACCAGGTTCAGCCCCCAGGTATTGCCGGGGGTGAGCACCACATGGGTGGGGTCGGCGAAACCGAACAGTTCACACAGCCCCTGCCGCACCCCCAGCACGGTGAGTTCCGCCTGCTGGGCGGCACCGTAGACGCCCCGGTTCACGTTGGCCCCCACATGGGTGAGGTAGTCGGCCATCCGGTCCGCCACGCCGGGTGCCTTGGGAAAAGAAGTGGCGGCCTGATCCAGGTAGATTGCGGGCATACCAAAGCCCCTTTCTGTATAGATACTGGCTACAGTGTAGCACAGGGGGCGCGGCCCGTGCAATGCCGCGCCCCGGCATAAGGAGGAATTGTATTTGAAAAAGATCAACGTTCTGGTGCCCGTCACCGGCATTGTGGTGGGCCTGGCGGCCCTGGTGCTGGTAACCCTGGGCAACCCCGGCAACATGGGCTTCTGCATTGCCTGCTTCCTGCGGGACATTTCCGGTTCCCTGGGGCTTCACCATGCGGCCAAGGTCCAGTACATCCGGCCGGAGATCATCGGCCTGGTGTTGGGCGCCACCCTCATGGCCCTGGCGGGCAAGGAATTCAAGGCCCGGGCCGGTTCCGCCCCGGCGCTGCGGTTCATCCTGGGCGGCATCGTCATGGTGGGGGCGCTGGCCTTCCTGGGCTGCCCCCTGCGGATGGTGCTCCGTCTGGGCGGCGGTGACGGCACCGCCCTGGCGGGTCTGGCCGGCTTTGTCTGCGGCATCCTGGTGGGAGTAGCCTGCCTGCGGAAGGGCTTCTCTCTGGGCCGGGCCTACAAGGTCAAGACCGCCGACGGGTTTGTGCTGCCCGGCTTCATGATCGCCCTGCTGGTGTTGCTGCTGGCGGTGCCCTCGGTGCTGCTCTTCTCCACCGAGGGGCCCGGCGCCAGCCACGCTCCCTGGATCGTCGCCCTCATCGCCGGTCTGGCGGTGGGCGCCCTGGCCCAGAAAAGCCGCCTCTGCATGGCGGGGGGCATCCGGGACGCCGTGATGTTCAAAGATTTCAACCTGCTCAGCGGTTTCGGGGCTATCTTTGTGGTAGTGCTGGTGGGCAATCTGATTCTGGGCCGGTTCCAGCCCACCCTGGCGGTGGAGCCGGTGGCCCATCACGACTACCTCTGGAGCTTTCTGGGCATGGCTGCGGCGGGCTGGGGGTCCATCCTGCTGGGCGGCTGCCCCCTGCGCCAGCTGATCCTGGCCGGAGAGGGCAACGGCGACAGCGCCGTGACGGTGCTGGGGATGATCGTGGGTGCCGCCCTGGCCCACAACTTCGGGATGGCCGGCAATGCCGACGCCATGACCGACGGTGCCTTTGTGGCGGGGGGCGTGGCCCTGCCCGGCCGTGTGGGCGTGGCGGTCTGCCTGGCGCTGCTGGGCCTGATTTCCTATGCCAACCTGTATAAAAAGGAGAAGAACCAATGATTGATGCAAGAGGACTTTCCTGCCCCATGCCGGTGGTGATGGTGCAGAAGGCGGTGCAGGCCGACGCCCCCGCCACCCTGGAAGTATTGCTGGACAACCCCTGCTCGGTGGAGAATGTGACCCGGTTTGCCGCCAACAGCGGCTACAGTGTGGAGACCCACCCCGCCGACAACGATGAGTACCGCCTGGTACTGACGAAACAATGAAAGAATACATTGCCACCTTTCACACCCACCTGAGCGCCCTGCTGACCTTTCAGGCTTTGCAGGGGCAGGGGGTGATGGCCCGGATGATGCCGGTGCCCCGGGCGCTGAGTTCCAGCTGCGGCACCTGCGTGCGGTACACCGCCCCCGAGGATTGCCGGGCCCTGCTGGACCGGGACTGGGAAGCCCTCTACACCTGCACGGGGGAGGGCTATACCTGCCTGCTGACGGCGGAGGAACCCCAATGAGCGACTGTATTGCCGTGATCGGGGCGGGGGGCAAAACTACGGCGGTGCGCTGTCTGGCGCACCGCCTTTCGGGCTTTTCGGTGTTGTGGACCACCACCACCCACATCTATCCCCCCGCCCCCGGGGACTGCCGTCTGCGGCTGCCGGACCCTTCGGCGGCGGAACTGGCCGCTGCCCTGGGGAAGCCCGGGGTGGTGGGGGCCGGGGTGCCCGCCGGGGAAAAATGGACCGCCCTGCCCCCCGACGTTCTGGCGGCGGCCCGGGGTGCGGCGGACTATATCCTCTGCGAGGCGGACGGCGCCCACCGGCTGCCCCTGAAACTCCACCGGGCCGACGAACCGGTGCTGCCTGCCGGGACCACCCGCGTTCTGATCGTGCTGGGGCTTTCCGCCCTGGGCCGCCCCGTGGGGGAAGTGGTCCACCGGTACGCCCTGCACCCCGTCTGGGCCGGCGCTCCGGACACCCCGGTGGGGGTGGCGGAGCTCTGCCTTTGCGCCCGGGAGGCCGCCGCCCGGTGCCCCCTGCCCACCAAAAAAATCCGCCTGCTGTTCAACCAGGCGGATGACGAAAAAACGATGGCGGCGGGACGGCAGGCGGTGGACCGCCTGGCCCGGCTGGGATTTTCCTGCCGGGTGGGGGCGCTGCAGAAAGAGGACGGCTTTCTCGCCCCCTGGGTGCTGGGGGAATGACATTCCCCGGGGAATGTGGTACAATTCAGAGCAGCGGAAGCCCCCGCTCCTCTGCGAGGGAGAGCAGCGCTTCCACCACGCCCCCGGCGATGGCCCGGGCCTTGTCGGAGACGGTGTCGCAGTTGGCCACCTGCTCGAGACGGGGGTCGATGTCGGCGATCTTCAGCCCCTTGGTCACGGGGTAGCCCCGGCGGATGATGCCCCGCAGCACCCCGTCCAGGGTGGCCGGGACCTCCACACCCCCTACCCTGCCGATACACTGGCCTTTGTGCACCACGGCGCCGATGTCGATGAGGGCGCCCGTCTCGTCGGGCACAAACTCCATGGGTCCCGACACGGGGGCATGGATGACCCGTTCGGCGGTATAACCCCCGATGTTGCCCGGCACCCCGGTGTTGGGGATAGCCGTTCCCTTCCGGATGACCCGGCCCAGCTTGTGGCCCCGCATGGTTTCCACCACGGCGTCCACATCCTGCCCGGCGGTGAAGCCGGGGCCCAGCCCCACCGTGATGGGTGCCATGGCCCGGCTGGTACCCAGATTCCGTTTGGCCAGGATGGCATCCACCACCGCCGCCGGGTGGAGAACTTCCGCAGCGGCACAGCTTTCGTCCACCAGCAGGGGGATCTCCCCCGCTGCGGATACAGCCGCGGCCTCCTCAGCCCTTTCGATGCGGCGGCAGACGGCCCCCTCCACCGCGGCGCTGCCCTGCCACACCGCCTCACAGAAGGCGGCTTTCCGCCGGATGGCCGACGGGTCGGCACATTCCAGGGCCAGTACCCTGAAGCCGCAGCGGTGCAGCCGCAGAATCGTGCCGGTAGCCAGGTCTCCGGCCCCCCGGACCACCACCCAGGGACGGGCTTCCTTGTTGGTTTGCATCCTTGTTTCCCCCTTTTGGTTTGAAAGTATTGTAACACCGGCGCCCCTTTTGTGCAACGGCGCCTTGCGGGAGGTTCCCCTATGAAACTCATTGCTACCCAGGACGCGGTGGGGCAGGTGCTCTGCCACGACATCACCCAGATCATTCCCGGCGTCTCCAAGGGGCCGGTGTTCCGCAAAGGACACATCGTCCGGCCCGAGGACATCCCCGTGCTGCTGCGCTGCGGCAAGGAACACCTCTACGTCTGGGAGAAGGACGAATCCATGCTCCACGAAAACGAGGCCGCCGAAATTCTCCGGGACCTCTGCCGGAATGAACATATGACCGCCTCGGAGCCCAAAGAGGGCAAGATCGAACTGTCCGCCGACTGCGACGGGCTGTTTCTGGCCGACGCCGAGCGCATCCGGGCCGTCAACGCCCTGGGCCGGATGATGATCGCCACCCGGTCCTCGGGGTTCGGGGTGCACAAGGGGGACAAGCTCTGCGGCACCCGCATCATCCCCCTGGTCATCGAGAAAACCGCCATGGAGGAAGCCCGCCGGGCGGCCGGGCCGGAACCCCTGTTGCAGCTGCGGCCTTTCCGGGCCCGGAGCTTCGGGGTGGTGACCACGGGCAGCGAAGTGCAGAAGGGGCTGATTGAGGATGCCTTCACCCCGGTGCTGGAAGAAAAGCTGGCGGAGTACGGCTGCACCATGACCGCCCACGCCGTGCCCGGGGACGACACCGAAGCCATCACGGCGGCCATCCGCAAGATGGCGGAGGACGGTGTGGAGCTGATCCTCTGCACCGGCGGGATGAGCGTGGACCCCGACGACCGCACCCCCCTGGCCATCCGGCAGAGCGGCGCGGCCATTGTGGGCTACGGCGCCCCGGTGCTGCCGGGAGCCATGTTCATGCTGGGCTACCTGCCCGACGGGCGGCCGGTCTGCGGTCTGCCCGGCTGCGTGATGTACGCCAGGCGGACGATTTTTGACCTGGTACTGCCCCGCCTGCTGGCCGATGTGCCGGTGACGGCGGACTGGCTGGCCGGTCTGGGGGTGGGCGGGCTCTGTCTGTCCTGCCCGGAATGCCATTTTCCGAATTGTGGCTTTGGAAAAGGGCTGGCGTGAGCTGCCGCTCTCAAAAGGGGGAACAGTCCCGCACGGCAGTGCCTGACGGGCCTATTTCCCCTCTTGGACACCCCTCGACAAAATCAAGGGCCAAATCGCGCACTCGTTGCAAGCTCCTCGCACACAATTTGGTCCTTGATTTCCCTGTATGTGTCTGCACCGATCGGCACATGTCCGCCGGTGCAGACGTTTTAAAAAAGGAGAAGTTATGGAACTGACACATATCGACCCGGCGGGCAACGCCCGGATGGTGGACGTGGGCGACAAGCCCGACACCCGGCGCACCGCCGTGGCGGAGGGCTTCATCACCATGAGCCCCGACTGTTTTGCCGTCATCGCCGACGGACGGGCCAAAAAGGGGGACGTGCTGGGGGTAGCCCAGGTGGCGGGTATCATGGCCACCAAACACACGGCGGACCTGATTCCCCTCTGCCACCGGCTGAACCTGACCAAGAGCGCCGTGACCTTTACCCTGCTGGAGGACCGCCACGCCATCCGGGCAGAGTGCACAGTCCAGTGCATCGGCCCCACGGGGGTGGAGATGGAGGCCCTCACCGGGGTGTCCACCGCGCTGCTCACCGTCTACGACATGGCCAAGGCGCTGGACCGGAGTATGCGCATCGACGGCATCCGGTTGCTGGAAAAATCCGGCGGCAAGAGCGGCCACTACCAGGCGGAGGCCGCCCCATGACCGACCGCTACGGGCGCACCATCCGGTATCTGCGCATCTCCCTAACCGGCCGGTGCAACCTGCGCTGCCGCTACTGCATGCCCGCCGGGGGGGTGCCCCTGCGCCGCCACGAGGAAATTCTGCGGTATGAGGAGATTGTGGAGATTGCCCGGGCGGCCCTGGCCCTGGGCATTGACACCTTCAAGCTGACGGGGGGCGAACCCCTGGTGCGGCGGGACGTTCCCGCCCTGGTGGCGGCGCTGAAAGGGCTGAACGGCACCCGGCAGGTGACCCTGACCACCAACGGCCTGCTGCTGGGGGACCATCTGGACGCCCTGGTGGCAGCGGGGCTGGACGCCGTGAATGTGAGCCTGGACACCCTGGATGATGCCCAGTACCACACCCTGACGCGGCGGGATTTCCCGGTGGGAGCGGTGGTGGACAACTTGGGGGCGGCGGCGAAACGGCTGCCCGTGAAGGTGAACGCCGTGCTGCTGCCCGAGACCGCCGACCAGTGGCTGCCCCTGGCGGAACTTGCCGCCGACCCGGGGGTGGATGTGCGGTTCATTGAGGAGATGCCCATCGGCAAGGGGGAGGCGGACCCCGGCCTGACGGCGGACCGGGTGCTGGCTGCCCTGCGCAGCCGCTGGCCGGACCTGGCTCCCTGCGACGAAAAACGGGGCAACGGCCCCGCCCGCTACTACCGGTCGGCGGCCCTCACCGGACGCATCGGCTTCATCGATGCGGTGAGCCACCGCTTCTGCGCTTCCTGCAACCGGCTGCGGCTGACCTGCACGGGGATGTTGCGCCCCTGCCTGTGCTACGACGACGGTATCGACCTGCGGGCGCTGATGCGGGGCGGCGCGGACCGGGAAGCCCTGGAAAAAGCCATCGGGCAGGCCATTGCCCAAAAGCCGGAGGCCCACTGTTTCGGGGCGGGCCACGGCAGCGAACAGACGATGAACACGATCGGAGGATAAGATGGAAGGAACGGTACGGGCGGTCTGCCTGAGCGAGGCCCGGGGCACCGAGAAAGTGAATGTGGGCCGCGGCGAGCTGCGGGCGGACTGGGGCCTGGCGGGGGATGCCCACGCGGGCCACTGGCACCGGCAGGTGAGCCTGCTCAGCGCCGACAAGATCGCGGCCTTCAACGCCAAAGGTGCCCAGGTACAGCCCGGCGCCTTTGGGGAAAATCTGGTGGTGGAGGGGCTGGATTTTCGCGCCATGCCGGTGGGAACCCGGCTGCGGTGCGGCCGGGCCCTGCTGGAGATCACCCAGATCGGCAAGGAATGCCACAGCCACTGTGCCATCTACCACCGGGTGGGGGACTGCATCATGCCCCGGGAGGGGGTCTTTGCCAAGGTGCTGGAAGGCGGCCCCGTGGCGGTGGGCGACACCATGACGGTGGAGGACCGCCCCGCCCCCCTGCCCTTCCAGGCGGCGGTGATCACCCTCTCCGACCGGTGCGCGGCGGGCCAGCGGGAGGACAAAAGCGGCCCCGCCATCGCGGAACGCCTGACCCAAAACGGCTATGAGGTCATCGAGACGCTGCTGCTGCCCGACGACCGCCCGGCCCTGGAAAAGGAGCTGCGCCGCCTCTGCGACCAGCGGCGGCCTGATTTGATCCTGACCACCGGGGGCACCGGCTTCTCCCCCCGGGACGTGACCCCCGAGGCCACCCTGGCGGTGGCCCAGCGGCAGGCTCCCGGCATTGCGGAAGCCATCCGGGCGGCCAGTCTGCGCATCACCCCCCGGGCGATGCTGGGGCGGGGGGTCTCGGTGATCCGGGGCAAGACGCTGATCATCAACCTGCCCGGCAGCCCCAAAGCCTGTAACGAGAGCATGGACGTTTTTCTCGACCAGATGCCCCACGCCCTGACCCTTTTGCGGGGTGCAGTCACCGACTGCGCCCGCCCCGCTTCAAAAGAGGAAGGCGTTCCCCACGGCGGCACCTGACGGGCCTGTTTTCTGTGGCGGTCCGGGCGGTCTTTTCCATCCGGGCACAGCCGGTTTTCTATGGTTGTATCCCCTGACAAAGCGTGTAAATCCACGTTTTGAATAAATTTTGCGAAGAGCAAAAAAGGAGATCACAGTATGAAACGAATTCTCTCCCTGCTGCTGGCGGGGCTGCTTCTGGGCAGTCTGGCCGCCTGCGGCACCCCCGCGTCCTCGGGCGCACCCCAATCTACCGCCGCCCCCGCCTCGGCAGAGACGGCGGACCAGCCGGTGGAACTGGTGGTCTTTGCGGCAGCCTCCCTCACCGAGACGCTGACCCAGATCGCCCAGAACTACCAGCAGGTAGCCCCCAACGTGACCCTGACTTTCAACTTTGATTCCTCCGGCACGCTGAAAACCCAGATCCAGGAGGGGGCCGTCTGCGACATTTTCCTCTCGGCGGCCCAGAAACAGATGGACCAGCTGGACGCCGGGGCGGACCCCGCCGTGAACACCGAAGGGCTGGATTTTGTGGACCACGCCACCCGCCGCAATCTGCTGGAAAACCGGGTGACCCTCTGCGTGCCGGAGGGCAACCCCTCGGGCATCGGGAGCTTTGACGACCTGGCGGACAAACTGGCCGCCGGGGACATTCTGATGGCCATGGGCAACAGCGACGTGCCGGTGGGCCAGTACACCCAGAAGATCCTCAGCCATTACGGGCTGGACGAGGCAGCCCTGGCCGACGCCGGGGTGCTGACCTACGGCACCAACGTGAAGGAGGTCACCACCCAGATCGCCGAGGGCAGTGTGGACTGCGGCATCGTCTATGCCACCGACGCCTGCAGCGCCGGGCTGACGGTGGTGGACACCGCCACCGCCGACCTCTGCGGCCAGGTCATCTACCCGGCCGCCGTACTGAAACCTTCGGCCCATCCGGAGGAAGCCCGGGCCTTCCTGGACTATCTCTCCACCCCGGAAGCCATGGCCGTCTTTGAGGCGGTGGGCTTCTCGGCGGCATAAGGCACCCTGCGCGGAAAGAAGGTACTTTCCGCGCCTTTTTGTAAGGAGTATCTATGGACTGGTTCCCTTTATACAATTCCCTGCGCATCGCGGTGCTCAGCAGCGTGGTGGTCTTTTTCACCGGCATCGGTGCGGCCTACTACGCCGCCCGGCTGCCCCGGCTGGTCAAGGGTGTGCTGGACGCGGTGCTGACCCTGCCCATGGTGCTGCCCCCCACGGTGGTGGGCTACCTTCTGCTGCTGGTCTTTGGCAACCGGCGGCCGGTGGGGCAGTGGCTGGCCGGGCTGGACATCCACTTTGTCATGACCTGGTACGGCGGGGTGCTGGCCGCCGCCGTGGTGGCCTTTCCCCTGATGTACCGCACCGCCCGGGGCGCCTTCGAGAGCTTTGATCCCACCCTGGCCCAGGCCGGGCAGACGCTGGGACTTTCGGGCAGCTTCATCTTCTGGCGCATCCGGATGCCCGCCTGCCGCCAGGGCATTCTGGCCGGGGTGGTGCTGGCCTTTGCCCGGGCCCTGGGGGAGTACGGCGCCACCAGCATGCTCATCGGCTATACCCCGGGGCGCACCGCCACCATCTCCACCACCGTCTACCAGCTGTGGCGCACCGGGGACGACGCCGGGGCCCTCTTCTGGGTGGGGGTCAATCTGATCATCTCCGCCGCCGTGCTCCTCACGGTGAATCTGCTGGAACGCCCGGCGAAAGGAGGCGCCCGATGAGCCTGTTTGTGGACATCCAAAAAGACCTGGGGGACTTTCATCTGGCCGTCCGGCTGGACACCGACGCCCCCATCACCGGATTGCTGGGGGCCTCCGGCTGCGGCAAAAGCCTGACCCTCCGGTGCATCGCGGGGGTCTGCCGCCCCGACCGGGGCCGTATTGTGCTCAATGGCCGGGTGCTCTTTGACTCGGAAGCCCATATCGACCTGCCGCCCCAACAGCGGCGGGTGGGGTATCTTTTCCAGCACTATGCCCTCTTCCCCACCATGACGGTGGCGGAAAACATCCGCTGCGGAGCCCACCACCGGGGCCCCCGGGCGGAACAGGACCGCATTGTCCGGGAAATGGTGGACCGGCTCCAATTGCAGGGGCTGGAAAAATTGCGCCCGGCCCAGCTTTCCGGCGGGCAGGCCCAGCGGGTGGCCCTGGCCCGGATGCTGGCAGCCCAGCCGGAGATCCTGCTGCTGGACGAACCTTTCTCGGCCCTGGACGCCCATCTGCGGGACCAGCTCCAGCCCCGGCTGCGGGAACTGCTGCGCACCGTGGGGCGGCAGGCGGTGCTGGTGACCCACAGCCGGGACGAAGCCTACCGGCTGTGCAGCACCCTCTGCATCCTGGACGGGGGGCGGGTTTTGCGCACCGGCCCCACCAAGGAGGTCTTTGCCGACCCCCGAAGTGTGGCGGCCGCCCGGCTCACCGGCTGCAAAAATCTTGCGGCGGCCCGGCGTGCGGGGGATTTTGCGGTGGAGGTGCCCGCCTGGGGGGTCCGGCTGCAAACCGCCCGCCCCGTGCCGGAATCGCTCTGCGCCGTGGGGCTGCGGGCCCACTACTTCAACCCCCGCACGGCGGTGAACCGCTTTGCCGTGGTCCCCGCCGGGGAGATGGAAGAACCCTTTGAATGGTGCCTGCTTTTCCGGTATGGGGGGCAGGCGGCGGACAGCGCCCCTCTGTGGTGGCGGATGCCCAAAGACAAAAAACCGGCTGTGATGCCCGCCCAACTGGGCATCGCGCCGGAAAATGTACTGCTTTTGACGGAATGAGGGGAGGTATCCGGATGGATGCAGAAATTTTGCAGGCGGCCCTGACGGCCCTGGCCGGGGGGCACCGGGTCTTTCTGGTGACGGTGACGGCGGCCACCGGCTCCACCCCCCAGCGCCCCGGGGCCTGGATGGCGGTGGATGAGCGGGGGCGGCTGGCCGGGACCATCGGCGGCGGCGCCCTGGAATACGCCTGCACCAACCTGGCGGCGGAGGGCAAGGCCCTGCCGGGGGTGCGGCATTTTTCCCTGAACGCCCGGGAAGCCGGGGCGGTGGGGATGATCTGCGGCGGCAGCACCGACATTCTGTTTACCCCGGTGGCCGAAGCAGCCCCCCTGCAGGCAGCCCTGGGGGCGCTGAATGCCCGGCAGGACCTGGTGTTCTGCCTGCCCCTGGACGGCGGCGCGCCCTTTCTGCGGCCCCGGGCGGCGGACCGCACCGGCCCCGCCCCGGTAACGGCGGAGGCTCCCCGGATGGAGCTGCCTATTCTCGATACCCGCCGGGTCTTTGTCATCGGCGGCGGCCATGTGGCACGGGAGGTATCCCGGCTGCTGGTCCAGCTGGGCATCCGCCACTATCTGGCGGACGACCGGGCGGAATTTGCCGATCCGGAACGGTTCCCCGGCGCCGAAGGGGTGTTCCGGGCAGACTTTGCCGCCCTGGACGCCGTCTTTGCCGGGGCCCTGGCCCCCACCGAAAGCGACGCCGTCTGCATCATGACCCGGGGCCACGAGGGGGACGCCGCCGCCGTGCGGTGGGCCCTGCACACCCCGGCCGGGTACATCGGCCTCATGGGCAGCCGCCGCAAGCGGGAGAAACTCTTCGCCGACCTGGCCGCCGAAGGGTACGCGGGGGCGGAAGAGCGGATCACCACCCCCATCGGGCTGGCCATCGGGGCGGTGACCCCCGCCGAAATCGCCGTGTCGGTCTGCGCCCAGCTCATCGCCTGGCGGCAGAACGCCCTGTAAACATCAACACCCCCGGCCCTGCGGGACCGGGGGTGTTTTTGTCAGGATTTCCGGGGTACCGGCTTGGGCCGCCGGGTGAGATAGACATACAGGGAGATCAGAACCGTGATGCCGTCGGCGATGGCCGGGGTCCAGAGGATGCCGTACATCCCCACAAAATGGTTGAGGAGGTAGAGCATCGGGATGTTGAACACCGCCCACCGCACGATGCCCAGGAAGAGGGCGATGCCCCCCTTGCCGAAGCCCTGGAACATATAGAGGGTGAAGAAGCAGAGGAACATCAGCGGGGTGGCCAGAATCCGGATGCGGATGAAGGTGACGGCCAGGGAGATGGTGGGGCCGTCGGCGATGAATACCCCGATGATCCAGGGGGCGAAGAGCTGGTAGAGAAGGATGCTCACCGCCGCCACCACCAGGCCGGTGGCCAGGGAGAGCCGGATGACCTGGTTCATCCGCTTGTGGTTGCCGGCGCCGCAGTTGTAGGCGATGAGCGGCACCATGCCCTGGCAGATGCCGATGCCGGTGTTCAGGGGTAGCCGCTCCACCTTGAGGACGATGCCGATGGCCGCCAGGGCCACCTCGTTGTAGCTGACCATGAGCTTGTCCACCACCATATAGTCCAGATCGAACAGGAAGTTGGTGGTGGCCGACGGAATGCCCACGCTGAACACCGCGCGAATGTTTTTTGCCCGGGGCAGCCCCACCCGCGGGTCGGCGGTGAGGAGCCGCCGGTCCCGGATGTGCCAGAGGGTGAGCAGGAAATAGAGGCAGGCGACGCAGTTGGAGATCAGGGTGCCGCCCCCTACCCCCGCCAGGGAGGCCAGGCAGAGCAGCATATTGAACACCGACAGGATCAGCGACGCCCCCGCCAGCATGTAGGGGTTGTTGGTACGGCCGATGTAAAAGGTATCGGCCATGTTGTAGATCAGAATGATGATCTGGCTGATGGCGGAAGGCAGGATCATCCGCCGCAAGGCTGCCGGTACCGGCAGCGATTCAAACACTTCGTTCTTGTCCATTCTCTGCTTTCGTTCCTTCCTCTGTCGGGCCCGGTCTGCGGGCGTCAAAAAAGCGCCGGTACCGCCCTCCCCGGGCAGTCGGCGCCGACAGGCTCTGTCAAGCCTGGATGATCTGTCTGTCTAACCAGTATACCAGTATACAAGCCCAACGCCGGGAAGTCAAGTTTCCGGCGTCTGCCCCGGGGCCGTGGCGTACCGCACCAGCACGTCCACCACGGCGTAGATCCGCTCCCGCTCGGCGGCGGGCAGGCGGCCCACCTTCTCCGCCAGCAGGGACTGCTTCACGGTGTAGCCGCTCTCCACCACATCGGTGAGGACCATGTCCGCCGAAATGTGCAGCACATTCAGGATGGCCACCAGCGTTTCCAGGGAGGGGGTCTTTTCCCCCCGTTCCACCATGCCGATATAGTTGGCGCTGAGCCCTGTGGCCGCAGCCAGGTCCTCCTGCCGCAGATCACATTCCAGCCGGTATTGCCGGATGTTCCGCCCGATGGATGTCCAGTCCATTGTTCCATAGCCTCCCTGCAGATTCTGTGTCTGCTATTATACCAGTCCCCGCCCCGGGGTACAACCCGCCGGGGCAGGGATTTTTGTGCCGCTCAGAAATTCCGGGGCCGACGGGTCGCGTAGACCCAGGCGGAGAGGGATACCGTCAGGATGTCGGCGGCGATCTGGGACCAGACGATGCCGTACATCCCCACCAGATGGTTGAGCAGATAGAGCATGGGGATGTTGAACACCGCCCACCGCATGACCCCCAAAAAGAGGGAGATGCGGCCGTTGCCGAAGCCCTGGAAGATGTAGACCGTGAAGAAGCTGAGGAACATCAGCGGGGTGGCCAGGATGCGGATCCGCAGGAAGGTTTCGGCCAGGGCCACGGTGGCGGAGTCCGAGATGAAGGCCCGGACGATCCAGGGGGTGAAGAGCTGGTAGAGAAGGATGCTGCCCGCCGCCACCGCCAGGCCGGTGGCCAGGGAGAGATGGATGACCCGGTCCATCCGTTTGCGGTTGCCCGAAGCGCAGTTGTAGGCCACCAGGGGCACCATGCCCTGGCAGATGCCGATGCCCACGTTCAGGGGCAGACGTTCCACCTTCAGCACGATGCCGATGGCCGCCAGGGCTACCTCATCGTAGGCCACCATCAGTTTGTCGATGACCACATAGTCCAGGTCAAAAAGGAGGCTGGCCACGGCGGAGGGGATGCCCACCCCAAAGACGGCGGCTATATTCCGGCGTTGGGGCAGCCCCACCCCCGGGTTGGCCGTCAGGACCGACCGGCCCCGCAGCCGCCAGAGGATGCAGAAGAAATACCCGCAGGCGATACAGTTGGAGAGCAGGGTGGCGATGCCCACCCCCAGCACCTGCTGGCCGTCGGGCAGGATCAGGTACATGAACACCGGATCCAGGGCGATGTTGAGCACCGCCCCCAGGGTGATGCCGAAGCCCGCCTCCCTGGAGAAGCCGATGCTGCGCACCAGGTTGGCCAGCACGTTGGAGAGCACCGTGGGCACCGCCCCCAGCACAATGACGCAGAAGGAATACTGCCGTGCATAGAGGAAGATCTTCTCCCCTGCCCCCAAAAACCGCAGCGCCGGGCCCATAAACAGCCCCAGCCCCAGGGAAAAAGCCAGGGAGAGGGCCACCGCCAGCCAGAAGCTGAAGGCGCTGACCCTGCGGGCCTCCTCTTCTTCCCCGGTGCCCAGCAGGCGGGAAAGCAGTGTTCCTCCTCCGATGCCCGCCAGGGAGGACAGGCAGAGCAGCATATTGAACACCGGCAGGATCAGCGATGCCCCCGCCAGCATATAGGGGTTGTTGGTGCGGCCGATGTAAAAGGTATCGGCCATATTGTAGATCAGCACAATGATCTGGCTCACCGCCGCGGGCAGGATCATCCGGCGCAGGGCCACCGGCACCGGCAGCGATTCAAACAGTTCGTTCTTTTCCATAGCGACCTTCATTTCCCGGGGAATCCCCGTTCTTCTTTTTACAGTATACGCCCTCCGACGACGGCGGGCAAGGGCGCGGGCCTGTACATTCCCCGCCGCAGCGGGTATAATGGGGGTATATCCTTTGCCCGCCGGAAAGGAGGTTTTCCCCATGCCTTACGGAAAATTGCTGGCCGTCCTGCTGGGTACCATCGCCAGCCAGCGCCCCGATTCCCTGGACCAGCGCATCGCCCAGTACATCATGGACCACCTGGGGGACGCCGAGGCCATCAGCATGAAACATATCGAGCAGGCCTGCCATGTGGGCAACGCCTCCATCTCCCGGTTCTGCCGCCGCATCGGTCTGCGGGACTTTTTTGAACTGCGGGAACTGGTGGCGGATGTGAATTTTCAGGCCGAAGCCGATGCCGCCGACACCTTTGCCGGGCGGACCGCCGCCCACCGGGACACCATCCGCCGGGGGCTGGACAGCGTGGCCTCCAGCCTGCCGGAGGCGGAAGTGCTGGCGCTCTGCGCCGACCTGCGCCGGTACAGCAGGGTGGCGGTGTTCGGGCTGCTGAAATCCGAGGCCGCCGCCCTGGTGATGCAGAACGAGATGGCCGCCCTGGGCAAGAACCTCTTCACGGTGGTGTCCCCTGTCCAGCAGGCGGACTGGCTCCAGACCGCCGGGCCGGAGGATCTGGTGCTGCTGCTGAGCTACCGGGGCATCTATTTTGACTACCTTGACCACACCGACCGGCAAAAACTGCTGGCCCGGCCCCGGGTGTGGCTGATTACCGGTTCCCAGGCGCCGCCCCCTGCCGGGGTGGACCGGGTGCTGCGGTTCGCCACCGATTTTGACCAGACCTACCACCCCCAGCAGCTGCTGTTTGTCTGCACCTCGGTGGTGCGGGAGTACGCCCGCCTCTACGGTCTGCCGCCCCGCAGACCGGAACGCTAAAAAGAAAGCCCCCTGCCGGCGCGCACCAGCAGAGGACCTTTGGAGAAAAGCAGAAGCGGTGTCTGCCCTTGCAGGGAGCAACCGCCCGCACCCACTTGCAGACGGTTCCGGTACCTCCCTTGTGTTTCAGTATAGCGCTTTCGGGGGCAGAAAAGGGAATTCTTCCAAAAGGAGAAAATCCTGCCCCGCCATCATCCACAAGGAGGTTTTTGTGTATGGTTCAGACACAGTGTCTGGGAGAAAATCTGTATGCCTTTTTTGACGGCCATGTACGGCAGTTTTTGCTGGTGGGGCCCGACCGGGCCCTGCTGCTGGACACCGGCTACGACCGCAGCCACCTGCGGGAGGCCGTGCGGGCCGTCACCGACCGGCCGGTGCAGGTGCTGCTGACCCACGGGGACCCGGACCACGCCGGGGGACTGGTGGATTTTGACGAAGCCTGGCTTCAGGAGCGGGACTGGCCGCTGGTGAAAGCGCCGGTGAAACTCCATCCCCTGCACCAGGGGGACGCCTTTGTCTGCGGGGACTACCGGCTGGAAGTGGTGGAGATCCCCGGCCACACCTACGGCAGCGTGGCCTTTCTGGACCGGGGGAAGGGGCTGCTCTTCCCGGGGGATTCGGTGCAGAAGGACGGGCCCATCTACCTGTTCGGGAACCACCGCAACGTAGGGCTCTACATCCAGAGCCAGCGTTCTCTGCTGGCCCTGGCCGGGGAAGTACACACCGTTTACCCCTGCCACCACGACTGCCCCATCGACCCGGTGTACATCGGCCGCAACCTGGAGGACACCCTGGCCCTTCAGGCCGGCACCCTGCCCAGTGAACCCACCCCGGGGATGCCCTGCCGCACCTACCGGGGAAAATGGACCGCCTTCTACTGTACCGAGGCCGACCGCTGCCGCACCGCCGGCAACTGATCGTCTTGTCCCCTGCCTGCAGGGCGCACCGTACCCACGGTGCGCCCTTTTTCTTTGGGGCGGCTTTCCTTTTATAATAGCAGGCAGCGGTACGGGGCGGCCTTTCCCGTCCTTCTTTCCGGCAGTATTGTGCACACTGTACAAAAGTTATCACCTCCTTTTGAGCACTTTGTGAACATAAACCACGATCGTCCCCCAACAAGCGCAAGATAGTTTGAATTTGCCACAAATATTGCAAGATTTTCCAGAGACGATTCCGGGGGCAAATGATACAATGAACACACTAAATCATGCATGACATCGAAGAAAGTTTCCGGGAAGCCCCTTTCCCCTGCGCGGCCGCGGGGAAGGCCCGGGAACCGGAATCCCGGCGCAGCCCGCCCGGCAGGCGGCCCGCCCCCAGTAAGAGAAAGGAATCAAGGAAAACCCATGACTGTGCAAAAGAAAGTCGGCGCTGTGGTATGTGCGGCTGCCCTGGTGGTGGCAGCCGGTACCTTTGTAAAGGTGTACAGCTCCAATAACACTTCCGACGTGGAGATCCGCCTGGCCCACAACCAGCAGGAAGGGTCCGAGATCGCGGATTCCATCGCCCTGTTTTCGGACTTTGTGGACGAGACCGACACCGGTATGGGGGTAAAGATCTACCCCTCCGGCGTGCTGGGTACCGAAAATGAGGAGATCGAGATGGTACAGGCCGGCATCCTGGATATGGCCAAGGTCAGCTCCAACACCCTGGAGCAGTTCGACGACCGGTACGCCATCTTTGCCATCCCCTACCTGTTCGTGGACCAGGATCACTACTATACCGCCATGGAGCAGAGCCAGGCCGTGCAGGATTTGTTCACCTCCACCGCGGACCAGGGCTTTATCGCCATCGGCTACTATGCCAACGGCTCCCGGAATTTCTACCTGAAAGAGGACATCCCCGTCACCGATCCTTCGGTGCTGGCCGGCAAAAAGATCCGTTCCATGGTCAGCTCCACCTCCATGGAGATGATTGAGGCCATGGGCGGTTCGGCGGTCCCCATGTCCTCCAGTGAAACGTACACCGCCCTGCAGCAGGGCATGGTGGACGGTGCCGAAAACACCGAACTGGCCCTGACCGTCAACGGCCATGAGGACCTGGTGAAATCCTACACCTACACCGAACACCAGTATTCCCCCGACATTTACATCATCAGCACCGACACCTGGAACCGGCTGAGCGAAGCCCAGCAGAACGCCCTGGTGGAAAGCCTGAAAAAGACCAACGAAAACTTCAAGAGCCTGTATGCCGACATGATGGCGGACGCCATTGCCGAAGCGGAAGAGCACGGCGTCCATGTCTACTACGACATCGACAAGACCGCCTTCATCCAGGCTGTACAGCCCATCCACCAGGAGTACTGTGCCCGCGGGGAGGAATACCGCGCACTGTACGAGGATATTCAGAGTTACGCGAACTGAGCAGGAGGGTCTTTCCATGAAAAAACTTACCAAGATCCTGGACAAAGTCCTGGAAGTCATCCTGTCCATCATGGTCGTCCTGATGGTGTTCGGCTGTGTATGGCAGATCTTTACCCGGTTTATCCTTCGCGACCCCAGCGACTGGACCGAAGAGTTCGTCAAATATGTGCTGATCTGGACCACCATGCTGGGCGTTCCCTATGCCTACGGCAAGGACAAGCATATTTCCATCGGTTTTGTGACCGGCACCTTTACCCCCAAGGGCACCGCCATGGACAAGATCTTCAACGAGATCCTGATCCTGCTCATCAGCGTGGTCATCATGATCGTGGGCGGCATTATGGTCACCGCCAACGCGGCGGGCCAGGTATCCGCCGCGCTGCAGATCCCCATGCAGGTGTACTACAGCGGCGTGCCGGTATGCGGTGTGCTGATGGTCCTGTACAGCATTCCCCGCCTGATGGATCACATTGCCGAACTGAAAAACTGCCGTAAGGAGGTCCAATAAATGGAGATTTCTGCCGCGATCGTTCTGATCATTCTGTTTGCGTTCCTTCTCATTATGGGGACGCCCGTATCTTTCAGCATCATCACATCCGCCGCCGTAACCATCACGATGTTCCTTTCCCCCAAATTTGCGGTGTTCATCGCCGCCCAGAAACTTACCACCGGCATCGACAGTTTCAGCCTGCTGGCCGTTCCCTTCTTCATCCTGGCCGGCAACCTGATGGGCAGCGGCGGTCTGGCCCAACGGCTGGTCAACCTGGCCATGCTGGTGCTGGGCAAGGTCCCCGGCTCCCTGGCGCTGACCAACATTGCCGGCAACGCCATGTTCGGTTCCCTTTCCGGTTCCGGCATTGCCGCTGCCTCCGCCATGGGCAGCGTTCTCCACGGTCCTGAAAAGGACGCCGGTTACGAGGAGGAATTCTCCGCCGCCACCAACATTGCCACCGCCCCCGTGGGCCAGCTGATCCCGCCCACCAACGCCTTCATCATCTATTCTGCCGCCTGCGGCGGCGCTTCGGTTGCCACCCTCTTCATCGCCGGCTGGATCCCCGGCCTGCTGTGGGCTGCCCTGTGCATGGTGGTCGCTTTCTTCTTTGCCAAAAAGCACGGGTATGTGGTACACAGCACCCAGAAACTCACCCCCGCCCAGGTGGCCAAAACCATCTGGGACGCTGTTCCCAGCATCCTGATGATCATTATCATCATCGGCGGCATCCTCAGCGGCATCTTCTCGCCCACCGAGGCCAGCGGTGTGGCCGTGGTCTACGCCTTCCTGCTGTCGGTGTTCATCTACCGCAGCATCAAGTTCTCCGAACTCAAGGACATTCTGGTCAACGCCGCTACCATGACCACCATCGTCATGCTCATCATCGGTGCGTCGTCGGTGCTCTCCTTCGTGCTGTCCTTCACCGGCCTGCCCCAGGCCATCAGCAACGCCCTGCTCTCGGTCACCGACAACAAGTATGTGCTGCTGCTCATCATCAACCTGATCCTGCTCATTGTGGGCACCTTCATGGATATGGCTCCCGCCCTGCTGATCTTTACCCCCATCTTCCTGCCGGTGGTCAACAGCATCGGCATGAGCCTGATCCAGTTCGGCGTCATGATGGTCATGAACCTGGCCATCGGTACCATCACCCCGCCGGTGGGCAGCGTGCTCTTTGTGGGCTGCAGCGTGGCCAACCTGAAGGTGGAAAAGGTGGTCCCCCGTCTGATCCCCTATTTTGGTGCCATCGTCATCGGTCTGCTGCTGGTGACCTTTATCCCGGCGCTCAGCCTCGGCTTGCCTGCCTTGTTCGGCATGGTATAATCTAGGCAGGGGCTTCCCCCCGCCCGGAAAACCACCCCGCTGGAAGGAGAACCGCCATGGAAGAAACCGGCTTTGTGACCTACGGTGCCTCGGTAGAAGGCATCTCGATGGAGCATGTGCTCCGCCGCAGGGAACACAACATGTCCGTACGGCATTTTCACGATGAGTACGAGATCTTTTATATTCTGGAAGGCCAACGGGAGTTCTTTTTCAACAACCGCACCTTTCTGGCCGGCAAGGGCGACCTGATCCTCATCGACAGCGACATGATCCATATGACCCGCAGCCCCGAGCAGAACGACCCCGGCTACGAACGGATCATCCTGTACATCACCAGCCGGAAGATGGCCCAGATAGACGCCAAATTCCCCGGTCTGAATTTTACCGCCTTCCTGCGGGAAAACCCCGGGATCTACCATCTGACCGAAGCCCAGCGCGCCGCTTTTCTGGAGATGTACCGCTGTTTCCGCCGGGAGGAGACCCAGCGGCTGCCGGGCTACAGTCAGGCCATCGAGGCCGGCACGGTGCTCTTTCTGCTCCAGCTGGTGCGGGAACTGCCCGCCGGGGAATCCACCCTGCCCCTCCACGCCGAGGACCGGAAGTACAAATGCGTTTACCAGATCGCCGACTACCTGACCCAGCACTATGCAGAGCAGCATTCCCTGGACGAACTGGCCGCTCATTTTTACCTCAGCAAATTTTATATGTGCCGGCTGTTCCGCAAGCTGGTGGGCTACTCGGTCAGCGAGTACCAGACCATCCTGCGCATCCAGAAGGCACGGGAATACCTGGAAAAAACCAAGTGGAACGTCTCGGTCATTGCCGAGCGGGTGGGCTACAACAGCCTGACCCACTTTGAACGGGAGTTCAAGCGCTATATGAACATCTCGCCGCTGAAATACCGCGGCACCCTGAGCACCGTTACCGCCTTTGACGTTTCCACCGATTTCATGCAGCCGGCCGCCCCCCGGGCAGCCGACACGCCCCACAATCTTACAAGGGAGGATAAGGAGCCCGCTCCTGAAACAGAGCTATGAAGATCAACGAAAAAGAACTGCGCGAAAAGCTGGACCTGGTCATCCACAAACTGATGAATCTGGGCGCCCCCGAAAACGAGGATGCCTTGCAGGAAGGCGGTGAAGCCATCGGCTTTTTCAAACGGGATTTCGGCATCCGGGAATGGGACTGGCCCCAGGGGGTCGGCCTGTACGGCCTGCTGAAGGTCATGCAGCACGACCACAACGAGGAATACAGGCAGTTTCTGGACGACTGGTTCCGGGAGAATCTGGCCCAGGGCCTGCCCAGCCGCAACATCAACACCACCACACCGCTGCTGACCCTGGTGGAGCTGAACGAACTGTGCCGCAACGAAACCTATGAAGCCCTGTGCAAGGACTGGGCCCGCTGGCTGATGACCTGCCTGCCCCGCACCCAGGAAAACGGGTTCCAGCATGTGACCAGCGCCAACGGCGACCGGCTGGGGGTGCGGCTGAACGAAAACGAGATGTGGATCGACACCCTGTTCATGACGGTGCTCTTCCTGAACCGGATGGGCCAGAAATACCAGGAGCAGGCCTGGATCGACGAGGGGCTGCACCAGGTGCTGATGCACATCAAGTATCTGTACGACACCCATACCGGGCTTTTCTTCCATGGATGGAGTTTCAACCGGATGGACAACTTCGGCGGGATCTTCTGGTGCCGGGGCAACAGCTGGTTCACTCTGGGCATCCTGGACTACATCGAGATGTTCAAAGGCACCCTGAACGCCGGGGTCAAGACCTTTATCCTGGACACCTACAAGGCCCAGGTGGCTGCCCTGAAGCGGCTGCAGGCCCCCAGCGGACTGTGGCACACCGTACTGGATGACCCCACCAGCTATGAGGAGGTATCCGGCAGTGCGGCCATCGCCTGCGGCATCCTCAAAGGCATCCGGCTGGGCATTCTGGACGATTCCTATCTGGACTGCGCCGAACGGGCGGTGAATGCCCTGCTGCGCAACATCGACACCGACGGCACCGTGCTGAATGTATCGGGCGGTACCGGCATGGGGATGGATGCCGACCACTACAAGAATATCCTCATCGCGCCGATGGCCTACGGTCAGTCGCTGACCATTCTGGCCCTGGCCGAAGCATTGCAGCATCTGTGATTTTTCCACCGTCAGGAGGTTCCCACCATGAAACTTGGCTGCCGCGCCCATGATTACGGCCGCTATATTCCCACCGATTTAGCGGCGCTGCTGCGCCGCAAAGGCTACACCGCCTGCCAGCTGGCCCCGGCCAAAGCCCTGACCGGGGTGGACAGCTACCGCCAGCTCACCCCCCAGTCAGCCGAGGAGATCGGCCGGGCCTTTGGGGAGGCCGGGGTGGAGATCACCGTGCTGGGCTGTTACATGGACCTGAGCAACCCCGACGACGACATCCGCCGCGCCGCCGTGGACAACGTGACCCACTGCCTGCAGCTGCAAAACGCCATGGGCGCCCGCTGCGTGGGCAGCGAAAGCAGCTACGACCATCTGGAGGAGGAAGAGAAAGCCCGCCGCTTTCCGCTGCTGGTGGACAGTGTGCTGCGCATCACCGAAGCCGCCGCCCGGTGGGATGGCCGGTTTGCCATCGAACCGGTGTTCTGGTATCCCCTGGATACGGTGGAGCGCACCTGCACCCTGCTGGACCGG
This sequence comes from uncultured Gemmiger sp., assembly GCA_944388135.1. GTDB lineage: Bacteria > Bacillota > Clostridia > Oscillospirales > Ruminococcaceae > Gemmiger. Next base: position 77,159 of record CALXHP010000056.1, on the reverse strand, counting down.
GTGGGCGATCCTGTCCACCTGGGGTTGATCCTGGACGCCGCCAACCTGCTGAAACGCCGGGACCAGTCCCGCCAGGGGGAGGTCTGGACCCGCTGGCTGGACGCCTTTGGGCTGCGCATCCTGGCCATGCATATCAAGGACTTTGTGCTGGAGGGGGACACCTACTGTCCCCGTCCCCTGGGCCAGGGTGTCATGGATTACACCGTCATCCGCCGCTGGCTCTGCGCCAACCGGCCCCAGATGCCCCTGCTGCGGGAGGAAGTGCAGCCCGGGCAGGATGCCGCCGACCTGGCCTTCCTCCGGGGGTTGCTGTGCCCCTGATCGTTTTCCTTTGTCCGTCAGGCGCCGTTCCGGTGCCTGTACCATATGACAGTCACCTATTTTCAGAGGAGGTTTTTTTCCTATGTCTGTCTGCACCCCGAAATCTTTTGACCTGACCGGCAAGATCGCTCTTGTCACCGGCGCTTCCTACGGCATCGGCTTTGCCATCGCCACGGCCATGGCCAACTGCGGCGCCACCATCGTCTTCAACGACATCAAGCAGGAGCTGGTGGACAAGGGTCTGGCCGCCTACAAAGAGGCCGGCATCGACGCCCACGGCTATGTCTGCGACGTCACCGATGAGGATGCCGTCAACGCCTTCATCAAGCAGGTCACCGAGGAAGTGGGCCACATCAACGTGCTGGTGAACAACGCCGGCATCATCAAGCGCATTCCCATGTGCGACATGACCGCCGCCCAGTTCCGCCAGGTCATCGACGTGGACCTGAACGCGCCCTTCATCGTCTCCAAGGCCGTCATTCCCGATATGATCCGGCAGGGCGGCGGCAAGATCATCAACATCTGCTCCATGATGAGCGAGCTGGGCCGTGAGACCGTCGCTGCCTATGCCGCTGCCAAGGGCGGCCTGAAGATGCTCACCAAGAACATCGCCTCCGAGTACGGCCAGTACAACATCCAGTGCAACGGCATCGGCCCCGGCTACATCGCCACCCCCCAGACCGCACCCCTGCGTGAGATCCAGCCCGACGGTTCCCGTCATCCCTTCGACCAGTTCATCATCGCCAAGACCCCGGCCGGCCGCTGGGGCGAGGCCAGCGACCTGGGCGGCCCCGCCGTCTTCCTGGCTTCTGAGGCTTCCGACTTTGTCAACGGCCTGATCCTCTATGTGGACGGCGGTATCCTGGCTTACATCGGCAAGCAGCCGGGCTGATTTTTCCCGGTTTTTCCCTGAAACGGCAAAGCACCCGCGCCGGATGGCGCGGGTGCTTTCTTTTGGTTTCTTGCCGTCCCGGCAGGGCTCCCGGGCCGGATAATCCCCGGACGCGGGAGGCTTCAGTCCCCGCCGTAGAGCAAGGCGCAGAGGGCCTTGCCCGAAGCCGTGCGGAAGATCTGTTCCGTGGCGCGGCGGATGCTCTCCGACGGCAGGGCGTCCTCATAGAAGTTCACCAGGAAGTCCGCCTCCACCAGGATCTGGTAATCCTCACCGTCGATGGCGTCATAGGTGTGATGATGGCCGATGAGATAGCAGACGCGCTCCGCATCCGCCGGGCTCACCCCCGCCTCCTCCAGCAAGGGCCGGGCGGCGGCAGGGCCTTCCTGTTCCTGCAGTTTGCCGTCACAGCGGCCGTACTTTTCCTCCGCCGGGTGGATGCCGATATCGTGGAGGATGGCCGCGCATTCCACCACAAACCGGGTGTGGGGGTCCAGCCGCTCCTGCCGGGCGATCAGCTGGGCAAACCGGTGCACCTTCAGCAGATGCTGGATGCGCATGGGATCGCCCCGGTCAAATTCCATCATTTTTTGGGTCAAAAAGTCCAGGGTCTGGGTATCGTCCATGGTTCAATCCTCCTCCGGTGTGCGGGGCAGAGCCGCATACCTCTCAAAATCCTCGATCATCGAAGCCAGCGTGACCTGCTCCATCGTGCGGGCCACCGCCTCCTCGATCATGCGGTACGGCCGCCGGAGCACCTGCCGGATATTCCGGGCCACCGGGCAATTCCTGCCCTCACAGGAATGGATGCCGATGAGGGAGGACAGGCCCCGGGGTTCCAGGGCGGTATAGATCTGGTACAGGGTGACCTGTTCCGGGTCCCGGCTGAGTTCGGCGCCCCCGGGGCCCCGGGATACCCGGAGGATGCCCGCCTTTTTCAGGGCGCTGAGCAGGTTGCGGATGACCACCGGATTGCACCCGGTGCTTTGGGCCAGCAGCGTGCTGGTGACCCGGGTTTTGCCCCGGGCTTCCCAGATAAAGATCAGACAATGGACGGCGACCGAACACTTCATGCTGAGCTGCATTTTCGGCTTCCTTTCTGCCCCCAACGGCACTTGGTGTGAAGGCGGACATTCCCCCGGCAGATGATACGGTGGGCCAAAAAGTCCGGATGGTTTTCCCTGCTATTGTACCGGTCACGGGGCAAAAATGCAAGGGCCTTTCCGCCCCTGTCCCGGAGCGGAAGGTCTTTGCCAGGGGCTTTCGGCCCCGGGGCGCATCCCCTGCCGGGGACGGGACACCGGCCGCACAACCCCCGCGCCCGGGCAGCCTTGCAGGGGAGCAGCTTTTCTCCTGCACGGGTTGCGGCGGGGGACCGCCCATGCTATGATAGAGGCAAGACGATGTTCAAAAAGGAGGAAGCAGAATGCGCAGGATCTTGCTGCGGGTGCTGGCCGCGATCCCCGCCGTGGCCTTGCAGGCCCTCTGGCTGGTGGTGCTGGTCAAATGGCTGGCCCCCTGGGCGGCGGTGCTGAACTTTGTTCTTTCGGTGCTGGCGCTGCTCTTTGTACTGTACCTGTTCACCAAACAGGAGGAATCCACCTACAAGGTCCTGTGGCTGCTGGTGATCCTGAGCTTTCCCCTGCCGGGCGCTTTGCTGTACCTGATGTTCGGCGGCAAACGCACCACCCGGTCCCTGCGGGCCCGGCTGGACAAGGTCGGGGGGGATTTTCCCCCGGCACCGCCCATGGCGCCCCCCGGGGCGGACGACCGGCTGGCCCAGACCTTCCTGTATCTGGAATCCATCACCGGGGCGGCTCTCTGCCCCAATGCCGGGGCGAAATTCTACCCCCTGGGGGATGATCTTTTCCCCGATCTGCTGGCAGCGCTGGAACAGGCCCGCCGGTATATCTTTCTGGAGTATTTCATTGTGGAGCGGGGTGTTTTCTGGGATTCCATCGTGGAGATCCTCCGCCGCAAAGCCGCCGAAGGGGTGGATGTGCGGGTACTCTACGACGACCTGGGCAGCATCGGCACCTACACGGCGGCCGACGCCTGGGAACTGCGGCAAAGCGGCATCCGCTGTGTGGCCTTCAACCCCCTGTTCTTTATCAAAGGGACGCTGAACTGCCGGGATCACCGGAAGATGACCGTCATTGACGGCAGGGTGGCCTTTACCGGCGGGGTGAACCTGGCGGACGAATACATCAACCGGGTGACCAAGTTCGGCCACTGGAAGGACTTCGGCCTGCGGCTGGAGGGGGAAGCCGCCCAAAGCTACACCCGGATGTTTGCCCGGTTCTGGAACGCCTTCTCCAACGATCCCATTCCGGCGGAGCTGCTGGCCCCGCCCGATCCCCTGCCCTGCCACTACCCCGACGGGTATGTGCTGAGCTACAGCGACTCCCCCCTGGGGGAGACGGCGGCCAGCAACGAGCTGTACATCGAACTGCTGGGCCAGGCAAAACAGTATGCCTATTTCTTTACCCCCTACCTGATGCTGGGGGATTCCCTGCGGGAAGCCTTTGTGCGGGCCGCCCGGCGGGGGGTGGATGTGCGGATCATCATGCCGGGCATCCCCGACAAAAAGATCGTTTTCCGGATGTCCCGCAGTTTCTATCCCCCTTTGCTGGAAGCCGGGGTGAAGATCTACGAATACACCCCCGGCTTTGTACACGCCAAAGGCTGCGTGGTGGACGATATTGTGGGGACGGTGGGCACCGTCAACCTGGACTACCGCAGCCTCTTTTTGCATTTTGAAAACAACGCGCTGTTCTGGAACGCCTCCCTGCTGAACGAGCTCAAGGCGGATTTTCTGGCCACCCAACAGCGCTGCCGCCCCATGATCCGGTGGCAAAACCTCCGCACCACCCTGGGCAGCTGGCTGCTGGACGGCGTTCTGCGCATCATCAGCCCTCTGTGCTGACCGGTCCTTCCACACAAAAGGGCCCGGGGCGGGAAATTCCCGCCCCGGGCCCTTGTTTTTTATTGTTCCGCCAGGCAGCGGCGCAGATCGGCAAAATACCGTTTCTGCTGCCTTTTCAGATAAAGGCCCACCAGGGGGCGCAGCCAGCACCGGCGGGGAAACACCGATTCGGCAAAGATGACCCGGGTCCCTTCCGGCACCGGTTCCAGCATACCGGTCCAGCGGCCGGTGAGATGGGGATTTTCCAGGGCAAGGGCCCAATGGCGGGGCGGGTGGCTGGCCGTGACGGTGAACCGGGTGGCGGTCCCCCCTTTGGCATATTCCACAAAGTGGGTGTCGTCCTCCCATTCCACCCGGTCCAGGTCGCTGCGCCAGCCGGTGTCCCGGCGCCGGGTGATCACGGCCCAGACCGTTTCCCTGTCATAGGGCAGGATTTCTTTTCGGACACTAAGCATGGCGTACCTCCTTTTCAGATGGGTGTACCGGTCATGCCATCCACTGCCAGAGGATCTCAAAGACCGTCTGCTGACCGGCATCGTGAAGAATATCGTGGCGGCCCGGCACCAGGGTCACCTGGGCACCGGGGAACTTGGCCGCCGCCCGGCGCACACCCCGGCCCCGCTCCCCCACCGGGTCGTTCGCTCCCGACAGAAAGAGGGTGGGCAGCCCATCGGGACGGGGCTTTTCCCGGGTGCGCACATAGATCATGCAGGAGAGCAGTTCCCGGAACAGGCCGCCGGTGATCTTTTTGCAGACCAGGGTGTCCCGCTCGTAGACGGCCAGGGCGCCGGGGTCGGTGAGGAGCCAGGCATAGGGCGAAGCCGCCTTTTTGATCTGCCTGTTATAGTTGCCGAAGGCGATGTCCTGTACCCGGCGGGTGGTCTGGTAGTCCCCGCTGCGGCGGCACTCCCGCCGGATCACCCCCCGGACCAGCCCCAGCACCCAGGCCGGCTGCTCCCCCGTCCCGGCCAGCACCAGCCGGTCGATGATCAGGGGGCCCTTCTGCTCCGCCAGCCAGGCCCGGACCACAAAAGACCCCAGGGAAAACCCCAGCAGCACCACCGGGCGGTTGGGCACCTCGGCCCGGACCCGGCGCAGGGCCTGTTCCAGCATGGTCACCATCCTGTGCCAGCTGCCCTCGCCGCCGCAGTAGGCGGGCCGGGGCTTGCCCTCCACCGTAAGGAAGGCGCCGCCGTGGCCGGGAATGTTGAACCCCGCCACCGCCCAGCCCCGGGCCGTCATATACCGGGCCAGAGACTGGTACCGGCCGATGTGCTCGGTCAGACCGTGGACCACAAAAAGGGTACCTGCCGCCGGGCCTTCCGGCCGCCAGAGAGTCATGGTATCCAGGGGGTCGGGGCCGAAGGGGACCTGTTCCGTTGTCATCTTCATCACCTGCTTTACTGCCATTATACAGGCTTTGGGCCCCGGATGCCAGTAAAAAATACAGGGAGTGTTTCTTTTTCCCGGGAAATACCGCCCTCTCTGCCCCGCAGGCCGGACTGTATTTCGTTCTGTATTTTTATTTTTTGTTATACAGTTTGTATTATTTCTGTTTTGGACGGCCACAAGCAACCGGCGGCCCGGCCTTCGGACCAAAGATCCGGAGTCCGGGCCGCCGTCAGCAGGCCTTTGTATCCTCTTAATTTACACTTTCAGTAATTATATACAACTTACAGTGTGGTTTATCTTTGCCAGTCCGCCCTGCCTCAGGCAGGCGCGGGATCACTTTGCCCGGCGGCTGCTTTTTTCGGCAGCTTGTACGGTTACTCCCGCTCTGCCCGCCAAGATCCTTCGCCACAAAACGGTAAAACCCCGGGCCCGCAATTGTGCACAAAAAAACGGGACAAAGTTTGTTTGATACACGAATTGATTGGCCGCCCGTTTCGGCGTATAGTAAATATGTTCGCAAAGCAAGAATACGCATTCACGGTGGAATCACACGATGATCACGATGACCGAAATCGCCCGGCTGACCCATGTGTCCCAGCCCACGGTTTCCCGGGTTCTGAACGGCAATCCCAAAGTCTCGCCGGAGATCCGGGAGCGGGTGCTAGCCTGCGCCCGGGAGCATGACTATCAATTCAACGCCCTGGCCAAAGGCTTGCAGGGCAGCCCCACCCATCTGCTGGGGGTGCTGGTCACCGATATTTCCAACGGTTTTTTTGCCGACCTGGCCAAACAGATCGAGGTAGCCGCCCGGGAACGGGGCTACAGCATCATCCTTTTCAACAGTGACTACAACCCCGCCAGCGAGCAGGAATATCTGGACGTGGTGCGCCGCTACAAGGTGGATGGGGTGCTGGCCGTCCCCATCCGGGAGACCAGCGCCGAATGGCATGCCTACGTGCAGAAGCTGGACGTACCGGTGGTGACCATCACCCGCCGGGCCGCCGGGCTGGACTGCTTCTATGTGGACCACGGGGTGGCCGGGGCCCAGGTGGCGGAACACCTGGTGGACCGGGGCTACCGGCGGTTCCTCTTCATCGGCAAGGACTACGACGGCAAATACCTGGGCTTCCGCCAGGCGCTGGAGGCCCGGGGCCTGGGGGCGGCAACCACCAACCGGGTCCTGCGGGACCACGACCAGCTCCGCCGGGAGCTGGGGGACTGGCTGGCCCTCTCCCCCGACCGGGCCGCCGTCTTTGCGGGCAACGACATCTACGCTTTGCAGGTGCTGGACATCCTGCGGGAGCTGGGGGTCGCGGTGCCGGAACAGGTGGGAGTCATCGGCTTTGACGACACCTTTATGGGCCGGTTCCTCAACCCGCGGCTGAGCACCGTCAGCCAGCCCACCGCTCGGATGGCCCGGGAGGCCGTGGACTGGCTGCTGGACCGCATCGAACAGCCGGGGGAACGGCCTCCCATGGACCGGCCTTTTTCCGCCGAACTGGTCGTCCGGGAAAGTACCTGAGAAAAAAGGGAGCACTTCGGTGCCCTTTTTTGGGGTCGCCGTGAATACGTATTCACGGCTATGCACCCCTCTTCACCCCGGCCGGGGAAGCCCACTGCCCTCTGCTTTTTTCCCCGGCTGCCGGTTTTACCGCTGTATTTTTGCCCTTTTGGGGCCAAAATAAACACCAAAAAGGAAGGATGTAGTATAATGGATTACAAGAAAGTAGCCCAGGAGATCTACGACAAGGTCGGGCGAAAAGAAAACCTGGTCTCGGCGGCCCACTGCGCCACCCGGCTGCGGCTGGTCCTGGTGGACAACGCCAAGTGCGACGCCAAAGCCGTGGAGGAGATCGAGGGCGTCAAGGGTGTGTTCAGCGCCTCGGGCCAGCTCCAGATCATTCTGGGCACCGGCGTGGTGAACAAGGTCTACGATGAGTTCATCGCCATTGCCGGCCTCAGCGCCGCCACCAAGGACGAGGTGAAGGCGGCGGCCGCCGCCCGGCAGAACCCCTTCAAGCGGGCCATCAAGACGCTGGGCGACATCTTTGTGCCCATCATCCCCGCCATCGTGGCCAGCGGCTTCCTCATGGGCATCATGGAAGCGCTGAACTTCATGGTGAACAACAACTTCCTCAACATCGACACCTCCGGGTCCATCTATGTGTTCGCCAACCTCTTCTCCAACACGGCGTACACCTTCCTGCCCATCCTCATCGCCTACAGTGCCGCCAAGGCCTTCGGCGGCAACCCCTACCTGGGCGCCGTCATCGGCATGATGATGATCCACCCCAACCTGCAGAACGCCTGGACCGTGGCCACCGAGGGCGTCAAACAGACCCAGAGCGTCTGGTTCGGCCTCTACTCGGTGGATATGGTGGGCTATCAGGGCCACGTCATCCCGGTCATCATCGCCGTCTGGGTCATGTGCTTCCTGGAAAAACGGCTGCACAAGGTCGTCCCCGCCATGTTTGACCTCTTCGTCACCCCCCTGGTCAGCGTCTTTGTCACCGGTTACCTGACCTTCTCCATCATCGGACCCATCTTCGTCACCATCGAAAACGGCATCATCGGCGGCATCCAGACCCTGCTCACCCTCCCCTTCGGCATCGGCAGCTTCATCATGGGCGGCCTCTACTCCACCACCGTGGTGGCCGGTATCCATCATATGTACACCGTCATTGATATGGGCCAGCTCTCGATGTACGGCGTCACCTACTGGCTGCCCCTGGCTTCCGCCGCCAACATGGCCCAGGGCGCTGCCACCCTGGCCGTGGCCCTCAAGAGCAAAAACGGCAAGACCAAGTCCCTGGCCCTGCCTTCCGCCTTCTCCTGCTTCATGGGCATCACCGAGCCCGCCATCTTCGGTGTGAACCTGCGCTTCTTCAAACCCTTCATCTGCGGTGCCGTGGGCGGCGCGGCAGGCGCCATGTACGCTTCCCTGGTCCAGCTGGGCGCCAGCGGCACCGGCGTCACCGGCATCTTCGGCCTGCTGCTCTGCCTGCAGCATCCCCTGGAATACGTCATCATGGCCGCCATTGCCATCGGCGTGGCCTTTGCCCTGACCTGGATGTTCGGCTACAAGGACCCCGAACCGGAAGCCCCCAAAGCCGCCGAACCCAAGCCTGAGACCCCCGCAGAACCCGCACAGCCCGCTTTGACCTGCGCCCCCCGCACCGTCTATGCCCCTGTGGCCGGTGAGGCAGTGCCCTCCGAGCAGATCCCCGACGAGACCTTTGCCACCGGCGTACTGGGCCGTGGCGTGGGCATCCAGCCTGCGGAAGAAACCATCGTAGCCCCCTTTGACGGCGAAATTTCCTCGGTCACCGACACCCACCACGCGGTGGGCGTCACCTCCCCCGACGGGATGGAACTGCTCATCCATGTTGGGGTAGACACGGTGGACATGAAGGGCGACGGTTTCGCCTGCTTTGTCCAGGAAGGCCAGAAGGTGAAGGCCGGCGACAAGCTGCTCACCTTTGACCGGAAGAAAATCGCCGCGGCGGGTCATCCCGACATGGTGGCGGTGCTGCTGACCAACGCCGACGACTACGGCGAGATGAAGGTCCACACCGGCGCCTGCCAGGCTTTGCAGCCCGTTGTGGAAGTAGCCGCCAAGGCCCAGTAATTCCAAAGGAGAGAGCGCCCCATGAAGATCCGTTATCTGGGCACGGCCGCCGCCGAGGGCTGGCCCGCGCTGTTCTGTTCCTGCCCCATCTGCACCAAAGCCCGGGCGGAGGGCGGCAAAAATCTGCGCACCCGCACCCAGGCCATCCTGGACGGGGAGCTGCTGCTGGACTTTCCCCCCGACACCTACTGCCACGCCCTGCGGTATGACCTGGAGCTGGCCAAGGTCCACACCCTGCTGGTGACCCACAGCCATATGGACCACTGGTTCCCCACCGACCTGATCCACCGGCACGAGCATTTCGGCCACGGGGTCCAGGGGGTGCTGGAGGTCTACGGTAACCAGGCCGTGAAGGACGCCTTTGACGCCCACATCCTGGTGGACCGGTTCAAACCCCATCCCATCGGGGACGTGGTCCACTTCCACGTGACCCACGGCGGCGACCGGTTCGAGAGCCACGGCTGGCAGATCACCGCCGTGCCCGCCGACCACGACAAGCGGGAGGAGTGCCTGGTCTACATCTGCCAGAAGGACGGCAAGACCCTCTTTTACGGCCACGACACCGGCCTGAACCTGAGCGACGAGGCCTGGGCCCTGCTCACCGCCCACCACTATGACCTGATCAGCCTGGACGCCACCATGGGCAAAAAGACCATCGGTGGCTACCACATGGGCCTGCCCGATGTGGAACAGATGCTGCGCAAGCTCACCGACCTGGGCTGCGTGGACGACCACACCGTGAAGGTCATCAACCACTTCAGCCACAACGGCGAGATGACCCACGACGAGCTCACCCAATGGGGTGCCGCCCGGGGCATCCTGGCCGCCTACGACGGCATGGAAGTGGAATTTTAACCGAACCACCGGCTTTTGCCCCGCGGAGTTTTTTCGGCGGGGCATCTGCCGTATCACCCCGCGGCGTCCCCCGGGCCGCCGCCCACACCACCATACGGAGGACACCGCTTTGCTGCACGATTTTCTGCACCTGAAGGCCCCTGGCCACTGGATCAACGACCCCAACGGCTTCATCTTCTACCGGGGTCAGTACCATCTGTTCTACCAGCATTTTCCCTACGAGCCCCGGTGGGGCACCATGCACTGGGGCCATGCGGTCAGCGACGACCTGGTCCACTGGGAGCACCGGGGCATCGCCCTCTTCCCCTCCAAGGGGTATGACTGCAACGGCATCTTTTCGGGCAGCGCGGTGGAGGTGGACGGGCAGATGTACCTCTATTACACCGCCATCCGCTATCTGCAGGAAAATCCCGAGGACATCCACCGCGCCCTGGACGACCGGTTCGAGGCCAGCCAGGCCCTGGTGATCTCCCCCGATGGCCTCCGGTTCGACAACCTGAAGGCCAAACGGCAGGTCCTGCCGGTGCTCTCCCAGCCGGGGGACCCCAAAAATACCCGGGACCCCAAGGTCTGGCGGGCCGCCGACGGCAGCTTCCGGATGGTATTGGGCTCCACCCACCAGGGGGTGGGGCGGCTGCTCTTCTACCGCAGTGAGGACGGCCTGCACTGGACCTACCTGAACCGGTACACCGACCCCGCCCTGGGCACCACCCTGGAATGCCCCGACCTCTTCCCCCTGGGGGACCGGTGGCTGCTGCTGGGCTGCCCCATGGGCATTACGGCGGACGGGCTGCTCTACCCCGACCAGTCCACCTTTGCCCCGGCAGACTTTGACGAGGCCAGCGGCACCCTGACGCTGACCCGGGCCCCGGAGTTCCTGGACTGGGGCCTTGACCTCTACGCCCCCCAGTCCACCCTGGACAAGGAAGGGCGGCGGGTGCTCATCGGCTGGATGCGGATGCCCCGGCCGGTGGAGGACGCCCCCGACGGACGCCCGGCCTGGCGTGGGATGATGAGCCTGCCCCGGCTGGTGGAATGGCGGGACGGCCGGGTCTGCTTCCCGGTACACCCCAACGTGCCCCGCTGCTTCACCCGCCCCGCCGCCGACCTCTCGCCCCTGGGCGAACACCGGCCGGTGCGGCTTACCGGCACCCTGCGCAACGGCGAAAGCTGGAACCTGGGCGGCTTCCGCATCGGGATGACCGACGGCTGCCTGGAGACCGACCGCTCCCCCCTGCTGGAAGGGCTCACCGGCTGCCGCACCACCGCCCGCACCCCGGACCTGGGGGCGGACTTCTGCCGGCTGGAGGTCTATCTGGAGGAGCATATTGTCGAGGTGTATATCGACGACGGCCGGTATGTCCTGAGCCAGGTGGTCTACGGGCTGGGTTCCGCCCTGGAAGGGACCTTTGAGACGATGACCACCGTGTAATTTCCCTGCTATACGCAAAACACCCCCGGACTGTACAGTCCGGGGATGTTTGATTTTCTGTGCGGCGGCGCGGTCCAAGTTGCGTCCCGCACAGGAATATGGGGGGGAAAAGCTTACAGAATGGCCCGGACCGCTTCCTCCGGCACCACGCTGGTGATGCCGCCGTGGGTCTGGGTGGAAAGGCTGGCGGCGCAGCAGGCAAACCGGGTAACGGCCCGCAGCTCCTCCACCGTCAGGGTCTCGGGGGCCTTGCCCAGTTTCAGGAACTGGCTCATGGCGCTGCCGCCGAAGATATCCCCGGCGCCGGTGGTGTCGATGACATGGAGGCCCGTGGGAGAGGGCACCTCACAGCTGCCGTTGGGGTTGGCCACATGGCATCCCTTGGGGCCTAAGGTGGCGTAGACCAGTTTAACGCCGTACTCGTTCAAGAGTTTTTGGGCGCCCGCCTCGGGGGTCAGGCCCCAGAGGAACTCGATCTCCTCGTCGCTGATCTTCACAATATCCGCCTGGTGGAGGCCCCATTCCATCTGCTCCTTGGCGGCCTCGTCACTGGGCCAGAGGGGCTTGCGCAGGTTGGGGTCAAAGCTCACCAGTTTGCCGTGGCTTTTCGCGTAGGCCACGGCGGCCCGGGTGGCGGAGCGGGCGGGCTCCCCCGTCAGGCTCAGGGTTCCGAAGTGGAACACCTTGCAATCCTCCAGCAGGGCGGTGTTCACTTCCCCTTCGGTGAGGCAGGTGTCGGCGCCGGGCTTGCGGGCAAAGCTGAAGGACCGGTTGCCGGTGGCGTCCAGCGTCACAAAGGCCAGGGTGGTGAACACCGCCGGGTCGATGACCAGACCCGCGGTGTCGATGCCCAGACCGTCCAGTGTGCCTTTCAGCAGGTGACCGAAGGCATCGTCCCCCACCTTGCCGATGAGGCCGGTGGTGCAGCCGTACTTCTGCAAGGCCGCCAGGAAGTTGCCCGGTGCCCCGCCGGGCTGGGCTTTCAGGGTGGGATACCCCGCCTCGTCGGTGGAAACGGGGGCAAAATCAATGAGCAGTTCGCCCAGTGCAACAACATCTTTCATGGGGTTCTCCTTTCACAGCGCCAGATCGTAGAGCCGCAGGTCCATCCGGGCCCGGCCCCGGGCGAAAAATTCCATTCCCTCGTCCTCGGGCGCCGCATTGTACAGCGTCATGCTGGCCTCCTGCCGGCCATCCTGGAGGAAAAACTCCGCCGAGTACCGGTCCAGCACCATCCGCAGCCGGAGAGTATCCTCCACCGGGGCCAGCAGCGGGGTCTCCCGCAGTTCCAGGGCGTCCCGGCAGCCCCCCGCATGGCGGCGGTCCAGCCGCAGCAGACCGTCCTCCAGGTCAAAGCGCAGTTCCGCCCAGCGGTCTTTGCCGCAGGCGAACCGCACCCCGAACCGCCGGGCTTCCCGCACATCCACCGTCAGGTCGCAGTCCAGCACCCGGCCATGGACCCCTTCCAGGGCTACCGGCCGGCTTTCGACCTCCACACCCCGGTGTTCCACCCGCAGCTGCCGGGCGTTATCCAGTTCCCGCACCGGCCGCTGGCAGAGGGTCTCCCCCTGCCAGAACAGTTCCCGGGGCAGGCTCATCTGGCCGTACCAGGGGGCGTCCTCCGGCGGGTAGCAGTGATCCCAGTTCTGCATCCAGCCGATGAGTACCCGCCGTCCGTCGGGGGTCTCCAGCGTCTGGGGGGCATAGAAGTCCAGGCCGCTGTCCAGGGGCCGGTCGGCCTTGCGCACAAAGGGGGTCCCGGGGCCGGCCCAGTCTCCCTGGATGGCGGCGGTATCGTTGCCGCAGTGGTAGCGGTCATCCACCGCCTGGTGGACAAACTGGGGGGATACGATGATCACCGTCCGGCCCTCCAGAGTGAAGAGACCGGGGCATTCCCACATGCTGCCCAGGCTGCCGTCATTTTCCGCCAGCACCTGGACGAACTCCCACCGGGCGGCGGGGTCGTCGGGGTGGGCGTTGCGGTAGATCAGCAGCCGTCCATGGCCGTTGAACCCCCGGCCCCCCACCAGCATATAGAGCACTCCGTCCTGCACAAAGAGGTAGGGGTCCCGGAAATCCTTCCGGGAGGCACCGGCGGGCTGTTCGTCGCAGGAGATCACCGGGGCGGCGGCTTTGTGATAGTCCACCCCGTCCCCCATGGCCAGGCACTGCTGCTGGATCTCCTTCTTTTCCCCCACCGGCATGACGCCGGTGTAAAGGAGGAGCTGGCGGCCCTGCCAGTCCACGGCGCCGCCGGAAAAACAGCCGTTGGCGTCAAAGGGGTCCTCCGGCGCCAGGGCGCAGGGGCGGTCCTGCCAGTGGAGGAAGTCGGTGGTCACCGTATGGCCCCAGTGCATGGGTCCCCAGACGGTATCGTAGGGGTAGTACTGGTAAAACAGATGGTACTGCCCGCCAAAGCGGGACCAGCCGTTGGGGTCGTTGCACCAGCCCACCGGGGGCACGGCGTGGAACATCGGGCGCTGTTCGGGGGGTGTGCGGTGCGCTGCCTCATAGGCGCGGGCGCGGGAAAGGGTGTTGGTCTCTTCCATAGTCGTATTCTCCGTAGCAAAAGGCGCCCGCCGCGCAAAACACACGGCAGGCTGCCATTTTTTTAGCCGTTCATGCTGGCAAAGTAGTTGTCCAGCCCGGTCTGTTTCAGCTGCAGCAGTTCCTGCAGGTTCATTTCATTCAGTTTGGCAACGTAGGCGTCCCACTCACTCTCGGCGCCGCCGTTCATGATCCAGCTGGCCTTCTGGCTCTCGGCATAGGGCTTCAGGTCGGTCTCGATCTGGGTGATGCGGTCGGTGGTGTCGATGTCAAAGAAGATGGGCGGGTAGTCGTATTCGCTCTCCATGGCGGGGGCAAACTGGCTCTGGATCACATCCAGCCGCAGCTTGGCGTCGTCCGGCATGGTGGTGTACTGGCCGTAGTAGCTGTCCAGCACCGCCAGAGGGCCGCCCAGGTTGGTCTTCATGCGCAGTTCGTAGGGGACCACACCGGCGGGTACCGGCAGATGCTGCAAGGTGCCGTCGTCCTTCATCTCAAAGATGTTGTCCTGGGTGGTGTCGCCGTAGGTGCCCCAGTTGTCCTGGACGGACTGGATGGGGTCATAGAGCTGGTCGATCCACTTGGCGGTGAGGGCGGGGTTGGGGTTGGTGCCGGTGATGACGCAGCGGCCGATCTCAAAGCCCATGGCGTTCTGACGGGTAACGGCCTGTTCGCCGTCGGCGTTCTTCAGCGGGGGCAGGGCCACGTAGTTATCGGGGGTACCGGCGCTGGTGTTGTCCCAGGCCATGAAGAGGCCGTACCGGTCGCTGGCCGCCTTGGAAACGTAGGTGTTGTAGTCCTGGGTAAAGACTTCGGGATCGATGAGGCCCTCGGCGTAGAGGCTGTGCAGCCATTCCAGACCGGGGATGATGCCCTCATCGGCCAGGGTGTAGACCACTTTCTTGTCGTTGGTGACCACATAGTGGTCGGCGTTGTCGCCGTAGCCGAAGGCGCTGAGCAGAACGCCCACGTCCTCGTTGCCGCCGTTCATCACAAAGGAGAGGGGCAGGCTGTCGGGATGGGCCTGCTTGAAGGCCCGGAGCACTTCGGTGAGTTCCTCGGGGGTGGTGGGCATGGCCAGGCCGAGCTCATCCAGCCAGGCCTTGTTGATCCAGGGAATGCCGCCGATGGACTGGATGGATTCCTTGCCGCTGCCCAGTTCCTCGATCCAGGGGAAGGAGTAGATGTGCCCGTCGGGGGCGGTGATGAGGGTGCGGTATTCGGGGTTTTCGTCCAGGACCTTCTTCAGGTTGGGCATGTACTGGTCGATGAGATCATCCACCGCAATGATGGTGCCGTCCTTGGCGTAGCGCAGCAGGTCGTACTGGCTCATCTGGGCGTCAAAGACCATATCGGGCAGGTCCTTCTTGGCCAGGGCCAGCTGCTTTTTCTCGCCGAACTGGTCGTCCACGTAGACGGTCCAGTCGATGTGGACGTTGGTGGCTTCCTCCAGACGCTGGGCGATGAGGCGGTCGTTGATCTCCTGCCCGGCAAAGGAAGGTTCATGGGTCAGGGCGGTGAAAGTGACGGTCTCGCTCAGGGGGAAGGAGGCCGAAGCGGCATCCACCGAGGCCGCCGCATTGTTGCTGCCGGACCCGCAGCCCGCCAGGGTGCTCAGGGCCAGGGCAGCGGCACCGGCCAGGGCCAGTGCCCGTTTGGACATGGATTTCATAAGCGTTTCTCCTTATCTTTTGAAATGGGTGAAGGGTAGTGGATTATAATTTTTTCAAAACGCAGCCCGGGGTGTGCAGCCGGGCGCGAAGGACCAATACGGGAACAGGAGGAAAGGCAGGCGGCTGAATCCTCTTGCGGTGCCCGAATCGTGCGGCGCGCCTTGGAATGGCGCTTGCACTCTTCGACCGCTGCGCCTAAAATTCCTCCCTGCATCCGCCGCGGGCGGCGGTCGGAATTTTAGCCCTTAACCGACCCCAGCATGACGCCCTTCTCGAAGTATTTCTGGAAGAAGGGGTACATGACCAGCAGCGGCAGGCTGGAGACCACGATGGTGGAGTACTTCAGCTGTTCGGCGATCTTGGCCATCATGGCGGCGTTCTGGGCGTCGGCCACCATGCCGGGGCGCGGGGTGTTCTGCACCAGGATGGACCGGATGACCAGCTGCAGGGGCTGCAGGGACTGATCTTCCAGGTAGATCATGGCGTCGAAGTAGCTGTTCCACATGCCCACGAACTGGTAGAGGACCAGCACCGCGATGATGGGCTTGCAGACGGGGATCAGGATGCGGAAGAAGTATTGCAGTTCCGATGCACCGTCCAGCGCTGCGGCCTCGTGGAGTTCCAGCGGGATAGATTTATAATAAGTACGGGCCAGGATGATGTTCCACACATTCACCGCACCGGGCAGGATCAGCGCCAGGGGGCTGTTGATGAGGTTCAGGTTGGACACCAGCAAGTAGGTGGGCATCAGGCCACCGCCGAAGAACATCGTGATGAGGAAGAAGGTGTTGATGGCCTTGCGTCCCACGAACTGGGGCAGGCTGAGGGGGTAGGCCGCCAGCAGGCAGATGACAGTGGAGAACACCGCAAATACCGTGGAGTAGAGGAAGGAGTTCAAAAAGCCCCGGCCGATCATGTCGTCCTGAAAGACGCGGCGGTAGCCTTCCAGGGTCCAGTCCTCCGGCATGAAGCTGATGCCCTGGTTGGTGAGCACCACCGGGTCAATGAAGGAGGCCAGCACCACGTAGATCAAAGGTACCAGCACCGCCAGCGAGAAGAGCGCCAGCAAAATGTAACCGCACCACAGGACCACTTTGTCCTTGCGGGTATAAAACTGTCTGGATTCCATTGCACGCGCTCCTTTCTTACAGGCCTTCGCCGTCGTTGAGCTTGCTGACGATGGCGTTGACGGCCAGCAGCAGCACCACGTTGATGACCGCATTGAAGAGGCCCACCGCCGTGGAGTACCCGTAGTCGCCGATCTCGAGGCCGAGGCGGTAGACGTAGGTGGGGATGATCTCGGAAGCCGCCCGGTTCAGGTCGGTCTGGAGGGCCAGGGCTTTCTCGAAGCCGATGTTCATGATCTGGCCGGCCGACAGGATGAACTGGATGACCATGATGGGTTTCAGGGTGGGGATATCCACGTTCCAGATCTGCTGCAAAAGGCTGGCGCCGTCGATGTTGCAGGCATCCACCAGGTCACCGCTGACGCCGGACAGCGCCGCCGTGTAGATGATGGAAGCCCAGCCGGCGCCCTGCCAGATGCCGCTGATGATGTAGATGGGGCGGAAGGCCGCCGGGTCGGTCATGAGGTTGGACTGGGTGCCCAGCGCCGCATTGATGGGACCCACCGGCGAGAGGAAGGCGATGATCATACCGGCCAGGACGATGACCGAGATGAAGTTGGGGGCGTAGATCAGCAGCTGGATCTTCTTGCGGATGCCCACCCGCCGCACACGGGAGAGCAGGATCGCCAGAATGATGGGCGGGAAGAAGCCCCACAGCAGGCCGTAAACGCTGAGCTTGAGGGTGTTGACCATCAGGCGGGGGAACTCGGTGGAAGAAAGGAACCGCTGGAAGTTTTCAAACCAGATCCATTCGCTGCCAAAGATGCCCAGCCGGTTGTTGTAGTCCTCAAAGGCGATGGCCAGACCGCCCATGGGGATGTACTTGAAAATAAAGGTCAGCAGAACCGCGGGCAGTGCAAAGAATACATACAGCTGCCAGTTGTTCTTGATGTAGACCAGCTTTTTGTGGCGGGTCTCCGCATCAGGGAATTTGGGTAGGCTCATGATCTCATCTCCTAGTTTACATTTGCACACCATTGTTTTACGTTTTGTAACTTTGTGAGTTTACTATACGCCAACTTTTGCCCCCTGTCAATGGCTGTAAAGCCTTTGTAACCCGATTTGTAGGCTTACACAACGGGGGCCTCTCCGGGTTGTGCAAATGTGAAAAAATGATTTTACAAAAGTTTACACTCTTGCGCTTTTGTCGCTGTGCTGTATAATAAATATATAAATATAAAGTAAAACAGCAACCGGTAAGGAGGGACCACCCGATGGCCGCCAAAAAAATCACCATGCAGGACATTGCCGACGCCTGCGGGCTTTCCCGCAATACGGTGTCCAAGGTATTCAACGGCCGGGGCAGCGTGCCCGAGGCCACCCGCCAGCAGGTACTGGAGAAAGCCCGGCATCTGGGCTACCGCCAGCTGCCTGCCCCCCAGGACCTGCCCGCCGTCCATGGCCGCAGCATCGCCCTGCTGACGCTCTGCATGCCGGGGCGCAACCACTACGGCTCCAACTTCATCTCCAACTTTGCCAACCGGATGAGCCGGGCGGGCTACACCCTGATGATCTACGAGATCCAGCCCGAGGAACACCGGGACTGCCGCCTGCCCGCCAACTTTGTGCTGGAAAATACCGCCGGCATCCTCTGCATCGAGATGTTCGACCGCCGGTACACCGACTTCATCTGCGGGCTGGGGCTGCCGGTGATCTTCTCGGACACTTACGCCCGGGCGGACTTTTCCGCCATGGCGGGGGATTTCATCTCGATGGAGAACACCACCAGTTCCATTGCCGTGACCAACCGGCTCATCGAGCTGGGGGCCCGGGCCCTGGGCTTTGTGGGGGACCATACCCACTGCAACAGTTTTTATGAGCGGTTCAACGGCTTCCGCACGGCGGTGGCCCGGGGCGGCCTGACCCTGGACCCCCAGCTCTGCATCGTGGCGCCCAACAGTTCCCCCTACGGGGAGACCGCCTGGCTGGTGGAGCAGCTCCGGGCCATGCCCCGGCTGCCCGACGCCTTCGTCTGCGCCAACGACTATCTGGCCACCCACCTGATGCGCGCCTTAAAATGCATGGACCTGGAGATTCCCCGGGACATCATGGTGGTGGGCTTTGACGACTCCCCCGAAGCCACCGTCACCGAGCCTCAGCTTTCCACCGTGCGCATCGCCAGCGGCGAGATGGGCTTTATTGCGGCGGGCATCCTGCTGGACCGCATCCAGCGCCCCGCCCTGCCCTACCGCTGCTGCTACATCCAGACCACCCCCGTCTGGCGGGCCACCACCCGGTGAGCCCCAGGTACCATACAAACAAAAAGAAGCCCGCAGCGGGAAGTTCCCGCCGCGGGCTTTGTCTGTATCGGATTCAGCGGCTGGCTACACTGCCGCCTTCCATAAAATCATAGCCGATGAGCTGTTTTTTGCTCACCGGTTCCCCCCGGGCCATCTTCAGCACCGCTTCGGCGCAGATGACCGCCTGGGTCTCGGCGTCAAAGCGGATGGTGGTCAGGGGCGGGATCAGCAGTTCGTTGGTCTCGTACCCGCCGAACCCCGTGACCGAGATATCCTGGGGGATGCGCAGGCCCAGCTCCCGGGCTGCCTTGTAGACGCCGTAGGCGATGCGGTCGGTGGCACAGACCAGGATCTCCGGCCGGTCGGGGTCCCGCAGGATGTCCCGGGCCGCCGAAAGGGCCGTCTGATAGGTAAAGTCCGCCAGATAGCAGCGCACGTCGGTGACGCCGCAGGCCTGCAGTCCCCGCAGGACCCCCTCTTTGCGCTGGCGGCCCACGGCGATGTCCTCCTCGCTGACCCAGAGGAAGCCTACCCGGGTAAACCCCCGGCCCGCAATATACCGGCCCAGTTCCTCGCCGGCGGCCAGGTTGTCGTCCAGGATGGAGACCCCGGGGCCAAACTCCTGCCCCATGAAGATCACCGGCTTGTCGATGCGCTGGACCGCCTTCTCGTGGGCGGGGGTGATGCAGGTGGCCACGATGATGATGCCGTCCACATGCATCCGGGCCAAGCTGCCGATGCTGCGCACCTCATAGTCCAGGTCCCCCTCGGTGTTGATGAAAAGAGGAGTGTAGGATTTGGTGCGCAGATATTTGTCGATGGCGGTGAGCACCCGGGGGGTGGTGGTGGAGTCAAACCCGGGCAGGATGATGCCGATGATATGGCTCTGTTTGGCGCTGAGCCGGGCAAAGACGTTGGCCTCGTAGTGGTAGTGGTCGATGGCCTGCCGGATGCGGCGGGCGCTTTCTTCCCGAACCGGTTTTCCGTTCAGATAGCGGGAGACGGTGCTTTTGGCCACCCCGGCCATGGCGGCCACATCGTCGATGGTGGAATGCTCTTTCATGGTGACACACTCGTTCTGTGGATTTGCGCCGCCCGGAAAAGGCGCGGCTTTTTCTTTATTATAGCATGGTCCCCGGGAGGGCGTCAAACCGGTACGAGGGGGAAAGCCTCCTTTGAAATAAAACCGGTTTCACAAAAAATCAAGCGAAAATTTGTGAATTTTTGCGAATTGAAAGGTGGTTTGGAATGGCTTATAATAAAAATCAGAAAAACCGGTTTTACCAAGAAGGAAGAAAACCCATCGCATCATTCCAGGGAGGCAAATCATGAGCGAACAAAACAAACAGGAGCGGTACCTTGCCATCGTCAAGCAGCTGGTAGAGCTGGTGGGCGGGCAGGACAACATCGTGGCCAGTACCCACTGCGCCACCCGGCTGCGCATTGTGCTGAAGGATTACGACAAGGCCCAGCGGGACAAAATAGAGAATGTGGACCTGGTGAAAGGCCAGTTCATCGCCGGCAACCAGCTGCAGATCATCTTCGGCGCCGGGCTGGTGAACGAGATCTATGAGGTCTTTGCCCAGTACACCGGCACGGCGGGCAGCACCATGGCGGAGGTCAAGCAGGCCGCCGCCCAGAAGATGAACCCCCTGCAGGCGGTCATCAAGTCCCTGTCCGACGTCTTTGTGGACATCATGCCCGGCATTCTGGCGGCGGCCCTTCTTTCCGGCCTGACGGGGGTGCTCTCCCAGTGGAGCGTGGTGGAAAACAACGCCACCCTCTACGGCATCAACAAGCTGGTGAGCCTGGCGGCCAACGGCATCTTCAACATCCTGCCCATGGCGGTCTGCTACTCCGCCTGCAAGCGGTACGGCGGCAAGCCCATCCTGGGCCTGGTCATCGGCGCCATCATGCTGGACGGCTCCCTGGCCAACGCCTACGACGCCGCCAAGGGCATCGTGGAGGTGGACAGCATCAGCCTCTTCGGGCTGAACATTGAGCTGGTGGGCTTCCAGGGCGGCATCATCATCGCTTTGATGATGGGCTTCATCATCGCCAAGCTGGACATCTTCTTCGACAAGAAGATCCCCGACGTGGTCAAGCTGCTCTTCTCGCCCATGTGCTCGGTGCTCATCTCCACCGTGCTCCTCTTCACCATCGTGGGCCCTGTGGGGCGGCTGCTCTCCAGCGGCATCACCAACGGCCTGGTCTGGATGACCCAGAACCTGGGCCCCATCGGCTACATGGTCTTTGCGGGTGTGCAGCAGATCATCGTCATCACCGGCCTGCACCACATCCTGGGCGCCATCGAGGCACAGCTGCTGGCTGACCCCGCCATCGGCCGGGACTTCCTCAACCCCCTGATGAGCGTGGCCCTGATGGGCCAGGGCGGCGCCGTGCTGGGCTACCTGGCCCTGAACTGGAAGGACAACAAGACCAAGGAACTCTGCATCCCCTCCTTCATCTCCACCCTCTTCGGCATCAGCGAACCGGCCATCTTCGGCGTCAACCTGCGGCATAAGTTCCCCCTGGTGGCGGGCTGCATCGGCGGCGCCTGCGCCGGCTGCTACGTCTACTTCGCCAACCTGGCTTCCCTGGGCTTCGGCACCACCGCCCTGCCCGGCCTGGCCATCTGCGACCCCGCCAACAACGGCTATATGCACTACATCATTGCCCACCTCATCGCGCTGGCCATCGGCCTGGCCTGCACCATCCTCTTCGGCAAGATGCTGGCCAAAAAGAATACCGCTGCGCAATAATCTCTTCCCGGGCCCGGGCGGCAGACACCGTCCGGGCCGTCCGGGTTTCCGTAAGGAGGACTTTGTATGGAAAATCCCACCTATCGTGAAGAGGTCCGCCAGGCTTACGCCGCCATGGCGGCAGCTCCCGCCGACCCCTGGCGTCCCGCTTACCACCTGACGCCCCCCGCCGGCACCCTGGGGGACCCCAACGGCCTGTGCCAGTGGGGCGATACCTACCACATCTTTGATGTCACCAGTCCCTTGTCCTGCCTGACCACCCGGCGCACCCCCTGCGTATGGGGGCACTGGACCACCCGGGACTTCCTGCACTACCGCCTGCTGCCGGTGGCCATCTGGCCCGATGACCGCCGGGACCGGGACGGCGTCTACAGCGGTTCCGCCCTGCTGCGGGAGGGCAAGCTCTATCTCTACTACACCGGCAACGTGCGCCATCACGGGGACTTTGACTATATCCACGCCGGGCGGGAGCAGAACGTCCTGCGGGTGGAAAGCACCGACGGGGTGCATTTTACCAACAAGACCGTGCTGCTGACCAACGAGGATTTTCCCGACTGGGTGACCCAGCATATCCGGGACCCCCAGATGGTGGAACAGGACGGCAAACTCTATATGCTGCTGGGCGCCCGCACCCAGTCCGACGAGGGCTGCACCCTGGTGTGGGAGAGTGAGGACGGCACCCATTTCCGCCATGTGAACACCCTGCACACCGATTCGCCCTTCGGCTATATGTGGGAATGCCCCGACTGCGCGGTGGTGGACGGCCAGCCCCTCTTCTTCTGCTGCCCCCAGGGCATCCCCCACGAGACCTACCGCTACGCCAACGCCCACCAGTGCGGGTATTTCCCGCTGGCGGGGTCCCTGGCGGCGGGGGCCGCGCTGGGGGCCTTCCGGCAGTTTGACTACGGCTTTGACTACTACGCCGCCCGCACCCTGAAAGCCGACGACGGCCGGGTGCTGCTCTTCGGCTGGATGGGCATGTCCGAGACCGACTACGGCCGCAACCCCTGCGCCGACCGGGGCTGGGACCAGGTCATCGCCATGCCCCGGGAACTCCACTGGGTGGACGGCGCCCTGCGCCAGACCCCCCTGCGGGAGCTGGCCGCCCTGCGGGGCGAGGCCCGGGCGGTCCCGGGCGAGGACGGCTTCACCGCCCACAGCCGCCGGTGCGAACTGGTGGTGGAGACCCGGCCGGGCACCGACCTGACGGTACGCCTCTTTGAGGATGCCTCCCTCACCTACCAAGCCG
Organism: uncultured Gemmiger sp.; assembly: GCA_944388135.1. Classification (GTDB taxonomy): domain Bacteria; phylum Bacillota; class Clostridia; order Oscillospirales; family Ruminococcaceae; genus Gemmiger. The sequence goes on along the minus strand of CALXHP010000056.1, from coordinate 54,115 downwards.
CCGAAGGGGTGCTGACCCTGACGGCGGGCACGGTCTGCGGGGCCAAACGGACGGTGCGGCAGATGCAGCTGCCCGCCCTGAACAAGCTGGACCTCTATCTGGACGGGTCCACCCTGGAAGTCTTTGTGAACGACGGGGAAGCCGTACTGACCAGCCGGCTGTTCGGGGAGGACGACACCCTTGCCGTGGCACCCTTCGGGGGCCGGGTGGTCTTTTACCCCCTGCACCCCTTTGTGGTGGAGGATGCCGGGCGGGAATCCTGAGCCCCACCGATCATAGCACAACGTCCCCGGACGGGAACCGAAAGGAACCCGTCCGGGGACATTTGTTTTGGGGTTCAGAAAGTTTCCGCCGCCAGGCAGTCCCGGACCGCGGTCACGGTGCCCCCTTGCAGGTAGACCCGGGGCACCCGGCGGGTGAGGTCGCAGACCACCTCGTAGGGGATGGTGTCGCATTTGTCCGCCACAGTCTGGGCGGTGTCGGCGCCGGGGGCTGCCCCCGGGCCAAAGACGGTGACCTCATCCCCCGGCTGTACGTCGGGGATGGCCGTCACGTCCAGCAGGGTCTGGTCCATACAGACCCGCCCGATGACGGGAGCCGCCTGCCCCCGCACCGTCATGACCCCCCGGTTGGAGAGCAGCCGGGGATAGCCGTCGCCGTAGCCCACGCAGACGGTGGCCACCCGCATGGGATCGCTGGCCGTAAAGGTGCGGCCGTAGCTGAAACTTTGCCCCGGAGCCGCCCCCTTCACCTGGGTGACGACCGCCTTGAGGGTGAGGGCGGGGCGCAGGGCCGGGAAATCCACCCCCGGGCCGGGCTGCAGCCCGTAAAGGATGATCCCCGCCCGCACCAGGTCGCACCGCCATTCGGGGTGGAGGAGCTGGGCCGCACTGTTGGCGCAGTGAACCGTGCCGGTGTCAAAGCCGTCGGCCCGGAGCCGTTCCACCGCCCGGCGGAAAAGTTCGTACTGGGTCCGGGTGTAGACTTCATCCTCGGGGCGGGGGCTGTCGGCGGCGGCAAAATGCTGGAAGATGCCGGTGATGTGCAGCCCCGGCAGGGCGTAGCAGGCCTCCATCCCGGCGACGGCCTCCTCAAAGTCTCCCCGCAGGGGGAAGCCGATGCGGCCCATGCCGGTGTCGGCTTTCAGGTGGCCGGAGACAGTGCACCCCGCCAGCGCGGCCCGGCGGGAGAGTTCCCGGGCGTAGGTCTCGTCCAGCAGGGTCTGGGTCAGGTCCAGGGCCGCCAGCTCCCCGATGAACAGGGGGTCGGTGTAGCCCAGGATCAGAATGGGCCGCCGGATGCCCGCCCGGCGCAGTTCCCGGGCTTCCGCCAGGCAGCTCACCGCAAAGGCCGCCGCCCCCTCCTGTTCCAGGGTGGTGGCCACCATGGCAGCCCCGTGGCCGTAGCCGTCCGCCTTGACCACCGCGCAGACATTGCCCCCGGTGTGGGCCCGGATGGCCCGGAAGTTGTGGACCAACGCGTCCAGGTCTACCTCCGCCCAGCAGTGTTTTTCCCATTCCATCGCTGTTCCCTCCCCCCGCAGGCTCAGAACGCCCGCAGTGTGATGCCTTCGGCGGGCAGCGCCGCCCGGAGTTTTTCCACAAAGGCCAGGGCCTTGGGGCCGTCCCCGTGGACACAGACCGAATCCGCCTGGAGGGTCACCTCGCTGCCGTCCCGGGCGGTGACCTTGCCTTCTTTGGCCATCCGCACCACCCGGGCGATGGCGGCGTCCTCCTCCTCGATCATGGCGCCGGGCTGGCCCCGGGGCACCAGGGTACCGTCGGGCTGGTAGCCCCGGTCGGCAAAGACCTCGCAGGCCACCGGCAGACCGATGGCTCTGGCCGCCTCCACCATCTCGCTGCCCGAGAGGGCCAGCAGAATGGCACCGGGGGCGGCGGTTTTCACCGCCCGGCAGATGGCATCGGCCAGGGCCCGGTCCTTGGCGGCCATGTTATAGAGAGCCCCGTGGGGTTTCACATGGTGGAGGGGCACCCCCTCCTCCTCACAGAAGGCCCGCAGAGCGCCGATCTGGTAAGCCACACAGTCGGCAGCCTCCGCCGGGGCGATCTGCATCCTGCGGCGGCCGAAGCCCACCAGGTCGGGCAGGCCGGGGTGGGCCCCCACCTGAACGCCGTACTGCCGGCAGAGGGCCACGCTGCGGTGCATGACGGTGGGGTCCCCGGCGTGGTAGCCGCAGGCAATGTTGGCCGAGGTGATATAGGGAATGACCTGGGCATCGCAGCCGATGGTGTAGGCGCCGAAGCTTTCCCCCAGATCACAGTTGAGATCGAGAAAGGGCATGGCAAAAAGCCTCCTTTGTCAGAACCGCAGCGCGGTGTTTTTCACGTCGGTGAGGAACATATGCCCCGGGGCGTGGGTGATGCAGAATGCCGGTTTGGACGCCATGACGGCGGCCTGGGGGGTGACCCCGCAGGGCCAGAACACCGGCACCTCCCCGGGGCGGATGGTGACCGCATCCCCGAAATCCGGGTGAGCCAGGTCGGTGATGCCGATGGCCTCGGGGGCGCCGATCTGCACCGGCGCGCCGTGGACCCGGGGCATGCCCGCCGTGATGGCCACCGCCGCGGGCACCTGCTTATAGGGGATGGGCCGCATGCTCACCACCATGTTGCCGTGGAACACCCCCGCCGACTGGCAGGGGATGTTGGTGTTGTACATGGGGACATTGACCCCCTCCTCGATCTGGCGCACCGGGATGTCCGCCTCCAGCAGGGCGCTTTCAAAAGAGAAGCTGCACCCGATAAGGAAGCTCACCAGGTCGTCCCGCTCCGCAAAATAAGCGCTGACGTCGGTGGGTTCCTCGGTGAGGACCCCGTCTTTGTAGACCCGGTAGCGGGGAATGTCCTTGGCGATGTCGCTGCCCGGGGCGAACCGGGCAAAGCTGCGCTCCCCGGCGTCGGCCACCTCCAGAAGGGGGCAGGCCTTGGGGTTGCGCTGGCAGAAGAGCAGAAAGTCCCAGGCCAGGGCCTTGGGCAGCACCACCAGGTTGCCCTGGGCGTACCCGGCGCAGAAGCCGGTGGTGGGGCCGGTGATCTCGCCCCGGCGGATCATCGCCCGGGCCTGGGCGGGGGTGAGCCCCGCGGGGTCAAAGGTTGTCATGGCAAACGCTCCTTTATCTGTTGCAGCAGGGCGGCCTGGCGGCGGGCCGCAGCCACGGCCCGGGCGGGGTCCACCCAGTCAAAGGCCACCGCCTGGCCCGGCCGCAGCTGGGCCAGGGCGGGCAGGTCGGCACTGATGACGGTGGCGATCTTGGCGTAGCCGCCGGTAGTCTGGTGGTCGGCCAGCATGACGATGGGCTGGCCGTTGCCCGATACCTGCACCGACCCTTCCACGATGCCGTCCGAAAGAATATCCGACCCGGCCACCGTTTCCAGCACCGGGCCCTGGAGTTTGCAGGCCATCCGGTTGCAGTCGGGGGTCAGGCGGTAGACGCCGTGGGTGAAGATTTCCCGGGCTAACGGCGTAAAGGCCTCGGCCTGGGGGCCCGCCACCGCCCGCAGCAGGGGCAGCCGGGTCCCGCCCATCTGGCGCCAGGGGGACCCGCCGCGGCGCACCGTTTCATCCCCCAGGGGATGGTCCAGGTGACGGCGGCAGAGTTCCTGCCAGTGGGCGGCGGCCTCCTGGCCGGTGCGGGCCAGGGGCAGCACGTCCCCGGGTTGCAGCGCCCGGCCCTGGAAGCCCCCCAGGTGACAGGCCAGGTCGGTGGACCGGCTGCCCCGCAGGGGAGCCACCGCGATGCCGCCCCACACCGCCAGGTAGCTGCGCAGCCCGTTGGAGGCGGTGCCCACCGTCAGGCGGCTGCCCGCCGGGGCGAAGAGGGGGGCAAAAAAGGGCACCGGCTTGCCGTCCAGGGTGGCGTCGGCTTCGGCCCCCGTGAGGGCAAAGACCGCCGCCGTGACGAACTGGATCTCCGGGCCCCGGAGGGTGGTTTCCAGCACGGCGTCCCCGGGGTTGTTGCCGATGAGCAGGTTGGCCAGCCGGGCGGCATAGTTGTCGGCAGCGCCGCAGCGGCGGAAGCCTTCGGCGGCACAGCCCTCCCGCCCCAGATCCTGGACGGTGGTCAGGGGGCCGGGGTTCAGTACACAAAGACTCATACCGTTCCCTCCTTCCGGGCCAGGGCTTCAAACTGGGCGGGGGTGATGGGGGTGAATTTGATGCGGTCCCCCGCGGCGTAGGGCAGCGGGCGGTCGGGGGCAAAGAGCTGCAGGGGTGTGCGGCCAAGGAGCTGCCAGCCCCCCGGGGAGGCCACCGGGTAGACGCCGGTCTGCTGCCCGCCGATGCCCACCGAACCCGCCGGGATGGCGGTGCGGGGGTTTTGCAGGCGGGGTGTAAAAAGGGCGGGGTCCAGCCCGCCCAGATAGGGAAAACCGGGCAGAAAGCCCAGCATATAGATGCGGTATTTCGGCGCCGTGTGGCGGCGGATGACCTCCCCCTCGGTAAGGCCCGCGTGCTGGGCCACAAAGGCAAGGTCGGGGCCGTAGTCCCCGCCGTAGCACACCGGGATGGTGACGGTGCGCCCGCCGTGGTGGCGGCGGGCCCGGGTGCGGGCGGCCAGGGGCTGCACGGCGGCAGCCAGGGTATCGTAGTCGGTGTGCAGGGGGTCATACCGCACCAGCAGCGAGGCAAAAGCCGGAACGGTCTCCACCACGCCGGGGAGCCGGGCGGCCCGGACAGCGGCGTCCAGGGCGGTGACCTTGTCCCCTACCCCCTCGTCGATCTCGCTGCCGCAGACCGCCAGCAGGCCGCAGTCCCCCACGGGGTACAGGGCTGTCTCCATGGGCTGTTCCTCCTTTCCCGGTCAGCAGGCGCTGAAAAATCCCTTGTCCAGCACCGCCTGGAACCAGCGGTCCGACTCGTGGGAGTGGCGTACCGCGTAGGCCGTGCACTGCCGCATGAGGCTGACCACCCCTACGTTGAGCCGGGTGCTGAAACCGTCGATGCCGGGCAGCAGCGAGCCGGTCATATCGATGAAGCCGTTGCGGGCGGCCACCCGCATGACTTCCGATTCCATCTCCTCCCGGTGGAGGATCTCCATATCCCGCTTGAGGTAGGCCAGGGCCGCCATCATGCCGTAGCAGCCCCAGTCGGAGCAGGTGGCGGTGATGACGCTGTCCGCCTTGCTGGCGCTGAGCACCCCGCCGCCGCAGCCGCAGGCACATTCCCCGGGGCCGGTGAAGGGGACGTATTTCCGGATATGGCCCCCCAGGGAGGCCATGCCGATCTCGTTGCCCAGGTCGCCGATGGCGATGTTAGCCACACCCCGGCTGCGCAGCAGCTCCCAGAGGGCCTCACTCTTGGCCTGGAGTTCGGTGACATCCAGCCCGCCGGCGTTGTGGTAGACGCCTTTTTCGTTGGCGCCCGCCGCCTCGATGGCGATGACGGCGGCAGGGTCCAGGATGTCCGCCAGTTCCTTCGCCTGGGCGGGGGCGGCCGCCTTGTCCTTCGTAAAGGCCACCACCCCCATGCTCAGGGGCAGGGCCTTGACGGTGGCCAGGTCCTCGTAGCAGTGCAGGCCCACCACGGCGGCGCAGCGGCGGATGGCCTCCACGCTGTCACTGGGGCAGACGATCACCGGCTTGGCCCCGAAGGCCAGCACCAGCGCCCGGGCCAGCAGCATGGAACTGACGGTGCCGTCCATCTCGGGCACCTTGTGGGGCAGCAGCACAAAGCCGGTGAGGATGACCACCGTGCCCCCGGGTTTCACCGCATCGCAGAGCACCTGGGCGGCGTGCATCGTCAGGGGTTCGCCGGTGTAGGCCCGGCTGCCTGCGTAGAGGATACGGCAGACGCCGTAGCCCCGGGGGTCCAGGTTCATCAGGGCGTCCAGGTTCTCCCCCACGTTGCGTTTTTCCAGTTCATCCCGCGTCATAGCCCCTCACGCCCCTTTCAGTCCAGCACCGACGTCTTGCCGGTGTAGTCGTAGTATTCCTGGAGCACCGCGTCCTGGATGGCCTTGAGGGTGGCGGGGTCCTTGCCGCCGGCAGGGGCGCCGTCCAGCTCACAGGCGTGGAGGCAGAAGTTGGAGGAGGAGGTGACGATGATCTCATCGGCCGCCCGCAGGTCGTCCAGGGTGTAGGGCTTTTCCATGACGGTGATGCCCAGCCGGTAGCAGGCCTGGATCATATGGGTCTTGGCGATGCCCCGCAAAATCAGCTCATCGTTGGGGTGGGAGTAGAATACCCCGTCCTTCAGGATGGACACGTTGGAGTGGGCGCACTCGGTGACGATGCCGTCCCGGTGGAAGACCGTCTCCTGGACGCCGCGGTGGGCGGCATCCTGGGCGGCCATGACGCTGGGGATCAGGTTCAGCGTCTTGATGTTGCAGTGATAGAACCGGGTGTCCGGCGCGGTGACCAGCTTGATGGGCACATCGGGGTCATTGAGGTGGTTGGGCCGGATCATGACCCACAGCTTGCCGGGCATGCCCTCGGGGTAGACGTGGTTGCGGTCATTGATGCCCCGGGTGACCTGCCAGTAGACGAAATGGGTGGTGCCCTCCACCTGGCCCAGCAGCTGGGTGAGCAGTTCCCCCAAAGCTGCCTTCTCCATGGGGATATGGATGTCCAGGGCTTTGGCGCTGGTGTAGAACCGGTCCAGATGGTCCTGGAGCAGATACACCCGGCCGTTGGCCCCCACGGTGGCGTCGTAGACGCCGTCCCCGAAGAAGTGGACCCGGTCGTTGAAAGGCACCATCAGTTCTTCCGGTGCGCCGATTTTTCCGTCATAATACGCGATGGCCTGCATACCAAACACTCCCTTTATCTATAACAATACTTTCCCCGGCCCCCCGCGGGGGCCCCTCTGTAAAACGCCCGTCACGCCCCCTTTTCCCGGGGTAACGCCGGGCGGCGGGTCCTTTATACCGTGACCCCGTATTTGTTGGCCACGATGGTGCGGATGACCTCCACGCAGGTGTCCAGCCCCAGGGCGGCGCTGTCCAGGCAGAGGTCGTAGTTTTCCGGCCGCTTCCACTTCTTGCCGGTGTGGTAGTTGTAATACTGCTCCCGGTAGCGGTCCAGCCGGTCGATGTAGTGCATGGCACGGCTGCGGTTGATGCCCTGGCGTTTCATCTCCCGTTCCACACGGGCCTCATAGGGGGCATCCACATAGACTTTCAGCACGTTGGGTTTGTCCCGCAGTACAAAGTCGGCGGCACGGCCCACACAGATATAGTCCTCATCGTTGAGCAGCTCCCGCAGGACCTTGGCCTGGTAGTTGAAGAGGTTCTCGTCGCTGATGAAGTTGCCGCTCTCCGGCGGGATGACGCTGCCGTCGTAGACCCGGCGGCTGACCTGGTAGAGCAGCGTCTTGCGGGTGTTCTCGTCGGCTTTGGCGAAGATCTCCTCGTTGATGCCGCTGTCCTCCGCCGCCAGCCGCAGCAGTTTGCGGTCGTAGAGGTCGATGCCGTAGAGCTCCGCCAGCTTTTTGGCAATGTAGCTGCCGCCGCCCGAGCCGCAGGTGCGGGTGATGGCGATGGCAAAATGCAGTTTGACCATGAATGACTCCTCCTTCCTCACTGGCCCAGATAGGCTTTTTTGACCCGGGGGTCATTGAGCAGGTCTTTGGCATCCCCCTGGATGGTGATGGTGCCGGTCTCCAGCACGTAGGCCCGGTGAGAGATGGACAGGGCCATCCGGGCGTTCTGTTCCACCAGCAGGATGGTGATGCCCTGGGCGTTGACTTCCCGGATGATGTCGAAGATCTCCTTCACCAGCAGGGGCGAAAGGCCCATGGAAGGTTCATCCATCAGGATCATCTTGGGCTTGCTCATCAGGGCGCGGCCCACGGCCAGCATCTGCTGCTCGCCGCCCGAGAGGGTGCCCGCCAGCTGGCGGCGCCGCTCCCGCAGGCGGGGGAACCGCTGGTAGACTTCCTCCATCGTCTTTTCCTGGTCGGTGGGGTCGGTGTAGGCGCCCATCTCCAGGTTTTCCTCCACCGTCATGGTGGGGAAAATATGCCGTCCTTCCGGCACATGGGCCAGCTTGTGGGTGATGATCTTGCTGGGCTCGGTCTTGCGCAGGTCCACCCCGTCAAAGGTGATGGAGCCCGAAGCCGCCTTTTCCAGCCCGGTGATGGTGCGCAGGGTGGTGGTCTTGCCCGCCCCGTTGGCGCCGATGAGGGAGACGATCTCCCCATCCTTTACGGTGAGCGACACCCCGTTCAGGGCGTGCACCGCGCCGTAGTTCACATGCAGGTCTTGTACGGTAAGCATCAGATCCCCTCCACAACCTCGTTGTCTTTGCCCAGATAAGCCTCGATGACCTTGGGCGAGTTGGCCACCTCTTCGGGGGTGCCGGCGGCGATGGTGGTACCGAAGTCCAGCACCTGAATGCGCTCACAGATCTTCATGACCAGGCTCATATCGTGTTCGATGAGCAGTACCGAGATCTTGAACTCGTCCCGGATATAGTCGATGATCTCCAGCAGTTCCTCCGTCTCGGTGGGGTTCATGCCGGCGGCCGGTTCGTCCAGCAGCAGCAGTTTCATGTCGGTGGCCAGCGCCCGGGCGATCTCCAGCCGGCGCTGTTCGCCATAGGGCAGGTTGTCGGCCTCCAGGTTTTCCTTGCCCTGGAGGTGGACCACCGCCAGCAGCTGTTTCGCCCGCTCGGTGATGGCCTGTTCCTCCCGCCAGAACTTCGGCGTGCGCAGGATGGCCTGGGGCATGCCGTAGTGCAGTTCCCGGAGCATGGCCGCCTTCACGTTGTCGATGACGGTCATCTTTTTGAAGAGGCGGATGTTCTGGAAGGTACGGGCGATGCCCGCGTGGACGATCTTGTGGGTCTTTTTGCCGTTCATCTGGACGCCGTTGAGGTAGAAGGAACCCTCGGTGGGCTTGTAGACGCCGGTGATCAGGTTGAAGACCGTGGTCTTGCCCGCGCCGTTGGGGCCGATGAGCCCCACCAGTTCGGATTCACCGATCTCCAGGTTGAAGTCGTCCACGGCTTTCAGGCCGCCGAACTGGATGCCCAGGTGCTGGCAGCGCAGCACCGGTGTTTTGGTAGCAGCCATACGGTCACGCCCCTTTCTTGGCAGTTTCCCGGCGGTGGGTCAGACGGCCCAGCACACGGGTGAGGCTGAACTCCCAGCGGCCGAAGATGCCGCCCGGACGGAAGAGCATGACCAGCACCAGCACCACCGAGTAGCAGAGCATACGGTAGGTGGCGAACTGACGCATGGCCTCGGGCAGGGCGGAGAGGAACACCGCGCCGATGATGGAACCGGTGAGGGAACCGGTGCCGCCGATGATGACCTCGCTGAGGAGTTCCGCCGAGTAGTTGAAGTTGAAGTTGGTGGGGATCATGGCGGTCATGTAGTGGGCGTAGATGGCGCCGCCGATGCCCGCGAAGAAGCTGGACACCGCAAAGGTGAGCACTTTATAGAAGGTAACGTTGATGCCCGCGGCCGAAGCGGCGATGTAGTCCTCCCGGATGGCCTGGACGGTACGGCCGAACTTGCTGCGCACGAACATATACATGAAGGTGACGCAGACCACCATGACCCAGAAGGCCCGGGGGAAGGTGGACAGCTTGAGGATGCCGCTGAGGGTCTTGCCGCCGCCGGTGATGGAGAAGTTGCAGAAGCAGACCCGGATGATTTCGGCAAAGGCCATGGTGACGATGGCCAGGTAGTCACCCCGCAGCCGCAGGGCGGGGATGCCTACCAGCACACCCATGATGCCGGCGGCGAGGCCGCCCGCCAGGATGGCGACCAGGAAGAGCCCCAGGTCGGACAGGCCCTTGCCCGCCAATGCCCCCGAGACGATGGCGGACACATAGGCCCCCACCGAGACGAAGCCCGCATGGCCCAGGGAGAACTCACCCATGAAGCCCACCACCAGGTTCAGCGACGCCACCATGATGACGGTGTAGCAGGCGGTGGTGCAGATGCCCTGGATGTAGGTGGTGGAGGTGCCGAACACCCCCGCCGCAAAGAGGGCCATAAGCAGGGCGAAGATGACCACTACCCCCACGGCGTTGAGGAGATAGGCGATCTTGCGTTGTTTTGTCATCGCTGTTTCCTCCTTACACTTTTTCGCCGGTGTTCTTGCCCAGGATGCCCGAGGGTTTCACCAGCAGGATGACGATCAGGGTGCCGTAGGTGACGGCTTCATACCAGCCGGGGGCGAAGAGCTTGACGAAGATCTCGATAAGGCCCACCAGGATGCCCCCGATCATGGCGCCGGGGATGATGCCGATGCCGCCCAGCACGGCGGCGATGAAGGCTTTCATGCCCATCATGGAGCCCATGTCGGTGGTGACGCGGGGGTAGGTGGCGCAGTACATCAGGGCCGCCACCGCCGCCAGGGAGGAACCGATGCAGAAGGTCAGGGTGATGATGCGGTTGACGTTGATGCCCATCAGGGTGGAAGCGTCCTTATCCTGGGGCACGGCCCGCATGGCCTTGCCCAGCTTGGTGCCCTTGACAAAGATCTGCATGCCCAGCATGATGACCACGCCGATGGCGATGGTGAGCAGGACGTTCAGCGGCAGGGAGACACCGCCCACCGTGATGGTGGGCAGGCTGAAGATGGCCTGCACGTTGTGGGGCTTGGCGCCGAAGAGCACCATGGCCAGGTTCTGCAGAAAGATGCTCATGGCCAGGGCGGTGATGAGAGCGGACATGGAACCGGCCTTGCGCACCGGGCGGTAGGCGAAGGTTTCCACCAGAATGCCCAGCACTGCGCAGACCGCCACTGCCGCGACCACCGCCAGCCAGGCGGGCATGCCCGCGTTGACCATGAGGGGAATGGTATAAAACAGGGTATAGGAACCGATCATGATGAAATCGCCGTGGGCGAAGTTGATCATCCGGATGATGCCGTACACCATGGTGTAGCCCAGGGCGATCAGCGCATAGATGGCGCCCTGGTTCAGCCCGTTGATCAGGCTTTGGATAAACAGCGAGAGTGTCATACTACCTTCACCTTTCCCGGCAGGGGAAAAACCTGCCCTAAGAATAAGGCGCGGCGGCCGGGGGCCGCCGCACAAAAGGGGTTACGGGGTTGCCGTGTTTTATTCGGCCGAGGCAACGACCTTGCCTTCGGCATCCAGGGTCTCGGCCCACTTGACCTGGCCGTCCACATAGGTGTTGAAGACGATGGACTTGATGGCGTCGCCGTTCTCATCCAGGGTGATGTCGCCGCCCACGCCGGAGAAGCTCACGCCCTTCATGCCGGCAACCAGGCTGGCGGTGTCAGTGCCGCCGCCGTTCTCAGCGGCCTGGACCAGCATGTACATGGCGTCGTAGTAGAGCGCCGCGCAGGCGTTCAGGCTCTCGGTGCCGTACTTCTCGGTAAACTTCTGGACGAAGTTCACAACAGCCGGGGAGGTATCCTCGCTGGAGTAGTGGTTGGTGAAGTAGCAGTTGTCGAACTTGTCTTCCAGGCCGGTGGTGTCGGCGCCGTCCCAGCCGTCACCGCCCATGATGATGCCGGTGAAGCCTGCGTTGCGGGCTGCACCCACCAGCAGGGGGACGGTATCCAGGAAGCAGGGATAATAGAGGAACTCAGCGCCGGAGGCAACCGCCTGGGCAGCCTGAGAAGAATAGTCGGTGTCGGTGGTCATGCACTCGCCGGTGTAGGTGACCTCGATGCCGTTGGCCTCACAGTTCTCCACAAAGGCGTCCTTCAGGCCGTTGGAGTAGTCATCGTCCTTGGCGTAGATGACCGCCACCTTGCTGATGCCCTTGTCCTTGACGAAGAGGGCTGCCATCTTGCCCTGATAGGGGTCGATGAAGCAGTTGCGGAAGATGGTATCGCCCTTGAGGGTGACGTCCACGTTGGTGGCACCGGTGGCCAGCAGCAGCATGCCGTCACTGGCCGCCTGGGTGGCCATGGGCAGCGTCACCGAGGAGAAGAAGCTGCCGACGATGGCTTCGGGCTGTTCGGCCATCAGCAGGTTGTAGGCGTTCATGGCCTGCTTGGCGTCCTTGGCGTCGTCAGCCACCTGACCGTTGTTGACGATCTCGATCTTGTAGCCGCTGTCGCCGGCGTTGATCTCCTCCACGGCCATATCCACCGCGTTCTGGGCGCCCTCGCCGTAGATGGCGGAGCCGCCCGTCATGCTGCAGACGACGCCGACACGGATGATATTATCCTCGGCGCCGGAACTTTCGGCGGTGGCGGTGCTGCCCGAGGAGGTGGTGGAGGCGGTCTCCGACCCGGCACCCGCCTGCTGCTGGGTGCTGGACCCGCAGCCTGCCAGCAGGCTGATTCCCATGGCCGCGGCCATCGTCAGGGCTAGAACTCGTTTTTGCTTTCTCATGTGGTTCCCTCTTTTCTGCAGTGTTGTTCCCTCCGAAAAGGGAAAAGGCGCACAGTCCTCGGGGGACTGCACGCCTTTGTGGTTGCTTGCACCATGGGCCAAAAGCAAAACGGAGCTGCGGGCCCGGGTAAGGGCTGCGCAACTCCGTTGTTACGTTTTGGTTGGGTCTGGTGTTGTGGGTATTATAGCAGGGTCAACCGCCCAGTGCAAGGGGATTTCCCGGAAAATTTCCAAATTCGTTCATCCTGGAAGGTTTGCCCGCCCCCCGAGGGATAAACTTTGTGCAGAGTTACGAAAATTAAGTTTTCGCAAAAGGATGCCGGTCGGAAATCCCTCTTTCCTTAAGAAAATTTCGTCCCGGGCCCCACCTTGCCGCCGGGAGCGGCGGGGCCGGGCCGTCACCGGGGCGTTTCAGCGCATCTGCTCCCGGAAGGTGCGGAACATCCCCTGCTTCATATTCTTGCGCATGATGTCCTGCACCTCCTTGGCGGTGATACGCCCTTCGTAATGGAACCACCACCGCACCAGCGTCATCATGTCGGAGGCAAACAGCCGGGCATAGAGGTCGGCGTAGGGGTCCGGCGGGTCCTGGGCGTCCAGCTTTTCCAGAATGGCGTCGTGGACTGCATCCACCATCCGGCCGAACACCCCCTCCTCCAGGGGGATGGACCAAAGCAGGGTGTACTCCGCCTTGTGCTTGTACAAAAAGTTCAGGGTGGTTTCAAAGTTTTTCTGGTAGAGAAGATTCTGGATGGTCTCGGGTGAGGCGTTCACGAAGGTCACGTCCACCTGGCGGCGGAACCCGTCCAGCGCCCGGGCCAGATACCGCTCCATCAGGTCGTATTTGCTGGTGTAATATTTGTAAAAGGTGGACCGGTTGATCAGCGCCGCCTTGCAGAGCTGCTCCACCGTGATCTTCTCAAAGGGCGATTCGACCAGGCAGGCCAGCAGCGCCCGGTCGATTTGTTTCAGCGTCTTGACCACCCGCAAATCGGTGGGCTGCATAAGCGTTCCTCCGTTCTTTTTTGAGATAAACAACACTCGGTGCCCGTTTGTTGGATAAGCGTCAAATTCCAAAATCTTGGTGATAGGCAGGCCCCGAAAAGATTGTTAAAATGATAGCAAAGGGTTTGGTACTTCCTATTGTAACACAGGGAAGGCCGCCGCACAATTTCAGAATTTGGAAAAAAAGGAGCAAGACAATCATGGCTTACAAAGTAATGGGCATTACCGCCGGACGCAAGAACAGCAACAGCGAAATTCTTCTGAAAGAGGCACTCACCGTCTGCGAGGAAAAGGGCGCCGACGTGACGATGATCAACCTGCGGGACTTCCACCTGATGGACTGCACCGGCTGCACCGCCTGCACCAAGGCCATGTCCCAGGGCAAGCACATCGGCTGTGTGCTGGACGACAAGGACGACAAGAAAAAGATCATGGACGTGATGCTCAACCAGGACGCGGTGATCTTCTCGGTGCCCACCTACGACCTGATGCCCGCTTCGGTCTACCTGACCTTTGCCCACCGCAGCCTGAGCTATGAGACCTCCTTCCTGGAGACCATCGGCACCATCGAGCACAAAGACCGTGTGGCGGGGCTGATCTCGGTGGGCGGTTCCACCCGCGCCTGGCAGTCCATGGCCCTGGAGGGCCTGCAGGCCACCATGTTCACCACCGACATGAAGGTGGTGGATATGATGCTGGCCACCCGGGTACCCGCCCCTGCCCAGTGCCTGCTGGACGACAAGCTGATGGCCCGGGCCCGCACCCTGGGCGAGCACATCATGGAAGCGGTGGCCACCCCCGCCGAGGAACGCCACTGGCTGGGTGAGGAGGACATGGGCTGGTGCCCCAACTGCCACAGCAACGCTCTGGTGCTGGGCGAGATGCAGTGGGACGGCCTGCACTACCCCATCGAGTGCCAGGTCTGCGGCGCCGGCGGCACCCTGGAAAAGACCGAGGACGGCAAGTGGAAGTTCGTCATCCAGAAGGACGGCCTGCTGAAGGACCGCACCACCGTGGCGGGCCGGGCCAAGCATCTGGAAGAGATTGCCCACACCCAGGGGGGCTTCTTCTCCGACCCCGAGAAGATCAAGCTGGTGCAGGAGCGTAAAGCCGCCTATGCCCAGAAGGCCTTCAAGGGCATCGACTGAGCCGCTGTTCCAGCGCAAAAGGGGGAACAGCCCCGCACGGCATCGCCTGACGGGTCTATTCCCCCTCTTGGACTCCCCCTCGACAAAATTTTACATCAAACCGCGCACTCGTCACGGTGTTCCTCGCACACAATTTGATGCAAAATTTCCCTGGAGGTGTCTTCGCCGGTCGGCGCATGTCCGCCGGCGAAGACCATTTAAATTAAATCCCGGCATCTGCGGATGCCTTCGGAATATACACACAGGAAAGGAGATCGGTTATGAGCGTTGCCATTGAGATCGACGGCAAACGCCTGCAGGTAGACCTCCACCACCGTCTTGCGGCCGGTGCAGCCCCGCCAGCTCCAGGAACGGCGGGCGTTGGTCATCTTCCAGGCGGAGGGGGAATGTTTGCCGGTGTGGCAGGGCGGCCGCACCGCCAGCCGGGGACCGTGTTCGATCTCAAAGGCCACCCGGGTGTAGTCCGCCTCGCTCAGGGGCAGGCCGGTCAGGTCCAGCCGGCCCGAACCGGCGCTGATCCAGCCGGGGCCGCCGTCAAACCGGGGGGCATAGTCGGCGTATTCCCAGCTGCCTACCCCCACCTCCCCCAGGTAGTCCATGCCCGCCCAGACGAAATCCCCCAGGATGCGGGGTTCGGTGCGGGCCAGCTCCCAGAAGCGGTAGGCGTCGTTGCAGAAGGTCTCGGTGCCCAGGATCAGCCGCTGGGGGTATTTTTTCAGATCGTGGCGGTAGCGCAGGATGCCGTAGTTGTACCCGGCAATATCCATGTTGGCGTAGGCGTCCCGGGTCTTTACGTCGCAGCCGTGGAGGGTGGCCCCCAGCTTCATGGCTTTGTCCCCCAGCAGCCCGGCCAGGGTGTTGTAGAACTCACTGCCCACCGCCTTCTTTTTGCCGGTCCGGGCCTGGGCGTCCGCCTTTTCGTCGCTGTAGACGCCGAAGCCCAGGGAGCTGAGCAGGTTGAAGAAGATGTTCACCCCGCAGGTGACCGGCCGGGTGTCGTCCAGCTGGTGGAGCCACCGGGTCATCCTGCCGGTGAGCTCGATGCCCCGGGGCTGGGCGGTCTCGCTGACTTCGTTGCCGGTGGAGTAGAGGATGACGCAGGGGTGGTTGTAATCCTTGGCCACCATGTCGGCCAGGTCCTGCTGCCACCAGTCCTCAAAGACTTCCACATAGTCGTGTTTTGTCTTATGGATGTACCAGCAGTCCACAAACTCGTCCATGACCAGCATCCCCAGCCGGTCGCAGGCGTCCAGCAGGGCCTTGCTGCAGGGGTTGTGGGCGCTGCGCAGGGCATTGTAGCCGGTTTTCCGCAGCAGGGCCACCTTCCGCTCTTCGGCGTCGGGGTAGCAGCAGGCCCCCAGCATGGCGTCGTGGGGCAGGTCCACCCGGCAGGCGGGGGCGTCCGTCCCCAGGCGCTCAAATGCCCAACCGGTGTTGAAATCTTGTTTTTCCATGGTGTTTTCCTCTCTTACCCGGGCAGCCGGAAGCGGCAGGAGATTTTCTTTGTTGCAAGCATACCTTACCGCAAAAGGGCGATCTGCGCACATTTTTTTCAAAATCGGTCCGGATTTACACAAATTTTGCAAAACGCCTTGTGCAAAATCCCTGCACAAGACCGTTTCTTTTTGTGCAAGCCGCACAAACGGCCACAAAAAAAGGCGCAGCCGAAGCTGCGCGCAACGTCTTGATTCAATGGGGGGGACGGGTCGGCCTGCGGGGGAATGGGGATCAGCACCTGCAGTTCAAACCAGCCGTCCGCCGCCTTGATCTGCGCTGTACCGCCGTATTTTTCCGCCGTGGCCTGGATGCTCTTCAGCCCGAAGCCGTGGTACCGGGTATCCTGCTTGGTGGTCTGCAATTTTCCGTCGGCAAATTGCAGGTCGCCCTCATAACAGTTTTCGATCCTGATGCAAAGAAACCCCTTCTGCCGGGAAACCGCCAGGTGGATGAGCCGCTTTTCCGGGTCGGCGATCTTGCCGGTGCTCTCGATGGCGTTGTCCAGGGCGTTGCCGAACAGGGAGCTGATGTCCATGACGCTCATGAAACCCAGGGCCTGGCCGTCCGCCACACAGGTCATCTGGATGCCCTGGGCCTGGCAGTGGAGGCTTTTGGCGGTGAGCACCGTGTCCAGCACCTTGTTGCCGGTGACGTTCAGTGCCTCGTAGGAGCGGATCTCGCTCTCCATCTGGTCCAGCACTCCGTCCCGCTCCTCGTTGCCCTGGCTGCGCAGCAGCGCGATCTGATGCTTCAGGTCGTGGTATTTCCGGTTCACCAGGTCGATGCTCTCCTGGCTGCGCTTGTAGGTCTCATATTGCAGATGCAGCAGGCTCTGCATGGCATCCATCTCCCGCTTGTCCTGCAGGTCATGAAGCTGCAGATGGTACCCGTAGAGCAAAGCGCCCCCCGCCAGGTAGATCAGGGTGCGGAAGTTGTAGACATCCATCGTGTTGCTGCCGCCGAAGGGGGTCTCGAAGGGGGCATAGCTGATGCTGCTGAACACATAGATCACAAAGGCCATGGCAGCGGTGCCCAGGCTCACGTGGGCCCCCGGCTGCAGGGCGCCCCGGTGGCTGCGGCTTTCCATCCACCAGACCAGGCCGAACAGCAGGGCGTAGACCCCCAGCCCCGCGGCGCACACCAGCCCCAGCCGGAACCCGGAAAACCGGTGCCGCATAGGCAGCAGGCAGAGGATACAGGCCAGCCAGTCGGCGGTGGCGGTGCAAAGGCGGGGGATCTGCCAGGCCAGCAGTTGTTCTTCGGTCATCATTTGCTTTCCCCCGCGAAATAGCGGTTCAGCGCCTCCAGAAAGCTCTTTTTCCGGGAACGGCTGAACCGGAGTTTTTCCCCGTGGACCACCACTTCCTCATCCACCACCCCGTCGGCATGCTGCAGGTTCACCAGGTAGCACTGGTTGCACCGGGCAAAATGCTCCCCGGCAAACTGGGCTTCCGTCTCCCGCATGGACCCGGTGGCCTGCAGGACCCCTTCCGCCGTGTGGTAGAACAGCCCGTGGCCGCTGGATTCCACATAGTACAAGTGGGAGCAGGGGATGCGGTGGGTGCCCTCCCGGGTGGTAAGGGTGAAATACTTTTCCTCCCGCTGTTTCATCCGTTTGATGGCCCGTTCCAGCCGCTGGGAAAGGGCAAAGTAACTCACCGGCTTGAGCACGTAGTCCAGCGCGTCCACCGCGTAGCCCTTGATGGCATACTGGGGGGAGTTTGTGATGAAGATGATCACCACATCCTGGTCCTTCCGGCGGATCTCCTCGGCGGCGGTCATGCCGTCCATGTAGGTCATCTCGATATCCATCAGGATGATGTCATATTCCGCCTTGTAATGGAGGGCGATCTCGTCCCCGTCGGAAAACTGGGTGACGCGGATCTCCCTTCCCGAGGCTGCGGCATATTGTCCGATATAGTCTTTGAGCTGTGTGCGGTATTGCAGGTCATCTTCCACCAGTGCGATCCGTATCACCTTGTGCCATCCTTTCTTTGGCCGTTGCAGCGTTTTTTCTTTTTATCATAGCCAAACTTTCGGGGATTTGCAAGAGGTTTTTCCCAACCTGCCCGGGGCGGGCTCACCCCTGGGCGGTGCGGTAGGCGGCCGGGGAACAGCCGTATTTTTCCTTGAATTTACGGTAGAAATAGCTGCTGTTCTCGTACCCGATGGCCTCGATGACGGCATCCGCCGACATGCCGGTGTTGGTAAGCAGGTAGGCCGCCTGCTGCAGTTTGCGCTGCTGCAGCAGCTGCTTGAAGTTGGCCCCCGTGTGCCGGGTCAGCAGACGGCTCAGGGCATAGGGCGGCATATGCAGCCGGGCGGCGATCTCTTCCAGGGTGCCGTCCCGGTAGGAAGTTTCGATATACCGCAGCGCCGTAAAGACGGCGTTTTCGTCCCGGCTGTCCGGCAGGGTGCGGTTGATGTTCTCGGCAAAGAGGGTCAGGTTCTGGAGCAGCAGCCCCATGGTGGTCTGGTTGAGCAGATTCACCCCGGACTTTTTTTCCAGCAGCGTCCAGATCATGTTTTCCAGCAGGTTTTCCACCGGCAGGATGTCCCGGGCTGCAATGTGCAGCCAGCCCGCAAAGGCCGATTCCCCCGACAGGGTGGAGATGAGGAAATCCCGCAGCACGTTCTCCTGTTCCAGCATCCGGAAGCTGCGGTCAAAGAACTGGGGCAGGATGATGAAGTTCACCCCCACGTCCCCCTCCCCGGCGGGCAGGATCTCGTGGTAGACCGCCTGGTTGAGGAACAGCAGATCCCCCTGGCGCAGCACCAGTTCCCGGCTGCCGTTGAGGATGTGGGTGGTGGAGCCGCTGCACATGTAAAGCATCTCCACATAATTGTGGCGGTGCCGGGGAAAATGCACAAACCGGGTGTGGGGGCGGATCTCGATGAGTTTGCCTTTTTCCAGCAGTTTTTCGCTGTCCACCACAAAGTCCCGCCCCGAGGTGTACCGTTCCCGCTGCACCCCCTGCCCTGCCAGAAGAGCCTGTTCCTCCTCGGTAATGGTGCGCAGCCGCGCCAGCAGTCGTTCGTCCATCTGCACTTCCCTGCCTTTCGTTTCCAGCATACCACGGCGGCGGCCAAATTGCAAATAAGGTCCCTGTTTTGGTCAAACGCCGACCTTATCCCCCGGGCGGGAAACCGCTACAATAAAGACAACGAAATCATAACACAGGAAAGGAGCATCCCCCTATGGGTCCGTATTATCTGGCCATCGACATCGGCGCCTCCAGCGGGCGCCACATCCTGGGTCACCGGGAAGCCGGGCGGATGGTGCTGGAGGAAGTCCACCGCTTTGACAACCGCCAGGTCCATAAAAACGGCCACGACTGCTGGGACATGGACAATCTGTGGCAGGGCATTCTGGACGGGCTGAAAGCCTGCAAAGCCCTGGGCAAGATCCCCGCCACGGTGGGCATCGACACCTGGGCCGTGGACTTTGTGCTGCTGGACCGGGACGGAGCGCCGGTGGGCGACGCGGTAGCCTACCGGGACAGCCGCACCGAGGGCGCCGACCAACTGGTGGAAGCAAAGATCAGCGCCGCCGACCTCTACGCCCGCACCGGCATCCAGAAGCAGCCCTTCAACACCATCTATCAGCTGGCGGCGCTGCAGAAAGAACACCCCGACCAGCTGGAAGCCGCCCACAGCCTGCTGATGATCCCCGATTACTTCCACTACCGGCTCACCGGCGTGCAGAAGCAGGAGTACACCAACGCCACCAGCACCGGCCTGGTGAACGCCGCCAGAAAGACCTGGGACCGGGACCTGCTGGACACCTTGGGTCTGCCCCGGCGTCTGTTCGGTCCCCTGTCCATGCCGGGCACCGTGGTGGGACCGCTGAAAGAAGAGATCGCCGCCGAAGTGGGCTTCCAGACCACCGTGGTGCTGCCCGCCACCCACGACACCGGGTCGGCCTTCCTGGCGGTGCCCGCCGGGGATGACCGGGCGGTCTATCTTTCCAGCGGCACCTGGAGCCTGCTGGGCGTCGAAAACGAAGCGCCCATCACCACCGAAGAGAGCCGCAAGCAAAACTTCACCAACGAGGGCGGCGCCTGGTACCGCTACCGGTACTTAAAGAACATCATGGGGCTGTGGATGATCCAGTCCATCCGCCGGGAGCTGAACGGCGTGGACTATGTGGCCGGCAAGACCCGGGCCGCCTGGACCCTGGAGGTCACCGCCGGGGAAAAGCAGTGGAGCTTCCCCGACCTGATCGCCGCCGCCGAAAGCGCCGCCGATTTCCCGTCGGTGGTGAACGCCAACGACGATACCTTCCTGGCCCCGGCCAGCATGATCGCCGCCGTGCAGGACGCCTGCGCCGGGAGCGGCCAGCCGGTGCCCCAGACGGTGGGCCAGCTGATGCAGTGCGTTTACCGCAGCCTGACCCTTTGCTACAAAAACGCCATCGCCGGGCTGTCTGAGCTTACCGGCAAGAGCTACACCGCCATCCACATCGTGGGGGGCGGCTGCCAGGACAACTACCTGAACCGCATGACCGCCGCCGTCACCGGCCTGCCGGTGTGGGCGGGCCCCGTGGAGGGCACGGCCATCGGCAACCTGGTCATCCAGATGATCCGCGGCGGGGAGTTTGCCGACCTGACCGCGGCCCGCGCTTGTATCCGTGAAAGTTTCGATATCAAGGAGGTCCTTCCCCAATGAGCACGTTAGTGGAAACCAAAGCCCGGGTGGGTGTGTTTGCCATCGCCCTGGGCGCCTATCTGCCCCAGTTCCCCAGCCTGGTGCCGGAGTTCCAGGCCCAGTACGAGCAGTTCAAGACGATGATCCCCGACACGGTGGAACTGGTGGACGGCGGCATCGTCACCACCAAGGAGCTGAGCCAGGCCGCCGGGGACAAGTTCCGGGCCGCCGACGTGGACCTGGTCATTCTGCAGCTGCTGACCTACGCCACCTCCTACAACATGCTGCCCGCCGTGCGGGATCTGGATGTGCCGGTGGTGCTGGTGAACGTCCAGAAGCTCCGCGCCCCCGACTACGAGCACACCGACACCGCCAAGTGGCTGGGTGAGCTGTACGCCTGCGGCGCCGTGGGCGAGATGGTAGCCGACCTGGAGCGGGCCGGCAAACGCCATGCAGTCATCACCGGCGTGGTGGAGGGGGGCGACCCCACCGTCCAGGCCGAGATCAACGACTGGTGTAAGGCCGCCCAGGTGCGCCGCCGCTTCCGGGACACCAACCTGGCCCAGATCGGCCGTCCCTACCCCGGCATGATGGACCTCTACATCGACGAGACCAACCTCTACAACCGGATGTGGCTCTACACCAAGCAGTTTGACTGGGAGAAAATGTGGGCCATCGCCGACAATATCACCGACGAGGCGGTCATCCGGGCCAAGGCGGAGGAGATCCTCGACACCTTCGACATCGAGGGCGGCGGCACTGTCGAAAAGGTCTGGGAGATGGCCCGCTACGTGGTGGCCTTTGAGCAGTGGGTCAAGGACGAAAAGATCGCCTTCATCGCCTCCCACTACGACGGCTTTGCCCAGGGCAAGGCGGGGGTGCTGGACTCCATGCTGATCCCCGCCTTCTCGATGCTCATCAAGCAGGGGGTCGCCTGCGCCGTGGAGGGCGACATCAAGGTCGCGATGGCGATGTCCATCCTCAAGACCATCTCGGGCCAGGGCCAGCTGTCCGAGATGTACTCCATCGACTTCGACAAGGACATCTGCATCATCGGCCATTCCGGTTCCGGCGATGCGGCCATCTCGGCCAAAAAGCCCACCATGAAGATCGTGCCGGTCTTCCACGGCAAGACGGGCGGCGGCTACCTGACCCAATTCTACCCCCACCTGGGCCCCGTGACCTACTTGGGCATCACCCAGGACAAGGACGGCCACTTCAAGTTCGTGGTGGCTGAGGGCGTCAACGAGGACGGCCCCATCTTCACCTTCGGCGACACCAACATGCGCACCCGCTTCACCTGCGGTGCCCGGGAGTTCGTCAACCGCTGGAGCGAGGCCGGTCCCACCCACCACATGGCCGCCGCTTCGGGCCGCCACATCGACACCATCCTGAAGGTGGCCGAGATCTTCAACGTGCCGGTGGATGTGATCACCCGATAAGCCTTCTCAGAGAGGACAACGCCGACAGCTTTATACGAATAGTAAAACGCAAAGTTTTTATACAGAAAGGAAAATCACCATGGAAATCTACGACATTCCCTGCGTCAAGGGCTTTATCCGGATGTGCAACGACGGCTGGCTCCAGGGCTGGCACGAGCGCAACGGTGGCAACCTGACCTACCGCATGACCGAGGAGGACGTGGCGGCCTGCCGTCCCTACTTTGACGAGACCCCTCGCGAGTGGGTGAAGATGGGCGTCCAGGCGGACAACCTGGCCGGGGAGTACTTCATCACCACCGGTTCCGGCAAGTACTTCCGCAACGTAGAGCCCGATCCCATCCACTCCATCGGCATCGTGGAGATCAACGCCGCCGGGGACAGCTGGCGCATCGTCTGGGGTCTGGCCGAGGGTGCCAAGCCCACCTCTGAGTTCCCCAGCCACTTCATGAACCACAGCGTGCGCAAGGCCGCCACCAATGGGGCCAACCGGGTCATCTACCACTGCCACGCCACCAACGTCATCGCCCTGACCTACATCCTGCCGCTGACCGACCGCGCCTTCAGCCGCGCCCTGTGGCAGAGCGCCACCGAGTGCCCCGTGGTCTTCCCCGAGGGCGTGGGCGTCTGCCCCTGGATGGTGCCGGGCGGCGCCGACATCGCCATGGCCACCAGCGAGAAGATGAAAACCTACCAGGCCGCCGTCTGGGCCCAGCACGGCCTGTTTGCCTCCGGCCCCGACTACGACACCACCTTCGGCCTGGCCCACACCATCGAGAAGAGCGCCGAGATCTACGTCAAGGTCCTCTCCATGGGCGGCGGCCTGATCCGCCAGACCATCGAGGATGACGACCTGCGGGCCATCGCCCGGGACTTCGGCGTCACCCTGAATGAGAATTTCCTGGACTGATTGCCCCCCACAGCCTTTGCTGTTGCCTTTGCCGCCCGGACGTGGTAAGCTGACAGTAACCGGTGCTCTTCCCTGCCGGAAGGCACAAACCGTTTCCCACCCACTATATATAATAATGAAGAAGGAGTGCACTGTTATGGTATCCCGCATTGTTCTGAACACCATTTCCTACCATGGCCACGGCGCCATCGAAAACATCGTTCCCGAGCTGACCTCCCGGGGCTACAAGAAAGCCTTCGTCTGCTCTGACCCCGACCTGGTGAAGTTCGGCGTCACCAAGAAGGTCACCGACCTGCTGGATGCGGCCGGTTTCGCCTATGCCCTCTACAGCGAGATCAAACCCAACCCCACCATCCAGAACGTCCAGGACGGCGTGAAGGCCTTCCAGGATGCCCAGGCGGACTGCATCGTCACCATCGGCGGCGGTTCCTCCATGGACACCGCCAAGGCCATCGGCATCATCATCAATAACCCCGAGTTTGCCGACGTCCGCAGCCTGGAGGGCGTGGCCCCCACCAAGAAGCACGCGGTGTTCACCATCGCCGTGCCCACCACCGCCGGTACCGCCGCCGAAGTCACCATCAACTACGTCATCACCGACGTGGAGAAGCGCCGCAAGTTCGTCTGCGTGGACACCAACGACATCCCCGAAGTGGCCGTGGTGGACCCCGACATGATGAGCAGCATGCCCAAAGGCCTGACCGCCGCCACCGGCATGGACGCCCTGACCCACGCCATTGAAGGCTACATCACCAAGGGCGCCTGCACCATCTCCGACATGTTCCACCTGGAGGCCATCCGCCTCATCAGCGAAAACCTGCGGGGCGCCGTCCAGAACACCCCCGAAGGCCGGGAAGGCATGGCTCTGGGCCAGTACATCGCCGGTATGGGCTTCTCCAACGTAGGTCTGGGCATTGTCCACAGCATGGCCCACGGCCTGAGCGCTCTGTATGACACCCCCCACGGTGTGGCCTGCGCCATCATCCTGCCCACCGGCCTGGAGTACAACAAGAGCGTGGCCGGTGCCCGCTACCGTGCCGTGGGCAAGGCCATGGGCGTGGAAGGCATTGACGCCATGACCGACGCCGAGGCCGCCGACGCCACCATCGCCGCTGTGAAGAAGCTTTCCGCCGACGTGGGCATTCCCGCCAACCTCCAGGGCATCCTGAAGGAGGAGGACATCCAGTTCCTGGCCGAGTCTGCCTTTGCCGACGCCTGCTGCCCGGGCAACCCCCGCGACACCAGCGTGGAGGAGATCAAGGAACTCTACCGCAGCCTGCTGTGATCCCAGCCCCCTTTGTTTTGCAGGGGATCTGTTTTTCTTCCAACCCAAGAAGGCGCACACCCAAAGGTGTGCGCCTTCTTTTTTGTGGGGCCGGCGGTCACCGGCTTCCGGGACGGCAGGGGGCGATACTTCAGTCCCGCAGCAGCCAGGCAAAGCCGTAGGGGTACATCTCCACGTCGTGGAGATCGGCGTACCGGGTGCCGTACATCAGTTCCCGGAAGCTGCCGGGGCGGTGGATGGTCAGGTGGAGGAATTCCGGGCTGAAATTGTACAGGCAGATCAGCTCCCGGTCCTCCAGCCGGCGGCAGATGGCCAGCACATGGCTGCTGCCGGTGTCCAGGGTGCAGACCCGGGCTTCGGCGGAGAAGCAGGGTTCGGCGGCCCGCAGCTCTTCCAGGCGGCGCAGCCCCGCAAACTGTTTGCCCTGGCGGGTGTCGGGGTCCTTGCGCAGTTCCGCCAGATCCCACCGGAAGTCGCCCCGGTGGATGTACCGGCTGTCGGCGGCCTTCTCGGGCACATCGTGGTAGGTGTAGTCGTTGAGCTGGCCGATCTCGTCCCCGCTGTAGAGGATGGGCAGGCCGCTCTGGCTGAGCATCCAGGCGTGGAGCATCAGGTCACAGCCGATGGCCCGCTCCATCTTGAAGGGGTCCTGCTCAAAGTCGGCGGCCTCCACCCCGCACAGGGAGGCGGTGGTGCCGCAGAGCCGGGCGTCCCCCAGGCGGGGGTCGTCGTTGTAGAGTTCGCCCCGGCTGTCGCTGCCCGGCCATTTGCCGGTGAACCAGTCGTTGAGGTATTTCTTGTGGGCCACCTGGTCGGTGCCGAACCGGGCGTTGAGTCAGCCGTAATCCAGCCCCCAGCCGATGTCGTCGTGGCAGCGCAGGTAATTGAGGAAGAGGAAGTCCCGGGGCAGGGCGCAGATGGTGTCCATCTGGTGGCGCAGCAGCGAAACGTCCGCCGTGGCCAGGGAGTTCCAGGTGGTGGCCATGGTGGTCACATTATACAGCATATGGCATTCCGGTTTTTCGGGGCTGCCGAAGTAGGGCACCACCTTGGAGGGTTCCATGACTACCTCACCCAGCAGCAGCACGCTAGGGCAGACGATCTCGCAGACCATCCGCATCATCCGCACCAAGGTGTGGACCTGGGGCAGGTTGCGGCAGTCGGTGCCCAGCTGCTTCCAGATGTAGGGCACGGCGTCCAGCCGGATGACATCAATGCCCCGGTTGGTGAGGTAGAAAAGATTCTCCATCATGTCGTTGAAGACGGTGGGGTTGGCGTAGTTCAGGTCCCACTGGTAGGGGTAGAAGGTGGTCATCACCACCTGCCGGCAGTCCTCCAGCCAGGTGAAGTTGCCCGGCGCCGTGGTGGGGAACACCTGGGGCACCGTCTTTTCAAACTCGTTGGGCACATCCCAGCTGTTGTAGAAAAAGTACCGTTCCCGGTAGCCGGGCTCCCCTGCCCGGGCCTTCTTGGCCCACTCGTGGTCCTCACTGGTGTGGTTCATCACAAAGTCCAGGCAGAGGCTGATCCCCTTTTCCCGGCAGGCGTCGGCCAGGGCTTCCAGGTCGTCCATGGTGCCCAGTTCCGGCTGGACGGTGCGGAAATCCGCCACCGCATACCCGCCGTCGCTGCGGTCCTTGGGGCTTTCCAGCAGCGGCATCAGGTGCAGGTAGTTCACCCCGCATTCCTGGATGTAGGGCAGCTTTTCCCCCACCCCTTTCAGGGTGCCCGCAAAGGCACCCGTGTAGAGCATCATCCCCAGCAGGTCCCGGCGGCGGTACCATGCAGGGTCTGCCTCCCGGGCAGCGTCCTGGGCGCGCAGGGCCGCCTTGCGGTCGCTCCAGGCCCGGCGCAGCATCTGAAGGAAATAGTCGAATGCCTTCCGGTCGTTGTGGTACAGCTCACTGTACAGCCATTTCAGCTCGTCGTAGTGGCGGTCCAGGCGGCGGCTGAATGCCGCCAGTTCCTCGGGGGAGGCGGCGGGGATTTCCGGGGCGGCGGCGGTTTTGGGGGCGGCCTTCCGGGTGGCCGGGGGCGTGTTTTGGGGTTGGGTAGTGCGCTTTGCCATACGATATCTCTCCTCAAACAATGTGGTGACGGCAGGGCGGGAAATTCCCCCTTGCAATCTCGATGCGTTTATAGTAGCTTATGAAGTAGAAAACCTGATCTTATTTGGAAAGGAAGGGGCCTCCCATGTTGGACAAGACCAAACGAAACTGGTGGCGGCAGGCGGTGGCCTACCAGATCTATCCCAAAAGTTTTCAGGACACGACGGGCAGCGGCACCGGTGACCTGCAGGGCATCATCCGGCGGCTGGATTATCTGGCCGCGCTGGGGGTTGATGTGATCTGGCTTTCGCCGGTGTTTGCCTCCCCCCAGGTGGACAACGGGTACGACATCTCGGACTACCGGGCCATCGATCCCCTCTACGGCTCCCTGGCTGATATGGACGCCCTGATCTCCGAGGGCAAAAAGCGGGGCATCGGCATCATGCTGGACCTGGTGCTCAACCACAGTTCCGACCGGCACCCCTGGTTTGAGGCGGCCCGCACTTCCCGGGACAACCCCTACCATGACTACTACGTCTGGCGGGACGGCGTGCCCGGCACGCCCCCCAACGGGATGAAGGCCTCCTTCGGCGGTTCCGCATGGGAGTGGGTGCCCGAGGTGAAGCAGTACTACTTCCACCAGTTTGCCCCCCAGCAGCCCGACCTGAACTGGGAAAATCCCCGTCTGCGCCGGGAACTGTACGACATGATCCTGTGGTGGATGGACCGTGGCGTGGAAGGCTTCCGCCTGGACGTCATCGACCAGATCGCCAAGGAACCGGACCGGGAGATCACGGCCAACGGGCCGCGGCTGCATGAATTTTTGCGGGAGCTCAGCGCCGAGACCTTCCAGAAAGGGTGTCTCGTCACGGTGGGCGAGGCCTGGGGCGCCGACATTGAGCGCGCCAAGCTCTACAGCGCCCCCGACGGCAGCGAGCTTTCCATGGTGTTCCAGTTTGAGCAGATCATGCTGGACCAGCAGCCCGGCAAGGAAAAATGGGACCTGCAGCCCCTGCCCTTTGTGGAGCTGAAAAAGAGCTTTGCCCGCTGGCAGCAGGGCCTGCACGGCTGCGGCTTCAACAGCCTCTTCCTGAACAACCACGACCTGCCCCGCACCGTCTCCCACTGGGGCAACGACGGAAAATGGCGGGTACAGTCCGCCAAGCTGCTGGCCACCATGCTCCACGGCATGGAGGGAATGCCCTACGTCTTTCAGGGGGAGGAGCTGGGCATGACCAACATCCGCCTGCCCATCGAGGGCTACCGGGATCTGGAAAGCCTGAATATGTACCGTGAGCGGAAGGCAGCGGGATACCCGGAGGCCGAGATCATGGCTTCCCTTTATGCCAAGAGCCGGGACAATGCCCGCACCCCCATGCAGTGGGACGACAGCCCCAACGCCGGCTTTACCACCGGTACGCCCTGGCTTTCGGTGAACCCTAACTACACCGCCATCAACGCGGCCCGACAGGTGGAGGCCCCCGATTCGGTGTTCTCCTACTACCGGCAGCTCATCGCCCTGCGCAAGAGCCACCCGGTGTTCACCCAGGGGGATTTCACCCTGCTGGAGCCGGAGCACCCCAAACTGTTTGTCTACCGCCGGCAGGATGACGCCCACCAGCTGCTGGTGGTCTGCAATTTCAGCGACGAAGAGACCCCCTGGACCCTGCCCGAAGGCTGGGCCGGAGCGGACCGGCTCATCGGCAACTATGCACCGGGTGAGCCCGGCCGTCTGCGCCCCTGGGAGGCCCTGATGCTGGAACAGCCGCTGTGACCCGCCCGGCAATTAACTGAAGATCTGCGTCCCGGACCGGGGAGTTTCCCCGTCCGGAGCGTTTTTTTGTCAGGTCAGTCCTGGGTGTCCCGGCCGGGCAGCACCTGGAAGGCCCGCAGTGCCAAAAAGGCGTTGCAGTAGGCCACCAGGGCAAAGCCCAGGGCCAGCCACAGGAAGGTCGCCCCGCCGATGAGCGCCGGATTCATGAAAAAGGAAAGGTAGAGCGCCGCCACCGTGACCGCCAGCATTCCCACTGCCCAGGGCAGCCGGAGCACCGTCAGCTGGCAGGCGGTTTTCAACGTCTGAAGGGGCCCGGCCGGGCGACAGCTCAGCAGCGGGAAGGCCAGCTGGAACACCAGGGCCAGCAGAATGGCCAGGGCTCCCAGGAATACGGCGTAGAACCGGGCCAGCTCCCCGCCCAGGGACCGGGCGGCAAGGTAGCTGCCCCCCAGCACCGCGGCGGCCAGCACAAAGAGCAGCCAGAGCAGCGTGCTCGCCTTGAAATGCCGGCGGAACGCCTGCCAGAACCGCTTGCGCACCACGAACTCGTCCCCCCGGGCCAGGTCCAGCACCACCGTCTGCAGCGCCGTCAGCGACGCCCCGATGGTGACCACCGGCAGCGAAAAGGCGAGAAACAGCAGGTTGGCAAACACAAGGTCGGACAGTTTGTTCAGGGCGGCAAAGAGCGGCCCGTCCAGGTCGAACAGTTTCATAGGGTTATTGTCTCCTTACATACGTCCAAAGCAGGCGGTGATCCGGGCGATGCGGCTTTCCAGCGCGGGGGTGAATTCCCCCGGCAGCAGCCGCCAGCACCAGTTGCCCCCCCCAGGGTGGAGGGGCGGTTGATCCGCGCCTCGTTGCCAAGGCCCAGATAGTCCTGCATGGGAATGATGCAGCGCCGGGCGGTGCTGCGCATGACGGTGCAGATCATATCCCAGTATAACCCTTTCATGGGGGCGGTGTGGTTCCACACATAGTCCCGCACCATCTCCCGCTCGGCGGGGGTGATCTCGTCAAACCAGCCCACCAGGGTGGCGTTGTCGTGGGTGCCGGTGTAGGCCACGCTGTTCACCGGATAGTTGTAGGTCCGGTAGTCGGCAGCGCTGCCGGTGTCCCGGGCGTCAAAGGCGAACTGCAGCACCTTCATGCCGGGAAAGCCGGTCTGCCGCACCAGTTCCCGCACCGAGTCGGTCACATAGAGGGATCCACGCCGGCCTTTTCCAGAATGTCGGCATTGTAGGCCAGACCGATGGCCTCGGTGGTGTAGGGGAAGCCCAGCACGGCGCCGGAATCATCGGTGTAGGCCTGGGTGGTGTCGGAGACCCAGGGCTGATCGCTCAGGTCTACCAGCAGGCCCACCCAGTTGTTGAAGTCCGCGTCGGAACCGTTGACAAAAATGTCGGGCATGTTGTCAGCCTGGTAGTAGTTCTTCAGCTCGCTCTGGATGTCCACGCCGCCGCCCATGGACTGGATCTCCACGGTGACGCCGGTCTCCTGCTTGTAGAGCTCGGCCAGCTCTTTGAGCTGGGCGTCCACTTCGATCTTGCCGTTGACCAGCCGCAGGGTCACGCCGCTGGCATCGGTGGAGCTTTCCCCGGTGGCGGAGGCGTCCCCACTGGAAGCGGTGGTCCCGCCGCATGCCGCCAGCGAGAGCCCCATAGCAAGGGCGAGGGACAGTGCTACAATCTTTTTCATGCGATTTCCTTCTTTCTCACTTATTTTTTTCACCCTGTTCCGCAGAGTGAAATGTTTCGCGACATTTTACCCTGATTATATTCGTGCCCAATGCGATAGTTAAGAGAAAAAGTCAAATTGAATGTAACATTGTACACAACTACCGAACTAAAACGGCGTAAATTATGCAATTTGTCCAGGAACGTCCCCGGTTTTTCGGCGGAAAACGTCTGAAATTTCACATAACGATATTATGAAAAACTCGTTGACATTCTCTTCACCTTGTGCTAGATTGATAGCAAACAACCGGGTCGCATCCTGTTATTCCAGTACCCACACGTTGGCCTGCCAGGGTTCCATGACAAGGGAATACGGCGCAGGCTCCCCGGGGTAGTTGGAGATCAGCTGCCGGGCGCTGGCGGCGGGCAGGTCATCCGGCTTGCGGAAGGAAGCCTTCTCCCCGCTCAGGTTGCACACCACCAGCAGCGTCTTGCCGCCCAGGCGGCGCAGATAGGCGAACAGCTGGGGGTCATCGGGCAGGATCAGGGCGTAGTCGCCGTAGACGATCAGCTCGGAATCCACCGACTGCCGCCGCAGCGCGATGAGCTTCTGGTAATAGTGAAAGACCGAATCCGGCCGGGCCAGCTGCTCCTTGGCGTTGATCCGGGTGTAGTTGGGGTTCACGGCGATCCAGGGGGTCCCGGTGGTGAACCCGGCGTTGGGACCGTCATCCCACTGGAAGGGAGTGCGGGCGTTGTCCCGGCTCTTGTAGGCGATGGCCTCCAGCAGTTCTTCCGGCTGACGGACCCCGGCGTCCACCCATTCATGGTAGGCGTTGATGGATTCCAGATCCCGGAAGTCGCTCAGCGACCGGAAGGGGTAGTTGGTCATGCCCAGTTCCTCGCCCTGGTATACATAGGGCGTGCCCTGCATCATATGCAGGCAGGTGGCGATGCATTTGGCCGAAGTCTCGCGCCAGCGAGGGCTGTCATCGCCCAGGCGGGAAACGATGCGGGGCTGGTCGTGGTTGCACCAGAACAGGCTGTTCCAGGCGATCTCGCTCAGCTCGGTCTCCCAGCGGGAGAGCAGCTTCTTCAGCGCCACGATATCGATCTTGTCTTTATACCATTTGCCGTCCGGGGTGAGGCGGGCATCCAGATCGGTGTGTTCAAACTGGAACACCATGTTCAGCTCGGTGCCCTCGGAGTTGGCGTATTTCTTGGCTTCCTCGATGGTGACGCCGGCGCATTCGCCCACCGTCAGCAGGTCATACCTGGACAGCACCCGGTTGCGCATCTCCTGCAGGTACTCATGGACGTGGGGGCCGTTGCAGGTGCCCAGGGAGCAGTGGCCGTACAGGCCGCCGTTGGTTTCCACATCGGGCAGTCCCTCCTTCTTGGAGATCATCGAGATCACGTCCATCCGGAAGCCGTCGATGCCTTTGTCACACCACCAGGTCATCATCTTGAACACCTGGTCCCGGACCTCGGGATTTTCCCAGTTCAGGTCGGGCTGCTTTTTGGAAAAGCAGTGCAGATAGTACATGCCGGTGGTCTCGTCAAATTCCCAGGCCGGGCCGGAGAAGAAAGATCCCCAGTTGTTGGGCTCTTTGCCGTTGCGGGGTTCCCGCCAGATGTAGTAGTCCCGCTTGGGGTTGTCCCGGCTGCTGCGGCTCTCCACAAACCAGGCGTGCTCGTCGGAGGTGTGGTTCACCACCAGATCCATCACGATCTTGAGGCCGTGGGCATGGGCCTGGGCCAGCAGCTCGTCAAAGTCCGCCATGGTGCCGAAGTCTTCCATGATGTCCTGGTAATCGCTGATGTCGTAGCCGTTGTCATCGTTGGGGGAACGGTAGACCGGCGAAAGCCAGATCACGTTGACGCCCAGTTCCTGCAGATAATCCAACTTGCCGGTGATGCCCTTCAGGTCGCCGATGCCGTCCCCGTTGGAGTCACAGAAACTGCGGGGGTACACCTGATAGATGACGCTCTCTTTCCACCATGCTTTTTTCATTTTGCCTCATATCCTTTCTTCCGGTATGTTTTTTCTTCCGGACAGGATATCATTATAGAAACTCAACAAAAAAATCAATAGTATATTCAATATTTGTTAAAAATATACAAAAAAATGAAACGTTTTTTGCGCACGACATTCAGTCGTGTGACGGAATACAACCCTATTTCTACAAGGAGGAACCCCCTATGCAAAAAAAATGGTGGCATGGAAAAACCGCGTACCAGATCTACCCCAAGAGTTTTTACGACGCCAACGGCGACGGCATCGGCGACCTGCGGGGCGTCATTGAAAAGCTGGATTACCTGCAGGAACTGGGCGTGGAGATCGTCTGGCTCTCCCCCATTTACTGCTCGCCGCTGGCCGACCAGGGCTACGACATCTCGGACTATTACAACATCGACCCCCGGTTCGGCACCATGGCCGAGATGGATGAGCTCATCGCCAAGGCGAAGGAGCGCGGCATCGGCATCGTGATGGACCTGGTGGTGAACCACTGCTCCGACGAGCATGAATGGTTCCGCAAAGCCTGCCAGGACCCCGACGGCCCCTACGGCAAGTTCTTCTACATCGTGGACCGGGACGGCGAGCATCTGCCCTGCAACTGGCGTTCCGCCTTCGGCGGTTCGGTGTGGGAGCCCCTGCCCGGCCACCCCGACAAGCTCTATCTGCACACCTTCCACAAGAAGCAGCCCGACCTGAACTGGGAGAACCCTGCCATGCGGGAGGAGATCTACAAGATGATCAACTGGTGGCTGGACAAGGGCCTGGCCGGCTTCCGCATCGACGCCATCATCAACATCAAGAAAGTCCTGCCCTTCCGGGACTTCCCCGCCGACCGTGCCGACGGACTGTGCTCCATCAGCACGATGAACTACCATGCCAAGGGCATCGGGGAATTTCTGGGGGAGATGGCCGAGCGCTGCTTCAACCCCCACAACGCCTTCACCGCCGGTGAGGTGTTCTATGTCTCCGACGACCGCCTGCCCGATTTCATCGGGGATCACGGGTACTTCTCCTCCATGTTCGACTTCAACGAGACCCTCTGCAATGCCAGCGAAAAGGGCTGGTACGACCAGAAACCCATCACCCCCGAACAGTACAAGGCCTGCTGCTTCGAGAGTCAGGCCAAGGTGGCGGACTTCGGGTTCATGTCCAACATCATCGAGAACCACGACGAGCCCCGGGGCGTCAGCCGGTATATCCCCGCCGGGGAATGCACCGTGCGCGGCAAAAAGATGCTGGGCGGCCTGAACTTCCTGCTCCGCGGCCTGCCCTTCATCTACCAGGGCCAGGAACTGGGCATGGAGAATATGGCGGTCTCCTCCATCGATGAGGTGGACGACATCTCGGCCCGGGACGAGTACCAGGTGGCCCTCAACGCCGGATGCACCCAGCAGGAGGCCCTGGCGGCGGTGAATATGTTCAGCCGGGACAACGCCCGTACCCCCTACCAGTGGGACGACGGCCCCAACGCCGGATTCACCACCGGCACCCCCTGGCTCCATGTGAACCCCAACTGCAAGGAGATCAACCTGGCGGCCCAGCGCAACGACCCCGACTCGGTCTATCAGTTCTACCGCAAGCTGATCAAGCTGCGCAAGAACGCCGACCTGGAAGATGCGCTGATCTACGGCATCACCGTGCCCTACCGTGTGGAACAGAAAAACCTGATGGCCTACTTCCGGCAGGGTGAGCAGCACAAGGTGCTGGTTTTGGGCAACTTCCAGCCCCAGGCCCAGACGGTGCCGCTGCCCGGCGCCGTGAAGAAGATCCTGCTCAACAACTGCGGGACAGCCGCCATCACCGGGGACACGGCGGAACTGGAAGGCTATCAGCTGCTGGTGCTGGAGATGGCCTGACGGCCCGCCCCCGAGAAAAAGCACAGCCTGCCATAAAAAACAAAAGGGACAGGTCCCGGCAAAAGGCCGGGGCCTGTCCTTTTCTTATATATAACAAAACCCCGGGGGCCTTCGGGTCCCCGGGGCAGAAAAAACGGTATGGGTCAGTCCTTTTCCCGGGTGGTACCGCCCGGCCGGTAGGTCACCGGCAGGCAGATCAGCGGCGGCAAACCGGCAAAATCGTTGGAAATGACGATGCTGACCGCCGTTTCCGCCAGCTCAGAGATGGGCTGCACGATGGAGGAACACACCGGTTCCTGGTCCCCCAGCATCCGCAGGCCGTCAAAGCCGATGACCTGGACATCTTCGGGCACCCGCAGCCCGAAGGAGCGGATGATGCCTATGGCCTGGTAGGCCACCAGGTCGGTGCTGCAGAACAGCCCGTCCAGGGGGGTGTCGGTCTCCAGCAGTTCCTGGCGCAGAAAGACTTCAAAGGGTTCGGCGGTGGCGCCGTCCGGCGGGTTGCAGAGCTTGAAGGTCAGCCCGGCGGTCATACAGCCGCTGACAAAGCCGTCCTTACGCTTGTTGGGCTCGGTGGTCAGCACAGAACCCACCTGCAGGCAGGCCACCCGGTGGCAGCCCAGTTCCGCCAGTTTGGCGGCAGCCAGCCGCCCGCCGGTGAAATTGTCCGACGCCACGCAGGGCACCGACCCGCCCAGGAAGCGGTCAACGGTCACGAAGGGCACGTTATCGGGCACTTCCAGCCGGGGATCGTAGGTCAGGGCTATGATGCCGTCCACCCGGTTCTGTACCACCATGCTGATCAATTCCTGCTCCCGGTGATGGTCGTACTCGGTAAAGCAGAGCATCATTTTATAGCCCCGTTTTTCCAGCGCCATATTCACGTACTGGGTCAGCAGCGCAAAAAAAGGGATGATCGTGTTGGGCAGGATCAACGCGATGGTGTTGGTCCGCTCACTTTTCAGGAACTTGGCATTGGGGTTCACATGGTAATCCAGCTTCTGCACGGCGGCTTCCACCTTGCGGCGGTAACTTTCGCCCACAGGGAGCCCGTTGATCACCTTGGACACGGTCCCCAGCGCCACCCCGGCCTCCCGCGCCACATCCACCATGGTGACGGAACGCTTGTCGTTTTTCATGAAAAAATACCTCTACATTCTCGTTTCTGTTGAAATTATTATACGCTTCCGGGACCGGAATGTAAAGGTGCAAAGGAAAAGTCAAGCGGTTCAAAAAATTTCCTTTCCGGCAAAAACGTTATAAAACAATCGTTGTATCGTATTTTATATTCAAATCCATTTTCCCGCCCCGCCCCGGCAGGGTACAGCGAAGCAACGGTGAAACGATGAAATGCTTCATTCCCGCCGTTGCCTTCCCCACCGGACCACGGCCTGCCGCCAACAGGGACCGCCTTTTGGGCAGTGTGCCCCGCCATCTGCCGGGAGCGACGGATGCCCCGGCAAAACGGCTTGTCTCTTTTTACAGAATCCGGTATAATGAAAGAAAATCCACGCTCCCCCGTGCAGAAAACATACAGGCAGAGGAGGCCCCCAGGGCCCCGCCGGGGGAGGCTTTTCCGGCGAGGAAGGAGCACGCCATGACAGCCTATGACGAACCGCTGCGCCAACTGCAAGCACAGTGCGCAAGAAAGAAAAAACTGGAAGCATCCGCCGGGGAACTGCGCACCCAGCGGGACGCCTATGCCCGCCGAGCCGAGGAATGCAGGCAGCGGCTTTCCCACGAGGAGGCCGATGTGGAGCGGCTGGAACGGCCCAGCCTGGCCTCCTTTGTTTACAACATCCTGGGAAAAAAGGAAGAAAAGCTCTCCAAGGAGCAACGGGAAGCCTATGCCGCCCAGATCCAGTGTGATGCCGCCGTCCGGGAATGGCGGGCCGCCGAGGAAGAACTGCAGCAGTGTGAAGCGGAACTCCGCACCCTGCAGGGGTGTGAGGAACGCTATGCCGCCCTGCTGCGGGAAAAGACCCGGGCCGTGAAGGCAGCCGGCGGGGAAACCGCCGAAGCCATTTTAAGGCTGGAAGAACGCGCCGGGTATCTGACCAGCCAGAGGCAGGAATTGCAGGAAGCGGTGCAGGCCGGCAACATCGCCCTGGACTGTGCGGATCACATCCTGTCCGAACTGGACAGTGCCGAAGGCTGGGGCACCTGGGACCTGCTGGGAGGCGGACTGCTCACCGACCTGGCCAAGCACAGCCATCTGGATGACGCCCAGGCCTCGGTGGAAGCCCTGCAGACCCAGCTGCGGCATTTCAGGACCGAGCTGGCCGACGTCACCATCGACGCCGACCTGCAGGTGAGCATCGACGGCTTTTTGCGGGTGGCCGACTACCTCTTTGACGGCATTCTGGCCGACTGGGCCGTGCTGGATCAGATCCGCACATCCCAGGATCAGGTACAGCATACCCGCAGCCAGATCCTCGATGTTCTGCGTCACCTGCATTCTTTGCAGGACCAGGCTGAGGCAGAACAGGCCCGCATCGCCCGGGAAATAGAACAGCTGGTCAACAGGGCGTGACGCCGCCCCGGCTGCGGCAACGACGCCGGTTCCACCATCCCCATGAGCTTCGGCATCGACCAGTGGTGCTGGGGCCAGAACATCTTCTACGCCGGCTTCGGCTTCACCAACTGGACCAACGACATCTGCAACGACCTGATCCTTCAGCCGGACGGCACCGTGAACTTCGTCAGCGATGATGACAACTACCGCGCCGCCCTGGAATACTTCCACAACTGGTTCGCCGAGGGCCTCATCGACCAGGAAGCCTTCAGCCAGACCGATACCCAGTACATGGCCAAGTGCTCCCAGGGTGAGGTGGGCGTCGCCACCTGGTGGTACATCGAGGAACTGATGGGCGACTATGCCGACGACTACGTCTTCCTGCCGGTGCTGGCCGGTCCCGACGGCAGCTACAACGTCACCGTCCGTGACGGCGGCGGCGTCAGCTCGGGCAACCTGAGCATCACCTCCGCCTGCGAGAGCCCCATCAATCTGCTGAAGTTCTACGACCAGTGGTATGATCCCGAGAACGTCATGCAGCTGCAGTACGGCCCCATCGGCACCTACTTCACCCAGCAGGACGAGAACGGCCTGTGGCAGAGCATCACCGACGCCGAAGCCCAGCAGAAGTTCGGCAAGAGCGCCGGTGAGGTCAAGAGCGAGTACGAAGTCTACGGACCCAAGCTGATCCTGTCCGACTACTACGCCAACACCTTCGAGATGGAGCCCCGCGCCATCGACCGTCTGACCGACCTGTACGACTACTGGATGACCTACGTGAAGGACACCACCTGCTACCCCGTGGACTGCGTCTACACCGAGGACGAACTGGACACCATCGACAAGTGGCGCGTGGACTTTGAGAACTTCGTGGCCGAGCAGGAAGCCACCTGGCTGCGGGACGGCGGCATCACCGACGATACCTGGGCCGCCTACAAGGAGAACCTGAACAGCTACGGCATGCAGGAACTGCTGGAGACCTACCAGGAAGCCTACGACCGCTATGTGGAGACCGCCGGCACCACCGCCGCCACCCCCGAGAGCGCCGCATAATCCGATTTTTTTCCGAAACTACACCGAAAGAGAGGTTTTTCCCCTATGAGCAAACTGGAGGAAGCCCGCCGCTATGAGGCGCGGGAGGAAAACGCCATCCCCGCCGACGATCGCCCGCTGTTTCATCTGACCCCCCGCACGGGCTGGATGAACGACCCCAACGGCCTGTGTTACTATCAGGGCGCCTACCACCTGTTTTACCAGTACTACCCCTACGACACCATCTGGGGCCCCATGCACTGGGGCCACGCCGTGACCACCGACCTGCT
This sequence comes from uncultured Gemmiger sp., assembly GCA_944388135.1. Taxonomy (GTDB): domain Bacteria; phylum Bacillota; class Clostridia; order Oscillospirales; family Ruminococcaceae; genus Gemmiger. The sequence continues at coordinate 16,692 of CALXHP010000056.1, read as the reverse complement.
GCACTGGGACTATCTGCCCTGTGCCCTGGCCCCCGACACCGACGCCGATGACGCCGGGTGTTTTTCCGGCACGGCGGTACCCGCCCCCGACGGCCGCCTGCTGCTGCTCTACACCGGCGTGCAGCGGGTGGGCCCCGGCCAGGACGACACCAAACAGATGCAGTGTCTGGCAGCCGGGGACGGCATCGACTTCGTAAAAGATGCCGCCAACCCGGTCATCGGGGAGGACCTGCTGCCCGAGGGCGGCAGCGCGGTGGATTTCCGGGACCCCAAGATCTGGTACGAGGACGGGCTGTACCGCTGCGTGGTTTCCACCCGGGACAAAACGGCACAGGGAAGCATCCTGCTCTATGAAAGCCCCGACGCCCGCCACTGGACCTATCGCACCACCCTGGACCGCTGCAACGGGGAGTACGGCAAGATGTGGGAGTGCCCCGACTTCTTCCCCCTGGAGGACCGTCAGGTGCTCATCGTCAGCCCCCAGGAGATGGAGGCAACCCCCGACGGGGAATTCCACGCCGGGTACGGGGTGGTGGCCCTGGTGGGCCGCTACGACAAGGCCGGGGCCCGCTTCACCCGGGAATGGGTGCAGACGCTGGACTCCGGGCTGGACTTCTACGCCCCCCAGAGCGTGGTGGCCCCCGACGGCCGCCGCATCCTCATCGGCTGGATGGAAAACTGGGAGACCGTCAACCGCACGCCCCGCCGTCACCGGTGGTTTGGCCGGATGAGCCTGCCCCGGGAAGCCTTCCTGCGGGAAGGGCGGCTCTGCCTGCGCCCGGTGCGGGAGCTGGAGACCCTGTGGCAGGACACCCTCACCCGCCGGGAGACCCTGGACGGCGACGCCGCCTGGGAGGGGGTGTCGGGCCGCCGGCTGGACCTGACGGTGACGCTGGACCTGGCCGCCAGCCCCGACTGCCGCCGGTTCACCCTGCGTTTTGCCGAGGATGGCTGCCACCATACCGACATTGCCTGGGATGCGGCCGCCGCCACCCTGGTACTGGACCGCAGCCTCTGCGGCATCCGCCAGGACTTCCCCAACCGCCGGGAGGTGCCCGTCGCCCCCCGGGATGGCAAGCTGGTGCTGCGGCTGATCCTGGACAGCGACTGCATGGAGCTCTTCGTCAATGACGGCGAACGGGTGCTCTCCGCCATCATCGAGACCCCGGTGGAGGCAGACGGTCTCTCGCTGCACAGCGAAGGTGCCGCAGCCCTGGACCTGGTGCTGCATCATCTGGGATGATCCTTTTCTCCGCTCTTTCTCTTTTCCCCCATAAAGACCCGGGCGGTCCCTTACGGGACCGCCCGGGTCTTGTTCTGTCTGAAGCAGGGTCCGGCAGAAGGCCCTTTTCCGCTGCCGCCGTGGCGCGGCTCAGCCTTCCTGCAGGTGAAGGGTGTAATTTCTCATATCCTGAATGAGGTCCTGGCCGTCATCGTCCACCATCATGAAGCTGATCATGGTATCCACCACATAGACCTCAAAGGTGGGGCCATCGATCCAGTCGCCTGCATACCCCACCTTGACCAGGTCCGCTATGTCGTAGTTCTTTTCAGTGCCCTCGGTCAGGCTTTTCTGGGTATAGACGCAGTCGCCGGTAAAGGACAGGGTGGTCCAGTCAAAGTCCCCCAGGGTCAGCTCATACACCATGGTCACATGGCCTACACCGGCCTTCATACCCGCCTCCACGGAGTCGGTGGCGTAGCTGCGGTTGGCCAGCACGCAATCCATGGAGAAATCGCTGCCGGGCTGGGCATCGGTGATGGTCCAGCTGCCGTCGTCCGGATCAAAGGAAAGCTGCAGCACAATGGTGCCGTGGGTGGTGAACCAGCCGTCCCGCTGCCCTTCCACATCCAGCGGCACACTCAGCATCGGCTGGGTGGGGTCGGTGTCCACACGGGTGGCCTCCCCCACGGTGCAGTCAATATCCAGCATCAGGGGGTTCTTGTTGTCGAACAGCCCCTCCCGGTAGAGCCCCATCATGGTAAAGCACTCGCCCCGGTCGGCGTCAAACAGCGCCGCTATCTCCTCCGCCGTGGGCAGCACTTTCGGTTCCACCGCCGTCAGGGTTTCCTCGTACACATCCAGGAGCCGCCACGTCCGGGCATCCTGGAAGTACCGCACGCCCGCCCGGAACTCACTGGTAAAGGTGGCATAGTCGTTCTCGTACTCCACCGTAGCCGTGATGGTGTCGTCATTGTCCTCCAGCTCATGGCTGTTCACCTGGACCGAGGTGACGGTGTCCCCGGATTCCATTTTGTCGGCAAAGAGCAGCTCGGTCACCACGTCATCCGGGCACTGCTTCGAGCCGCAGGCCGCCAGGGAAATTGCCAGCACAAGGGCCGGCAGCAAACAGACGATCCGTTTCATCTTTGTTTCCTCCTTGCAGATAAACAGGTTTTCTTGCCTGTTTATGGTAGCATACCCTTCCCGCCCTTTCCACAGGGGATACAAAACTGGTCGGATTCTGCGCAAAAATGGAGAGGAGGGGCGGCTCTGCCCCTCCGGCCGGGACCGCTTTTTGTCTGCCGCCGGTCACCGCCCGGCACCGGCAAAACAGCTTGTCCCTTTTTATTGGATTCGTTATAATAAAAGGAAATCCTTTCCTTTTCCCTGCGCAGAAAAAATACAGGCAGGTGGTGCCCCCCTGCCTGAAGGAGGACAAACCATGAGCAAAAGTTACCACCCCGATTCCCTGCCGAAGGAAGAGCTCCAGGCCATCTGCAACAAACTGTATCCCGGCATAGCCCTTTTTGCCCGGGACCTGAACCTGCCGGAGGAACTGGCCCGGCGCTACACCCCGGGCCTTATCATCCGGGAGAAGGCCTTCACCGACGCCTCCAACCGCTTTATGGGGATGATCACCACCCACCGGTATGTGATCCTCTCCAACCATATGCAGGACATGTCCCGGTTTGAGCATAACGGCTGGGGCCTTCATGTGGCGCAGAAAGACGCCCACTTCAAGGTGCTGGGCCAGTGTACCCACCAGGGCAGGACCGGCATTTTTCTGCTCCATCTGCCCGAGGATGAAAGCTGGAAGCTGTGGCAGACGGCGGAGTTCACCCTGGACCGGCAGCTCTACGCCATGGCGGTGGAGCGCTTCAAGGCCAAGTGCATCCAACCCCCGGTGCCGGAGCTGACCACCCGGGCGTGGCTGGACCTCTGCGCCTTCCCGTTGGGCATGGCCGACAACGGACAGTTCTGGCCTTTGGAGGATGTTGCCGCCCCCCAAACGGCCGTTCCCCCCAAGAAGACGGAGCCTGCCGCCCCGCAGCTTCCTGCCGACCCCCGGGAGGCCAAGCGCAGCCGGTATATTGGCTGCCTGCTGGGGGGTGCGGTGGGCGACGCCCTGGGCTATCCCGTGGAATTCATCCGGGAGAACGCCATCTGGGAGAAATACGGTCCTCAGGGCATCCAGACCCTGGCCCAGGCCGGGCACCCGGCCCTCATCTCGGACGACACCCAGATGACCCTTTTTGCCGCCAACGCCATCGTTTACACAAAACAGCAGGGCGGAGACCTGCGGGAGAACCTGTGGACCGCCTACCGGGAGTGGCTGGCCACCCAGGGGGATACCGCCCGGATGGACGACCCGGAACACCCCAGGATGTGGGTCTACAAAGAGCCCCGGATGCATGCCCGCCGGGCCCCGGGCAACAGCTGCCTGAATGCCATCTACAACAGTCCCGGCGGCGGCACGACGGAAGAGCCGGTGAACAACAGCAAGGGCTGCGGCACCGTCATGCGGGCGGCCCCCTTTGGCCTGGCGGTCCATTGTGACCCCATCCGTCCCAACGAAGATGGCTTTATCATTGTGTACAGAATTGCCGCCTGCGATGCGGCACTGACCCATGGACACAGATTGGCCTGGACAAGTTCCAGTATGCTGGCCCAGATCATTTATTACATTGTTCAGAAGTATCCCGAACGGGAATACGGGTTGGAACAGGTGATCCCCCATGTAAACGTTCCGGGGGGTGACGAGACCGCCTATAAGTTGTTGATGCGTGCGGTGAAACTGGCGCGGGACCCCGCGGTGTCCGACCTGGACGGCATCCACGCCCTGGGCGAGGGCTGGGTGGCGGAGGAGGCCCTGGCCATCGCCGTATTCTGCGCCGTGCGCTACCAGGACGATTTTGCCGCCGCCATCCGTGCCTCCGTCAACCACAAGGGGGACAGCGACTCCACCGGCGCCATCTGCGGCAACATCCTGGGGGCCTGGCTGGGCAAGGAGGCAGTGGAGGCCGCCTTTGACCTGGAAGACCTGGAACTGCGGGACGTCATTGAGAAGATGGCCAACCAGCTTTTCGAGGCGGTGGAAGGGCCGACGGTGGAAGGGCCGGCGGAAAAACAGCCGCCCCGGGAACCGGCCCCCGCCCCTGCAGCGAAGTCCGGGGAACCGGCCCCCGCCCCCGCAGCCAAGCCCCGGGAGGAGTCGTCCCGGCCCCAGCCCATGAAGCCGCTGCGCCCCGTGGGACTGCTCTACACCCCCCTCACCAAAAAGGCCCTGCGGATCTGCTGTACCGTCCACCGGCACCAGCTGGACAAGAGCGGCCTGCCCTATATCATCCATCCCCTCCACCTGGCGGAACAGATGGAGACCGAGGAGGAGATCTGCACCGCCCTGCTCCACGATGTGCTGGAGGATTCCGACTGTCCCCTGCAGGCCCTGCGCGAGTCCGGCTTCCCCGAAACGGTGCTGGAGGCTTTGCAGCTGCTGACCCGGAACCCCTATACCCACTATCTGGACTATGTGGTCCGGCTGCGGAAAAATCCCATCGCCCGCCGGGTGAAGCTGGCGGACCTTCTCCACAACAGCGACCTGCACCGCCTGGACCGGGTGACCGCCCAGGACCGGCGGCGGGTGCTGAAATACCGCATGGCCCGGGCCATCCTGGAGGATGACCGGTATGACGAAGTGCTGGACCAGTTCCGCAAGGTGCTTCCCCTCTCCCTGGAAGAGCCTCTTTATCTCTCGGTGTTCTATGACCGGCAGGGCGCGGTCCGGGAGTACAGCATCGACATCGAAAAGGCGGAAGATTCCCACTACGAGCTGACCCCCCATCAGGCGGAAAAGCTGCGCCAGGCCCTGGACCCCAGCCGCCTGCTGCCGGACGCCCTGGCGGACTGGGTCCTGGCAGGCAACGGCTGCTATCAGGTGGATTCCCTGCTCATGGGGCACGGCATTGACTTCCGGTGCTTTCAGTTCTGAGGCTGCCCGGCGCGGAGGGAAAATCCGAAAAAACGGAGCAGCAAAACAGTAAAACCGGGAGCAGGTCCCGGGGAAGAGAGAACAAGGATGGACCTCAACAACTACAAGCAATACGAGCCGATTTTTGGGGCATGGCACATCACCCGGCTTATCGGGGAAGGGGCCTTCGGCAAGGTCTTTGAAATGGAGCGGGAGGACGCCGGGCGGGTCTGCAAGGCGGCCCTGAAGGTCATCACCATCCCAGTGAGCCCCAGCCGGGGCCGTTCCCCCATGGACGAGGACATCGGGTGCGGTTATTCCGGCAGCATTGTCCAGGAACTGGTGCAGAAGGCGGCTCTTGTGAGCGAGCTCAGGGGCCACAGCAATGTGGTGGCCTATGAGAACCACCAGGTCATCCAACACAGAGACGGAACCGGCTGGGACATCCTGATCCAGATGGAACTGCTGACCCCCCTGAACAACTATCTCCGGCAGAAAAAGGCCCTCTCCCGGCAGGAGATCCTCCGTCTGGGCATCGATCTCTGCAAAGCCCTGGAAGTGTGCCGGAGGTACGGCATCGTCCACGGGGACATCAAACCGGGGAACATCTTTGTCTCGGAGAGCGGCACCTTCAAGCTGGGGGACTTCGGCACGGCACGGCTCCCGGACGGAACTTTCCATTTCCCGGCGTGGGTGACCCAGGCCTATATGGCGCCGGAGATTTACAAGGGGATGCGCTGCGGTTTTCCGGCGGACCTCTATTCCCTGGGGCTGGTACTCTACCAGCTGCTCAATGACAACCGGCTGCCCTTCCTGCCCCCGGCTCCGTCCCCCGTTTCCCTCGCCGACCGGGAGCAGGCTTTGCGGCAGCGGCTTTCCGGCGCGCCGCTGCCCATGCCGAGCCATGCCGACAGGCAGCTGTGGGCGGTCCTGAAAAAGGCATCCGCCTACAACCCCGGGGACCGCTATGCCGATCCCCTCCAGCTGCGGCAGGCGCTGAAACAGATGAAAGCCGGTTCACCGGCACCGCCGGCGGAGGGCCGGGTCCTTCCCCTTGGACGCCAGACTCTTGATCCGGGCAGCCACGTTCAGGGAATCCACTACACCTGGCCCGCCTCGTGGCGAGCAGAGGATATCCGGTGTTTTTCCGCAGGATTCGGTGATCTGCCCATCCGCTGCTTTACCTGTGACGGGGAAATTCTGACGGCCCGGAATGAGATCGATGTGTCCAGGGACGGCGGGCGCAATTTCCCCGAAGGTTTTTTCGACCCGGTGACCCTCTCCTTGACGGAGAAACAGAAGGAGGAACTGGGCCGCTGTCTGGAAGCACTGCCTCTGGAACGGTGGGCCAGCTTTCCCCCGGCAGTGGAGTGCGACCTTCAGAGCCCTACAGGTTACAGGAGGCATGTATACTTTTCCTGCGAAATGAAAAACGGTGACAAATTCGATTATCTGCCCGGCAGAAAGGCCGCGCCCGGTTTTGTCCGGCTTTGCCACTGGCTGGCAGTCATTCTGCCGGAGTGAGCGCTGTTCCATGAACCGGCAGCCGGTAAAAGGGATGGGGATATGCCCGGCGGCCAACCCCGGTTCCCGGTCCAGCCGGACGCAGCAGTCTGGCCGAGGAACTGTGACGAACAGCAAAATACAATGAACCAGCGCCGGAAATTGTGCAGCGTGCACAATTTCCGGCGCTGGCTGTTATGGTCACAAAGGAAACGTCATGTCACTCTTTCATGATCTGGTTGTCCGAGTGGCGGTAGAGTTCCGCCTGCCGGGTAAATTGCAGGCGGGTGTTCCAGTTTTTGTCGTAATCCGCTGCAAAGTAGCAGGCGTAAAGGATGTCCAGCAGCAGCTGGGCGGATACCTCGGTGGTGAAGTTGGCGATCTTGGAAGAAAGCCGTTCCCGGGTGGTCATATGCAGCACGCAGTCCGCCATGGCCCGCAGGGGATTCTGCCCCAGGCCGGTGAGCAGGATGGTGGGCACCCCGTTCTGGTGGAGGATCTCCACACTTTCCACAATGCGCCTGGTGGTGCCGGAGTAGGACACCACGATGGCGCAGTCCTGCTGGGCGGCGGAGAGCAGCAAAAAGAGCAGCTCCCCCTGGTTGGATTCCATGAGCACCGTCTTGCCCAGACGCTGCATCTTCCGCTTGAACAAAATCGTGCAGTCCAGCGAGACACTGACCCCCACCAGATAGATGTTGCGGGCCGCCAGCAGCAGCGCCACCGCCTTTTCCAGTTCGCCGTAATCCAGCAGGGCCAGGGTGTCCTGGATACTCTCCTGATGCAGCGTGGCGATCTTGTTGGCGATCACCGTCTGGCTGTCCTGCGCCGCAAAGGGGCGGTTGGCGTCGATCTTCTGGAAATGCCGGTCCAGATAGTCCCGTTCCTCGAGATAAGCTTCAAAAAAATCCGCCCAGCCCTCGTAGCCCAGCCGCTGCCCCAGCCGCACCAGGGTGGCGGGGGTGGTGTAGGCCGCCGCCGCGATCTGCCGGGTGGAAGCGCCCCGCAAGGCGCTTCCCTTCTCCAGCAAAGTGCGTACCACCCCTGCCTCGGCGTGGGGCAGGTCCATCTCTTCCAGTTGCTGGCTCAACAGCATGGGGCATTTCTCCTTCCGATTGTCTTTTCATCATTGTACCGAATTTTCGCCCCCTTGGCAAGGCAATTTGACGAAGGGGCGAAACAGCTGTTTTGCCCTTTTTCTTGTAAAAAGAGCCAAAAACAAAACACCGTGCCAAGATCTTGTGTACATATTGCACAAGGGGCGCCGGTGTGCTATAACGGATACACAAAACAACGAACCAACGCAGGAAAGGAAGGCAGACAGCCATGTTGAGACCGGACTTTTTGTGGGGCGGCGCCACCGCCGCCAACCAGTTTGAGGGCGCCTGGCAGGAGGGCGGCAAGGGCGTTTCCATCGACGATGTGTACAAGGGCGGCAGCGCCACGGTACAGCGGGTCATCCACGACAGTGTCCACCCCGGGGACTACTACCCCAGCCATGAGGGCGTGGACTTCTACCACCACTATAAAGAGGACATCGCCCTGCTGGCCGAGATGGGCTTCAAGTGCTTCCGTTTTTCCATCGCCTGGACCCGGATCTTTCCCCGGGGGGACGAGACCGAGCCCAACGAGGCGGGCCTGGCCTTCTACGACAAGGTGCTGGACGAGCTGGAAAAATACCACATCGTGCCGGTGGTGACCATCAGCCACTACGAGATGCCCCTGACCCTGGTGCAGGAGTACGGCAGCTGGCGCAACCGCAAGCTGATTGAGTTCTTCGAGCGGTACGCCACCGTCCTCTTTGAGCGGTACAAGGGCCGGGTCAAGTACTGGATGACCTTCAACGAGATCAACTGCACCCTGGGCCTGGACCGGCCCTGGCTGCAGGCGGGCATCGTCTACCGCCCCGATGAAAACCCCGCCGACGTAAAACTCCAGGTCAGCCACCACATGCTGGTGGCCAGCGCCCTGGCCGTGAAGGCCTGCCGCCGCATCGACCCCGAAGCCAAGATCGGCTGCATGCTGATCTACCCCACCACCTACCCCGGCACCTGCGACCCCGCCGACCAGCTGGCCGCCCGGGAAGCCATGTACAACGTCTGGTACTTCGGGGATGTCTATGTGCGGGGGCACTACACCAATGTCTGCGAAGCCTACGCCCAGTCCATCGGCGGCCACTTCACCCAGGAGCCCGGGGACGCTGAGCTCTTACGGGAAGGCGTGGTGGACTTCATCGGCTTCAGCTACTACTGTTCCCGGGTGGCGGGCGTCCATGTGACCGAGATGGTGGGCGGCAACATGGCCCGGGGCGGCAAGAACCTCTATCTCAAGATCACCGACTGGGGCTGGCAGATCGACCCCACCGGGCTGCGGATGGCCCTGAACCAGCTGTACGACCGGTACCAGGTGCCCCTCTTTGTGGTGGAAAACGGCCTGGGGGCCGTGGACAAGGTGGAGCCGGACGGTTCCATCCGGGACGACTACCGCATCGACTTCCTGGCCGCCCACATCCGGGCCATGAAGGACGCGGTGGAGAAGGACCACGTGGACCTGATCGGCTACACCCCCTGGGGCTGCATCGACCTGGTCAGCGCCGGCACCGGCGAGATGAAAAAGCGGTACGGTTTTGTCTATGTGGACAAGGACGACGAGGGCCGCGGCACCCTGGCGGGGGCCATCTCCTTCCTGGATCAGAACGTCCCCGTCCTGGTGCCCACCATCGTGGGCGGCATCCAGCCCTTCCTCGTCTTTTTCGGGATGCATCTGGCCATCTTCCCGCCCCTGCAGACCATCCAGCTGGCCGAAATGGGCTACGAGACGGTCTGCGGCCCCGGATTCCTGGCCGCGGTGCTGGCCTGCTCCGGCGCGGCCATCGGCTTCGGCCTGCGCACCCGTGACAAGAACGCCAAGGGACTGGCCCTTTCCACCGGCTTCACCGCCTTCTGCGGCGTCACCGAACCCGCCGTCTACGGCGTCATCGTCAAGTACAAGCAGATCATCCCCGCCGTGGTGCTGGGCGGCGTCTGCGGCGGTCTCTTCGCCGGTATCTTCCACCTGAAGCGGTACGCCATCGCCAGCCCCGGCGTGCCCGCCCTGCCCACCTTCATCGGGGAGGACCCCAACAACATCTTCATCGCCATCGGCACCGTCTGCATCGCCTTTGCGGTCTCGCTGATTGCTTCCTACCTGCTCAGCGGCGACAAGAAGTCTGCCGGCAAGGCGGCTCCCGCCGCGCCGGCCGCCCCGGCTGACGCCGATCTCCATCCCACCGATACCGCCGCGGCCCGCACCCTCTACGCGCCGCTGACCGGCACCGTCATTCCCCTGGAGGAGGTGCCCGACGAGACCTTCTCCGCCGGCATCCTGGGCCAGGGCCTGGCCATCCAACCCGACGACCCCACCGTCTATGCCCCCTTTGACGGCACGGTGATCCAGACGGTGGACTCCAAGCACGCGGTGGGGCTGCGCTCCGCCGACGGCATGGAGGTGCTCATCCATGTGGGCATCGACACGGTGGATATGAACGGCCAGGGCTTCACCCTCCACTGCAAGGAGGGCGACACCGTCAAACGGGGCCGGCGGCTGCTCACCTTTGACCCCGCGGCCATCCAGGCTGCCGGGCATCCCACCATAACCGTGGTGGTGGTGACCAACAGCGACGACTACCAGGCCGTCAAAAGGCTGAAAACCGGCCCTGCCGCCGCCATGGACCCGGTACTGACCGTGGAAGCGTAAACCATTTTATAAAAAGACACCCCGCAAAAGTTGCGGGGTGTCTGCTTTGAGAAAAGAGGTTTTGTACATGACCATTGCCGCCATGCTGCTGCCCGCCCTGCTGGCGGGCCTGGTACAGGGCGTTACCGGCTTCGGGGCCGGGGTGCTGCTGATGCTCTTCTATCCGCTGCTCTTCAGCGTGGCCCAGTCCTCGGCCATGAGCCAATGCCTGTGCACCGTGCTCTGCCTGTCGGTATTGCTGCGCTACCGCCGGAGCATCCGGTTCTGCCACTGCATCCTGCCCCTGGTGTTTTACTTTCCCTTCTACTTTCTGGCTTTACAGCAGGCCGCGTCCATGGACACCGACGCCCTCAAGCCTGTGCTGGGGCTGTTTTTGGTGATTCTGTCGGTCTTTCTGCTCTACGGTTCGGACCGCATCCACATCCGGGCCGGGGTGGCCCTGCTGGTGGGGGCCGCCCTGGGCGGCAGGGTGGTGGATAAGATCGACACCGCCCGGATGAAGATCTGCGTCTACGGCTTCATCGGGGTGGCAGGGCTCATCACCATCGCTGCCAACTGGCAGAGCCTGGCCGCCCTGGTGGGGTAAAGCCGGGGCAACGGCCCTTATACCAAAACAGCGCTCCCCGCTTTGGCAGGGAGCGCTGTTTTGTGTATCATTCGGTTTGTGTCAGATGCGGCCGCAGCAGCCGGGACTGCAAACAGGCCCGTCCTGTTCCAAAGGAACAAAGTCCCCCTCCCGAACCTGACGCTGGGCTTCAAACGCCACCCGGAACACCTCATATATTTCTTCATGGGTAGGGCAGGGGGGAATATCCTCCTCGATCATACGGATCAGATGCTGCATTTCCCCCCACATATTCCGGTAGGGGGTATTCAGGTTGATTTCCCGGTATTCATCGCTTTCCCGCAGATGCACCCGGATCAGGTCCCCTTCTTCCACATTGGTATTGCGGTAAGGGTTCAGCACGATTTGCAGGGTGCCTTTGTCCCCCACCACCTCTTTCAGGTTGGAGGAGTTCATCGCCGGGGACCATCCGGCCTCATAATAGCCCACGGCCCCGTTTTCCAGCCTGACCGTTGCCATCGTATAGTTGATCTGCTGTTCCGTCAGGTCCTGGTCAATGCGGGTACCAAAAGCCCGCACCCCGATGATCCGGGAACCGGTAAACCACTGCATCACGTCAAAATAGTGTACACCGCAGTCCAATACCGGCGTTGCGTCCTGCAGGAGGCGTTTATACCGGCCCCAATTCAGGCTGTGATGGTTCTGCACCATACGGATCACCTTCACCTGCCCGATCAGGCCGCTGCGGATCAGATCGGCAGCCCGGCGATAGGTTTCGTTATAGCGCAGGATGTGCCCTACCAGGACTTTGCGGTCGGTGCTGCGCACCGCCTGTAAAAACGCCCGGCACTGCTCCATGTCGGTGCCTACCGGTTTTTCGCACAGGACATGCTTGCCGGCCGCCAGCGCTTGCTGCAGGATCGGCAGGTGGGTGTCGGTGTAAGTGGCAATGACCACGATCTGCACGTCGTCCCGCTGCAGATACGGCCGGTAATCCGTACCGCAGCTTTCTGCACCGTACATTCGTTTGCAAAGCGCTGCCCGTACCGGGTCTGCGTCCACCACGCCCACCAGACGGATGCGGTCACGATAATAAATGTCCTGAAGATGTTGGCAGCCGATATGACCGCAACCAAATACAGCAACTCCGTAGGTCTTCATGGGATTCACCCCAAATTCTTAAAGATATTTGCGCAGAAAGTCCCGGGCATGCAGAATATCCGCGGCCGGATCCCGGCCCACTTCCCGCTCAATGGTAAGGAAGCCGTCGTATCCAATTTGGCGCAGCGCCTGCAGATAAGCCGGGAAATCCACGTCCCCGCTGCCCAGCGGGGTCTCCAGGAAATAGTCCTCCAGGCGCAGGTCCCCAATGCCGCCCTCGGCAAAGAAGTCATAAACCGCCTGCGGATCGGCCGGGCGCAGCCGGCGCCCATCCTTGGCATGGGTATGCACGATATAGGGCGCCAGCGTATGGACCGCCTGTACGGGGTCATCATCTGTGACCATGACCAGATTGGCAGGGTCCAGGTTGACGCCGATGCCCCCCTGGGGCAAAGTGTCCAGAAAGTCCCGGAGCGTCCGGGCTTTTTCCGGGCCGGTCTCGATGGCAAACACCGCCCCCGCCGATCTGGCATATTCCGCAAGGCTGGCACAGGCCTGCTGCATTACCGCATACCGGCGGCAGGTCGTATCCTGGGGGATCACCCCGATGTGGGTAGTGATCACCCGGGTGGAAAGCTCCAGCGCCAGATCCACAATGCGCTTGGAGGTATCCACCTTGGCAGGGTTGTCCTGCTCAACGGCAAAGCCATGGCCGCCCAGATCCCCGCAGACAGCACTGACGCACAGGCCGCTGGCTTCAATATGGCGGCGCAGCTCTTTTACGGTATCCGGTGCACAGCGTCCGCAGTTCAGTTCCCGGCCCACCGCATAGATCTGCAGGCCATCCAGCTCCAGGGCCGCAGCCTGATCCACCGCCTGCAGCATGGGCAGCCGAAAAGATTCCGACAATACGCCAATTTTCATAGCTGTATCTTCCTTTCCTCAGCGGATGAGCACCTCATGGCCGGTGCGCGCCGATTCATACACCGCGTCCAGGATCTTCATCAGCCAAACGCCGTCCTCGGCAGGGCAGCGGCAGGGGGAATGATCCCGGATGCAGGTAACAAAGTGGCGGATCTCCTTGGTGAAGATATCCTCCATATCGATTCCCTGGTATTGCAGCTTGGGGCGGATGTTGTTCAGGTAGTGGTGGCGATCCTGGTAGATTTCCAGCACCGGTTCCAGCTGGGCGCCGCCCTTGCTGCCGCTGAAATGCATTTTTGAGGAATCTTCCGCATTGTCCACCCAGGTGACATTTAAGTAGGTGACCATGCCGTTGTCAAAACGGATCAGGGCGGTGGCTGCGTCCTCCACGTCACAGTACTCGTCGTAGTCTGCCGTCTTGTACTTTTCAACGCCGAGGATATCCGGTTTCATGCCCAGACGGGAGAAGGTCGCCCCATAGACGCTGACAGGATGGGGATTGCCGGCCAGATACCGGGCCAGATCGATGATATGCACCCCCAGGTCGATGAGCGCACCGCCGCCGCTGCGCTTTTTGTCCGAAAACCAGCCGCCGGGGTTGCCCCAGCGCCGCACGATGCTGACCTGAGAAGAATAGATCTCCCCCAGGTCGCCCGCCTCGATCACAGCCTTGAGGGCGTCGGTGTTCTGGGCAAAGCGCCGCACAAAGCCCACCATCAAAAGCTTGCCTGCCGCCTTCGCGGTGTCGGCCATTTCCTGTGCCTGCATCGCGTTCATGGCCAGGGGTTTTTCGCACAGGACATGTTTGCCGGCTTTCAGGGCGGCGATGGTGGCCGGTGCGTGGGCATTGTTCCAGGTGGTAACACTTACTGCGTCAAGGGGGGCTTCCCGCAGCATATCCTCATAGTTGGTATACACATGGGGGACGCCGTACTTTTCCGCAAAGGCGCGGGCACGGTCCTCGTTCAGATCACATACAGCCGTCACCTGGGCAATGTCGCTGCTGGCCCGATATCCCACCATATGAAAATGGCTGATGCTGCCGGTACCGATGATACCGATTCTAATTTTTTCCATAACAGATGCTCCTTGTCTTGTTTATTTGATACCGCTTGTGCTGATGCCTTCCAGGAAGGATTTTTGCATGAAGAAGAAAAAGATGACCATGGGAATGATGAAGATAGCGGAAGCTGCCATCAATTGTGCCCACTGGAAACCATAGGAGGTGGTGAACTGGCTCAGCCCCAGGGAGATGGTCCATTTGTCGGGATCGGTCAGGTAAATCAGCGGGCCGAGGAAGTCGGTCCAGGACCAGACAAAAGCAAACAGCGCCACCGTCACCAGTGCCGACCGGGCCAGAGGCAGCACCAGCTGCCAGTAGATCCGGAATTCCGATGCGCCGTCAATGCTCATGTGCCATAAAGTAACACACAAAAATTTGATAGACAACCACCTGCTATTCCGCACAAAAGAGCCGCTTATGACCGTGTGAATGTTTACGGGACAACGGTTCTTTTTACTGCACAGGCAAATGATTGACAAGCAAGGAAATTTAATATATAATTTACGTTATATAACAAATATAATAAATCGGAGGTAAATATAGTGCCACCAAAAGCTAAGGTCACAAAGGATATGATTATTGATGCCGCATTTGAGGTTGCTCGTGAATCGGGTGTGGAAAATATCAACGCTAGGACAGTTGCAAAAAAGCTGAACTGTTCCACGCAGCCAGTTATGTATCATTTTGAAACGATTGAAGAATTGAAAAAAGCTACTTATGCCAAAGCAGATAGATTTCATACGGAATATTTGATGAATATAAAAGAGCCGCAAGAAGGAATTATGCTTGGAATCGGATTAAATTATATCCGTTTCGCGATTGAAGAACCTAAACTGTTCCGCTTACTTTTCCAGTCGGGCTTTGCCACCGAGAACAGTCTACTTGAAATGATCGACTCAGAGGAACTTATTCCCATCCTTTCTGTTATGCAGGAAGCAATGGAAATGAGCATAGAACAGACAAAAAAAGTATTTCTAACGATTGCCTTATTTGCTCACGGATATGCAAGTATTATTGCTAACAACTCATTAGAGTATGACGAAGAACTTGTTGCTTCTCATTTGGAGCAAACATATAAAGGCGCAGTTTTAGCCGCACAGGAGGACATATAATGAAAAAGCTATACGAGAAAAACGAGTTAACATTTGCTCTTGTCTGGATTGGAGTTTACTGCGTTTTGCAATCCTTAGCCAATCCACTCAATGAAATAATAGGGATTGAAAACGCTGTAAGTGCTGTTTTTTGTGTTGTACAGGCTATAGTTTTGTTTTCCTTTGTGCAGAAAAACAGGTTGCTTGACAAGTATGGGCTTTGTAAATCATCTGTATCAGCTCGCCAGTTCCTCTACTACGTTCCGTTGATTATTTTGGCTACAAGTAATCTTTGGAATGGGATTATGGTAAATTACTCTTGGTTGGAAATGGTCTGTCATATCATTTTAATGCTATGCGTTGGATTTATAGAAGAAGTGATTTTTCGAGGTTTCCTCTTTAAGGCGATTGCTAAGGACAATGTGAAAACAGCGATTATCATTTCGAGCGTTACATTTGGTGTTGGACATTTGGTGAATTTAGTAAACGGCAGCGGTATGGAACTTGTAGCAAATCTGTTTCAAATTGTGGGAGCGATTGCTTTTGGTTTCCTGTTTGTAATTTTGTTTTACCGTGGTAGAAGCCTGCTTCCCTGTATCGTTACTCATTCTATGATAAATATACTTAGTGCTTTTGCAAATCAAGCAAGCCTAAACGTTGAGAAGCGTATGATTTTCACCTTGATTGAATTTGCCATTATCCTTGTCTATGCCCTCATTCTTATAAAAACTCTGCCGAAAAACCGGGTGTCATAGAAGCAAGCAGATAGCTGATAACCAATAAAATAGCAAAGCCAGCCGAGCCAGTCAACGGTCAAGATAAACGGCGCATACGCGCCGCCGTTGACAGCCCCGCCCGCCTTTGCAGATAGGCAATCAAGGGGCGACAGCAAGGAGTGCTGCCGCCCCGCATTATTATCAGAGAGGGAGAATTTCCATGACCGAGATTGAAGCCTATCAAGAGTATATCCAGTACAGGTACAACGCCTTTTGTAAAGCCGTCATTCGCTATGCCGCCATAGGGAAAATTATACGGCTGCGGCAGAGATGGGAACGGGAAATTTCCCTTGATTATCTGACAAATGAGAAGTTTATCCAATTTGCCGAGCCGGAGCCGGACGAAGAACACCCCTTTACCGTCTGCGGCCAGACCGTCCTATTGAGCAACGCTGCCCTTGCCGACGCGATCTCTGTTTTGCCGGAGCAGACGCGGGAAGAAATCCTGCGCTATTACTTTCTGCACCAGCCGCAGCGCGTGATCGGCGCGTACATTGGCCGGTCACGCAGCACAGCGGGGCGGCATATCCAGCTTGCCTTGCAGCGGCTACGCGAAGAAATGGGGGTAAGCCGGTATGAGTAGACTTCTCCCCTATGAAACAATCCTCAAAGCCCATGAGGGCGACCCGGAAGCCGTAAACACCGTCCTGCTCCACTACGCCGGTTAAACGGGCGCTGCTGCTGGAGACCCTGCGGGTGCTGAAAAAGGGCGGCGTGTTCGCCATCAACGACAACATGAAGC
>CALXHP010000055.1 GCA_944388135.1 uncultured Gemmiger sp. | reverse complement strand
TATCTGGGGAAAGAACTTGAGCAAAAAGTTGGAATCCGCGTACTGCAGCCTGGACAAGAGGAAAACCTTTCGTTCTCTGTCACAATTTCTTAATCGCTACTTTTGCAGATTTTTTGAACTTATTCGGCCGGATGCGGTTTACTTAAGAACAAATCTAGAACAATCGTTGCAGTCGCGAAGGTATCTCAGTTTGTGACGATCCATGAAGTCCCGTGTGTAGCAGCATTCTACACGTGGGACTTTTCTCTGCTATTTTTATGATGGGCGGTATAATTTTCCGCTTGACAATTTTCTCAGGCATGTTATACTAAGTTCATACTCGCCCCCAATGGGGAGGGGTTGCAGGGAGGGATTATAATGAAACAACAGTTTAATGTCACCGGTATGAGCTGTGCTGCTTGTTCTGCTCACGTAGAAAAAGCAGTCCGTGCATTTCCTGGCATGCAAGATGTTCAAGTAAATCTGCTTGCAGGCAGCATGACGACCGTTTACGCTGAAGATCAGCTTACAGACCAGGATATCGTGCAGGCTGTGGTTCATGCGGGCTATGGCGCCTCTGTCCGCAGTCAAAATACCAAGGCTCCTACCGCGGAAAGTGCTGCCACCACCGAAACCGGTGAACAGGAATTGCGCGTGATGTGGCACCGTATTGTGATATCATTTGTATTCCTGATCGTTCTCATGTATGTTTCGATGGGCAGTATGGTTGGGTTGCCGCTTCCTGCATTTCTAGCTGGCGCTGAAAATGCATCTAATTTTGCTCTTACGCAGCTTTTGCTGACGCTTCCCATTGTAATTGTGAATAAGAAGTACTATATCAACGGCTTTAAGACTCTATGGCATCGAGCCCCCACAATGGACGCCCTAATTGCCGTTGGATCTGGCGCTGCCCTGGTGTATGGTGTCTTCGTCTTATACCAAATTGGTTGGGGCCTGGGCCATCAGGACATGGCACGAGTGCATCAGTATATGCACGACTTATATTTTGAATCGGCTGCCATGATTTTGACCCTTGTGACACTTGGAAAGTACTTTGAAACACGTGCGAAGAAAAAGACTGGAGAAGCCATCTCTAAATTGATGGATCTACGGCCCAAAACAGCCACCATCCTGCGAGACGGAGATGAGGTGTCTGTTCCAATTGAGGAAGTACAAGTAGGCGACCTCATTGTAGTCCGCCCCGGTCAAAGCGTTCCAGTTGATGGCGTAATCATAGAAGGTCAAGCTGCGCTTGACGAATCTGCTTTAACTGGAGAAAGCATTCCCGTTGAAAAGGGGCCTGGCGATACAGTCATCGCCGCAACGATCAACAAGACTGGTTTCTTGACATTCCGGGCGACAAGGGTAGGCGACGAAACCACACTTTCACAAATTATTCGCCTCGTCGAAGAAGCCAGCGCTTCCAAAGCTCCTATCGCTAAGCTTGCTGATAAAGTTGCAGGGATCTTTGTCCCAATTGTCTTATGTATCGCGCTGATCACAACAATCGTATGGCTTATCTCCGGTGCTAGCTTTACCTTTGCTCTATCATGCGGCATCGCTGTTCTTGTGATCTCCTGCCCTTGCGCGCTGGGCCTGGCAACGCCAGTTGCAATAATGGTCGGCACAGGTGTTGGTGCGGAAAATGGTGTCTTATTCCAGTCTGCAGAAGCACTTGAGCAATTGCATAAGGTCAATTCGATTGTGCTGGACAAGACTGGTACCGTGACAGAAGGCCATCCTACGGTGACAGATATCAAAGCCTTCGGCATCAGCACACAGGAACTGCTAGAAATCGCATATACGCTAGAACAGCCCTCGGAACATCCGTTGGCAGAGGCCATTGTCACATATGCAAAAGCGCAGAATACCCGCAGCCTTCCAATCTCCGGATTTGAAGCGCAGGTAGGCAAAGGAATTTCCGCTCAAATTCATGGAGATGTCTGTCTTGCAGGCAATGCCTCTATGTTGGAAGCTGCGGACATCTCAACGGAAGCAGGAGTTTCTTTCGGCCAGGCACTTGCAGAACAAGGAAAGACTCCGCTGTATTTTGCGAAAAATGGTGTGCTGATCGGTGTGATCGGGGTAGCCGATGTTGTCAAACCGTCTAGCAAAGCGGCAATCGAGCAATTTAAACATCTTGGCATTGACGTTACGTTGTTGACCGGCGACCATCGTGTGACGGCTCAGGCCATCTGTAATCAGCTTGATATCCCCCATGTCATTGCGGAAGTCCTTCCACAGGATAAAGAACGTGAAGTGCGCCGTCTTCAAGAATCCGGGCACCTAGTTGCCATGGTAGGGGATGGTATCAATGATGCGCCTGCACTGGCTCGGTCGGACGTTGGTATTGCAATTGGAGCGGGTACTGATGTTGCGATCTCTTCTGCAGATGTTGTATTGATGAAGTCTGATTTAATGGATGCCGCAAATGCGATCCGCCTATCGCGGGCTGTCATCCGAAATATCAAAGAAAACCTGTTTTGGGCTTTCATTTATAACTGTATTGGCATACCGCTGGCTGCCGGCGTCTTTTGGCCGCTCCTGCAAATCAAGCTCAGCCCAATGTTTGGTGCCGCCGCAATGAGCTTATCATCTGTCTGCGTCGTTTCCAATGCGCTGCGACTAAAATTCTTTAAACCATTGGCAGCTCATTCTGCTG
>CALXHP010000054.1 GCA_944388135.1 uncultured Gemmiger sp. | reverse complement strand
CTCCGGGGAAGTCGTTTAGTTACCCAGAAATCAATAAAACCGCAACTGTTCCTCCTTGCAGGACTTTACCGCTCGTTTTTTCACCATATCCTCCGGCAGGATCTGCCCGCAGAGCAGCGGTGAGTTCGGATCGTGGGCTTGCGTATTGCGCACAACAGTTTTCAGGCTGTGCGTAGCATAACAATACTTGCAACCATGACAGCAGGTGTCGTACATACCAATGTCGATGCTGGCCATGCAGCCGCATTCCGGGCGCTGGTTCTTGTCTTTATCCAATGCAAGACGGCACCCGGCAATCTGTTCCAGCAAGGTGCGGTCAATGCAGTGGCCATGGGCAATGCCGTATGGTGATAAGTCTATTTGTTCTGCGCAGGTTTCTAGCACAAGGTGATGTTTGCCTGCAATATCGGCCAACCGTTGGGCCAGTTCGATGATTTCATTTTCCGTAAGCGTTGCAAAGCCCAGGCCGTTCATGTTGGTCTGGGTGTTGCGGTAAAGGTCCACGAAGCTGATGATACACTTGCGGGTATAGCCCTCCAGCCTTCGGGCCAACTGGCTGAAAAAGGTAATGTGATAGTCCATCGTGTACCGGTCGGTGAGCAAAATGGGATCATACCGCCAGATAACCCGTTCGGGGCCGATCCTGCGGGAAAGTTCCTGAAATGCAGGCAGGATTACATCATTCTTGCTGGGTACCCCCGGCTCCACGTCTTTTCCATAGGGGGTCAGGGTGAACTGAAAATAGAACGGGTACGCCCGCAGTTCCTCCAGCCAAGTCATCAGCGGCAGCGGATTTTTGGTCCAGAAAACTATGCCATCCACCACGTCCGGCGACAAGGAAATGCGGCTCACCTGATGGAAGTTCATGGGGTTGCGAACACAGACAAAGCCCTCCCGGATGCGGTTGCAAAACCAATCGGGATAATAGGCAGGAATATCAGTCCGCCTGCTGGCGCTGATGATCAAAAGGTTCACCTCCGGATTATATTTGACTGATTACCGGGCAGCATTTCCGTCTGTGATGCGGTTCACTTCCCGCAGCAGATCATCCATATACAGTTTCTGCTGTCGTTTCAGATAACCAGAGACAAAGGGGCGCATCCACCAGCGCTTGCCGTTGACGGTTTCCACGCAGGTCAACCGGGAACCACCTTCCACAGCCTCGAACCGTCCCTCCCAGGAGCCGGACATATTCCCGTTTTCCATCGTGAAGGCCCAAAACTGTTTTGGTTTACAGGTTGTAACCGCGAAATGGGTGGCATAACCGCTTTGGGTGTGCTCCACAAAGCGGGTTTCGTCCAGAACCTCCACCCGCGCCAGATCGCTGCGCCAGTCGGTATGCGTCAGGTCGGTCACGATTTGCCACAGCTGTTCTACAGTACAGGGAAACGAGCGTGTTACTTTAGAAACCGCCATACAATCACCCCTTCTTCTTTTTCAGCTTCAGACAGACACCGTGGCCATCAGCTGCCCCTTGCAGCAACTTCACGGCGGACACGGCCCGCTCTTTGACCGGACATTTCGGCTGGCCGTCAAGTGTCGCCATTGCATTTTGCAGATCTTCCAACGGCAGCAGGTACACCGCCGCGCAATAGAAGGTTTTGCGGCGGCCATCGTTATAGTTGGCGAGCAGCTTATCCAGAATTGCCCGTTTGGCCCGCAGTTCGTCTATGTAGGCATCTATCCCCACTTCCCGGGCGCGGTCCAGATCGGCGGCACGGCGGCTGTGAGGCACAAAGGAATCTGCCGCATCAAACTCGTCATACCGGGCACAGGGGTAAGAGGAGCAATCACTGCAAAAGGTTTGTCCGCCTTGGTCCATCGAACATCGGGCAATGGCGCAGCTCTGGTTGCCCGGTCCGCCTCCGCAGCCGGGACAGTAACCGCCTACCTGCATGGGGCAAAGCAGGCAGTTCAGACCGCACAGGCTGAACTCGGTATCTTCCCGCGTGAAGCCTTTCATACCTGATCCGCCTTTCGTACCGGGTGGCGCACCACGGTTTTCAGACTTTCCGGTTTGCACCGGCGCACATCGCTCAGGTAGATCTCATGGTGGAATCGGTTCTCACCAAAGTCTGCCGTATAGCTCTGTGCTTTGGCGTATTCCGCCATAGCGGCTACCGTGGCAGGCTCGTCATCGTAGGGGCCGATGTGCATACATTGGGCGCACAGACCTTCCTCCCAGGTGAAGAACTCCACCGGGGAGCAGTCCAGTTCCTTTTTACGGGAGGCTTCCTGCACGGCCCAGTCAAACTCCGCCTTGGTGACGAAATCCGGCAGCCGGATCAGAGAAATCCAGCGGAAGTCCTCTTTGTGGGCGTAGTCCACGCCCTGTACACCTTCCTGCCACCACAGGCCCTCCAGCGGCGGCACCACATAGTCGAAATAGCTGTCCATCTTGTGGCTGCCCATCTTGCTCATTTTGATGGTATAGGCCACCGCATACAAAAGGCCGATAGCCTGTTTGTAGGCACCGTTTTCCTCGTTGGGATCGCCATGCCCGCGCAC
>CALXHP010000053.1 GCA_944388135.1 uncultured Gemmiger sp. | reverse complement strand
TGCGGGCCAAAAACACAGGCAAAAACAGCCTTGTTTTACTTCTTCTTTTCCTCGTCCAGACGGTCGAGCAGGTCCCAGACGCCCAGCATATACTGGATGCCCAGGGCACGGTCATACTTGCCGTAGCCGGGGCGGCAGTTGCCGGGGCCTTCCTCCCACAGCTGACGGCCGTGGTCGGGACGGATATACCCTTCAAAGCCGCAGTCATGGTAGGCGCGCAGGATCTCGATGATGCCGGTCTCGCCGCAGCAGTCGCGGTGAGCAGCCTCACTGAAGTCGCCGTTGGGGAAGTGATGGATGTTGCGGATGTGGGCGAAAGCGATGCGGTCGCAATGCTTGCGCACGATGTCGGCAACGTTGTTGTTGGGGTTGGCGTTCAGGCTGCCGGAGCAGAGCGTCAGGCAGTTGTACGGATCGTCCACCATGGTCAGGAAGCGCTGGATGCTCTCCTCGTCCACCATCAGGCGGGGCAGGCCGAAGATATCCCATGGGGGATCGTCCATGTGGATGGCCATCTTGATGTCGCATTCACGGCAGGTGGGCATGATGGCTTCCAGGAAGTACTTCAGGTTCTCCCACAGCTTCTCCTTGGTGACGGGGGCGTAGGCCTTGAACAGCTCGTCCAGCTTGGCCATGCGCTCCGGCTCCCAGCCGGGGAAGGTCATGTTGTACTTCTCGGTGAAGTTCAGGATGTACTCGGCCATGGCCTTGTAGTCGTCCTGGATCATGTCCTTCTGGTAGAACAGGGCGGTGGAGCCGTCGCCCACCGGGTGGAACAGGTCGGTGCGGGTCCAGTCGAAGATGGGCATGAAGTTGTAGCAGATGACCTTCACGCCGAACTGGGACAGGTTGCGGATGCACTGCTTGTAGTTCTCGATGAGCTGGTCACGGGTGGGCAGGCCGATCTTGATGTCGTCGTGCACGTTGACAGACTCCACCACGTCGGCGTTGAAGCCGGCGGCTTCGATCTGGTCCACGACCTTCTTGATCTCGTCCACTTCCCAGATCTCACCGGGCATCTTGTCATGCAGGGCCCAGACGATGGTGGAAACGCCGGGGATCTGTTTGATGTCGCCCAGGGTGATGGGGTCGTTGCCCTCACCGTACCAGCGCCATCCCATTTGCATAGGCATAGGTTGTCCTCCTTTATATTGGGTTCAAATCACACTCCAAAGGAGCGTTGGATTACTGCAGGGCTTCGTGCAGGGTCTTGCGCACGGCGCCGGGGCCGGCCAGTTCCGCCACGAAGAAGGTCTCGATCTTGTCGGCCAGGACGGTCTGGGTCAGATCGGTGCCGAAGATGGAAGCGTTGCTCAGGATGCCCTTCAGCTGGCCGTTGTAGGTTTCGGGCTTGCCCACCTCGATGCCGGCGAGCTTGGCCTGCAGGTCGTCCTTCAGGGGATCGGCGGAGACTTCAAAGGCCTTGCCTTCGTCGTCCACGGCCAGCAGGTAACGCAGCCAGCCGGCCAGAGCCAGAGGAATGGAGACCAGAGAGTTCAGGTCGCGGCCTTCGGCGATGTAGCTCTTGATGGTCTCACCGAAGCGGATGCCCACCTTCTGGGAGGTATCGGTGGCGATACGCTGGGGAGCGTCGGGCATGAAGGGGTTGGGCAGGCGCTGCTCCACCACCTCGTCGATGAAGGCCTTGGGGTCCAGGATGCCGGGGTTGACCACCACGGGCAGACCTTCCTGATAGCCCAGGCGCTTGATGAGGGCGACGATGTCGGCGTCCTTCATCTCATCGCAGATCAGGGTGTAGCCCAGCATGCAGCCGTAGACGCTCATGGCGGTGTGCAGGGGGTTCAGGCAGGTGGTGACCTTCATGCGCTCGGTCTTGTTGACGGTGTCGCGGTCGGTCATATAGACGCCGGCCTTTTCCAGAGCGGGACGGCCGTTGGGGAACTTGTCCTCGATGACCAGGTACTGGGGACGCTCGGCGTTGACGAAGGCGGCAATGAAGGTGTTCTTGGAGGTGACGATGGGGGTCATGCCCTCAATGCCGTCGGCGGCCAGGGCTTCCTCCACGATCTTGTGGGGGCGGGGGGTGATCTTGTCGATCATGGACCAGGGGAAGGTGATCTTGTTTTCATCGGTCAGGTAGTCGATGAAGTCCTGGCCCACATAGCCCTTTTCGGCCCAGGCCTTGGCAACGGTCATGACGCTGGACTGCAGCTTTTCGCCGTTGTGAGAGCAGTTGTCCATGCTGACCACGGCCAGAGGATACTTGCCGGCGTTGAAACGCTCGAACAGCAGGGCGGCCACCATGCTCATGGCATGGCGGGCATGGTCGGGGCCTTCGTCGATGTCGGCCTGGACAACGGGCATCAGGCTGCCGTCGGGACGGTACAGGGCGTAGCCCTTCTCGGTGATGGTGAAGGAGATCATCTGCAGGCCGGGATCGGTGAAGATCTCCTTGAAGCGGGCCATCATCTCGGCGTCGGCGGAGTTGGCGCGCAGACCCTCGGCCACGGAGCCGATGATCTCACGGCTGGTGGTGCCGTCCGGGTTCAGGGTGACGTTCATGGTCAGGCAGTCGTAAGGGGTGTAGATCTTGTCGATGATGTCGTAGTCGAAGGTATCGGCTGCGATGATGCCCTTGTCGGACAGGCCTTCGTTCAGCAGGCGCTGCTGCAGGGCGGCGACAAAGCCGCGGAAGATGTTGCCGGCGCCGAAATGGACCCAGATGGGATGGGCCTTGGTGGCGGCGGCGACGGCTTCGTGGTCAAAAGCGGGCAGCTTGACGCCCAGGGCTTCCCATTCGGCCTTCTGGTTTTTGATGGATGCAGCGTTCATTTGCATGATGATACACACTCCTTAACAGTTGCTCAAAAGGGCGGCGGGCAGGGCTGTCCGCCCGCCTTTCTGTCCCTTAGTATACGATGTTCTTTTTACAAGTTAAATTGACGGGATTGCTTGAAAGATTGCGAAAATTGCGGTACAATCAAAGGGTAACCCAAGTTGTGCCGAATGATTCCAAAAGATGGATTTTTGTGGGTTCAGCGAGGAGTTTTTTGGCTGCCGGGGTAACGGCTGGCAGCCGTTGACTCTTTCCTTTTCGTGCCCGAAAAGGAAACGAAAAGGGCCCGCCGTTCCGATGCGGCGGCCGCCGGCTGGGGCTGCGGCCCCAGACCCC
>CALXHP010000052.1 GCA_944388135.1 uncultured Gemmiger sp. | reverse complement strand
AGGCGGCGGCAGCCGTCGTTGGTCACGGCGTCGGACTTGATCTTCCAGCCCGGGGCGTCGCTGTGGCTGGCCGTGATCCGCCAGCCGCCGATGGCATGGGCGGGAATCCGCCAGGCTACCACCGCCGAACCGTTGCGCAGGATGTAGTACCCTTTGCCCGGTTCCAGGTTCCAGTAATCGGCTTCCTCCAGCCGGGTGAAACCGGCGGCGTCCAGCCAGGCGGCCGCCGTGGCCGCCGCGTGATAGGGGGTCACACCCTCCTGCAAAAATTCAAATAAATCGTCGGTCATACGTCGTTTTCTCCCTCTACAATTCAGGGTGCACCCACCGGTGCACATTCCTATACCCATTCTACCGCAAATGCGGGCGGGGGGCAAGTTGCAAAGTGAGAAATTTCGGGGTATATTGGTGGAGAGTTTTCCCGCTGTTTCATAGTATGGGAAAACAGGAGGGTGATGGGATATGCGCAAGTGGGGTATTGTGTTGGCCGGGTGTCTGCTGCTGACGGGATGTACGGCGACGCCCGGTGTTTCCGAAACGGGAGAGACGGCGGCGCCGGTCCAGGCCACCGCCACCCCGGAGGCCGCCACCCCCGAGGAGGCCCTGACGGCGGCCCTGGGGGCGGTAAAGACCCGGCGGCTGACGGTGGTGCTCAACGGCTGCATTGCCTACGAGGTGGACAGCGCCGGGGGCAGCCTGAAAACCGCCATTGCGGCGGCGGACCTGGTGGTCTATCTGGCGGGGGATTATGTACCCGCCGACCTGGCCGGGGAGACGGCCCTCTGGCAGGACGCCCTGAGCGGGGAGGACCAGGCCACCATGGATGCCAACTGGCCGAAGGTGTACACCTGCGCCCAGAACATCTGCCAGGACCCGACCGCCCAGCAGGGATTGCTGGACGACGCCGGGGTGACGACGGACTTTTCCGCCATGGACCTGACGGAGGTGCCCGCTCAGCTGGATGCCATGAACGAGGTGCTCACCGATTGAAGGGGCCCGGTGCTTGCCAACGGGGCACAGGTTGGGTATAATAAACTATTATATAAAAGGAAAAGGGGGCCTTGTTTTGGCCGGGACATTGTATCTGGTGGCGACGCCCATCGGGAATCTCGACGATATGCCGCCCCGGGTGGCGGCGACCTTCGGGGCGGTGGACTTTGTGGCCGCCGAGGATACCCGGGTGACGCTGCGGCTGCTGAACCATCTGGGACTGAAAAAACCGCTGGTCAGCTACTATGAGCACGCCCTGCACCATGGCGAGGCCATCCTCCAGCGCATCGAGGCGGGGGAGGACTGCGCCCTCTGCAGTGACGCGGGGATGCCCTGCATCAGTGATCCCGGCGAACAGATCGTGGCCGAAGCCCATGCCCGGGGCATCCGGGTGGTACCGGTGCCGGGGGCGTCGGCCTGCATCACGGCGCTGGCGGCCAGCGGACAGCCCACCGCCCGGTTCGTCTTTGAAGGGTTCCTGCCGGTGCCCAAGCGGGAGCGGCGGGAACGGCTGGCGGCTTTGCAGGGGGAGACCCGGACCATCCTTTTCTACGAGGCCCCCCACAAGCTGCGGGGGACCCTGGATGACCTGACGGCGGCTTTCGGCCCCGACCGGCCGGTGAGCCTTTGCCGGGAACTGACCAAGCTCCACGAGGAGATCGTCAAGACCACCCTGGGGGAGGCGGTGGCCTGGTATAAAGACCACGACCCCCGGGGGGAGTACGTCCTGGTGGTGGCGGGGGCCGACCCCGCGGCCGCGGCGGCGGAAGCAGAACCCACCAAGGAGGACGTGGTGGCGGCGGCGAAAGCGCTGCTTGAGGGCGGTATGCCCCCTTCGGCGGCGGCCAAGCAGGCGGCGGCGGGAACCCCCTTCTCCAAGGGGGAGATTTACAAGGAACTCATCGCCAAGGAATAAGAAAGCGGCGATGTGTGCCCTGTATTGCCCAGGAGAGGCGGGCCGCGCAATTGGCGGGTGTTGCTTTTTCCCGGGATATATAGGTGGAGTTTCTTCGGTTCCTTCTTTGGAAAGTGTTCCCTGTAGTGCCCCGGAGAGGCGGGCCGCGCAATTGGCGGGCGTTGCCTTTTCCGGGGATATATAGGTGGAGTTTCTTCGGTTCCTTCTTTGGAAAGTGTGCCCTGTACTGCCCCGGAGAGGCGGGCCGCGCAATTGGCGGGTGTTGCTTTTTCCCGGGATATATAGGTGGAGTTTCTTCGGTTCCTTCTTTGCAAAGAAGGAACAAAGAAGGAACAAAAAGCAGAAAGGATTTGTATTCATGTCCGATACCACAAAAATTCTCGTCATCAGCGACGTGCACGGCCGGCTGCGGGACCTGCGCTGGGTGCTGCAGAACGAAACGGCCGATGCGCTGTTTTTTCTGGGGGACGGGTTGTATGATCTGAACGCGGCGCTGCAGCTGCGGAAAACGCCGGTACCCTATCCCATCTACCGGGTGGCGGGCAACTGCGATACCGGGTACGAGGACCCGCTGGAGGGGCTGGCTCCCTTTGGGGGGGTGCTCTTCTTCTACACCCACGGTCACCGGTACGGCGTGAAGATGGGCAGCGCCCAGCTGGCCGAGACCGCCGGTGCCCGGGGTGCCGACGTGGCGCTGTTCGGCCACACCCATGTGCGGGAACTGGAGCGGGGCATCGGGACCGTTGCCACGGTGTTCAACCCCGGCAGCCTGCGGGACGGCGGCAGTTACGGCGTCATTGAGATCACCGACGGCCAATGTGCCTTTGGATGGAAGAGGGTGCCTGCGTTTTGAATGAAAGTGTGCGGTATCTGCCCGAAGTAGACAGCACCAATAGCTGGGCCAAGGCCCATTTGCAGGAATTCGGGCCCATCGGGGCGGTGTATTCCACCACCCAGACGGCGGGACGGGGCCGGTTGGGCCGCCAGTGGGTGGATGCCCCGGGCCAGGCCCTGTATTACACCGTTGTGCTGAAAACCCCGCTGGTGCAGCCCGGTACCCTGCCGCTCTTTTCCAGCCTGGCGGTGGCGGATGCCCTGGAGCAGCGGTACGGTGTAGAGTGCCAGATCAAATGGCCCAACGACCTTTTGCTGAACGGCAAAAAGGTGGTGGGTATCCTGTGCGAGGGCGCCCCCGACGGGCACAGTGTGTTGTCGGGCATCGGCATCAACCTGGCCCAGGATCAGGCCTACTTTGACGCCGCGGGGCTGCCCCACGGTACCAGCCTGGCTTTGCAGGGGGTATTGGTGGACCTGGACGTGGACCCTGAATGGCTGGCCCAGTATATGACGGATTTCGGGTTTGACCGGGAACTGTATACCTATGAGGTGGAGGGTTTTGCCCCCTACCGGGAGCGGTACAAGAGCCGGTGCGTCAACCTGGGACGCCGGGTGACCTATGACGGCGGCGCAGGCACCGCCGTGGATGTGGACGAGGAAGGCCGGCTTATCGTGGAAGGGGAAAACGGCGAAGTGCGCGTTTTTACCGGCGAAGTGTCGGTCCAGGGCATCTACGGCGCGGTGTAAGCCTTTTGTTCCTTCTTTGCAAAGAAGGAACCGAAGAAATTCCAATCAAAAATCCCCCGCAGGGTATTATGAACTGCACCCCATTTGTTAGACAGTATGGTATACTGAATAACAAGTGGGGTGCTTTGCTATGCCAAAAGGAAT
>CALXHP010000051.1 GCA_944388135.1 uncultured Gemmiger sp. | reverse complement strand
ACCTGCTATCGTACCGAAAGACCTTTTTGACCGGGTACAGGCCAAAATGGAGAAAAACAAGAAAGCCCCGGCTCGTCTGAACCGAACCAGTAAAAACGGACAAGAGACAAAAAATCCCCCTGATGCAGGAAAATGAAAGTACTGCATCAGGGGATTTGTTATGTCTGGGAAAAGAGGATTATGAGGAGGAAAGCAAATGGCGGAAAACAGGCGGCAGGAAACCATGCCCCCTGCGCCGTCGGGGCAAGTCACCAACCAAAAAGGACACGGCTGGAGCCGTGTCCTTTTGCCGGAAAAAACCGGTATCTTACTTCTGTTTTACCGCTTCGAAGGTGTCCAGGATGGGCTGTTCGGGCGCGGGGGTGAGCAGGGATACCACCACGATGGCTGCCAGGGCGCAGAGGAAGGCGGGGAGCAGCTCGTAGATGGCCCAGACGCCGCCCAGCGGAGCGATGAGGAACTTCCATACAAAGACCATGATGCCGCCGGTGAGCATGCCCGCCAGGGCGCCGTATTTGTTGGAACGCTTCCAGAAGAGGGCCGTGAGCATGACGGGGCCGAAGGCAGCGCCGAAGCCCGCCCAGGCGAAGGAAACCACCCGGAACACTGAGCTGTCGGGGTCACGGGCCAGGAAGGCCGCAATGAGAGAGATGCCAATCATGACGATGCGGGCCACGATCATGCCCCGTTTGCCGCTGAAATCCCGTTTCAGGAAATCATTGCCCAGGTCCTGGGAGACCGAGGAGGAGGCGGCCAGGAGCTGGCTGTCGGCGGTGGACATGGTGGCGGCCAGAATGCCCGCCAGGATCACACCGGCCAGCAGGGCGGGCAGGGCGCCGAACTGGCTGATGAGGCTGGCGATCCGCACAATGATGGTCTCGGCGTCGGCCAGCTGTTCCAGGGCGCCGGCGCTGGTCATGGCGTTGCCCACCAGGCCGATGATGATGGCCACCGCCATCGAGATGACCACCCAGGAGGAGGCCACCCGGCGGGAGAGTTTGAGTTTCTTTTCGTCCTCAATGGCCATAAAGCGGACGAGGACGTGGGGCATGCCGAAATAACCCAGGCCCCAGGCCAGCAGGGAACAGATGGTCAGCAGGCTGTAGGGGTTGGAACCGCCGGTGGCAGGGTCGTGGATGCGGAACACCGACAGATAGTCGGTGAGGGACCGGGCGTTGTCCAGCACGGCGGAAACACCGCCCGCCCGGGTCACGCCAAAGCCCAGCACCACCACCAGCGCCACCGTCATGATGATGGACTGGATCAGGTCGGTGAAGGAAGCGGCCAGGAACCCGCCCATGACGGTGTAGATCACGATGACCGCCGCCGAGATCAGCATGGCGGTGAGGTAGTCCATGCCGAAGAGGGTGGAAAACAGCTTGCCGCAGGCCGAAAAGCCGGAAGCGGTATAGGGAATGAAGAAGATGATGATCACCAGCGCCGCAATGGCGGACAGCAGGCAGCGGTCATCCCCCCAGCGCTTGGAGAAGAACTGGGGCACCGTGATGGCGTTCAGCCGGTGAGAATACCGGCGGATGCGCCGGGCTACGATGAGTCAGTTCAGGTAGGTGCCCACCACCAGGCCGATGGCCGTCCAGCTGGCTTCCGCCAGGCCGGTGAGATAGGCCACGCCGGGCAGACCCATCAGCAGCCAGGAGGACATATCGCTGGCTTCGGCGCTCATGGCGGTGACGAAGGGGCCCAGCTTGCGGCCGCCCAGATAGAAATCATCCACAGATTCGTTTTTCTTGGCGCAGATCCAGCCGATCCACAGCATAAACAGCAGATACACCGCAATGGCCAGCAGGATCAGGATTTGCGCAGTCGTCATGTACAACACTCCTTTTTTCTTCAACTTTCCCACCCCCGGATGGGCAGCATCCGGAAAAATGGGCCTATTATACCATACCTGGCCGGGAAAGGGTATGCAAAAAAGGCGCTTTTCCCCGCAAAATGGCTGCTTCGGTGGGATTTCCCGCCCGAAAAGGCGGGCCCGCCGCCCTGCCGGCCCGGGAAAACCTTGCAGCCGGACCCCCGGCGCAGTATAATACCGTTTAGTGTCTGTATGCAACGGAGGAAAACTGTCATGCTGAAAACCATTCCGCCGCTCTGCCGCCCCGCCTGGTGGCAGCAGCGGCTGCGCTATTTCCGCCAGGGATTTCCCCTGGCCGTGCTGGCCGCCGGATCGGCGCTGCTCTTCTGCCATCTTCTCTTTCTGACCACCGGCTACACCGGGCCGGACGGTCTGTGCGAAGGGCTGCTCTGGGCCACCAACCTGAACTGGAACATCCGGTTGGGCCGCTGGCTTATGGCCTGGTCCCGGGAACTGTCCCTTTCCATCGTGATGCCGTCCCTCTTTTTTGCCGCCAATACCCTGGGCATCGCCGGGGCGGTACTGATGCTGGCCGACCTGTGGAAGATCAAAGGCCGCGCCTTTGTGGTGTGGGGGTGCATCGCCTTTGCGGTGGCCCCGGCCCTGGTGTGGCAGGCCCTGGTGGTCCATCTGGCCCTCTGCTTTGCCCTGTCCATGGCACTGGCCGTGGCCGCCGTCTATCTGGTCTGGACCGGGGAGAACCTGGTCAGCCTGCTGCTGGCGGTGGTCTGCATGACGCTCTCCCTGGGCGGGTACCAGGCCTATGTGGGCTTTGCCGCAGGGCTGACCCTTCTTACGGTAATCCTGGCCTGTCTGCGCACCCAACCCCTGGGCCCCGTGCTGGTCCGCACCGGCAAGGCCCTGGGCATGGGGCTGGCGGGGGCGGTGCTCTACTTTGTTATGGTCAAGGTGGAGCAGCTGCACTACCATACCACCATGGCCGACTACTGCGGCGCCGACCAGATCAGCCTGGGCAAAAGTATTTCGCTGCTGGGACCTTCCCTGCAGCACGCCTACGGGAACTTCCTCAGCTATTGCCGGATGGAGACCGGCCACATCGGGACCGCCTTCTGGTATATGCTGGTGCTCAGCGTCCTTTTTGCCCTGGTGTACCGCGCCCGGGCCCTGGTGCGCCATCCCGGCCATCTGGTGCTGCTGGCGGTATCGGCGGCGCTGCTGCCCCTGGCCTTCAATGCCATTGACGTCATCGCCACCGACGTGCAGGTGGACCGGCTGATGTCCTACCCCATGCAGCTGCTGGTGCCCTTCTGCTTCGCCCTGTGGCTGCTGCCGGAAGCCGGGGCCTTCCCCCGGCTGCGGCGAACCGCCGCCACCCTGCTGACAGGAGTGGTCTGCTGGCTCTTCGCAATTTCCGCCACCGCCACCTACCGCACGGTGGAGCTTTCCTACAACTATGTGGGGACCCTCACCGACGCCATCCTGAACCAGCTGCTGGCCGACCCGGACTACACCGCCGACTCCAAGCTGCTGATGGCGGGCTTCCCCGACGAAAGCCGGGTCCAGGACACCAACGCCCTCTACTGGTACAGCCAGTACCAGCGGTCGCCCATCTTCTGGGGCGGCACCCACGGCATCCTGGACTGCTGGCCCACCTACCTCTACGACTACCACGGCATCGAGACTAACGGCGTCACCCTGGAGGAGTACGAGAACATCGTGGGCAGCGAGGAATTTGCCGCCATGCCGGTCTGGCCCCAGGAGGGGAGCATCGCCGCCTTTGGGGATACCTTTGTGGTGAAGCTGCAGCAGGACCCGCCCCAATAAACCGCAACCAAAAAGCCAGCCCCGGGGGGCTGGCTTTTGTGGTTGTTAGCTTAAGCGTAACAACAACCCCCGGCTATGCCGGGGAGTGTAAAGAGATTATATAGTGAAAAAGACCTTCTGGTAG
>CALXHP010000050.1 GCA_944388135.1 uncultured Gemmiger sp. | reverse complement strand
GCTCGTTCAAGCCTTTTGTCATCTCACTGACCTGACTGCGGGACAGGCTTTCAATTCCCAGGCTCTTGGCCAGTTTTTCCATCTTACGAGTGGATACGCCCTGTACAAATGCCTCCTGCACCACTTGGATCAGTGCCGCTTCACTGCGTTTGCGCTCCGTAACAAAGAACGGTATGTAACCGCCCTGACGTACCTTCGGCACCATGAGATACATGGTGCCCATGCGGGTATCCAGTCTGCGAGGCCGGTAGCCACAGCGATACCCGCTGCGGCTTTCGGCACGTTCGCTTTTCTCCGCTCCCAGCTGCTGGCTTACTTCAGCCTCCATGAGCTGGGCACACAGCCATTCCAGCATACTCAGCATGGGATCCGGTTGTACTACACATTGCAGTAGCAATTCGGTCAGATTTGTGGTATGATTCTTTTGAGCCATTAGGGTTTTCTCCTTTGTATCGTGATTGTCTGGACAACTTTCATTTTACAGGAGCCCTAATGGCTTGTCTATTTTTTATTTGCTTTTGCGAACTCGATTATACGCTATCACTTGGATCAGTGCCGCTTCACTGCGTTTGCGCTCCGTAACAAAGAACGGTATGTAACCGCCCTGACGTACCTTCGGCACCATGAGATACATGGTGCCCATGCGGGTATCCAGTCTGCGAGGCCGGTAGCCACAGCGATACCCGCTGCGGCTTTCGGCACGTTCGCTTTTCTCCGCTCCCAGCTGCTGGCTTACTTCAGCCTCCATGAGCTGGGCACACAGCCATTCCAGCATACTCAGCATGGGATCCGGTTGTACTACACATTGCAGTAGCAATTCGGTCAGATTTGTGGTATGATTCTTTTGAGCCATTAGGGTTTTCTCCTTTGTATCGTGATGCCTGCGTCAAGTATTGTTCGCAAAAAGGGTTCCTGTAAAATAAGAATTTAAGCTGCCAGCCGCAGCTTTTATTCCGTCCGGTATATTCGCCTGCCGGATCTGCTGGTGGA
Organism: uncultured Gemmiger sp.; assembly: GCA_944388135.1. Taxonomy (GTDB): domain Bacteria; phylum Bacillota; class Clostridia; order Oscillospirales; family Ruminococcaceae; genus Gemmiger. Next base: position 2,911 of record CALXHP010000050.1, on the reverse strand, counting down.
GATCTCTGTGGCCCGCGCCAACGGAACCTACCGGGATTACATGAAAAAGCTCAAGAAAGAGAAACTACTCATCCTGGATGAGTGGCTACTCTATTCCCTCAAGGAGGCCGAGGCCCGGGATGTGCTGGAACTGGTAGAGGCCCGGAACAAGGTGGCCTCCACCATCTTCTGTTCCCAGTATGATACCAGTGAGTGGCACGAGAACCTGTTCGACCCCACCCTGGCCGATGCCATCTGTGACCGGATCATCTACAACGCCTATACCATCCAAATTGAGGGCGAGTCCATGCGAAAGCGCAAGGGCATCCCCGAGTAATTCCCTGCATGGCGGTCTGGTGCACCACGCTCCCGGCCGCCATGCACCATTTCGGCGGAATGGGCGCGCCATGGCGCCGATGTCTGACCAGCGGCGAGAGTGTCTGCTTTGCGCGGTCAGGGTGTAGGACTACCAACGGTCAAGGTGTAGTTTTGGCACGGTGTACGCAACAGATAAAAAAGACATGGTTTGCAGATCTCTGGAAGAATGAAGTTCCGACACACCATTCGAAAGGAGACTGAAAACCATGTCTTTTCATTTGCGAAACTTATTGTAGCTTATCTGGATACCTTTTCCACTATGCATATACATCCGCTTCACGATCATTCATCTGCCACTCTCCGGCCAACAAATCTTCCACTCAAAGTATTCTGCTTCGGTAATCTCCCCCTGGCGAAGCTTCCGCTGCACTTCCGCCCAATCTTTAAGGAAATCGTTCAAGATCGTCGAATTGAACCACATGGCCACGGGGCTGTCCGGCGGCCAGTCATCATTGTCATCATAACGCAGCGAAAAATCCTGGTTGGCATTGTACCGGGTCTCGGACCGCTGTGTCCGGACCAGGTTGATAATACCGGGCACTTCCTCATCCAGCCAGAACAGTTGCTCCATCATATCGGCGGCAGCGCCGTTTCCACCTTCTGACAAAGCCATCGCAGAAACATTCATCGCTTCGGCCATTTTCTCCAGCAGTGGCTTTTTGGGAATTCGGTACCCCATCTCATACTGGGCGATGCGGTTGGCACCGCCTGCGCCCAGTCCGATCTTTTCTCCCAGTTCCTTCTGCGTCATCTGCCGATGGCGGCGTATCCGTTTGATTTTCTCGCCGGTTGTCACGGTTTTGCTCCTCTCCAAGCCGTTATCGCGTCCACGGATTTCCCGTGGGCGCGTCTTTTTGTATTCATTGTACCCTACCCGTCCCCGTTTTACAAGGAAATTGTAACAAATTTGCGAAATGTATTGACGTTCGCATTTTTGCGAATTATAATATTCTTATCAAATTTGCGAAAGTTCAACGGAATATCCGCAAATGATTACAGAAAGGAGATTTGCCTATGATTATCCAATCCGTATATTTTCATTCCACGAGGGTCGCATGTCTGCGAAACGCCTCATCCCGGAAAAAGAGCTGAAAGCCTGCTATGGCCTGCTGTTTGCCGACTATCCCGACGTGGTGACGGTCCGGCAACTGCAAACTATGTTGGGCATCAGCCGTCATGCAGCGTATGATCTGCTGGGAGAAGGGGAAATCGGAGCCCTCAAACTGGGCAACGCCTACAAGATTCCCAAAATCAACGTCATCCGCTATCTGCTGACCAATGCACAAGGGGCGGGTTTTGCCGGGCAAGACCTGCAAAGTGAATCATAGCATGATTCACTGGAAATCCGCCGCAGAAAAAGTGAATCATAGCATGATTCACTTTCTGCTGTATTGCGGCCAAAGGTATCTTAACAAGATTCACGCAAGCGATTTTCCCGACAAAGTGAATCTTACTAAGACTCACTCCGCATCTCCGCCCAAAGCCGCGCTGTGCCGCGCGCCGCCGGGCGGGGGACACGTTACCCGCATTGTCGCAAAGGTCGCGTCACAGGGCCCCGTTGGGCGGCCTGTGGCCCAGCAAGAAGGAGGCGTATGCCATGCAGAGAAACGAACCTATTGACGCTGAAACTCTACTTTCCACCCCGCTGCCGCTTGCGGTGGCTGATTCCCGGCCTGCTGCCCGCCGGGCTTTCCTTGTTGGCCGGTGCCAGCAAGGCAGGCAAAAGTTGGCTGTGCCTGTGGCTTTGCCTGCAGCTGGCCCGGGGCGGCGAGATCTGGGGCCGCACCACCCAGCCGCAGACTGTACTGTACCTCTGTCTGGAGGACACCTACGCCCGCATCCAGGGGCGTTTGTTCCGCCTGACCGAGGACTCCGTTCCCAGTCGGTTGTACTTCCAGACCGGAAGCTGCGCCATTGGGGACGGACTGGAACTCCAGATCGAGAAATTCCTGTCCCAGCACCCCGAAACCGGGCTGGTGGTCATCGACACCTTGCAGAAGGTCCGCACCGCCGACCCGAACAACGGCGCTTACGCCAGCGATTACCAGGATATGAGCGCGCTGAAATCCCTGGCGGACCGCCGTGGCATCGGGTTGCTGCTGGTGCATCATCTGCGCAAACAGGGCGCATCCGACCCGTTCCAGCAGATTTCCGGGTCCAACGGTCTGATGGGCGCCGCCGACACCATCTGGCTGCTGCAGCGCCAGCGGATGAGCGACACGGCCCGGCTGCTGGTGACAGGCCGTGACATGGACAGCTGCACCCTCCACCTGCAGACCCGGGACTGTATCTGGCAGCTGTTGGAGGAGGAAACCGCCGAGGAGCAGGTCCGGAAGGCCGTTCCGGACTACCTGTGGCGGGCGGCGGACTTTATCCGGCGCACCGGCAGCTGGACAGGCACCGCCACCGAGCTGCTGACCGTCGCCGGTATCTCCGATGTGCTGCCCAACCAGTTCACCCGCAAACTGGTGGAGCACTTCTACACGGTGTTTGCCCCGCAGGGCATCCGCTACCAGTCCCGGCGCACCTCCAACACCCGGCTGCTGTGCTTCAC
>CALXHP010000049.1 GCA_944388135.1 uncultured Gemmiger sp. | reverse complement strand
TAGGTCAGGTGGAACTTGGCAGGCAGGCAGAAGTCCAGCTGGCAGGTGGACAGGGTGTACTCGGCGCCCACGGCGGGCTTGACGTTGACGTCCAGCTTCGGGCCGTAGAAAGCGGCTTCGCCGATCTCTTCGGTGAAGTTGATGCCCAGCTCGGTGAGCACCTCCCGCAGGGCCTGCTCGGCATGGTTCCACATGGCGTCGTCGTCATGGTACTTCTTCTTGTCGGCGGGGTCACGCAGGGACAGCACACAGCGGTAGTCGGTGATGTGGAAATCCTTGTACACATCAAAGATCAGGGCGCAGACGGCAGCCACCTCATCCTTGATCTGCTCCGGCGTCACAAACAGGTGGGCGTCGTTCTGGCAGAAGTGACGGCCGCGCTCGATGCCCTTCAGGGTGCCGCTGGACTCATAGCGGAAGTCGTGGGCGATCTCACCGATGCGGATGGGCAGCTGGCGGTAGCTGTGGGGCTGGTTGGCGTAGATCATCATGTGGTGCGGGCAGTTCATGGGACGCAGCACATAGCTTTCGCCTTCCATCTCCATGGCGGGGAACATGTTCTCCCGGTAGTGATCCCAGTGGCCGGAGGTACGGTAGAGGTTCACGGTGCCGATGCAGGGGGTCATGACATGCAGGTAGCCGCGCTCCCGCTCCTTCTGCTTGATATAATCTTCCAGCTGCTGCCAGACGATATAGCCGTTGGGCAGGAACATGGGCAGGCCGCGGCCCACCAGGTCGTCGGTCATGAAGAGGCGCATCTCTTTGCCGATCTTGCGGTGATCCCGCTCCCGGGCTTCCTGCTGCTGCTTCTCCCACTCTTCCAGTTCCTCCTGGTTGTGGAAGGCCACGCCGTTGATACGGGTCAGCATCTTGTTTTCTTTGTCGTTTTTCCAGTAAGCGCCGCTCTGCTGGGTGATCTTGAAGGCTTTCAGGGCCTTGGTGTAGGTCAGGTGAGGTCCGATGCACATATCGATATACTCGCCCTGCTGGTAGAAGCTGAACTCGGTCTCATCGGCCAGATCGGCGATGTGCTCGATCTTGTAGTGCTCCTGGCGCTCCTGCATCAGCTTGACGGCCTCATCCCGGGGCAGGACAAAGGGCTTGATGGGCAGGTTCTCCTTGCAGATCTTGCGCATCTCTTTTTCGATGTTGGCCAGATCTTCGTCGGAGAGCTTGGTGTCGCCCAGATCCACGTCATAGTAGAATCCGTTGTCGGTGGCGGGGCCGAAAGCAAAGTCAGCCTCGGGGTACAGGCGCTTGATGGCCTGGGCCATAATGTGTGCGGCGGTGTGGCGCAGAACATGCAGTTCCTGGTCCTGCGGGCACTCTGCCACGGTACCGTCTTTGTAAATGATCTTCATGGTACGCTGCCTCCCAAATAAAAAATGCTTCATCCCTGTACTTTCCAAGGGATGAAGCATTGCAATACTCCACGGTTCCACCCATCTTGCGCCCCACTCTATAAAGGTGGGCGCCACTCACAACGGCTGTAACGGGCCGCACCCGGCGGGGGTTCGCCCCCACACTCGGCGGTGGTAAAGGTGTGGTCTGCATCCGGGCCGCTTGCACCACGCGGAACCCAGCCCGCGGCGGCTTTCTCTGTAAATGCTTTGCCGCACCCCGTTTGTCCGCCTCACAGCTTTCAACAGGATGAAGTTATCTTTTTTATAGCACAACCGGGCAGGGAAGTCAAGTGAAAAAAATTTCCCGCTGTTTTGCACAAAAAACGATGTGACCCCGCGGCCAGTACCCGCAAAACGCCAAATTTGTTTTTTATACATTGACTTTACATATTTATGCAATTATACTGGGTTCCATAGCCGGGTGAGGGTCCGGCTTGCTTTTGAAACTATCAAGACAAGAAGGTATAACACATGAAAAAACTTACTGCTTTGCTGCTGGGCACCGCTATGGTGCTGAGCCTGGCCGCCTGCGGCGGTTCCGCTTCTTCCAGCGAGTCCACCGCTTCCTCTGAGGCTGCCTCTTCCGAGGCTGCTTCCACCGAGGAAGCCTCTGCCGAGACCGCTTCCGCGGAAGTGACCACCGTCACCCCCGGCAAGCTGACCATGTCCACCAACGCTGCCTTCCCTCCCTACGAGATGACTGCCGATGACGGCAGCTTCGAGGGTATCGACGTGGAGGTCGCCGGTGCTATTGCCGACAAGCTGGGCCTGGAGCTCCAGATCGACGATATGGACTTTGACGCTGCCCTGCTGGCTGCCCAGACCGGCAAGAGCGATATGGTCATGGCCGGTGTTACCGTCACCGAGGAACGCCAGACTGTCATGGACTTCAGCGACACCTACGCCAACGGCATCCAGGTGGTCATCGTCCCCGAGGACTCCGACATCACCTCCATCGATGATATGACCGGCAAGATGATCGGCGTGCAGCGCGGCACCACCGGTGACCTGTACTGCTCCGACACCGTGGAGAACGGCGGCTTCGGCGAAGAGAACGTCACCCCCTACGACAACGGTCTGACCGCTGTGCAGGCTCTGCTGAACGGCCAGGTCGACTGCGTCGTTATCGACAACGCTCCCGCCCAGGAGTTCGTCGAGGCCAACCCCGGCCTGAAGATCCTGGATACCGAGTACGCCAATGAAGAATACGCCATCGGCGTGGCCAAGGGCAACACCCAGCTGCTGGATGCCATCAACGGCGCCCTGGCTGAGCTGAAGGCCGACGGCACGGTGCAGAGCATCGTTGACAAGTACATCACCGCTGAATAAGCGGTTCTCCACACAGGAAAAGGCACGCCGGACCCCCGGCGCGCCTTCTCTTTGTCCTACAGGAAAGAGGAAAGGTTGTGTAGCGGATGGAAGCACAGTTCGAAGCGCTTTCGGCCCTGGCAAAAAGCGGCGAGACCCTGACCTTCTGGCAGGAGTTTTTCGTCAAATTCTATCAGGCATTTCTGTACAATGATCGCTGGCTCCAGTATATCGAGGGTGTCGGTACCACGCTGCTGGTCACAGCCGTGGCCCTGGTATTGGGTGTGGTGCTGGGCTCGGTGGTAGCCCTGATCCGGGTAGGCCACGATCAGCAGAAGCCCCAGCACCGCAACCCGGTGCTGGGTTTCATCAACGTGATCTGCCAGATTTATGCCACCGTCATCCGCGGCACGCCCATGATGGTCCAGCTGCTGATCATGAGCATGGTCATCTTTGCCAGCAGCCGCAACTTCACTATGGTAGGTGCCCTGGCCCTGGGCATCAACTCCGGCGCCTATGTGTCGGAGATCATCCGCGGCGGCCTGATGGCGGTGGATCCCGGCCAGATGGAAGCCGGCCGCAGCCTGGGCCTTAACTACATTACCACCATGGTGCTCATCATCATTCCCCAGGCCATCCGTTCCATCCTGCCCTCCCTGGGCAATGAGTTCATCATCCTGCTGAAGGATACCTCCCTGATCACCGTCATTGGCGGTAAGGAGCTGCTCTACGCAGCCCAGGGCGTTATGAACCGTACTTACGAAGCCATGTTCCCCCTGTTGGGTGTGGCGGCCATCTACCTGGTATTGGTACTGCTCTTCAGCGCTCTGCTGGGTAAACTGGAAAGGAGACTGGCGCAAAGTGATCGACGTTAAAAATCTGCAAAAGCATTTCGGCGCTCTGCAGGTGCTGCGCGGCGTCAACCTGACCATCAACAAGGGGGATTGTGTGGTCCTGGTAGGACCTTCCGGCTGCGGCAAGTCCACCTTCTTGCGCTGCCTCAACCGTCTGGAAGAACCGGACGGCGGCCAGATCATCTTCAACGGCAAGGCAGTCACCGACAAGGATATTGACCGCGTGCGTCAGAAGATGGGTATGGTGTTCCAGCATTTCAACCTGTTCCCTCATCTGACGGTGAAGAAAAACATCACCCTGGCCCCTGTGCGCTTGGGCCTGATGAGTCAGCCGGAAGCCGACGCCAAGGCGATGGAACTGCTGGAACGCATCGGCCTGGCCGAGAAGGCCAGTGCCTATCCCAATATGCTGTCCGGCGGCCAGAAGCAGCGGATCGCCATTGTCCGGGCCCTGGCCATGAACCCCGACGTGCTGCTCTTTGACGAACCCACCTCTGCCCTGGACCCGGAAATGGTGGGCGAAGTGCTGGAACTGATGAAGGAACTGGCCCGGGGCGGCATGACCATGGTCTGCGTCACCCACGAGATGGGCTTTGCCCGGGAGGTGGCCAACCGGATCATCTTCATTGATGAAGGGGTGGTCAAGGTGGACAAGCCCCCCAAGGAATTTTTCGAGAACCCCGAAAACGAGCGCCTGAAGGCTTTCCTGTCCAAGGTACTGTAAACACAAAGCGGCCCCGCCTGCAGGCGGGACCGCTTTTCTTTATTGGCGCCGAATAGGCATGATAAAACCCCCAGTTCAACTGGGGGTGGATAAAAAATACTTTAGTGAAGAGAAA
>CALXHP010000048.1 GCA_944388135.1 uncultured Gemmiger sp. | reverse complement strand
TCCAGCATGGTCTCGATCACTAGCTTTTTGAATTCAGGCGTATATCGTTTGTTTGGTATTCCTTTTGGCATAGCAAAGCACCCCACTTGTTATTCAGTATACCATACTGTCTAACAAATGGGGTGCAGTTCACTTCCCGTCGGGATTTTTTACTGATACAAGTTTCAGCGGCTTTTGCGGTCCTCTTCCGTTTCGGCCACAATATAAATGGGCCGGTGCTTGACTTCCAGGTAGGTCTTGGCCAGGTATTCACCCACAATGCCGGTGCAGAAGAGCTGCACGCCGCTGCACAGCAGCATGATGCAGACCATGCTGGGCCATCCCGAGGTGGGGTCCCCAAAGGCCAGTGCCCGGACGACCACGAACAGAATACCGATGAACGCCAGGAAACAGAAAAGCACACCCGCACCGGCCGCCACCAGCAGCGGTGTGGTAGAAAAGCCTACGATGCCTTCGATGGAGTATTTGAAAAGTCCCCAGAAGTTCCATTTGGTGGTGCCGGCCACCCGCTCGATGTTTTCGTAATCAAACCACTTGGTCTTAAAGCCCACCCAGCTGAAGATGCCCTTGCTGAAGCGGTTGTATTCCGCCATGCTGAGCACGGCGTTGACCATCTTGCGGCTCATGAGCCGGAAATCCCGGGCACCATCCACGATCTCGGTGTCCGACATTCTGTTGATGATCTGGTAGAACTTTTTGGCAAACCAGCTGCGCAGGGGCGGTTCCCCTTTGCGGGTGGTGCGGCGGGTGGCCGCACAATCGTACTCGCCATCCAGCAACGTATCCAGCATGGCGGGCAGCAAGGCCGGCGGGTCCTGCAGATCCGCATCCATGGTGGCTACATAGTCTCCCTTGGCGGCCTGAAGCCCTGCATAGATGCCCGCCTCCTTGCCGAAGTTCCGGCTGAAGGAAACGTAGCGCACCCTGGCGTCCCGGGCGTGCAGTTCCCGGGCCACACGCAGGGTGCCGTCCCGGGAACCGTCATCGATAAAGATAAACTCAAACTCCGCACCATGGCTTTTTCCCATTTCGGCCGCCACACGGCTGGCCTCCTTGTAAAAAAGCGGCATGGACTCTTCTTCGTTATAACAAGGAACGATCAGACTGATCAGCATGGTAGTTATCCTGCTTTCCTGCCCAAAACGGCAAAAACTATGGCTTTATTATACCTTTTTCGGGGGATGTTGTAAATAGAAACCCCTTCTCATTCTCCCTTGCCGGCTCCTGTCCGGCGGCGTTTGCCGCAGAGGTAGAGCGCCGATCCCAGCACGGACAGCACCAGGACCAAGACGGGCTTTCCCCAAAAGAACCAGGGGGTTTCTTCGTTGCCGCCCAGCATGCCGTATCCCCTGCGCAGCACCCAGAACATCAGCGGATGAAGGAGGTACACCGGCATGGAAAACTGTCGGCCAAACCTTGCCAGCAGGGTTCCCCCGCCCCAGGCAGGGCGAAGGATGGCCAGAACAAACAGTCCCACAGAGAGCACCACTGTGCCGAGATACAGATCCGGATAGGTGTGAAACAGCGTCAGGTAGAGCTTCCATTCTGCCACGGTCAGCACGATGCCGCCCCCGCACAGGGCCGCGGCCCCCCTCACAGAGCAGCGCTTCAGCCGGGGCAGATGCCGGCGCAGGCAATATCCCATAAGTACAAAGGGCAGACCGGTAAAAATCCAATTGCGGTAAAAAATGATATCCGCCACCGAAAAGTACCAGATCTCTGCCGGGGAAAAATAGGCCAGAAACCGCAGCAGGATACCCCCGCAGGCCAGCGCAAAGGGCAGCAGGTCCGATTGCAGCACCTTCCGGGCCCATCTTCGCCGACTGGAGACCAGACCGTACAGGATCAGATAGACATACAAAAGCGCATACAGAAACCACAGGTGCGAAGCATAAGACACACGGTTGAAAAGCAGCCACATAACCGTGTCGCGCAGGCTGAAATATTCCATCCACATGCCTTTGAGGGAGGCACCGTCCAGCAGCTTGCGGGTTACCAGCAGATACCCCAGATACAGCAAAGAAACGGCAACTGCCATCCGGAAGATGTGCCGGATCTTGCGGCGCAGACGCTGTGCCTTCTCCGGGGCGGAGGCATCGGGGTGGAACAGGTAAAAACCGGACACCATACAAAAGACCGGTACCGCAAAACGGCTGCCCAGATTTACCAGATCCCCTGCCGGGCCGGTATACCCGCTGCAATGCAGAAAAACAATTGCGATGCAGGCCAGGCCCTCAATGCAGGCCAACAGTCCATTGAGCTGCTTTTTGTTTTCCATCTTATTGTGTACTCCAACAAAAAGGGCGCCGCTCCCGGAGGAGCAGCGCCCGAATCCTGATTTCAATCAGCCTTTTACGGCAATGTTGACCAGCTTGCCCTTGACGTAGATCTCCTTGGCAATGGTCTTGCCTGCGATGGCATCGGCCACAGCGGGCTCGGCCTTGGCCTGGGCGATGGCGTCGGCACTCTCAATGGCGGCAGGCACCTGGATGCGGGCCTTGACCTTGCCGTTCACCTGGACGGCGATCTCGATGGTCTGCTCCACGCACTTGGCCTCATCGTAGGTCGGCCAGGGGTGGTAGGCCAGCTGCTCGGTGTGGCCCAGCTGCTGCCACAGTTCCTCGGTCATATGGGGCGCGAAGGGGTTCAGCAGTTCCAGCAGCACCTCATACTCGGCGCGGTTGGCTCCGCCGTGGTCGCTGAGGGCGTTGACATAGATCATCAGCTGGGCAATGGCGGTGTTGGCCTTGAGGGCATCGATGTCCTCACCCACCTTCTTGATGGTGCGGTTGGCCACGGCCTCCAGCTCGGGACGGATGGTGTCGCCCTCCAGCAGCTTCTCGCTCATGCCCCAGATCTTGTCCAGGAAGCGCTTGCAGCCCTTGATGGAGGAGGTGTTCCAGGGGGCGGCCTTCTCGAAGTCGCCGATGAACATCTCGTAGAGGCGCAGGGTATCGGCGCCGTACTCGTTCACCACGTCGTCGGGGTTGACCACGTTGCCCAGGCTCTTGGACATCTTGACGATGGGATGTTCGGCCATCTCGCCGTACTTCTCGATGAGGGCTTCCCGGGCAGCCTTCTCGCTGCCGTACTCGGCCACCAGACGCTTGCGCTCGGCGTCGGTCTGGTTCTCAAAGGCATGGGGGTTGAGGCCCAGGATCATGCCGTGGCTGGTGCGCTTGTGGTAAGGCTCCTTGGTGGGCACCACGCCGATGTCATAGAGGAATTTATGCCAGAACCGGCTGTAGAGCAGGTGCAGGGTGGTGTGCTCCATGCCGCCGTTGTACCAGTCCACGGGGCTCCAGTATTCCAGGGCCTCCTTGCTGGCGATGGCGTCCTTGTTGTGGGGATCGCAGTACCGCAGGAAGTACCAGCTGGAACCGGCCCACTGGGGCATGGTATCGGTCTCCCGCTTGGCGGGACCGCCGCAGTGGGGGCAGGTGGTGTTGACCCACTCGGTATGGCGGGCCAGGGGGCTCTCGCCGTTCTCGCCGGGCTCAAAATCCTTGATTTCAGGCAGGCGGAGAGGCAGCTCGCTCTCGGGCAGGGGCTGCCAGCCGCACTTCTCGCAGTAGACCATGGGGATCGGTTCGCCCCAGTAGCGCTGGCGGCTGAACACCCAGTCACGGAGCTTGAAGTTGACCTTCTTGCAGCCCTTGCCGTTCTCCTCCAGCCAGGCATACATCTTGGCCTTGGCATCTTCCACAGACAGGCCGTCCAGGAAACCGGAGTTTACCAGCGTGCCGGTGGCCACATCGGTGAAGGCCTCCTGGTCCAGGTGGCTCTCGGTGGGGCCTTTGACCACCTCGATGATGGGCAGGCCGAACTTCTTGGCGAACTCCCAGTCGCGGGTATCGTGGGCAGGCACGGCCATGATGGCGCCGGTTCCGTAGGTGGCCAGGACGTAGTCGGAAATAAAGATGGGCACCTGTTTGCCGTTCACCGGGTTGATGGCCTCCACGCCCTCGATCTTCACACCGGTCTTTTCCTTGTTCAGCTCGGTGCGCTCGAAGTCGGACTTGCGGGCAGCCTCCTCCTGGTAGGCGGCGACAGCCTCGGTGTTCTGGATGAGGCCGGCATCCACCCACTTCTTGATGTAGGCGTGCTCGGGGCTGACCACCATGTAGGTGCAGCCGAAGAGGGTATCGGCGCGGGTGGTGTAGACCGTCAGGGTGTCCCCGGCGGTGGTGTCGAAGTTGATCTCGGCGCCGTGGCTGCGGCCGATCCAGTTGCGCTGCTGGGTCTTGACCCGGTCGATGTAGTCCACATCGTCCAGGTCGTCGATGAGGCGGTCGGCGTAGGCCGTGATCTTGAGCATCCACTGGCTCTTGACCTTCTGGACCACGGGGCTGCCGCAGCGTTCGCACACACCGTTGACGACTTCCTCGTTGGCCAGCACCACCTTGCAGCCGGTGCAGTAGTTGACCGTGGTCTCCTTCTTGTAGGCAAGGCCCTTCTTGTAGAGCTGCAGGAAGATCCACTGGGTCCACTTGTAGTATTCGGG
>CALXHP010000047.1 GCA_944388135.1 uncultured Gemmiger sp. | reverse complement strand
TGGATGCAGAAGCTGGGCCCCAACATGATCTCCATCTTCATCATCTTCGCGCTGCTGTACTGGGTCAGCATGGCCCGCATCGTCCGCAGCCAGGTGCTGACCCTCAAGGAGAGCGAGTACGTCACCGCCGCCCGGGCCCTGGGCGCCTCCGGCGGGCGCATCATCAAGCGCCACCTGCTGACCAACTGCATCGGCACGCTGATCGTCACCACCACGCTGCAGATCCCCTCCTCCATCTTTACCGAGAGCTACCTCAGCTTCCTCGGCCTGGGCGTGGCGGCCCCCATGCCCTCCCTGGGCAGCCTTGCCACCGACGCGGTCTCGGGCATGAACACCTACCCCCACCGCCTGCTGGCGCCGGCGCTGATCATCAGCGTCATGATCCTGGTGTTCAACCTCTTTGGCGACGGCCTGCGCGACGCCTTCGACCCGAAGCTGAAAAACTAAAGAGGGGAGTTAAACCATATCATGAGCGAAAAAATTCTTGATATCCAGGACGAGCACCTGTCCTTCTTCACCCCGGCGGGCGAAGTCAAGGCGCTGAACGGTGTGTCCTTTGCCATGAACCAGGGCGACGTGCTGGGCATCGTGGGCGAGTCCGGCTCCGGCAAGTCGGTCACGGCCTACTCCATCATGGGCCTGACGGCCTACCCCGGCAAGCTGGTGGGCGGCAAGGTGTGGTTCAACGGCCACCAGATCGACGAAATGAGCGAGAAGGACTTCCGCAAGATCCGCGGCAACGAAGTCTCCATCATTTTCCAGGACCCCATGACCAGCCTGAACCCGGTGTACACCATCGGCAACCAGATCGTGGAAGTGATCCTGCTCCACACCAAAAAGACCAAGAAGGAAGCCTGGGAACGGGCCAAGGAACTGCTGGAACTGGTAGGCATCAATGAGCCGGACCGCCGTCTGAAGCAGTACCCCCATGAGCTGTCCGGCGGTATGCGCCAGCGTGTGATGATCGCCATCGCCCTGGCCTGTGAGCCCAAGCTGCTCATCGCCGACGAGCCCACCACCGCCCTGGACGTGACCATCCAGGCCCAGATCCTGGAACTGATGCAGGACCTGCGGAAAAAGCTGGGCATGAGCATCATCATGATCACCCATGACCTGGGTGTGGTGGCTTCCATGTGCGAAAAGATCGCCGTCATGTACGCCGGCCACATTGTGGAGTACGGCACCACCGACGAGATCTTCTACAACCCCCAGCATGAATACACCAAGGGCCTGATCAACTCCATCCCCAAGCTCAACGCTACCGAGAAGGAGCGCCTGGTGCCCATCGAAGGCACCCCGGTGGACCTGCTGAATCCGCCGGCCGGCTGCCCCTTTGCCCCCCGCTGCAAGAGCTGCATGAAGGTCTGCCTGCGGGAGATGCCGCCCCGCACCGAGCTGAGCGACACCCACTACACCTATTGCTGGCTGCGCCAGAAAGAAGAATTTGAGAAGGGAGGCAAAGCCGAATGAGTGAGCAGAAGAATCTGGTAGAAGTCCAGCACCTGCAGCAGTATTTCCCCGCAGGTGGCATGGGCAAGAACAAGCGCTATGTCCAGGCTGTGGACGATGTGAGCTTTGCCATCCGCAAGGGCGAGACCCTGGGCCTGGTGGGCGAGTCCGGCTGTGGCAAGACCACCACCGGCCGTACCCTGCTGCGGCTGTATGAGCCCACCGACGGTACCATCATCTACGACGGCAAGGTCCTCTTTGACAAAGAAAAGAAGATCGCCGTGGATATGCTGCCCTACCGCCGCCGGATGCAGATCGTATTCCAGGACCCCTATGCCAGCCTGGACCCCCGTATGACCATCGGCGACATCGTAGGCGAGGGCATCGACATCCACAAGCTGGCGGCCAACGACAAGGACCGCCATGACCGGATCATCGCCCTGCTGGAGCGTGTGGGTCTGAACAGTGAGCACGCCAACCGCTACCCCCACGAGTTTTCCGGCGGCCAGCGGCAGCGCGTGGGCATCGCCCGCGCCCTGGCGGTCAACCCCGAGTTCATCGTCTGTGACGAGCCGGTTTCGGCGCTGGACGTTTCCATCCAGGCCCAGGTCGTCAATATGTTTGAGGACCTGCAGGCCGAGATGGGCCTGACCTACCTGTTCATCGCCCATGACCTGAGCGTGGTCAAGCATATCTCCAACCGCATCGGCGTTATGTACCTGGGCAAGCTGGTGGAGCTGGCCGACAGCTTTGAACTCATCGCCCACAGCGTCCACCCCTACACCCGCAGCCTGATCTCCGCCATTCCGGTGGCCGATCCCAAGACGGCCCGTACGTCCAAGCGGATCGTGCTGCAGGGCGACGTGCCCAGCCCCCTGAATCCGCCCAGCGGCTGCCGTTTCCGCACCCGCTGCCCCTATGCGGATGAGCGCTGCGCCGCCGAAGTGCCCCAGTTCAAGGAAGTGGGACCCGGTCACTGGGCAGCCTGCCATCATCTGGACAAAGTGGCCGACTGATCTGCAAAAACGGGGTGTGCGCCCCGGAAAATCTGCCCGGTGTGCGGTGTAAAGGACCATCACAAAACAATTACAAAAGCCGGCAGGCTCTTGCAAGGGATGGTTCGCCGGGTTATAGTAATGGTATTCATTCCGAAGGCAAAACCGGAGGGATTGGGTATAGTATTTTATTACAATTGGAGGAAAAACCACATGAAGATGAAGAAATTTGTCGCTGTGGCGGTTGCCGGCTGCATGGCCGCTTCTCTGGTTGCCTGTGGCTCTTCTGCGAGCACCAGCACGGCAACTTCTGAGGCTGCCACCGCAGAAGCTGCAACCGACGCTACCGCGACCGGTTCCGGATTCACCGTCCAGCTGGGCCCCAACCCGGAGACGCTGGATCCCGCGCTGAACTCTGCCATCGACGGCGCCAACACGATCATTACGATCTTTGAGCCCCTGCTGCTGGTCGACGAGAACAACGAAGTCGTCGGCGGCCAGGCCGAAAGCTGGGAAGTCAGCGAGGACGGCCTGACCTGGACCTTCACCATGCGTGACGGCCTGAAGTGGAGCGACGGTTCCGACCTGACGGCCAAGGACTTCGAGTACAGCTTCAAGCGTCTGGCTGATCCCAACACCGCCGCGCCCTACGCGCAGACCGTGGTGGGCATGATCGCCGGCTATGACGAGGCCACCGGCAACCCCGACGCCGACGGCAACCAGACCACCGAGCCCAACTTCGACGCCCTGCAGGTCGAGGCCAGCGAGGACGGCAAGACCCTGACCATCCACCTGTCCTACCCCTGCTCCTACTTCGACAAGATCGCGGCTTTCGCGGCCATGTCCCCCGTGCAGCAGGCCACCGTGGAGATCAACGGTGACTCCTGGTGCACCCAGCCCGACACCTTCGTCTGCAATGGTCCCTACATGATCAGCGAGTGGACCCCCAGCGAGCGCATCGTGCTCGCCAAGAACCCCAACTACGTGGGCGGCTGGGATACCTCCCGCATCGTGTCCGACACCATCACCCTGCTGCTGATCGAGGATGACAGTGCTGCTTACGCCGCCTACAACAGCGGCGAGGCCCAGCTGATCAAGAGCGTGCCCTCTGACGAGATCCCCAGCCTGACCAAGGCCGAGGACGGCGGCGACTTCTACGTTGACTCCAACCTGGGCACCTACTACATCAGCGTCAACTGCGAGAAGGAACCCTTCACCGATCCTCTGGTCCGCAAGGCCCTGAGCCTGGCCATCGACCGTGAGTATGTGTCCGAAGTGGTCATGCAGGGCACCTACAGCCCCGCCCACGGCATCTCCTGCCCCGGCATCACCGATGCGGACGGCAGCCAGTTCGTGGACAACGCCAACGGCGGCGAGCCCTACATCGGCTCCGACTTTGACGCCAACCTGGAAGAGGCCAAGCGCCTGCTGGCCGAGGCCGGTTACCCCAACGGCGAAGGCTTCCCCGCCATCACCTACAGCGCCAACGACCAGGCTTACCACATCCCCGTGGCTGAGTACCTGCAGAGCGCCTGGGGCGATCTGGGCATCGACGTGAGCATCGAGACCGTCGAGTGGGCCAGCTTCACTCCGCAGCGCCGCGCCGGCGATTACGATGTCTGCCGCAACGGCTGGGTCATGGACTACGATGATCCTTCCAACATGCTGGAACTGTTCCAGACCGGCAACGGCAACAACGACGGCAAGTACAGCAACCCCGAGTTCGACGCCGCCATCGAGGCTTCCAAGGTCGCCGACAAGGCTACCCACTTTGAGCAGCTGCACAAGGCCGAGGACATCCTCATGGAAGACATGGGCTGCATCCCCGTTGCTTACTACAACGACTTCTGGCTGCAGAGCCCCTCTCTGCAGGGCACCTGGCACAGCCCCTACGGCTACTGGTACCTGCAGTACGGCTACGTGGCGGAGTAATCCCCCTGTAACGCCGGCCGGAATCTGACCGTATGACAAGAACGCCCCGCTGCGGAATTTCCGCGGCGGGGCGTTTTTTATTGTCAGCTTAAGCGTAACAACAACCCCCGGCTATGCCGGGGAGTGTAAAGAGATTATATAGTGAAAAAGACCTTCT
>CALXHP010000046.1 GCA_944388135.1 uncultured Gemmiger sp. | reverse complement strand
CCTTTAGGGAGCGACCACAGGAGATAGGCCCTTATAGGGCCTGTTCAAACCACCCGTTCAACGGGTGGTTTTGATTGGATTACATGGATTCGGGGGCGGTGACCTTGAACATGGTCAGGATGTTGTGGATCACGCCCCGCACCGCCAGGCTCAGGGCGATGCGGTTCTGCTGCACGGCACCCTCGGCGTCCAGGATGCGGCAGGCATTGTAGAAGCGGTGGAAGGCCGTGGCCACATCGATGCAGTAGCGGGTGATGCGGGCGGGGTCATACTTGTCCGCCGCCGCCACGATCTCGGCGGGGAAGGCCGCCAGCAGCCGGATCAGCGCCTGCTCGGAGGGATCAGTAAGCACCTCGGCGTCGATGCTGTCCACGCCCTGGAAAGCAACGCCCTGCTCTTCCAGCTTCTTCAGCAGGGAGCAGATGCGGGCGTGGGCGTACTGGACGTAGTAGACGGGGTTTTCGCTGTCGTTGCGCACGGCCAGATCCAGGTCAAAGTCCAGGGTGGAGGAGCTCTCCCGCTGGTTGAAGAAGAACCGGGCGGAATCGATGGGCACCTCGTCCAGCAGATCGGTGAGGGTGATGGCCTTGCCGGTACGCTTGCTCATACGGACCGGCTTGCCGTCCCGCATCAGGTTGACCATCTGCATCAGCACCACATCCAGCTGCTCGCCGTGGAGGCCGATGGCATCCATGGCACCCTTCATACGGGCCACATGGCCGTGGTGGTCGGCGCCCCAGACGTCGATGGCTTTGTCGAAGCCACGGACGGCCAGCTTGTTATAATGGTAGGCAATGTCGGCGGCAAAGTAGGTGGGGATGCCGTTGGCGCGCACCAGCACCTCGTCCTTGGCTTCCTCCTCGCTGCCGTCCTCGGTCTTGCGCTTGTTGGCCACGCCGTACTTGGCGGCGTACTGGGCGCTGCGGTACATGATGGCGCCATCCTCGGCCTTGTAGCAGGCACCGGTCTCCAGCAGCTTGTCCACCACGGCCTGGACCGCACCACTCTTGTGCAGGTCGCTCTCGTGGAACCATACGTCGTACTGGATGCGGTACTTGCCCAGGTCCCGCTGCAGCCCGGCAATGTTCTTGGGCAGGGCGTCGGCCACAATGGCCTTCTTCAGTTCTTCAAAATCGGCGTTTACATAGGCGTCCCCGTGGACTTCGGCAAACTCCTTGGCGCGCTGGACGATGTCGGCACCCTGGTAGCATTCGGCGGGCAGGGGGCAGGCCTCCTCGCCCTTGTAGAGCTGCAGATAGCGGATGGCCAGGCTCTTGCCGAACTTTTCGATCTGGTTGCCCGCGTCGTTGATGTAGAACTCACGGGTCACATCGTAGCCGGCCCAGTCCAGGCAGGCGGCCAGGCAGTCACCCAGGGCACCGCCCCGGGCGTTGCCCATATGCATGGGGCCGGTGGGGTTGGCCGAAACAAACTCCACGTTGTAGCGCTTGCCGGCACCCGCATCGGTGCGGCCGTATTCGGAGTTGGTGCAGGCAGCCCGCAGCACGCTGGTGAACCAGTCCTGCCCCAGGAAGAGGTTGATGAAACCGGGCCCGGCGATGTCCACCCCGGCAAAGAGGGTGCCGTTCAGGTCCAGCTTGGCAGTGATGGCCTCGGCGATCTGACGGGGGGCCTTGTGGAAGACCCGGGCACCGGCCATGGCCAGGTTGGAGGCCACATCGCCGTTCTTCACGTCGGCGGGGATCTCCACAATAAAGTCCGGCAGGTCGGCCTGGGGCAGGGTGCCCTCGGCCATGGCCGCCTTGACGGCATCGGTCAGCAGGGTCCGCGCCTCGGTCAGGGCCGCCAGGCGGGGGTTGTAGTTCTGATAGTCCATGATTGAAAAACCTCCGGTTTGGATTACATTATTCTTCGGGATGTTCGGGCAGCGGGTCCACCGTGATGGCCACCAGGTTGCGGCTGATGAAGTTTTCCGCGCCGGAATCCAGGGTGTAGCTGAAATTCAGTTTGCCGCCCTGCTCGGTAAGCTCGTGCTCAATGATGTCAGCGGCCACGCCCAGGCTGATGGCACCGTAGCCGGTCTCGTAATGGCAGAGATGCCGGGTGCCTTTTTCGATGATAAGCTGGCTGGGCACCTTGCCGAACCGCAGCATGGCCACCTTGCGGGCGTCCTCCGCCACCTTGACGGTGGTGGTGCAGCCCTCGTAGCCGGTGGCCTCGGTCTCTTTATAAATAATATAGTAGGCGCCGTCCTTGTGGACCAGCGAACCGCGGGTCATCAGCTCCACGGTATCGCTTTTGCCGTCCTGCTCCATGGTGCCTTTGATGGTAATGAGATACTTTTCTTCCATAGATTTTGGTATTCCTCAATAGGATTCAATGGCGATCCGCTCGACGGGGCCGCCGGCGTACTCGCCCAGAAACAGCATTTCCTGCTCGGCAAAATTGTCGGGGGTGTCGCTGACATAGTAGCGGGCCGTGCCGCCCTCGGTGCGGCCGCTGAGCAGGTCCAGGTCGGCCAGGGCCGCGGCGGCAGCCTGGGCGGTGACCTTGCCGGAATCGATCAGGGTGACCTGGGCCCCCATATACTCGCCGATCATCTTTTTCAGCAGGGGATAGTGGGTGCAGCCCAGGATCAGGGTGTCCACCCCGCTGGCCCGCACCTCTTCCAGATAGTCCGCAATGACCAGTCTGGTCACCGGGTTGCCGTCCTGCACATAGCCGTTTTCCACCAGGGGCACAAACAGCGGGCAGGCCTTGGCGGTGATCTGCACATCGGGCATCATGTCCCGGATGACGGTGGCATAGGAGCCGCTGCGGATGGTGGCGGCGGTGCCGATGATGCCGATTTTCCCGTTGCGGGTGGCGGCCACCGCCGCCCGGGAGGCAGCCCCCACCACGCCGGTGTAGGGCACCGGCAGCCTGGCGGCTTCCGCCGGCGGGTAGGTGGAGGACACGGTGCCGCAGGCGGCGATGATGAACTTCACATCCTGCTCCAGCAGAAAATGGATGTCCTGCCGGGCGTACTGGATGATGGTGTCCCGGGCGCGGGAACCGTAGGGCACCCGGCCGGTATCGCCGAAATAGACGATGTCCTCACCGGGCAGGACCCGGCGCAGCTGGCGCACGGCGGTCAGGCCGCCCAGGCCGCTGTCGAATACACCGATGGGTCGTTTGTCCATCAGTAAGCCCCCTTACGGCGGTGCACCGCCAGCTGAAGCAGCCGGTCGATCAGCTGCGGGAAGTTGACCCCTTCCTGCTCCATCAGTTTGGGATACATGCTGATGGAGGTAAAGCCGGGCAGGGTGTTCAGCTCGTTGCAGAGCACCCGGCCGGTGCCGCGCTCCACAAAGAAGTCGCAGCGGGACAGGCCGGCACAGCCCAGGGCCAGGTAAGCCTTGCGGGCCTCGGCCTTTACTTCCTCCAGTTTTTCCTCGCTCAGATGGGCGGGGATGACGGTCTGGGAGACGCCGTTCTTGTATTTGTCGTCGTAGGTGTAGAACTCCGCCCCGGCCAGAATCTCGCCCGGGCGGGTGGTGGAGACGGTGGCGGGGTCATCGGGGTTGCCGATGGCGGCACATTCCACTTCCTGGCCGTCGATGAACTCCTCAAAGACCACCTTGTCGTCCTCCCGCAGGGCCACATCAATGGCGGCATCCAGGGCGGCCCGGTCGGCAGCCTTGGAGATGCCCACGCTGGACCCGGCATTGGCGGGCTTTACAAAGATGGGATAGCCCAGCATCTGCTCGGCCCGGTCCAGCACGGCGGCGCGGTCCTGTTCCACCTCGGCCCGGATGGCGCTGGTCCAGCGGCAGTGGGGCACACCGGCGGCGTCCATCACGGTGTTGGCCAGGGCTTTGTCCATGCAGACGGCGCTGGCCAGTACGCCGCAGCCCACATAGGGAATGCGGGCCATCTCAAACAGGCCCTGGATGGTGCCGTCCTCGCCGTTTTTGCCGTGGAGCACCGGGGCACAGATGTCGATGGGTACCAGTTCGGCCTTGCCGTTTTGCAGTAGCCACAGGCCGTGGTCCCCCCGGTCGGGGCTCAGCACACAGGGCACGCAGTCGGCACCCTGCTCCCAGCTGCCGTCGGCCATGGCCTCGGGGGTGGGGCGGCAGGCCAGCCAGCGGCCGGTCTTGGTGATGCCTACGGGAAATACTTCATATCGTCCGGCACAGGGTTCTTCCCCCAGGGCGCGCAGCCAGGCCGACGCCGAAACGCAGCTGACCTCGTGCTCGCTGGATACCCCGCCGAAAAACAGCGCAACGCGCAGTTTCTTGTTTTCATTCATGCGGAAAGACTCCTCTTGGCTGTATTTGTACACACTACAAGTCTTCAGCTTACTATAATAGCATATTCAGGCCCCGTTGGCTATATGAATTTCACAATTTTAGCGGGAATTTCCGGAATCCCTTGACAAGGCCCGGCGGCTGTGGTATAGTAATGCCTGTAAAAAAAGCAGCAACCGGCAGTATGCCGTCGGCTCACCTTGCGGATGTGGAATCCCGGGTCATACCAGAGAAACGCACTTCAGGTGCGCGCTTTCGTATGTTCGGCGGCTGCTTTTTTGGCAGCCGCTTTTATCTTTCTTATTATACACTTGTGGGAGGTGTGTTCCAATCGCCAGCAACAGCAATTCCAAGGAACTGGAAATCAATGAGCAGATCCGTGACAAAGAAATCCGTCTGATCGGGGCGGACGGCGCGCAGATGGGCATTATGAGCCCCCGCGACGCACTGCGCATGGCCATCGACAAAGACCTGGACCTGGTCAAGGTGGCGCCGCAGGCCAAGCCGCCGGTGTGCAAGATTTTGGATTACGGCAAATACCGGTTCGAGATGCAGAAACGGGAAAAGGAAGCCAAGAAAAACCAGAAAGTGGTTGAAATCAAGGAGATCCGCCTGTCTTTGAACATCGACACCAACGACTTCAACACCAAAGTGAACCAGGCCGCCAAATTTTTGCAGCAGGGTCACAAGCTCAAGGTGAGCATTCGGTTCCGCGGCCGTGAGATGGCGCACACCAGCCTGGGTCTGGATGTCCATGAGCGGTTTGCCGAGGCGTTGGCGGGCAAGGCCGTCATCGACAAGCAGCCCAAGCTTGAGGGCCGCAGCATGATGATGTTCATGTCCCCCGTACCCAACAAGTAAAAACGAACTCTTCAGGAGGAAACAACAATGGCTAAAATGAAGCTCAAGACCCTGTCCGGCGCCAAGAAGCGCTTCAAGATGACTGCTTCCGGCAAGATCAAGCGCAACGCGTCCAAGCGCCGTCATATCCTGACCAAGAAGACCACCAAGCTCACCCGCGGCCTGCGTATGCCCAAGTACGTCGACAAGACCAACGAGGCTACCGTCCGCAAGATGATGCCCTACGGCGGCTGATTTCCGCAAGGGGAACACAAGGTCAGATCATTACCAGAGTATAAAGGAGATATAAAACATGGCTCGTATTAAAGGCGCTACCATGACGCACAAGCGTCGTGCCAAGACTCTCAAACTGGCAAAGGGCTACTACGGCTCCAAGTCCAAGCACTTCCGCATGGCCAAGCAGGCCGTTATGAAATCCGGCAACTACGCCTTCGTCGGCCGCAAGCTGAAGAAGCGCCAGTTCCGCAACCTGTGGATCACCCGCATCAACAATGCGGTCCGTGCCCAGGGCATGAACTACTCCACCTTCATGAACGGCCTGAAGAAGGCCGGC
>CALXHP010000045.1 GCA_944388135.1 uncultured Gemmiger sp. | reverse complement strand
CTACGACAACATCATGTACGCCGAGCTGAACACCAAGAGCGACTACTGCCAGGTCTGCGGCTACGACGGCGAGATCAGCATCGTGGAAGAGGACGGCAAGCTGATCTGGGAGTGCCCCAAGTGCCACAACCGTGACCAGAACAAGCTGAATGTTGCCCGCCGTACCTGCGGCTACATCGGCACCCAGTTCTGGAACCAGGGCCGCACCGCCGAGATCAAGGACCGCGTGCTCCACCTGTAATTGCAAGTTATTCATCACGTCCCGGACCCTGCACCGGTCCGGGGCGTTTTTGTTTGGCAGCTACCTAAGATTACACGGTTGTACGGTGCTTCGTCGTTTTTAACAAAATCTGGGCTTTATTTTTGTAAACTTCTACTTGACATAGTCTCCTTTTCTGTCTTATGCTTTACAGTAGCGTCCCCATAAGAAAGGATGATTCAGGTGAACGTTTTCAAGAAAATTTTTTGCCGTGTTTTTCAGGTAGGTATGCGCATTGCGCTGCCTTTTTTGCCCTATCGTGAGCCCAAACTGATCGAAGGCGTCAGCGGTGTGCCCGCCGTGCTGCGGGACCATGGCATCGACTGCGTCATGCTTGTCACCGACGCCGGTGTCCACGGGCTGGGCCTGACCGCCCACTTGGAAGAAGAGCTCAAGGCCGCCCACATCCGCTGCGTCGTCTACGACGGCACCGTGGCCAACCCCACCGTGGCCAATGTGGAGGAGGCCCGCGGGCTCTACCTGGAGAATGGCTGCCAGGGTCTGATCGCCTTCGGCGGCGGCTCCTCCATGGACTGTGCCAAGGCTTTGGGGGCCCGCATCGTGCGGCCCAAAAAGTCTCTGGACAAGATGGAAGGACTGCTCCATGTCATGCACCGCCTGCCCCTGCTGATCGCCGTGCCCACCACCGCCGGCACCGGCAGCGAGACCACCCTGGCGGCGGTCATCACCGACGAAAAAATTCACCACAAATATCCCATCAACGATTTCTCGCTGATCCCCCACTACGCCGTGCTGGACCCCGACGTGACGCTGAACCTGCCCCGGCAGCTCACCGCCACCACCGGCATGGATGCCCTGACCCACGCGGTGGAGGCCTACATCGGCCGCTCCACCACCAAGGGCACCCGGGCCGCTTCCATCGAGGCTGTCAAACTGATCTTTGCCAACCTGCCGGAAGCCTACTTCAACGGCCACAACCGGGAAGCCCGGGCCAACATGCTGCGGGCCGCCTACCTGGCAGGCACCGCCTTCACCAAGAGCTATGTGGGCTACGTCCATGCGGTGGCCCACAGCCTGGGTGGCCGCTACGGCATCGCTCACGGCCTGGCTAACAGCGTTCTGCTGCCCGTGGTGCTGAAAGCCTACGGCAGCGCTGCCTGGAAGAAGCTGGCCCAGCTGGCCCGGGCCACCGGCGTCAGCCAGGACGCCAGCGATGAAGTGGCCGCCAAAGAGTTCATCGCCTATATCGACGCCATGAACGCCGCCATGGATATCCCCGAGACCCTGCCCGGTATCCGGAGCGAGGATATCCCCCAGCTGGCCCGCTATGCCGACCACGAGGCCAATCCCCTTTACCCGGTGCCGGTGCTGTGGGGCCCTGAAAAGCTGGAAGAAATGTACAAATTAGTTCAGGAGGTTTCCACCCATGACGGAAATGGAAATTCAAGCCATTCTCAAACAGCAGCGTGAGTATTTCGCTGCCGGGCATACCCTGTTCGCCGCATCCCGCATCGACGCCCTGAAGAAGCTGAAAGCCTCTCTCCAGAGCCACGAGGCCGACCTGGCCCGCGCCCTGAAAGAGGACCTGGGCAAGTCCGCCACCGAGAGCTATATGTGTGAGACGGGCCTGACTCTCTCCGAGGCCAGCTGGATGATCCGCCACGTCCGCCGCCTGATGCGGGAACGCACCGTGCCCACGCCGCTGTCCCAGTTTGCGGCCCGGAGCTTCCGTTCCCCCTCCCCCTACGGCAATGTGCTCATCATGAGCCCCTGGAACTATCCGGTACTGCTGACCCTGGACCCGCTGATCGACGCCATCGCCGCCGGCAATACCGCCATCGTCAAGCCCAGTGCCTATGCCCCCGCCACCGCCGCCGTGCTGAAACAGATTCTGGAAGAATGCTTCCCGCCGGAGTATGTCTGTGTGGTCACCGGCGGCCGTGCCGAGAACCAGGCCCTGCTGCGCCAGAAGTTTGACATGATCTTCTTCACCGGCAGCAAGGCCGTGGGCAAGGAAGTGCTGCGCTGCGCCGCCGAGCACCTGACCCCTGCCGTGCTGGAACTGGGCGGCAAGAGCCCCTGCATCGTGGAGAAATCCGCCAAGATCGGTCTGGCTGCCAAGCGGATCGTATTTGGCAAGTACCTCAACTGTGGCCAGACCTGCGTGGCGCCGGACTACATCCTCTGTGATGCTTCCATCCGGGATGAGCTCATCGCCGCCATTCAGAAGGAGATCACCGCCCAGTTCGGCGCCGACCCCATGGCCAACGAGAATTACGGCAAGATCATCAACGAAAAGCACTACCGCCGCCTGATGGGTCTTATTGACCCGGCCAAGGTGGTGGTGGGCGGTACCGGCGACGAGGCTGCCCAGCGCATCGCCCCCACCGTCATGAAGGATGTGACCTGGGAGGACGCCGTCATGGGCGAGGAGATCTTCGGACCCATCCTGCCGGTGCTCACCTACACCGACCTGGACAGCGCCCTGGCCCAGATCGAGGACCATCCCCATCCGTTGGCCCTCTACCTCTTCAGCGAGGACAAGGCCGTCCAGCGGAAGGTGCTGGACCGCTGCCACTTCGGCGGCGGCTGCCTGAACGACACCATCATCCACCTGGCCACCAGCGAGATGCCCTTCGGCGGCGTGGGTGAGAGCGGTATGGGCGGCTATCACGGCAAGACCGGCTTTGAGGCATTCAGCCACCTGCGCAGCATCGTGGACAAGAAAACCTGGCTGGATATGCCGGTGCGCTATCAGCCCTACAACAAAAAGAACGATAAAATGCTGCGGTTCTTCCTGCAGTAAATTTCCAAAAACCGTCGCGCCGCAAACGTCGGCACGGCGGTTTTTGCCGCTTTTTCGGGGCAGGCAGAAGTTGCCCCGGAATCATTGACATTGCCTGTTAGTCGTGCTAAACTTTTTTGCGGAATACAAGGTGTATGGCCTGCAAGTCAGGCAGGAGGTTGGAAAGTTTATGACATTGGCGGAACTGAAAATCGGGCAGGATGCACTCATCGAGGCCATCGGCGGCACGGGGGAACTGCGCCACCACCTGCTGGATATGGGCCTGACCCCGGGCACCGAGGTGACCCTGCGGAAGGTAGCCCCCATGGGGGACCCCATCGAGGTGGAACTGCGCGGGTACGAGCTGACCCTGCGGCTGGACGACGCGGCGAAGATCACCGTGGAAAATGTACATGATACCGACCGGGCCGCCCGTACCGAGGAACGGCATGCCCCCATTCCCCATCCCGGCGTGGGTGAGCTGGGCAGCGCGGCCAGCTACCATAACCGCAAGGCGGGCGCGCCGATTCCCAAAGGCGCCCCCCTCACCTTTGCCCTGGCGGGCAACCAGAACTGCGGCAAAACCACCCTGTTCAATCAGCTGACCGGCTCCAACCAGCACGTGGGCAACTTCCCCGGCGTGACGGTGGACCGGAAGGACGGCGTCATCCGGGGCCACAGCGAGGCCACCGTCACCGACCTGCCGGGCATCTACTCCCTCTCCCCCTATACCAACGAGGAGATCGTCACCCGGGACTTCATCCTGCAGCAGAAGCCGGACGGCATCATCAACATTGTGGACGCCTCCAACATCGAGCGCAACCTTTACCTGACCATGCAGCTGATGGAGCTGCAGATCCCCATGGTGCTGGCCCTGAACATGATGGACGAGGTCCGGGCCAACGGCGGCACCATCCTGGTGAACCAGCTGGAAAATGACCTGGGCATCCCGGTGGTGCCCATCTCGGCGGCCAAGAACGAAGGCATCGACGAGCTGATCGAGCACGCCATCCATGTGGCCCGCCACCGGGAACTGCCGGGGCGGATCGACTTCTGCACCGCCGGTTCCGACGCCAACGACCCCAAGGGTGCGGTTCACCGCTGCATCCACGCGGTGGCCCACCTGATCGAGGACCATGCGGCGGCCGCCGGGCTTCCGGTGCGGTTTGCCTCCACCAAGCTGGTGGAGGGGGACGGCCCCATTCTGGAAGCGCTGCAGCTGGACCAGAACGAAAAGGAACTGCTGGACCACACCATCACCGAGCTGGAAAACGAGACCGGTCTGGACCGGGAAGCGGCCCTGGCCGACATGCGGTTTACCTTTATTGAAAAGCTCTGCGCCGAAACCGTTGTGAAACCCGGAGAGAGCCGGGAGCACAAGCGCAGCGTGGCCATTGACCAGGTACTTACCGGCAAGTTCACCGCCCTGCCCTGCTTCATCGGCATTATGGCCCTGGTGTTCTGGCTGACCTTCGGGGTCATCGGCGCGGTGCTGTCTGACTGGATGACGATGGGCATTGAGGCCCTCACCGGCCTGGTGGACGGCGCCCTTACCGCCTACGGCATCAACCCGGTGGTTCATTCTCTCGTCATCGACGGCATCTTCGCCGGTGTGGGCAGCGTGCTCAGCTTCCTGCCCACCATCGTGACCCTCTTCTTCTTCCTCTCCATCCTGGAAGATACCGGCTATATGGCCCGCGTGGCCTTCGTCATGGACAAGCTGCTGCGCCGCATCGGTCTTTCGGGCCGCAGCTTCGTGCCCATGCTCATCGGCTTCGGCTGCTCGGTGCCCGCCATCATGGCCACCCGCACCCTCTCCAGTGACCGGGACCGCCGGATGACCATCCTGCTGACCCCCTTCATGAGCTGCTCCGCCAAGCTGCCTATCTACGCCCTGTTTACGGCGGCCTTCTTCGCGCCGGTGTGGCGGGCCCCGGTGATGATCTTCCTCTACCTCTTCGGCATTCTCTGCGGCATCCTCTATGCCCTGATCCTGAAACACACCGCCTTCCACGGCGAGCCGGTGCCCTTCGTCATGGAGCTGCCCAACTACCGGTTACCCAGCGCCCGCAGCGTGGGCCAGCTGATCTGGGAAAAGGCCCGGGACTTTGTCCAGCGCGCTTTCACCATCATCTTTGTGGCCACGGTGATCATCTGGTTCCTGCAGACCTTTGATACCCGCCTGAATGTGGCCTCCACCGCTGACAGCAGCCTGCTGGCCCTGATCGGCTCGCTGATCGCCCCCATCTTTGCTCCCCTGGGCTTTGCCGACTGGCGTGTTTCCACCGCGCTGATCACCGGCTTCACCGCCAAGGAGAGCGTGGTCTCTACCCTGACGGTACTGCTGGGCGGCAACACTGGCGCTCTGCCCAGCATGTTCACCACCTTCACGGCGGTGGTGTTCCTGGTATTCACCCTGCTGTACACCCCCTGTGTGGCTGCTATTGCCGCCGTTCGGCGGGAGATGGGCAGCGCCAAGGCCGCGGTGGGTGTGGTGGCCGCCCAGTGTGTCATCGCCTGGGTGGTGGCCTTCCTGGTCCGCTGTGTGGGGCTGCTCTTCGGCCTGGCCTGAGTTTTCCCCAAGAAAAGCAAAAAAATCCCGACGGGAACTTCTGAAGTGACCCCAAAAAGTTAGACAATAATTTCAAATAAAAATTGTTCAAGCAACCGAAAGGGCTTGTTGTCTGTGA
>CALXHP010000044.1 GCA_944388135.1 uncultured Gemmiger sp. | reverse complement strand
ATGGCCGCCACCAGCAGGGATACCGCGGCCACGCCGCCAAAGATCATCTGGCTGCGCACCACCTGTTTCTGCATCTCTTCCCGCTGCTGGTTCATGGAATAGGTGTTTTCAAAGCCCAGGTCATGGATAGCATTCTCCACGTCGGCCACATTCTCCAGGTCGTCCACCTTCACATACACCTGGTCGTAGGAGGTGTTGTTGGGGTTGGTGATCTTGGCCATCTTGTAGTAGGCCTGCTCGATCATCTTCAGGTCCTGGGTGCGCAGAATGATGTTGCTCTGGGTCCACCATCCCTTGCTCACGTCCTGCTGGATGTGGCCCACCACTTCCAGCTCCCAGGTCTGGGTCTTTTCGGTAGACTCCTCCCCCGTCTTGATGGTCAGGGTCATCTTGTCCTTATCCACATTCACGAAGGGGTCCAGGGGATTGCCCTGGGCGTCGGTCATCCCCTGCCAGCGGTACCGGTTGGGGCTGTTTTCGCTTTTGCGGGAATCATAGAAATTGTAGCCGGTGTAATCCCCCACCAGTACCTGGATCTTGGTGGCTTTGGTGTTGGCGGGCCCGGTGTCGGGCCAGCGGCCCGAGGAAAGCTGGAATCCCATGGGTTCCAGCGCGGCGGGGTCCACGCCGGTCAGGGCACCCAGATCCATCACGTACCGGTCATTGGTGCCGGCGGTGACGCTGCCCTGCAAGGAATAGGCCGAAACATACGCCGTTGCGGCCAGAACATGGTCCAACTTTTTAAAACTTTCAATGGCCGTGTCGTCCAGTTTGAGCACCTTGCCGTCGGCTCCTGTGGCCCGGCCGCCGCCGTAGACCTGGATCTGGGTCAGATCGCCCCAGCTTTGCAGCATCTCGTCGTTGGCCTGGCTCTGGGCAATGCCCAGGGAGATCATCAGCACCACCATGCAGGTGCCGATGACCACGCCGATCAGGGTCAGGGCCGTGCGGCCCTTGCGCCGGGTCAGGTTGCGGGCGCTCAGGACGATCTCATCAGAGATCTTCATCGTTGTCCTCGGCTTCCAGGGCGGCCAGCGCCATCGCCTTCTTCTTGCGGCGCTTGAGGACCACCACGACCACTGCCACGACCACCCCGGCGCAGACCACGATGATCACCCAGCCCCACACCGGCATGCCGGTGGGTTCGGGTTCCATTTCGGTCATACCGGGGTCCATCATGCCGGGGTCAAAGGTCAGTTCCTCGGCGGTGGTGGAAAAATCCTTGGTGATGGTGCGGGGTTCGCCGCTGGCATCCTCGTAGCTCAGGGTGATGGTGCCGGAAACGGCCCCTGCGGAATCGGGGGCGAGGTCAAAGTCCACGCTGCCCTCGGTGCCGGCGTTCAGGTTGCCCAGGTACTGGTAGCCGCCGGCGCCCAGGTTGGTGCCGGTGAGCCGGGCTTCCAGGTTGGAGACAGGGTTCTTGCCCTTGTTGACGTAACTCAGGGAGACACTGGCGGTCTCGCCCAATACCAGGGAGGAAGGCACCTGGAGCTGGCCCACCTCGAAGCGGTCGGGCTGGCTGATGGGCACCGAGATGGAGGTGGTACCGGTGACCGCCTTGCCGGTGATGGAACCGGTGCCGGTAAGGTTCACCGTGATGTTGGCCACCGTGCCGGTAAAGCCGGAAGCGGGCAGCACCGGGAAGGTGACGGTGTTGGTGGATTCGGGGTGCAGGGTGCCGATGTAGGTGGAGAGGCTGCCGTTGGAGAGGGAGACGTTTTCCGGCAGGGTAAGGCTGACCACCACGTCGTTCAGGTCCTCGTTGCCGGTGGTGGCGTAGACGCCCAGGGAGAGGGTGAATTCCTGCCCGGCTACCACGGAGCCGTCGCCGTAGCTGGAGGACCGCACCAGCAGGTTGGGGGAGGTGGTCTGGTCCTTGTCCACGCACTGGCCGATCTGGACGCTGAACTGCTGCATGGGCTTGCTGGTATCCAGGTAGGTCAGGTTGATGGGCAGGGTGTTGCCGCCGCCATTGTAGACCACATCCCGGAAAAGCAGCACATAGCTGTAGTAGTTATAGTAGGCGTTGGCGGACTTTTCCTCCTCGCTGGCTTCGCCGTTGCGTACCCGCTGGAGGCGGTTGGTGTCGGGGTCGTCGTTGGAGCTGAACAGCTGGCCGATCTCGCCGATGCCGGTGTACTGGAACACCGAGGAGTTGATCCGGGTGGCAATCTCCTCCGGCTTGACGGCGTACCGGGCGGAGGAATGGTCCACCACCTGGAGGACGATGTTCACATGGTCGCCCACATCCACGGTGGTGATCTCGCCGCCGGCGATGTCGGTGACGGTGTAGCCCACCACATAGACGCCGTCCGCGGTGGCGGGGGTGGTGGTGCCGCTGTTGTTGTCGGTGACGGGGGTGCTGGTGGTGCCGGAGGAAGCGTCCTCCGCCAGGACCGGCATGCCCAGCGAAGCCACCAGGGCCAGCAGGGCGATCAGGGACAGGATACGTTTCAAAGTAAAACCTCCAATGCAGGGATATTGTGGGGCCAAAACTCTTTATTTTGCTGCCGAAGTCTGTTTTTTCTTCGGCTTTTCGTCGGATTTTTCCTTGCTGGCGTCGCCGCCGATGTCCAGGTTGCCCTCCATGTCGGCAAAGAGTTCATCCCGGTATTTCTGTTTGGTCTCGTCGTCCTGGACCACGCTGGACTGGACCTTGCCGTCCAGGATGGTGACGATGCGGTCGGCACACCGGGCCAGTTCCGGCTCATGGGTGACCATGACGAAGGTGACCTTCTGGTTCTTGGACATTTCCAGCATGCGGTAAAGCACCTGTTTGCTGGTCATGGAATCCAGGTTGCCGGTGGGCTCGTCGGCAAAGATGACCTTGGGGCTGCTCACAAAGGCCCGGGCAATGCCCACCCGCTGCTGCTGGCCGCCGCTCATCTCGGTGGGCAGATGGTTGGCCCGGCCCAGCAGCCCCATGTTTTTCAGTTCTTTCCGGGCCAGCTTCATACGGGTCTTTTTGTCCACCCCTTTGAAAAGAAGGGGCAGCGCCACATTCTCCGCCGCCGTCATAGTGGGCAGCAGGTTGTAGCTCTGGAAGATGAACCCCAGGTGTGCCTGGCGGAACCGGGCCAGTTCGGTCTCGGTCATGGCGCTGATCTCATGCTTGCCGATGAACACCTTGCCCCGGGTGGGTTTTTCCAGCCCGGCCAGCATATTCAGCAGGGTACTTTTGCCGCTGCCCGACTGGCCCACGATACAGCAGAACTCCCCTTTTTCGATGTTCAGGTCCACGTCATTGAGGGCAATGACCCGTTCCTTGCCTACGGCATAGACTTTGCGCAGTTTTTCGGTATGGATGATGGGTGCCAAACACCTGCCCCCTTTCGGTGCGTATATTGGCCCTATTCTACCATACTTCGACAGGAAAGAAAAGGCCGCACCATGTAAATTTTTTGGCCGCTGCGCCCCGCCGTGACGGGGTTTTCCGGCTTACACCTACAAAAACGAGCCTCGTTGACAGGATTATGCAAAGTTTTCCAAAAAAGTTATTTTGCAACAGTTTTGTTGAATGGGAAAGTTCGCGCTTCCCCCATGTGTTCCTTTTTGAGTGACCAGCAATAGCAGCAAGTTGAGCGGCCCGCCCAATGGCCCCGGTTCCGGGGCCGTGTATGTCGGAACCAACGCGCTGCGTTGGTTTTTGCACCGCGCTGCATTCCTGGGGCGCGGTTGCGGGGCATGGCCCCGCAGGCAAAAAGCCCCGCATTCCGAGGCGCGGAGGGTGGCACACCGGAAAATACAAAAAAGGCATGGTCAAACGACCATGCCTTCGTGGTGCTCTTTCACGGGTCAATAAGGTAGAGTTTCTTTGCCGACTTTCTTTTCCAAAGAAAGTCGGTCAGCTGAGGGCGGTAACGGTCCAGACGCCGTCCACCAGTTCCAGGCCGATCTGGCCGGTAAATTCCTGGGCGTCCTCCCCTTCCGGGGCGGCCGTGACGGTATAGCTGTACTGGCAGGCGGTGTCGGTGGTGCTGCCCAGGGGTTCCAGGTCGACCTCCTGGGCGGTCACCTCGGTGGAGGGCCAGGCGTTCAATACCCGGGTCACCACCCGGTTGTCCAGCAGGGCGGCCATACCTTCCCCGCTGACCTTGTCTCCTACCTTGTCGGTGAGATAGTCGTCCAAAGCGCTTTCGTTGGTGGAACTCTGTGCCAGGGCATCCTCAAAATCGGCGGAATCCTGGGCCCCGGCGCTGTACAGATCCTCCAGCACTTCCCGGGCGGTGGTCTCGGCGTTGGCGGTGGTGACGGTGCTCTGGGCTTCTGTCTGACTGCAGCCTGCCAGCAGCAACGCCCCGGCCAGCAGCCAAAGGACCGGCTTTCTCTTTTTCATCCAACAGTCCTCCCCTTTTATACCTTATTTTATTACGATAACACCCCCCTTGTACAACCGTCAAGAAAAAAGGTTGACAAATTTACCCGTTCTGTTATGGTTAAGATAGACAAAAATCCCACGCCGGGGCGGGCCAACCCGCCCTTGCAGCAGAACCCATAAGGGGGAACCAACCATGACCGACGGCTACACCATCCATCCCATCGCCCACATCCGCACCGACTTCCACGACAAGTTCGGCATCCCCCGGCAGAGCGGCCTGGTGCCGGAACTTACCGCCCGCATCGTCTTTGAGCCGGACTACCGGGACCCCAACGCCCTGGTGGGGCTGGAAGGCTACAGCCATCTGTGGCTGATCTGGCAGTTCTCCACCGTGGCGGCGGAGTACGCCGCCGGCAAAAAATGGCGTCCCACCGTGCGGCCGCCCCGGCTGGGGGGCAATGTGCGGCGGGGTGTGTTCTCCACCCGCAGCCCCTACCGGCCCAACGCCCTGGGCCTTTCCTGCGTGGAACTGGCGGGCATTGAGAACGGCGATTTGCTGGTGAAAGGGGCCGACCTGCTGGACGGCACCCCCATCTTTGACATCAAACCCTACCTGCCCTACGTGGACGCCCACCCCGAAGCCCGGGGCGGCTTTACCGAGAAAACCGCCGGTTACGCCCTGGAAGTGAACTGCCCCCCGGCCCTTTTGGACAAACTGCCCAAAGAAAAGCAGGCCGCCCTGCTGGGGGTGCTGAAAAACGACCCCCGGCCGGGGTATCAGCACGACCCGGACCGGGTCTACACCCTGGATTTCGGGGAAAACAGGGTGCGGTTCACCGTGGCGGAAAATACCTTGACCGTACGGGAAATTTTGTGATTTTCCGGGTGTGTGATTTTCTTCACAAAGTGTCATTATCCGGACTGCCATATTTCATGTCCTGCAACATTTTGTGGAAAATAGTCAAAATGCACACATCCGTCCAAAAAATCTGTGCAACATTCTAAACAAAAACCCTTTACGAATCAGGTTGTTTTTTGGTACAATAAAGCTATGCAAAAGCGTCTTTCTAGCAGTGTGCCCGGGGCAAAAACACAGGTACACTGCCGGGCGGGCGTGGGCCTGTGCGGGGGCAAAACCTGTACAGAATGCAAAACTACTCTGAAAATGGAGGAAGAAAAATGCCCAGAGCAAAACAGTCTATGGACGGCAATACCGCTGCGGCGCACGTAGCCTATGCGTTCACCGATGTGGCTGCCATCTACCCCATCACTCCGTCCAGCCCCATGGCTGATACGGTGGACCAGTGGAGCGCTGCCGGCCTGAAGAACATCTTCGGCAACCAGGTCAAGGTTGTTGAGATGGAATCCGAAGCCGGTGCCGCCGGTGCTGTGCACGGTTCCCTTGGTACCGGTGCCATCACCACCACCTTCACCGCATCCCAGGGCCTGCTGCTGATGATCCCCAACATGTACAAGATCGCAGCCGAGCAGCTCCCCTGTGTCTTTGACGTGTCGGCCCGTACCGTCGCCACCCAGTCCCTGAACATCTTCGGTGACCACAGCGACGTTTACGCCACCCGTCAGACCGGCTTCGCCATGCTGGCTGAGTCCAACCCCCAGGAAGTCATGGACCTGTCCCCCGTGGCGCATCTGTCTGCCATCGAGGGCCGCGTTCCCTTCGTGAACTTCTTCGACGGCTTCCGTACTTCTCATGAGATCCAGAAGATCGAGAAGTGGGACTACGAAGATCTGAAGGAAATGTGCAACATGGATGCCGTTGCCAAGTTCCGTGCCGAGGCACTGAACCCCGAGCATCCCAAGACCCGCGGCTCCCATGAGAACGGCGACGTCTTCTTCCAGCACCGTGAGGCCTGCAACCCCGCTTACGAGGCTCTGCCCGCGGTCGTCAAGAAGTACATGGACAAGATCAACGAAAAGATCGGTACCAACTACGACCTGTTCAACTACTACGGCGCCGAGGACGCTGACCGCGTCATCATCGCCATGGGTTCCATCTGCGACGTGGCCGAGGAAGTCATCGACTACCTGACCGCCAAGGGTGAGAAGGTCGGCCTGGTGCTCGTCCGCCTGTACCGTCCCTGGGTCTCTGAGGCCCTGCTGAAGGTCCTGCCCAAGACCGTCAAGAAGATCGCGGTCCTCGACCGCACCAAGGAGCCCGGCTC
>CALXHP010000043.1 GCA_944388135.1 uncultured Gemmiger sp. | reverse complement strand
CCTTTAGGGAGCGACCACAGGAGATAGGCCCTTATAGGGCCTGTTCAAACCACCCGTTCAACGGGTGGTTTTGATTGTAAAATCATCAAAGCAACAGGAGTAATCAAAAAATGCAGCAAAAGCAGAAAACAACAGCCCAGGTTCTGGTGGATTGCCTGGAAGCGGAAGGGGTGGATGTGATCTTCGGCATCCCCGGTGAGGAGACCCTGGACCTGATGTTTGCCATCCGGGACAGCCATATTCGTTTTATCCCGGTGCGCCATGAGCAGGGGGCTGCCTTTATGGCGGATGTCTACGGCCGTCTCACAGGACGGGCGGGTGTCTGCCTTTCCACCCTGGGCCCCGGTGCCACCAACCTGGTCACCGGTGTGGCGGACGCCTATCTGGACGGCGCACCCCTGGTGGCCATCACCGGGCAGGTGGGCACCGACAAGATGCAGCTGACCAGCCATCAGTATCTGGATCTGACCGCCATGTTCGCCCCCATCACCAAGCGTTCCAAGCAGATCATCCTGCCGGATACGGTGGGGGAAATCGTACGTCTTGCTTTCAAATATGCGCAAAACGGCAAGCCGGGGGCCACCCACATTGACCTGCCCCAGAACATCGCCAAAATGCCGGCCGATGCGGTCCCCCTGAAATGCCAGCAGATCCATGACCTGTACGCGGACCCGACCCACATTGCGGCGGCGGCCCGGATCATCAGCGAAGCCCAAAACCCCGTGATCCTGGCCGGCGCCGGTGCCGTGCGCAACCATGCGGCTGCCGCTGTCACCGAGATGGCCAACCGCCTGCACATCCCGGTGGTGAACACCATGATGGCCAAGGGCATCATCCCCATGGACAATCCCTACAGCCTGTGGACCATCGGCATTCCCCAGAAGGATTATGCCAACCAGGTCTTTGACCGGGCCGACCTGGTGATCGCCATCGGGTACGATATCGTGGAATGTGCCCCGGCCAAGTGGGGCGCACGGCCGGACATGACGGTCCTCCACATCGACACGGCACCCACCGATGTGAACAAGCTCTACCAGCCTGCCGTGGAGGTGGTGGGCAACATCTCCGAGAGTATCTATGAGATCCTGCGCTGCGCCCGGCGGACAGAGGAACCGGCGTTTGCCCTGGAACTCCGCAGGACGATGGAAGCGGAGCACAACGCCCTGGCCGACGATGACAGCTGCCCCATGAAGCCGGCCCGCATCCTGGCGGATGTGCGCAGGGTGATGGGCCGGGATGACATCCTGGTCAGCGACGTGGGCGCCCACAAGATGTGGATCGCCCGCCACTATGACTGCTACGAGCCTAACACCTGCCTGATCTCCAACGGTTTTGCCAGCATGGGATTTTCGATTCCGGGCGCCTTTGCTGCCAAGCTCCTCCACCCTGACAAGAAGGTGCTGGCGGTCTGCGGGGACGGCGGATTCATGATGAACAGCCAGGAGCTGGAAACCGCCGTCCGGGAGAAAGTGCCCTTTGTGACCCTCATCTGGGAGGACGCCAGCTACGGCCTGATCAAGTGGAAAGAGCAGGAACAGTTCAACGGCGAACACTGTTTTGTAGACTTCACCAATCCCGATTTCAAGCTGCTGGCCGAGGCCATGCACTGCAAGGGCTACCGGGTGGAAAAGGCGGAAGATCTGATCCCCACGCTGGAGGAAGCCTTCCGCCAGACGGTGCCCAGTGTGATCACGGTGCCGGTGGATTACGGGGAGAACATGAAGCTCTCCTCCCATCTGAAAGAAGTCTATCGGTAAACCGGAGGGGCGGACGGCTTTTCCGGCCCCGCCTTCGTCAGCGGGAGCCGGTCATTGCTTCCTGAACTTGCGATAAACTGCAAAAACCACATAAGCGGTCAGGCAGCCCAAAACGGGGGGGAATGCACCAGGCCAGGTATAAAATCCACGCCATAACATACCACTCGGCCAGGCTCAGAAACCATAATCCCACAAGAACCAACGGAATTGCGGGGAGAATCAGCCTCCATTTCCATGTCGCTGTTCTGCACAAGAGCAGCTCCCAAAAGAACATGGGGATAAAATGGAAAAAGAGAAGGAAACCCTGGTGCCAGGGAGAAATGCGCAGGGGAAGCTCCGAGAAGGCTGTTAAAAAAATCCCGCAATACACAGCGGAAAAAACGATGCTGAGTGCGAGCAAAACCTTGTCGCTTTTTCGTTGGATCTGTTTCATAGGGGCACCCCTTTCCTTTGAAGGACCGCAGATTGTCCGGTATGCAAACAATGATTTCACGGCCTTCGGTTCGCACCGCCGCGGAATATGGGGACTGCCCCCATGGCAATGCCCCGTTTTTAAGTATTCGGGTGGCGTTGTCGGTTTCCGGAGGTTCCTTTTTTTGAGGCGGTCTGCTTTTTGAACTGCAGGCCCCCACAAGGGGACGCTTTTCGGCTGCCTGCTTTTGTGAGCTGCTGTAATTCTAGTATACAGCCGGTTCCGGACCCGGGGCAATAACCGAAAAAATATTTTTTGCCGACCCTTGCCGCCGGGTCGGTCAACCGAGGGACGAGGCCGGTACCCGGAGCCGGACTGCTTTTGACCGGCGGATGACGCACCCCTTTTTGTGGAGAGGGAAAACGCTGATCCCGGGAGGGGGGGCCGCCTGCCCGGAAAGATCCTTTGTCCTCTGCGGTAAAAGTGAAGTTCTGCCACTGATTGACAGCGTTTTTTTCGAATAGTATAATTTTATATAAAATCCATCCTGAAAAGGAGTGATCGTTTCATGTATTGTCCCAATTGCGGCAAGCTCAACCCCCAGGAGGACAAGTTCTGTATGTACTGCGGGGCGGAGCTCATCGACAATCAGAACTTCCCGGAGCCGGCACCCGGCCCGGGGCCGAACGCCCAGGCCGTCTGGACGGGTGTTCGCGGCGGCTGCGGCAAGGGCTGGGCCTGGCTGAAAGGCCATCCCCTTGTGGTGCTGCCCGTCCTGTTTGTGATCCTGATCATCCTGGCGGTGAATCTGGTGGGGGCGCTGCTCTTCTCCCCCAAGGCGGTGGCCAAGAAATATTTCCTGGCCGTCACCCAGGGGGACACCGACGGCATCTACAGCTGCCTGGACCTGCCGGAAAGTGATTTCATCAGCCGGGAAGCCTTCCAGACCTGCTATGAGCAGGTGGGCGCCCCCGCGGTGGAGGTCTCCAACTATGAAGTGGAGGAGAGCCGCACCGCCAGCCGCAGTTCCTACGGCACCGACAATCCCCTGCTGCTGCTCTTCGCCCCGGATATGTCCGGTGTCAGCTACGACGACCAGGAGGAGAGCGAGGACGGCTCCCTGGTGAAGAACTACACCGTTACTTACCATGTAAAAGGGGACAGCACCACCCAGACCATGCAGGTGCAGCTCATCAGCGACCCGGTGCTGGGCGGCCTGTTCCAGTCCTATAAGGTCCTGTCGGATTACATGGAACTGAACTACACCGTCACCGTGCCGCAGGGGGCCACCGTGGCGGTGGACGACATCCCCCTGGCGGAGGGCTATGCCTCCACCTCGGAAGGGGATGTGTACACCATTCCCGCCATCTTTGTGGGCAGCCATCCCATCGCGGTGTCTACCTCCCTGGGCAGCCTCACCGACCAGATCCAGCCGGGGCTGGACGGCTATTCCGGCTATACCTGCTACAACATCCCGTACAGCGACACCACCACCGCCGCCCTGTTTGAGCAGGCAAAGACCCAGCTGTCCGAGATCATCACGGCGGCCCTGTCCCAGCAGCCTCTGCCTTCCGACATCGCCCTGACCACCGATTCCTATGATCTGGAGGATCTGACCGATACCTATCTGCGGCTGCAGGACAATCTCTATGACACCGACCGGGGCACCGGATACACTGCGTTCCAGATCACCAGCGTTTCCGACGATTCCGAACTGGGCCAGACCTTCTCCTCCGAGGAGATCCGCTACACCTGCGCCCTGGATTACGACTACAACTATACCCGCCGCAACGTCACCTGGGACGACGAGGTGGAGATGCGGAACGGCTCTTCCTACGGATCGGCCTATCTGGGATACGTTTACAGCAACGGCACCTGGCAGCTCAGCAGCCTGTCCGTTGGTTATTGATCGAGGAGGTTTTCCATTATGCCTTACTGCACACGCTGCGGCCGTCCCCTGAAGGAAGGGGAACAGTGCTCCTGCACCCGGGTCCATACCAACCCGCAGATCGACACATCCAGTTTTTCCATGTTCCTGTACTCGCTGGGCCAGCGGATGGGCATCGGTGATCCCACCGTGGACCCGGTGAACAAGTACGAGCGCGGTCAGAAGATCGTGCCCCAGAATGTTACCCCCAACGACACCGAAGTGCCGGTAAAACAGTATGACCTCTGCGTCATGCGCTCCCGGCTGAAGTTCATGCGGGCGGAAGGCCGCCTGCAGGTCACCAACAAGCGGGTGATCTTCCGGGCCAAGGGTACCTCCCTCATGGGCGGCACCACCCTGCAGCATGAATTTTCCATCGACGAGATCGCCGGTTTCCAGATCCTGCGGAACTTCCGCTTCAGCGGCCTGGATCTGCTGCTGGCCATCGTCCTGTCCTTCATCGTGGGCCGCATCGGCATGTCCTTCGGGCTGGGCATGTACGGCAATCTCCGGGCTTTCGGCGCCTTCCTGGCCTTTGTGCTGGCCATCGGCGCCTGTGTGGTGCCCTTCCTCTTTGCCAAGTTCTTCCTCACCAAATCCCTGGTGCTCTCTCTCGGCGCCGGTATCCTGGTGGGGGGCGGCGCCATGGCGGCCGCGCGGTATACCCCCGTGCGGTGGATGCTCCTCTTCCTGCTGTTTGTGACGCTGGTTCTGCTGATCATCCACCTGTTTGTATTCTCCTTCAAGCCCAACATGGAATTCCATGTGCGTACCAAGGGCGGTGAAGCGGTGATCCCGGTGCGCCATGACCGGAAGAACCTGGGCGCCATGGCCGGGGCGGTGGAGACCTTCATCACCGGCTACAACGAAGTGCTGCCCACCAACCAGACCGAGACCGCCATCCGGGAGGTCGGCGCGCTGATCAACGACATTCAGAAAATGGGTGATTTCGGTATTGCCAAGTGGCGCACCGAATGAGCCGACCCTGACTACGCAATTTACTAAAAAGGGGGGCTGTGCACACCGGGGACCGTGAGGTCTGCCGGGGGCGCAGCCCTTTTTTGTTTCGGAAAGGAAGTTTGCCATGGATCTGCAAAAGGGAACCTTACAGCTTTACGGGATGACCTACGGCCCGGGCCTGTCCGCCGCCGCGGCGCAAACACAACTGGAAGGCAAGGCCCGGGGCCTGCTGCGGGGGGGCAGCGGCGTTCTGAACCTGCGGGAGCCGGTGGCCATCAACGGCCACCCCTGCCGGGTGGAGCTGAACTTCACCGACGGCCTGGCCGCGGGGGCGGTGCTTTATCCGGTGCTGGAATCGCCCCCTGCGGGGCGGATGAAGGCCCAGGCCCTGCGCCGCAGCCTCAGCGAGGCCATCCTGCGGGAGGCTTTGGGGGAGCCGGACAGCCGGGACGAGGCCCGTACCCTCTATGAGCGTTCTTTCGGCAGGGTGTACACCCTGTCGGATTTCAACCCCCGCAACGAGGGGGCCGGGGGCTATATCGCCCTGGAATACGGCGGGGGGCATGACCAATGAGCAGCCCTATGTACGGCCGGAAACTGGCAGAAAAAAACAAACAGTTCCAGCAATATGACCCCGGCAAACCCACCACCCGGCAGGGCTATCTCTGCGAGGATGCCCTGCAGGAGGGAAGCTTCAAAGGGGACCGCATCTATATTTCGGTGACCAAAAACCAGTACGACCTGGCCGCGGCGGGCAAACTGGGGGTGGACGGCAACGATACCCTGTCGGGTTATTTTACCGACGAAGCCACCGCCCGCAGCGTTATGACCGGCCCGGGCAGCTACGACGCCAAGGCCCTGGCCGGCAAGCTGCAGCAGAGCCCCTACAAAAACCCCGATACCGGCGAAATTTCCTACAAAGACCATCTGGCCTGCTTTTCCATCGACCGGGACGCCCTGGAAAAAAACTACCACACCCGGGATTTTCAGGCGGCCATGGGGCAGTGCAAGGCCAACGACAATCTGGGCCCGGGGGGCGGATTCCAGGGGTACAACGACCTGATCAGCGAGATGGTGAACAACGGCTCCCTGAAACTGGACGAGAGCCGCAGCCTGACCTGCCCCGACAGCCACTGCCCGGAAGACCTGTACGAGCAGATCCAGTCCAACAGCAAGGCCCGGGCCGAGGACTGCAAGAAGCAGTATGAGGAGACCCACCAGATCCGGGAACCCCGGGAGAAAGTCTGCCGGCAGACCTCTCTGAACGCCCCGGAACAGGCAAAGTATGCGGCAGAGTTCCAGCTGGGCAAGGGGGTGCACGGCAGCGCCGTGGCCCGGCCGCCGGAACCCACGGGGCCGCCTCTGCAGAAAGGAACAGAGAAGCATTTCGGCAAGAATCCCGAAGGACCCTCCCGGCAGCAGGGGGCGGAAAGCAAAGGAACCGAAAAACCCAACCTTGCAGGCAAGGGGCCCCGGCAGGACCAGGGCAGCGACCTGCAGACGGGCGTCCCCGGTCCCGCCGTCCCCGCCGGAAAGGAGGCCCAGACCGGGCAGGGAACGGCCCCCCAGGCGGTCCCCCAGACCCAGGCGCCTCAGACCGCCCCGCAGGCAGCCCAGACGGCCCAGGCGGAACAGGCTCAGGCCCAGGCGGCCCCGGCACCCCCGCAGGCGGACCAGGAGGACCAGACGATCCCCCAGGCCCCCACGGAAAGCAATCCCCAGAACAACGAACAAAACGGCCCCCAGAACACCCCTCAGCCGGAGGAACCCGGGAAGCCCGAGGAGGAGGACAAGGACAACCAGGAGGGCAGCCAGGAAACCGGGTCCGAGACCGAAGGCACCG
>CALXHP010000042.1 GCA_944388135.1 uncultured Gemmiger sp. | reverse complement strand
GTGATGACAAAGCCCAGATAGGTGGCCACCGAATATTTCATCACGTTGCCGGCAAAGCTCTGGGCGGCGGATTTTTTCTCTGGCATAGCGCTCTCCTTTTACCGCACGTAGGGCCGGATGCGTTCGGTCATGGCGGCCACCTGTTCGGGGGTCACATGGGCCTTGTCCACATAGCCGTAGATGCGCTGGGCAAAACCCGCCAGCGGCGGGCAGAAGGCAAAGACCCGGCGGGGTTCCCACCCCCGGCGGTAGAGAAAATGCACCCCCGCCAG
This sequence comes from uncultured Gemmiger sp., assembly GCA_944388135.1. GTDB lineage: Bacteria > Bacillota > Clostridia > Oscillospirales > Ruminococcaceae > Gemmiger. The sequence continues at coordinate 9,134 of CALXHP010000042.1, read as the reverse complement.
GGCGCAGAATTTCAGCAGATTGAAGTGGGGCTTGAACCCGGGCCCCATGGGCTCGTCCCGGGGCGGGTTCTTGTACACATCCTCCAGAAGGTCGGCCATCCGGCGGTAGGCCGGGGTGGGGCTGGGGTCAAAGTAGCCCTCGATGACCTCCCGGGCGATGGGGAAGGGCGGGAATCCCTGGGCCATGGCAGCGCAGAATTCCTCGTAGGAAGTCACATAGCGGGCGCCCTTGTAGATAACGGGGTCATACTCGTGCTCGATAGGCACGGGGCGCAGGATGTGGCAGCTCTTGCCCGCCATGTACACCTCGGCGATGGCGGTGCTCATCCAGATGGAGATGGAATCCGCCGCCACGATCCACTGCTTGACGGAATCGGCGAAGATCACATGGAAGTTGGGCCGCTTTTTTTCCAGGGCTTCCAGGGCGGGGCTGTTCCACTCGCTGGGGTGGCGGCGGTAGACCAGCTCCACCTCGGGGTGGTCGGCCAGATACCGGTCAAACCAGTCCAGCGTCTCGGTCATGGAGACCCGGTTGGTGCGGGCAAAACCGGTAAAATCGGTGCCCGCCATTTTGGAAAGCTCGGCCACCTCGGCGTCCGACATACTGGCGTAGCCGAAGCTGGAAATGTAGAGATGGAGTTTCTTGGCGGGGTCCAGGCCGAATTTTTGGCAGAGGGCCTCTTTGCCCAGGAAATACCCCTCGAACTCGGGGCGGAGGAAGTCCATCATCACGGCGCCGGTGACGGGGGTGTTTTTTGCCTCCATGCCGTGGGCCTGCAGCCGCCTGGCGGTGCGCTGGCCCCAGCAGGTCTGGACGCATTTTTTGGCGTTGCCGTTCATGTTGAACCAGTCGCCCTCCTCCTGGGTGTCGGAGAGCATCTGCTCCCAGTGGAGGTTGACGATCTTGTTGCAGCGGCCGATGTTATTGTACACATGGCTGTTGATGGCTTCGTTGTCATACATGCAGCTGGCCACCAGCACCTCGGGCTTGTCCCGGCGGAAGAGCCGCAGATGCTTGGGGTCCAGCAGCTGCCGGATCTCCACCGAGTAGCCCCGGCGTTCCAGTTCTAATTTGAGCAGCAGGTCGCTCTCGTATTCCCGCACCGTGTGCTCATACAAAATCAAAAAATCCAGTGCCACAGAACCTCTCCTTGTCCTCAGGCGTTCAGGTCGCCGAACAGCTGGGCCGTCCAGTCGGGCAGGCCGTACCGTTCGTCCAGATGGAATCCGTCGTAAAATTGGGTGTCGTCGTCGGTGATGCAGCTCCCGCCCCACTCATAGTCCAGCAGGGTAAAAGCCCCCTCGTCGGCCCAGCTGCGCAGGGTGGGCAGCACCTCGTCCTCCATGGCCTCGGTGATGCCGAACACATCGCACACTTCGGTGCGCACATTCTCCGCCATGGGGGGCAGCACCACAATGAGCTCTACCCCCGCTTCCCGACAGCGCTCCCCCAGCTGATGCAGCCGCTCCAGCTGTTCGGTGTTCAGCGACCAGTTGCGGCATTTGGGGGTGATGGTGGCGGGGTAGTCGTAGAGCTTGCGGTGGAGCGGCAGCACGGTGCCGTCGTCGGCCAGGTAGTCACTCTCCACCCAGTCCCCCGACTCGATGGCGTCGGGGGTGCCCCGGATGGTGTCCATCATCACCGTGAGGGCGTTGACGTTGTATTCCAGGTTCAGGCAGTAGGCCAGGGGATTGTTCAGTGTTTCCTCCAGCTGGGCGAACCGGTCGGTGTTGTATCCCTCGTTCAGGGTGTAAAAGGAGAGCCCCACCAGCAGGCTGTCCACCGGCTGGCCGCTGTCCAGCACATAGTCGGCCAGGTCCAGCGTCTCTTTTAAGGACGCTCCGCCGAAGGAGAGGTTCTGCCATTCCTGGCCGCTGAGCTGGGCCACCAGGTCCATGTCAAAGTGGGCCAGACGGCTGTCCCCCAGGATCAGCCGGGTGCCGGGGTGCTGCTGGTAGGCCCGCACCCGGGCCACCGGCTGGCTGGACCCGGCGGAATTTTTCAGCCCGAAGTAGTTGTTGGGCTCAAAGGCGATGAACACCGCCAGCCACGCCAGCACCGGAATGGCCAGCAGCGCCAGTTTTTTCAGAATATTTTTCACAGGCCACTCCTTTCGGTGGTTTTCAAAATCGTCTGCATCGGCGGACATCTCCGGCCCAAGAGCCGCTGCTGCGCAGCGGTTGGCCTACGAAACGCGCCTGCGGGCGCAGTGCGCCGACGGGGGCGACACCGCCAGGGAAATTGAACCCAAAATTGTGTGCGAGGAGCCCGCGACGAGTGCGCGGTTTTGGGCAAAATTTTGTCGAAGGGGCTGCAAAGCCGTGCGCTGCCTGCGGCAGAACCAGCGCGGCGGAGCAGGGGCAGCGGTCGCAGAGTGCAAGCGCCGCCCCAAGGCGCGCCGCAGGATGCGGGTACCGCAACCCGGTATCCAAAGGGGGGAAATAGGACCGTCAGGCATCGCCGTGCGGGACTGTTCCCCCCCTTTGAGGCAGGTCAGAATCCCGCATACATCCCGAAGCCCGCGTTGCCGAAGCCGCCGCTTTGCAGGATATATCCTGCCAGCAGGAAGATCACCAGCAGATAGTAGACCACCCACCGGTGTTTTTCCCCGGCCAGGGCCACCTCCGAGGGCTTGTTCTTGTAGGTAAAGGCCCGGCGGGTGTCCAGGTAAAAGGCCAGCACCAGCACCGCGGCCACAAAGGCATAGTAGGCCGCCACCATCAGGGTGTTGGCGTAGAAGGCGGTGTAGACCGAGCTGTAGAGCTCAGCGGCAAGACGCCCGGGGGCCCAGCCCTTGAAACATCCGGCCAGATAGCCGAAGGCGTCCCCCACGGTGAGGGTACCGGCGGGGGCGGAGCCCACCCGGAAGAAGACCATGCTCACCGTCCACAGCACAAAGACCACCGCCCGCTTGGCGCGTACCACCCGGGCAGGGGCTTTCTTTTTGGGCTTGCCGAACCGGCGGTGGAGCAGTTCCTCCCCCAGCCGGTAGCAGGCCTGGAGCAGCCCCCACACCACAAAGGGCAGGGTGTTGCCGTGCCAGAAGCCCGACACGAAAAAGACCAGAAAGACACAGGCCTCGGCGGGCAGCCGCTGGAGTTTGCCCCGGGTCACGCCGGACAGATCGGCCCAGGCCAGGGGCATGAAGAGGTAATCCTGTAACCAGGAGGAAAAGCTGATATGCCACCGGCTCCAGAAGCCGGAGAAGTTGGTGGCGAAGAAGGGGGTCTTGAAGTTTTCCGGCAGGTTCAGCCCCAGGAAGAGCCCCACCGCCCGGGCCACCTCGGAGTAGCCGGAAAAGTTGAAGTAGAGCTGCAAGGTGTAGCCCACGGCCCCCAGCACCAGCATGGGGCCGCCGTAGGTCCGGTAGTTGGGGAAAATCTCGTCCACAAAGACGCCCAGCACATCGCTGACCGCCACCAGCTTGAAAAGGCCCAACGCCATCAGCCGCAGCCCCCGCACGGTGCGGGCGGCGTCAAAGCGGTGCTCCTCCTTCAGCTGGGGCAAAAGGTCCCCGGCCCGGCAGATGGGGCCCTGGGTGACGGTGGCAAAGAAATTCAGGAAGAGGGCGCAGTCCAGAAAACTGGTCTCCACCTGGCAGTCGCCCCGGGCGGCGTCGATGAGATAGGCAATGGCCGCAAAGCTGTAGAAGCTGATGCCCAGGGGCATGGCCACGGCCTGCCAGCCTGCCAGCCCCGCAAAGGCACCGTTATACTTGAAGAAGGCGAGGATGACCAGCAGCCCCACCACCCCCACCCGCAGGGCGGCGGTCTTGTGGGGGCCGGCCAGGGCCCGGCCGCAGAGGTAAGTGAACACCGCAATGGCGATGGTCACCCCCAGCATGGACGGCATGGCCAGGGCGTAGAACACCCAGCTGGCCGCCAGCAAAAAGGGACTCTGCACCCGGCGGGGCAGGTGCAGATATACGGCGGCTACCACCAGCAAAAAGCCGAAAAATCCAAAGCTCTGCAGGCTCAAGGCCGCACCTCCTGACTATTTTATAGAAGTAACAATTCATTATACACGATTTATCGTTCAGGTGCAAGGGCCGCCCGGTCCTGCCCGGCGGCAGGGAAACTTTTCCCCTTGACGGGACGTTGCCTTCGTGTTATGGTAGAGACAACTACGACCGGGATAAGTGGTGGAGTCTGTCATAGGGCGCGTTGCCGCCCTATTTATCCGGGCCTTGCACGGGCGCGACGGCGCGCCCGTCCGGCGGGGCTTCCACCAGAAAATGGGAAGTCCCGCCTTTTTTGTACACAGCAAAGGAAAGAGTATGAAAGCGATCTCAAATTACCTGCAAAAGCAGCCGCCGGCGCGCATCATTGCGCTGGGCTTCGCGCTCGTCATTCTGCTGGGCGCGGTGCTGCTCAAACTGCCGGTCTCCATCCGGGAGGGCATGGCGGTCACCTGGGTGGACGCGCTGTTCACCTCCACAAGCGCCGTCTGCGTCACCGGCCTCATCGCCGTCGACACCGCCGACACCTTCACCCCCTTCGGCCAGGCCGTGGTGGCGGGGCTCATCCAGGTCGGCGGCCTGGGCGTGACCTCCATCGGCATGGGCCTGGCGCTGGCCGCCGGCCGGCGCATCAACTTCAAAGGGCGCTCCCTTGTGCGCGAGGCGCTCAACGTCGACACGTTCGAGGGCATGGTCCGCCTGGTGCGCGCGGTGCTGTTTATGACGCTGTGCTTTGAGCTGGCGGGCGTTATTTGCAGTTTCCCGGTGTTCATCCAGGATTTCCCGCCGCTGCACGCGTTGTGGATCAGCATCTTCCACTCCATCGCGGCGTTCAACAACTCGGGCTTTGACATCCTGGGCGGGCTGCGCAACATGATCCCCTACCACGATAACGTCTGGCTCAACCTTGTCACCTGCGGCCTTATCATCTTTGGCGGTATCGGCTTCCTCGTCGTGCTCGACGTCATCAAGTGCCGGTTCCGCTTCCGCAAGTTCACGCTGCACACCAAAGTGGTGCTTACCACCACGGCGGTGCTGCTGGCCGCCGGCACGGTGCTGCTGCAGCTCACCGACGGCATCGGCTGGCTGGCGGCGTTTTTCCACAGCACGTCGGCGCGTACCGCGGGCTTCTCGACGATGCCGCTGGGCGAGCTCAGCGACGCGGGCCTGTTCGTGCTCACGATTTTGATGTTCATCGGCGCTTCGCCCGGGTCCACCGGCGGCGGTATCAAGACGACGACCTTCTTTGTCCTCATGCAGGAGGTCGCCTGCATCTTCAGCAAGCGCCGCCCCGGGGCCTTCCACCGCCGCCTGCCCGACGGCGCCATGCGCAAAGCGGCCACCATCGCGCTGCTGGGCATGATCGTCGTGTGCACCGGCACCTTCCTGCTCTGCGTGCTGGAACCCGACCTGACGCTGATGCAGCTGCTGTTTGAGGATGTCTCGGCCTTCGGCACCGTCGGCCTTTCCACCGGCATCACGCCGGACCTGCTGGATGCCAGCAAACTGATCCTGATCTTAACGATGTACACCGGGCGCGTCGGCGCGTTCACGCTGCTGTCGATCTGGGTCGAGCGCCCCGAACCTTCCGCCCGCTATACCGAGGAAGCCATCACCATCGGCTGATACCAAACTGGAGGCAGTTGTACCATGAAACTGAAAAAGAACGATTCTTCCGCGATGTACGGCGTCATCGGCCTGGGCCGCTTTGGCACGGCGCTGGTCAAGACGCTGGCCGAAGCCGGCGAGGAAGTCATCGCCATCGACAAAAATGAGGAGCGCGTGCGCGAGGTGCGCGCCTACACCGACTACGCCTTTGTGGTGGATAACCTCAGCGAGACGGCCCTGAAAGAGACCGGCATGCAGAACTGCGCCACCGTCGTCGTCTGCATCGGCGAGCAGGTCGACATGAGCATCCTGACCACGATGCTGGTCATCAAGCTCGGCGTGCCCAACGTCCTGTCCAAGGCCACCAGCGAAGTCCACGGCGAGGTGCTCAAGCGCATGGGCGCCACCGTCGTCTACCCCGAGGCCGACATGGCTGTGCGCATCGGCCGCCGGCTGATCTACGGCAACCTGCTGGACTACGTCGCCCTGGCGGACGGCGTGGAGGTGCGCCGCATCGCGGTAGGGGGCCACGTGGTGGGCAAGAGCATCCAGGAACTGGACGTGCGCCGGGTGTACGGCATCAACATCATTGCGGTGGAACGGGATGGACGTACCGACGTGGAATTTACCGCCGGTTACCGGTTCGCCCCGGGGGACACCATCGCGGTGATCGGCAAGGTGGACAAGATCGACCGCTTTGAGAAGGAACTTCAGGACTGAGGAAAAACCGCACCTTTTTTGCCCTGTTTTGGCTTGCAATCCCGGCGGGAATGCCGTACAATGAAAGTGACAATATCGCATTTTTCCCCCTACAGAACAGGACCCCAACAACCAGGAGGTGCAAGGAATGGAACATTGTAATCCCATCCTGCAGGGTCAGGTGAGCCCGCAAAAATTCATCACCATCGGCGAGGTCATGCTCCGTCTGACCCCGCCCAACTACGAGAAGATCCGCATGGCGTCCAACTTCGAGGCCAGCTATGGCGGCAGTGAGGCCAACATTGCCCTGGCGCTGGCCAACCTGGGGGTGGATTCCACCTTCTTCAGCGTGGTGCCCAACAATTCCCTGGGCAAAAGTGCCGTCCGGTGGCTGCGCTCCAACGACGTGCACTGCACGCCGATGATCCTCTCCACCGAGGAGGAGACCCCCACCCACCGGCTGGGCACCTATTATCTGGAGACCGGCTACGGCATCCGGCCCAGCAAGGTCATCTATGACCGCAAGCACAGCGCCCTGACCGAGTACGACCTGAGCAAGGTGGACCTGGATGCCCTCTTTGACGGCTTCGACTGGCTGCATCTCTCCGGCATCACCCCGGCGCTGAACAAAAACTGTGCCGACTTCATCCTGCGCTGCCTCCAGGTAGCCAGGGAAAAAGGGCTGACCATCAGCTTTGACGGCAACTTCCGCAGCTCCCTCTGGAGCTGGGAGGAAGCCCGGGACTACTGCACCCTTTGCCTGCCCTATGTGGACGTGCTCTTCGGCATCGAGCCCTATCACCTGTGGAAGGACGACAGCGACCACAGCAAGGGGGACTGGAAGGACGGCGTGCCCCTGCAGCCCAGCTATGAGCAGCAGGACGAGATCTTCCAGCATTTTATCGAGCGGTACCCCAACCTGAAATGCATCGGCCGCCATGTGCGGTATGTACATTCCGGCAGCGAGAACAGCCTCAAAGCCTTCATGTGGTACGAGGGCCATACCTTCGAGAGCAAGCTCTTTACCTTTAATATTCTGGACCGCGTGGGCGGCGGCGACGCCTTCGCCAGCGGCCTGATCTACGCCATGATGCACGACTACCGCCCCATGGACATGGTGAACTTTGCGGTGGCCTCCAGCGCCATCAAGCACACCATCCACGGCGACGCCAACATCACCGACGACGTGGACACCATCCGCAACTTGATGAATATGAACTACGACATCAAGCGGTAAACCCGCTGATGCGGCCCCGCCGTTCGGTCGGCGGGGCCTTTTTGTGGTTTTTTTGTAAAAACCTTGTGCACCGGGGGCAAATGCGGTATAATACCTTTATATGTCACCGAACTCACATCCCGACCCATGGAGGTTTGTCTATATGAAACGTTCCCGTACCTGGATCGCACTGGCCCTGGCCCTCTGCCTGGCCCTTTCGCTGTCCGCCTGCTCCCCCAAGGAGACCTTCAAAACTGTTGTCGTCAAGGCCTGCACGGTGCTGGGCTTCATTGACGAAAGCTCCGGCGAGGAGGAGGAAGCCACCCGGGTGATGGCTGCCGCCGGCGGGGACGTCACCTTCCCCGAAGGGATGGATACCACTTCCGGCAAGCTGGTCACCCAGGCATTGGGCAACACGCTGTATGTGGCCTTCAACGGCATTGCCAACCGCAGCACCGAATACTTTGTGCCCGCTTCGGACAGCATCACCGTCACCGGCTATGCCACCACCGAGTCCACCAATGAAAACTACCAGACCTTCAAGGTGGCGGTTTGGGAGCTGTCTGAGGACAAGACCCAGACCAGCTATGTCATCGGCTCCACCGTCTACTACACCACCGACGGCAGCTGCTACACCTATACCATCACCGGCCTGACCCCCGGCAAACAGTACAAGGTGAATATCAGCTACGATTCCAGCGTTTACTATATCACCGGCGGTCTGAAGATCGAGGGTCTGGGCAGTGAGGAACTGACTACCATCGAGGAAGAAGCGTAAAAGGCCTCACAAAAGAATACCATACCGCCCGTGCCGTCGTTTGTGGACGGCGCGGGCGGTTTTGTGGCTACAAGGGAAGGAAAGAAAAGACAATGGAAAACAAAAAACAACTGCGCAACACCTTAATGCTGGTTCTGTGCGCCTTCATCTGGGGCACGGCTTTTGTGGCCCAGAGCGTGGGCAGCGGCTACATGGGTCCCTACACCTTTCTGGCCAGCCGCAGCTGGCTGGCCTGTGCCTTTCTGCTGGGGCTGATGGGGGTGCGCCGGGCAGGCCAGCGCCGCCAGGGCCGGCGGCTGCCCTTCTGGCTCCACGGCAAGACCCTGGCCATCGGCGGTGCGCTGTGCGGTATTGCCCTCTTTGCGGCTTCTGCCGCCCAGCAGATGGGCATCGGCACCACCAGTACCGCCAAGGCCGGGTTCATGACCGCCCTCTATGTGGTGCTGGTGCCGGTCTGCGGCATCTTCCTGGGCAACCGTCCCGGGCCCAAGCTCTGGGCCTGTGTGGTGGTCAGCGTCATCGGCCTCTACCTGCTCTGCCTGGCCGGGCGGGATACCCTCACCCTGACGGGGGGCGAATGGCAGCTGCTGCTCTGTGCCTTTCTTTTCACCCTGCAGATTTTGCTGGTGAACCACTTCAGCCCCCGGCTGGACGGCATCCAGCTCAGCTTTGCCCAGTTCTTCACTGTGTCGGTGCTGTCCACCGTCTTTATGTTTGTCTTTGAACAGCCCACCCCCGAACAGTTTGTGGGGGCGGCGGTGTCTGTGCTCTACTGCGGCATCATGTCCAGCGGCGTGGCCTACACCCTGCAGATCGTGGGCCAGCAGGAACTGGACCCCACCATCGCCAGCCTGGCCATGTGCCTGGAAAGCGT
>CALXHP010000041.1 GCA_944388135.1 uncultured Gemmiger sp. | reverse complement strand
ACCGTCGGCGCCAACAAGAACTCCACCAAGATCATCGGCGACCACACCGACAAGTACATCCAGGCCTACTTCCAGTATGACTCCAAGAAGACCGGCGGTGTGACCATCAGCCACCTGCGTTTCGGCGACAAGCCCATCCGCAGCCCCTACTACATCAACCAGGCTGACTTCGTGGCCTGCCACAACCCCGCCTACATCCACATGGGCATGAAGATGGTGCAGGACGTTAAGCCCGGCGGCGTCTTCATGATCAACTGCCAGTGGACCGACGAGGAACTGGATCAGCACCTGAATGCTGCCGACAAGAAGTACATTGCCGACAACAACATCCAGCTGTACACCATCAACGCCATCGACAAGGCCATCGAGATCGGCATGGGCAAGCGCACCAACACCATCCTGCAGTCCGCCTTCTTCAAGCTGGCTGACGTCATGCCCATCGACGAGGCTGTCGAGTACATGAAGGCCGCCGCCAAGAAGAGCTACGGCAAGAAGGGCGACGCCGTTGTTGAGATGAACTGGAAGGCCATCGACGCCGGCGTGGACGCTGTCCACAAGGTCGAGGTGCCCGAGAGCTGGCATAACCCCGCTCCCGATGCTGCTCCCGCCGAGCTGAAGGGACCCGCTCCGCTGGTCAAGATGATCCGCGAGGTCATGGAGCCCATCAGCCGTATGGACGGCGACAGCCTGCCTGTCTCCGCCTTTGCCCACAACCCCAACGGCGAGTGGGAACTGGGCGCTTCCGCTTACGAGAAGCGCGGCACTGCCGTTATGGTTCCCGAATGGGATCCCGCGAAGTGCATCCAGTGCAACAACTGTGCTTTCGTCTGCTCTCATGCCACCATCCGTCCCTTCTGCCTGACCGCAGACGAGATGGCCAAGGCCCCCGAGAGCCTGAAGAGCGCCGACACCAAGCCCAAGGCCAGCGAGTACAAGTTCACCATGGCTGTGTCTCCTCTGGACTGCATGGGCTGCGGCGAGTGCGTCACGGTCTGCCCCACCAAGGCTATCGAGATGAAGCCTCAGGAGAGCCAGTCCGCTCAGCAGGCTGCTTTCGACTACTGCGTCGAGAACATCCGCAAGAAGGACAACGTCCCCGGTGTGGTTTCCGAGATCTCCGTCAAGGGTTCTCAGTTCAACCAGCCGCTGCTTGAGTTCTCCGGCTCCTGCGCTGGCTGTGCCGAGACTTCTTACGCCCGCCTGATCACCCAGCTGTTCGGCGAGAAGATGTTCATCTCCAACGCCACCGGCTGCTCCTCCATCTGGGGTGGTACCGCTTCCATCAGCCCGTACACCACCAACAAGGAATCCGGCTGCGGCCCCGCCTGGATCAACTCCCTGTTCGAGGACAACGCCGAGCATGGCCTCGGTATGCAGATCGGCTATGAGACCATCCGCGAGAACCTGATCAAGAAGGTTGTCGCCATGAAGGGCAAGAACGCCGAGCTGGATGCTGCCATCGACAAGTTCATCGAGACCAAGGCCAACACCAAGGCCAACGATGCTCCCGCCAAGGCTCTGGTCGCCGCCCTCGAGGCTGACGGCTCCGCTGAGGCTCAGGAGATCCTGAAGGACAAGCAGTACCTGGCCAAGAAGAGCTTCTGGATCTTCGGCGGCGACGGCTGGGCTTACGATATCGGTTACGGCGGCCTGGATCACGTCCTGGCTTCCGGCCACGATGTCAACGTCATGGTCTTCGACACCGAGATGTACTCCAACACCGGCGGACAGGCTTCCAAGGCCTCCAACATCGGTGAGGTCTGCCAGTTCGCTGCTGCCGGTAAGGAAATCAGCAAGAAGAGCCTGGCTGAAATCTGCATGACCTACGGCTACATCTATGTTGCGCAGATCGCTCTGGGCGCCAACATGGCTCAGGCTGTCAAGGCCATCGCCGAGGCTGAGGCTTATCCCGGCCCGTCCATCATCATCGGCTACGCTCCCTGCGAGCTGCACGGTGTCAAGGGCGGCATGACCAACTGCCAGAACGAGATGAAGAAGGCTGTCGAGGCCGGTTACTGGAACCTGTTCACCTTCAATCCCGCCAACAAGGCCGAGGGCAAGAACCCCTTCACCCTGACCTCCAAGGCCGGCGATATGAGCAAGTATCAGGACTTCCTGAACAACGAGACCCGTTACAGCCGTCTGGCTCGTGCCTTCCCCGAGCGTGCGAAGGAACTGTTCGCCAAGAACCAGGAAGCTGCCGATGCCCGTTACGAGCACCTGACCCGCCTGGTCGAGCTGTACAAGTAATCTTGTGCGCATGAGATTCTCTGTACTTTTCTTATAAGAAAAGTACCAAAAGAATTTCCGATAAAAATCCCCGCCTGGGTAACCCCGGGCGGGGATTTTTGTTGGGATTTTTCCGGAACTTTCTGATAAAAAGTACAGAGCATCCCATACATCCGGCGGAATCTTACGGTGCGGTGATGTAGGGCAGGGTCTTGACCCTGCCGGAAAAACCGGCACAGATACCGCTTTCTGGTTTCCCTCTCCGTTGGCTGTTTGGTATGCCTTCCCTGCAAGGGGGACCGGAATCTCTATAAAAAATACCGCTATGGAATTTCCATAGCGGTTTTTTTTGTTTGGAGTTTCTTCGGTTCCTTCTTTGCAAAGAAGGAACAAAATCAGGCAGCCATAGCGGTCTGGGCGATCCAGATGCCCAGGACCACGATGCCCAGGGCGATGCGGTACCAGCCGAAGGCAGTGAAGGTGTGTTTCTTGACGTAGTTCATGAGGAACCGGATGGCGGCCATAGAAACCAGGAAGGCCACCACGCAGCCCACGATGAGGGCCAGGACTTCCGGCATGGTGAAGCTGCTGCCGCCCACCACATATTTGACCACCTTCAGGCCGGAGGCACCGGCCATGACCGGGATGGCCAGGAAGAAGGTGAACTGGGAGGCACAGGAGCGGCTCATACCGCAGAGCAGACCGCCCACGATGGTGGCGCCGCTGCGGGAAGTACCGGGGATCAGGGCCAGCACCTGCCAGGCACCCACCAGGATGGCCTGCTTGTAGGTGATACGGCTGAGTTTGGTGGTGGAAGGCACCCGGGGCCGGCGCTCGATGAGGATGAAGGCCACGCCGTAGACGATGAGCATGATGGCCACCACAATGCTGTTGTAGAGGTGCTCATCCATCCAGTCGTCCAGCAAAAGGCCCAGCACGGCGGCGGGCAGGCAGGCCACGATGATCTTCAGCCAGAGGCGGACCACCGGCCACCGCAGATGTTTGGCAAAGCCCGAATCCCGGCCGTTGTCGCTGCAGAAAGGCCACAGCTTTTTGAAATACAGGACCACCACGGCCAGGATGGCACCCAGCTGGATGACCACCCGGAACATCGACATAAATTCTTCGTTAAAGCTGAATTTCAGCAGCTGTTCGGCCAGGATCATATGGCCGGTGCTGGAAATGGGCAGCCATTCGGTGATGCCTTCGATGACGCCGTAGGCGACGGACCGAAGCAGATCAAAGAGTAATTCCATGCGGGCAATGCCTCCTTACAGATTCGCGTCTTTATCATACCATAAATCCGGCAGGGGAGGGTACTGTTTTTTTGGAGATTTTACAACTATTTTCTGTGCGGTTTGGCAAAACAGCCAAATTCATCTTGCTGTTTTCAGCGTATACCACTATAATAAGGTAGAATCAGAGAGATAAAAGAGGGAATCGGAAAATGTATACCACCGTACTATTTGATCTGGACGGCACCTTGCTGAATACCATCGACGACCTGGCGGACTCCGCCAACCGGGTCTGTGCGGCCCATGGCTGGCCCACCTATCCGGCGGCGCGGTACTGCTACATGGTGGGCAACGGCATCCCCAAACTGGTGGAGCGGTTCAGCCCCGAGTCGGAGCGTACCCCCGAAAAGCTGGCCGCCACCCTGAAAGAGTTTGACGCCCAGTACGGCGCCCATATGTTCGACAAGACGGCGCCCTACCCGGGCATGCCGGAGCTGCTGGCCCGGCTGCACCAAAAGGGCATCCGGATGGCGGTCTACTCCAACAAGGCGGACGAATTTGCCGGGGAGGTAGTGGCACGGTACTTTGACCCCAGCCTTTTTGAAATCATCCGTGGCGCCCGGCCGGGGGTTCCCACCAAACCCGCGCCGGAAGGCACCAAAGCCCTGATGGCCCACCTGGGGGTGGACCCCGCCGCCGGCAACGTGCTGTACGTAGGGGACAGCAACGTGGATGTGGCCACCGCCCACAATGCGGGGCTGCCCTGCTGCGGCGTGCTGTGGGGCTTCCGCACCCGGCAAGAACTGCAGGAAGCGGGGGCGGAGTATCTGGCCGCCGACACCGCCGAACTGGAAAAGGTCATTTTAGGGTAATGGTTTAGAGTTTCTTTAGAGTTTCTTTGCCCACTTTCTTTGCAAAGAAAGTGGGGGGATTCAACAAAATCTGTGAAGGAGAGAGAGTACAATGATTGCGCAGCACTACAAGGATATGCTGGGTGCCAAGTCGGTGATTCGGGAAATTTCCGAATGGAGCACCGCACGGGGCAAAGAGATCGGATATGAGAACGTTTTTGACTATTCGCTGGGCAATCCGTCGGTACCCTGTCCGCCCCAGTTCACCCAGGTCTGCCTGGACCTGCTGGAGCGCACCGACCCCATGACGCTGCACGGCTACACCCCCACCCTGACGCTGCCGGAAGTGCGCGCCCAGGTGGCCGAAAGCCTGAACCGCCGGTTCGGGATGGACTACACGGCGGACTACATCTTCATGACCTCCGGTGCGGCCGGTGCTCTGGCCCATGCCCTGCGGTGCGTGGGGGTGCCGGGGCAGAACATCGTCACCTTTGCCCCCTTCTTCCCGGAATACAAGCCCTATGTGGAGGGCGCCGGCATGACCCTGCGGGTGGCGCCGCCCCGGGTGGAGGATTTCCAGGTCAACTTTGACGCCCTGGACGGCCTGGTGGACGAGAACACCGCCGCGGTGCTGATCAATTCCCCCAACAATCCCAGCGGCGTGGCCTACAGCGCCGGGACACTGACCCGCCTGGCGGACTACCTCACCGCCGCAGGCAAAAAGTTCGGCCACCACATCTTCCTCATCTCCGACGAGCCCTACCGGGAGATCGCTTTCGGCGGGGTAGAGGTGCCCTACCCGGCGAAGTTCTACGCCGACACCCTGACCTGCTACTCCTTCTCCAAGAGTCTCAGCGTGCCGGGCGAGCGCATCGGCTATGTGGCGGTGAACCCCCACTGCGAGGATGCCCCCTACATTGTGCCCATGTGCGGGCAGATCTCCCGGGGCACCGGCCACAACTGCCCGTCGGGGCTGTTCCAGCGGGCGGTGGGGGAGTGCATCGACCTGACCAGTGATCTGTCGGTGTACGAAACCAACATGAACCTGATCTACGACGAGCTGAAAAAGCTGGGCTTTACGGTGAACAAGCCGGACGGCACCTTCTACATCTTCCCCAAAGCGCTGGAGGAGGACGCCAACGCCTTCTGCCGCAAGGCCATGCAGTATGACCTGGCCCTGGTGCCGGGGGATACCTTCGGCTGCCCGGGGTATTTCCGGATGGCCTACTGCATCGACACCGAGAAGGTGCGCCGCAGCTTTGCCGCCCTGGAAAAGTTTGTGAAAGAGCAGTACGGCAAATAAAACCGGGTTTTTCCGGTATAATAAGGTAGAATTTCTTGGTTTCCCGCTTTGCAAAGGGGAAGGGGACAACCCCTGTACCGGGTGGCCGGGAACGGACCGCAGCCACCCATTCCCGCGATATAATGTTAGAATTTCTTCGGTTCCTTCTTTGCAAAGAAGGAACAACACACAAAAAAGGATGGACGCCATGTCGATGATACGCCGTTTTTTACCGTTGGTGCTGGCCGCAGCGGTGCTGGCCGGATGTTCCGGAAAAGAGAAAGAGCCCGAAGCGACGCCGATTCCCGAGACTACGACAGCCCCCGCACCGGAACCCACGGCCACGCCGGAGAGTGCGCGGGTGCTGGCCACCGCATCGGTGAACGCCACCAAGGACGCGCCCCAGGTCACCGACCCCACCACCTGGAACGAGGCGGGGCGGGAACTGATGGAACGGCTGGAATCGGAATTTGCCCAGGACTACGGCATGACGCTGGATGGCCAGGACGGATTCCCCTATATGCTGGCGGTGAACCGGGCCGCCAGCACCGTAACGGTCTACACCACCGACGACAACGACTGCTACACCATGCCCTATATGGCCATGGTTTGCAGCGGCGGTGACGATACCCCCACCGGTTACTGGACCACCCCCATCAACTACGACTGGCGGCTGCTGGTGGGGCCCTGCTACGGGCAGTACGCCACCCGCATCTATGACGGATACCTGTTCCACAGCGTACCCTATTACAGCCAGCACAAGGATGACCTGGAATACGACCAGTTCAACCAGCTGGGCAGCATTGCCAGCCTGGGCTGTATCCGGCTGGCGGTGGTGGACGTGAAATGGATCTACGACAACTGCCCCATCGGCACGCCGGTGGTGATCTATGACGACGCCGAAAACCCCGGCCCCATGGGCAAACCCGGCACCATCTACACCGATCCCTCCAACGAGGATCTGCGCGGCTGGGACCCCACCGATCCCGACCCTGCCAATCCCTGGGACGACAGCTACCTGACCGGCACGACCATCCGCAGCCCGGCCGCCTGGGACCAGTGGGAGGCCGAACAGGAAAACTGGCTGGCCAGCCTGACCCCCACCGACCTTCAGGGCTGGAGCACCGATTCCAGCGTTGTGGGAACCCGGGGTTAATCGTCCTTTCTTTATAAAGAAAGGACCAAAGAAATTTCAACCAAAAAGGCATGGTCTATGACCATGCCTTTTTCTTTACGATTCCACGGGTAAAAATATTGGAGTTTCTTTGCCTACTTTCTTTGCAAAGAAAGTAGGTCTTTGTAAAGAAGGAACACCCCCGTCAACTGTTGAGGGTGATATAATACACCGGGCAGCGGGCCACGTCGGTGAGGAGCTCTGCCGACTGGATGTCCAGCACCTGGTTGGCCAGGTCCAGCAGCTCGTCGGCGTCGTAGATGTAGCCGTAGAGCACAAACCCCTCCGGGAGATCCCGGCTTTCCACCGCGGTGGCCAGGCTTTCGGCGTCGTCCCCGCAGTGGGCCTGGTAGACGGCCTCCCGCTGGGCAAACTCCGGCAAAAAGAGGTCGGGGGCCACATCGTAGCCCGCCTTGTTCAGCACCACGGCAGGCAGGGAAGCGGTGGCCTCCAAAGCCGGGGTCCGGCCCGCATACTGGGTGTAGAGATACCCGTTGCCCACCGTCAGATGGGCCGAAAGCACCGGCACCAGCACCACAATGGCCATCAGGGGTTCCCACTTGGGGTAGAGGGCCGCCAGCCGGGCCACCACCGCCGCCCCCGCCAGGATCAACGGCCCGTAAACCATCACATAATACCGGTCGGCCTCAAAGGGCGCGGCCTTGTCGATGATCACAATGTAGAGCACCCCGGCCAGAAAGAGCATCCCCGCAAAGAGGCCCATGCCCCGGGGCCGGCAGCCGGCTTTCCACAAAAGGGCCGCCGCCAGCAACAGCAGCAGGGCCCAGAGCACCGCCCCGCCGAACTGCGCCCCCAGCAGGGAAAAGACCCGTCCCAGGCTGGCCGCCCAGGCCGAAAGGGAACTCAGATCAAAAAAGCTGCCCATGGCCTGGGCGCCCCGGGACCCCGAGAAGATATGTTCCTTCATGGTGGGGAAGGCCAGATAGGCCAGCCCCAGGCCGCCGAACTCCGCCACCACATAGAGGGCGGCCACCTTCCACCGGCGGGTGGCCAGCAGCCAGAGCCCGAACAGCCCACAGAAGAAGAAGCAGAACACCAGGAAGAAATACTGGGTCAGCGCCCCCGCCAGGGTGACGGCGGCCAGGGCCAGGAACACCCACCGGGGCTTTTCCCCCGCCCGCAGACGGCGGTAAAGGGTCAGATGGGCCAGCACCAGCAGCACCGTTTCCATCATGAGCATGGCGTACATCCGGGTAAAGACAGCCATGCCCTGGGTGCCCACGTTGCCCAGAAAGACCGCCGCTGCCACCCAGGCCACCCAGAACCGGCCGGTAAGCCGCCGCGCCGCCCAGTAAAGGGCAAAAGCCCCCGCCAGCAGAAAGACAAAGTTGGGCAGCAGCCCCACCCAGGGCAGGGACAGCCCGGGAAAAAGACTTTCGGCGGTGTAGACGGCACAGTAATACAGGGGCGGGTGGACGTCGATCTTCTGGTTGTTCCAGGGCACCGAATAGTCAAAGGGCTGCCCCGGCTGCAGGGCATTCTGGAAAAAGGCCCCCTCCTGCCAGGTATCCAGGTAGCCCTCCTGCAGGGCGTAGAATCCCCCGGGGTAGTTGGTCAGTTCGTAGGTATACAGCTCGTCCACATGGTAGCCCTGCTTGCGGGTGGCATAGACCAGCATCAGGGCCAGCCCCGCCGCCAGCAGCAGCAAAAGGGCCAGCAGATACCGCTTTTTGTGTTGTGCCATAGCGCACCTCTTCCCTTGACAATCAAAAAAGGCCCGCCCCCACGGGGCGGGCCGCATCTTTGTTACATCTCGGCGTTTTCAGCCAGGTCCACGACGAAGCGCCAAAGATCACCGACCGTCATGTCCACGTTCAGTTCGCTTTCGTCGATCTCTACGCCGACGGCTTCCCCCAGTCCCCAGGCCAATTCCACCATGTCCTCATGGTCGGCGCCCAGGTCGCTGAGCGTTACCCCGCGGGAAAGTTCCGCCGTGTCACAGCTGAACTGTTCCGCCAAAAGCTCCTGCAGTTCCTCGAACGTCACTCTGTGTTCCCCCTCTCACTGGGAAGTTTTCTTTTATGATACAGGGCGGCACCCCATTCGTCAAGGGGTTGTAAGGGCATAAACGCACAAAATTACTGCGATTCTTTTGTGGAATCTGACGGGGCAGGAGCCGGCAATTGCGGCTGGGCGTTCAAAATCCGCATGAACTCCTCGCCGGAGATGGTCTCTTTTTCGTACAAATATTGGGCGATCTCGTCCAGTTTCCGTTTATTCTCGGTAAGCAGGTCCAGGGCTTTCCGGTGGGCTTCCTTGACGATCTCCACCACCTTGGCATCCACCTGGGCGGCGGTGTGCTCGCTGCAGGCCAGGCTGGCGTCTCCGCCCAGGTAGGCGTTCTTCACCGTTTCCAGGGCCACCATGTCGAAGTCGTCGGTCATGCCGTAGCGGGTGACGGCGGCCCGGGCCAGCTTGGTGGCCTGCTCAATGTCGTTGGAGGCGCCGGTGGTGACGGAGTGGAAGATCAGCTCTTCCGCCGCACGGCCGCCGGTAAAGGTGGCGATTTTGCTGAGGATCTCCTCCCGGGTCATGAGGGTGTGGTCCCCCTCATCCACCTGCATGGTAAAGCCCAGGGCGCCGGAGGTACGGGGCACGATGGTGATCTTCTGCACCGGGGCGCTGTGGGTCTGGAGGGCCGCCACCAGGGCATGGCCCACCTCGTGGTAGGCCACGATGCACTTTTCCTTGTCGTTCAAAATCTTGTTCTTCTTCTGGGCGCCCGCCAGGATGGT
>CALXHP010000040.1 GCA_944388135.1 uncultured Gemmiger sp. | reverse complement strand
TCTTTCTCTTCACTAAAGTATTTTTTATCCACCCCCAGTTGAACTGGGGGTTTTATCATGCCTATTCGGCGCCAAAAAAAAACACGCAGCGGCCGCACAGCCGCTGCGTGTTCGGGGTTTATCCGTGCATTACTTCAGCACCGCGCCCAGGTTGGCGCTGGTGACAAGCCGTGCATACCGTGCCAGCCAGCCCGACTTCACGTTGGGTTCCGGCTGGACGTAAGCCGCCTTGCGGCGGGCCAGTTCCTCGTCATCCACCGCCAGATGGATGGAGGCGTTGGGGATATCGATCTCGATGGTGTCTCCCTCTTTGACCAACCCGATGGGGCCGCCCGAAGCAGCCTCCGGCGAAACATGGCCGATGGCTGCCCCGCGGCTGGCGCCGGAGAAGCGGCCGTCGGTGATCAGCGCCACCGTGGTGTCCAGCTTCATGCCCGCCAGGGCGCTGGTGGGGTTGAGCATCTCCCGCATGCCGGGGCCGCCCTTGGGGCCCTCGTACCGGATGACCACCACGTCCCCGGGATGGATCTCGCCTGCATAGATGGCGGCGATGGCCGTCTCCTCACTGTCGAACACCCGGGCCGGACCGCTGTGGACCTGCATCTCGGGGGCCACGGCGCTGCGCTTGACCACGCAGCCGTCGGGGGCGATGTTGCCCCAGAGGATCTGCAAGCCGCCGTTGGGGCTGTAGGGGTTGGTGATGGGGCGGATGGCCTTCTCGTTGAGGATCCTGGCACCCGCGATGTTCTCCCCCAGGGTCTTGCCGGTGACGGTGGGCACATCCAGGTCCAGCAGACCTGCCTTGGCCAGTTCCGCCTGGGCGGCGGGAATGCCGCCTGCTTCGTAGAGGTCGGGCATATGGGTTGGACCCGCCGGGGCCAGATGGCAGAGGTTGGGGGTCTTGGCACTGATCTCATTGAAGAGTTTCAGGTCGATGGGCACCCCCGCCTCCTGGGCGATGGCCAGCAGGTGGAGCACCGTGTTGGTGGAGCAGCCCAGGGCCATATCGCAGGTCAGGGCGTTGCGGATGCTCCGCTCGTTGATGATCTGGCGGGCGGTAACACCCCGCTTGACCAGATCCATGATGGCCATGCCGGCGTGTTTGCCCAGCTGCAGCCGCTTGGCGTAAACGGCGGGAATGGTGCCGTTGCCGGGCAGGGCGATGCCGATGGCTTCGCACAGGCAGTTCATGCTGTTGGCGGTGTACATGCCGGAGCAGGAACCGCAGCCGGGGCAGCAGTTGCAGGTGCAGTCCTCCAGCTGTTCGTCATTGATGAGGCCCGCTTTGTAGGCGCCCACCGCCTCGAACATCTTGGAAAGGCTGACTTCCTCGCCGCCGTAACGGCCCGCCAGCATGGGACCACCGGAACATACCACGGCGGGCACGTCCATACGCACGGCGGCCATAACCATGCCGGGCACGATCTTGTCGCAGTTGGGCACCAGCACCAGGCCGTCCAGCTGGTGGGCCATATACATGGTCTCCACGCTGTCACAGATC
Organism: uncultured Gemmiger sp.; assembly: GCA_944388135.1. GTDB lineage: Bacteria > Bacillota > Clostridia > Oscillospirales > Ruminococcaceae > Gemmiger. Next base: position 8,165 of record CALXHP010000040.1, on the reverse strand, counting down.
AGTTCCCGGCTGGCCAGGGAATACTTCATGCCCACATGACCCATGGCGATGCCGTCGCAGACACCGATGGCCGGGATCAGGATGGGGGTGCCGCCGGCCATACGCACACCGGCCTTGACGGCATCCGCCAGTTTGTCCAGATTCATATGGCCGGGAACGATCTCGCTGTAGGCGGACACCACACCGATCAACGGACGGTCCAGTTCCTCCGGCGTGTAACCCAGCGCGTAGAACAGGCTGCGGTTGGGTGCCCGTTCGGGGCCCTTTTTCACGTTATCGCTGTTCATTGGTCTTTTCTCCATTCGGTTGGATTTGAGGGGACGGGCAGGCGTGGAATTACTTCTTCAGCCAGCTCATCATCTGACGCAGTTCCTTGCCCACCTTCTCAATGAGGTGCTCGGACTGCATACGGCGCTGGGCCAGGAAGTGGACCTTGCGGCCGCCGTTGGGGCTCATCTCGGTGAGGAACTCGGAGGCGAAGGTGCCGTCCTGGATCTCGGTCAGGACCTTCTTCATCTCCTTGCGGGTCTCCTCGGTGATGAGGCGCTTGCCGGTGCGGTAGTCGCCGTACTCGGCAGTGTTGGAGATGGAGTACCGCATCTTGTCGAAGCCGCCCTCGTTGATCAGGTCGACAATGAGCTTCATCTCGTGGCAGGTCTCGAAGTAAGCCATCTCAGGCGCATAGCCCGCTTCCACCAGGGTGTCGAAACCGGCGTGAATCAGCTCACAGACACCGCCGCAGAGCACAGCCTGCTCGCCGAAGAGGTCGGTCTCGGTCTCCTCTTTGAAGGTGGTCTCCAGGATGCCCGCACGGCCGGCGCCGATGCCCGAAGCATAGGCCAGGGCGATGTCCTTGGCCTTGCCGGTGTAGTCCTGCTCCACGCAGATCAGGCTGGGCACGCCGTGGCCTTCCACATACTGGCTGCGGACGGTGTGGCCGGGGCCCTTGGGGGCGATCATGATGACGTCCACATTCTTCGGGGGGACGATGGTCTTGAAGTGGATGTTGAAACCGTGGGCAAAGGCCAAAGCCTTGCCTTCGGTCATGTAGGGGGCGATCTGACGGTTGTAGATGTCGGCGCAGAGCTCATCGGGCACCAGCATCATAACGATGTCACCGGCCTTGGCAGCCTCTTCCACTTCCATGACCTTGAAGTTGTCATGGGTTTCGGCAAATTTGGCAGCCTTCTCCCAGTGGCCGGAACCCTTGCGCAGGCCGACGACGACGTTGACGCCGCTTTCGGCCAGGTTTTCGGAGTGGGCATGGCCCTGAGAGCCGAAGCCGATGACGGCGACGGTCTTGCCATCGAGCATGCCGAGGTTGCAGTCGGAATCGTAGTACTTGTTGATAGCCATGGTGATTGTCTCCTTTAATATATAATCTCTCTATATTCCTCTATAGGGGGAACAAAGTGGTGGGGCCCCTCACTCCTGGGGGCAGTGGGTACCGGGCAGGGGCAGCTGTGCTTCCCGGATCTCCTGTACCGGCTTCTGCATATGCTGGTGTTTGCCGCCCCGCTCCAGCGCCGTGACGCCGGTGCGGCAGAGCTCCAGGATCTCATACCCGTCGAACATGGTCAGGAAAGCGTCGATCTTGTCCGGTTTGCCGGTGAGTTCAAAGACCATGCTGTCCGGGGAGAGGTCGATGATCTTGGCCTTGTAGATGCTGGAAATCTCCCGCAGCTCGGCCCGGTTCTGGTTGTTGCAGGCCACCTTGAGCAGCAGCAGCTCCCGCTGCAGGCTCTTTTCGGGGGTCAGCTCAAAAATCTGGCGGGTGACTTCCAGCCGCTCGGTCTGAAGGATCAGCTGGTTCAGTTCCTGCTCATTGCCGTGGAGCGTCACCGTGATGCGGCTGATCTTGGGATCGTTGGTGGCGGAAACCGTCAGGCTGTCGATGTTGAAGCCGCGGCGGCAGAACAGGCTGGCTACCCGGGCCAGAACACCGTTTTGGTTGTCCACCAGCAGGCTGATGACCCGGCGCTGGCTGGCGTTTTGTTGTTGCATAGAATCCATCCTGTTCACCTCATTCCATGATGATGTCGTTGATGTCGCCGCCGCCGGGGATCATGGGCAGCACCTTTTCATCCTTGCCGATGCGGCAGTCGATCCAGCTGGGGCCCTGCTGCTTCATAGCGTCGGCAAAGGCCGCCTTGAATTCCTCAGGGGTGGTGGCGCGGTAGCCCTTGGCGCCGAAGCCCTCGGCCACCTTGACGAAGTCGGTGTGGCGGTGGGGGTCGGTGTCGGAATACCGTTTGCCGTAGAAGGTGGTCTGCCACTGGCGGACCATGCCCAGCACCTGGTTGTTGAAGATCACCGTGATGATGGGCAAGCCGTAGCTAACGGCCGTGCAGCCCTCGTTGAGGTTCATGTGGAAGGAACCGTCACCGGTGAGCATGATGACCCGGGCATCCCGGCCCAGGGCCATCTGGGCGCCGATGGCGGCGCCGTAGCCGAAGCCCATGGTGCCCAGGCCGCCGCTGGTGAGGAAGCCCCGGCTCTTGGTGTGGTGCAGGTACTGGGCCGCCCACATCTGGTGCTGGCCCACGTCGGTGACATAGACGGCCTCGGGACCCGCCTGGCGGCAGATCTCGGCGATAAGCTGGTGGGGTTTCAGCTCGGTGTCGCTGTCCACCGGCTTGTAGTCGTTTTTCTGCCACTGGCGGATCTGTTCCATCCAGAGCTTGTGCTCGGTCTTTTCCACATAGGGCAGGATGGCCTGGAGGATATAGCTGGCGTCGCCGGTAAGACTCAGGTCCACCGCCACGTTCTTGCCCAGCTCGCTGGGGTCGATGTCGATCTGGATGATCTTGGCCCGCTTGGCGAAGGTGTCGGGGTTGAGGGCCACCCGGTCGCTGAACCGGGTGCCTACGGCGATGACCAGGTCGGCTTCGTCGATGGCCTTATTGGCGGTGTAGCAGCCGTGCATGCCCAGCAGGCCCAGGTTATGGGGTTCGCCGTAGCTGAGGACGCCGGCGGCCATCAGGGTGTAGGTGGCGGGCATACCGGCCTTTTCCAGCAGGTCCCGCAGGGGCTGGCAGCCTGCCGCGCTGCGGACGCCGCCGCCGAAGTAGACGATGGGACGCTGGGCCGCGTTGATCATCGCGGCGGCTTTCTTCACATCTTCCTCGTTGTAGGTGGTGACGGTGCGGATGAGTTCCGGCGCCTTGGGGGTGAACTCACAGACGGCGGCGGTCACATCCTTGGGGATGTCCACCAGCACCGGGCCCTTGCGCCCCTGCTGGGCGATACGGAAGGCTGCCCGCATGGTGTCGGCCAGGTCCTCCACCCGGCGTACCGTGTAGTTGTGCTTGGTGATGGGCATCGTGATGCCCTCGATGTAGGCTTCCTGGAAGGAGTCCCGGCCCAGCAGCGTGGTGGCCACGTTGCCGGTAAAGGCTACCAGGGGCACGCTGTCCATATAGGCGGTGGCAATGCCGGTGACCAGGTTGGTGGCACCGGGTCCGCTGGTGGCCAGCACCACGCCGGTGCGGCCGGTGGCCCGGGCGTAACCGTCCGCCGCGTGGGAAGCGCCCTGTTCGTGGGCGGTCAGCACGGTATGGATACGGTCGGTGTTTTTATACAATTCGTCGTAGAGGTTGAGGACGGCGCCGCCGGGATAGCCGAACAGGGTGTCCACCCCCTGCTCCACCAGGACCTCAACAAAGATCTGCGAACCGTTGAGTTTCATTTGCTTCTTCTCCTTCCTATTTTCTGCGCCGGCTGCGGGGTGCGCAAACAAGAATAAAAAAACAGCCTTTATCCCTTGAACCCAAGAGACAAAGGCTGTGTAAGCGCTCTGCGGTACCACTCTTATTGGGACGTTCGTCCCCACTCACCGGACTTCCAACAAAGTCCTGCACTGTAACGGGTGCCCCCGTATCCCCTTACTGGCCGAAGCGTTCAGTGGATCTGCTCCGGGATCAGTTCGCGGTCTGCTTGCCCTGCTGCCTCGCACCAACCGGCAGTTCTCTGGGGGTCATGTTCAGATCGTTACTAGTTCCCATCCAAGCATTTGCTGAATTTGTGTTAAACTATACCGCATTTCATCCCGCTTGTCAAGTTTTTTTGTGAAAATCTTGCAACTTTATGCGGTACTGTTTATACTGAGAGTAGTTTCTTGGGAAAGGATCGATCAAATATGCAACGTATGGAATGGATGGCGCGGCTGGATGCTCTGGTGGTGTTTCGCAATCTGCTGGACACCCCGCTGCTGCGCGCCTTACGGGCGGCACTGGCCGCCGAAGAATGTGATCTGGGCGGCGCGGTGGCCGCTTTTGAAGCCACCCTGTTTGCCCAGGGCACCAACTGGACCGACGCTTTGCTGAACGCCGTGCTGGAAGACGAAAACCTCTGTCTGCGCACAGCGGCGGGGGGCGATGCGGGGCCGGTGCTGGAAAAAGCCCTGGTCAATGAACTGGACTTTTTGCAGGCTTTGGGCCGGGCCGGTCTGGACGACCTGTGCCACGGTGCACCGGAATATCTGCCCCGGTGGGAGGTGACCCCCGGCGCCGATTTCCACGCCGCTTACGAGAGCCGCCGGGCGGCCGTGGGCCAGAAGGGCTACGGCATCTTTGCCCGCCACCACGTCTTTACGCTGGAGGATGACCATCTGGTACCGGTGCGGTATCCCGACCCCCAGCGGCTGAGCGAACTGCCCGGCTACGAGCGGGAGCGGGAGAAGGTCATCGCCAACACCCGGGCCCTGCTGGAGGGCAAGCCCACCAACAATGTGCTGCTCTACGGCGACGCGGGCACCGGAAAGTCCAGCACCGTGAAAGCCATCGCCAACGAGTTTGCCCCCGACGGCCTGCGGCTCATTGAAGTAAAGAAGAACCAGCTCTACCAGATCCCCGCCTTGATGGACGACCTGGCAAAGAATCCGCTGAAGTTCATCCTTTTCATAGACGACCTGAGCTTTGCGGCCAACGACGACAACTTTGCCGCGCTGAAAGCCATTCTGGAGGGCAGCGTGGGCGGCCGGAGCCACAACGTGGCGGTGTACGCCACCAGCAACCGCCGCCATCTGGTGAAGGAGTCCATGTCGGACCGCAGCGGCGACGATCTCCACGCTTCGGATACCCGCCAGGAGCTCATGAGCCTGGCGGCCCGCTTCGGTCTGACGGTGACCTTCCAACAGCCCGACAAAGAACGGTTTGATACCATCCTGCTGGAGCTGGCCCGCCAGTACGGCGTCCAGATGCCCAGCGACCAGCTTTTCATCAAGGGTTCGGCCTTTGCCCTGCGGGCGGGGGGCCGCAGTCCCCGGGTGGCCAAGCAGTTCATCGAAATGCTGGCCGGCGGCGTCAAGGTGTAACAGGCAACGATGCGGGCAGGGACCTTCGGGTCCCTGTTTTTTTATACCCGCTCGCTGACCAGGGCAAACCCGGCTTCGGTGAGCCGCTGTTTGATCTCCTCGATCTGGGCGGCGTTGCGGGTCTCCAGCCCCAGCTTGAGGAAGCAGCTGGTGATGGCCATGTTGGCATCCGACCGGTCGTGGTGGACGCTGACCACGTTGGCCCCGCAGGCCGAGATGATATCGCTGACCAGCGTCAGCTGACCGGGCTTGTCCTCCAGGGCGATCATCAGGTTGGCTTTGCGGCCGCTCATGACCAGACCGCGGGTGATGACCCGGTTGAGGATGTTCACATCGATGTTGCCGCCCGAGATCAGGCAGACCACCTTCTTGCCCGCCAGGGGCAGCTTGCCGAAGAGGGCCGCCGCCACCGGGGTGGCCCCGGCACCCTCGGCCACCAGCTTCTGGTTTTCCATCAGGGAGAGGATCGCCGCGGCAATCTCGTCCTCGCTGACGGTGACCACATCGTCCACGTAATTTTCCACCATCTGGTAGGTGATCTCTCCGGGGGTCTTGACGGCGATGCCGTCGGCAAAGGTATCCACCCGGTCCAGCGTCTCGTAGTGGTGGTCGTGGAAGGCACGCTCCATGCTGGGAGCTCCCGCCGCCTGGACGCCGTAGACCTTTACGTCGGGGCGCAGGCTCTTGATGGCAAAGGCCACGCCGGAGATCAGTCCGCCGCCGCCCACCGGCACGATCACCGCGTCCACATCGGGCAGCTGGTCGAGGATCTCCAGGCCGATGGTCCCCTGCCCCGCAATGACCAGCTCGTCATCGTAAGGGTGGATGAAGGTCATGCCGGTCTCCTGCTGGAGCTCCACCGCCCGGTCATGGGCATCGTCGTAGGTGCCCTTGACCAGTTCCACCTCAGCGCCCAGCCGCTTGGTGCTTTCCACCTTCATAATAGGGGCGCCGTCCGGCATGCAGACCACACTTTTGATCCCCATCCGGGTGGCGGCCAGTGCCACCCCCTGGGCGTGGTTGCCTGCCGAACAGGCAATGACCCCTTTGCTCCGCTCCTCCTGGGTGAGCTGGCTGATCTTATAGTAGGCGCCCCGCACCTTGAAACTGCCGGTGACCTGCAGGTTCTCGGTTTTCAGGTAGAGGTCGGTATCCGGGCAGAGCCGCGGCGCGGCAATGAGGTCTGTCTTGCGCGCGATCTGTTTGAGAATAAATTTTGCGTGATAGATCTTATCCAATGTCAGCATGGACGTCTCCCCCTCGTTTGACAAATAGCACAGCCCGATCCGCCTGAGAACGGACCGGGCTTTGGATTGCTCCCTCGCAATCTGTGGCGCTTGTTTGATTATAGTTGAGCATTTCTAATTTGTAAAGTGAATTTTTTTCATGTATTGTGCGATTGTATAACTGCACAAACATTTTCAATTAATCTTGTGCAAATCTACCACTATGTTGCCACCCGCAAATGCGATATAATGATGTTATCATAGCAAAATATGTCCGTTTTTACAGACTATATCAGCATTATCAAGGGGGAAAAAGCTACTATGGACATCCGTTATTCCTGCAACCAGCGGGACTTCAAACGTTACACCACCGAGGAGACCCGGGATGAATTCCTCATCACCGGGCTGTACAAGGCCGATGAAGTGGTGGCAGTTTACAGCCATGTGGACCGTATGGTCACCCTGGGCTGCATGCCGGTGCACGAGGAAGTTTCCATCGACAAAGGCATCGACGTCTGGGCCAACTTCGGCACCCACTATTTCCTGGAGCGCCGGGAGATCGGCATCTTCAACATCGGCGACGGCGCCGGTACTGTAACAGCCGACGGCGTGAAGTACCATATGAACTACAAGGACTGCCTGTACATCACCCAGGGCACCAAAGAAGTGACCTTCCAGAGTGATGACCCCGAGCATCCCGCCAAGTTCTATATGGTATCCGCCCCGGCACACTGCCGTTACGAAACCAAGCTCATCACCATTGAGGAAGCCGCCAAGCGGCCCCTGGGCACCCTGGAAGGCTGCAACAAGCGCACCATCAACCAGTTCATCCACCCCAGCGTCCTCAAGACCTGCCAGCTCTCCATGGGCATGACCTGCCTGGAACCCGGCAGCAACTGGAACACCATGCCCAGCCACACCCACGAGCGCCGCATGGAGATCTACACCTACTTCGAGATTCCCGAAGGTCAGGTGGTCTTCCACATGATGGGCGAACCCACCCAGACCCGCCACATCGTCATGCAGAACTATGACGCCGTGATCAGCCCCTCCTGGAGCATCCACAGCGGTGTGGGCACTTCCAACTACACCTTTATCTGGGCCATGGGCGGCGAGAACATGGAATTCGACGACATGGACAACATCACCACCACCGATCTGCGGTAATGTGACGTTCTCACAAAAGTCTACATATTTACTTACATAAGCAGGAGGTTTTTTCCTATGTCTGTCTGCACCCCCAAATCTTTTGACCTGACCGGCAAGATCGCTCTTGTCACCGGCGCTTCCTACGGCATCGGCTTCGCCATCGCCACGGCCATGGCCAACTGCGGCGCCACCATTGTCTTCAACGACATCAAGCAGGAGCTCGTTGACAAGGGTCTGGCCGCCTACAAAGAGGCCGGCATCGACGCCCACGGCTATGTCTGCGACGTCACCGACGAGGATGCCGTCAACTCTTTCATCAAGCAGGTCACCGAGGAAGTTGGCCACATCAACGTGCTGGTGAACAACGCCGGCATCATCAAGCGCATCCCTATGTGCGATATGACCGCCGCCCAGTTCCGCCAGGTCATCGACGTGGACCTGAACGCGCCCTTCATCGTCTCCAAGGCCGTCATTCC
>CALXHP010000039.1 GCA_944388135.1 uncultured Gemmiger sp. | reverse complement strand
CATGAAGGAACTGGACGAGGAGCTGTGGAAGCTGGGCATCCCCGCCAAGACCAAGCACAACGAGGTGGCCCCCGCCCAGCATGAGCTGGCCCCCATCTACGATACCACCAACGTGGCCATCGACCACAACCTGCTGACGATGGAGATGATGAAGAAGATCGCCATCAAGCACGGTCTGGTCTGCCTGCAGCATGAGAAGCCTTTCGAGGGCGTCAACGGCAGCGGCAAACACAACAACTGGTCCATCGGCACCGCCGACGAGAACCTCCTCGATCCCGGCGACACCCCCATGAAGAACCTGCAGTTCATGGTCTTCCTGTCCGCCGTCGTCAAGGCGGTTGACGAGTACGCCGACTTGCTGCGCACTGCTGTTGCCACCCCCGGCAACGATCACCGTCTGGGCGCCAACGAGGCACCCCCGGCCATCATCTCCATCTTCGTGGGCGAAGAGCTGGAAGCGGTCATCGATGCGGTCTGCACCGATTCCCCCTACGCCGGCCCCGTCAAGATGAAGATGGACCTGGGCGTGGATGTCCTGCCCAAGTTCAGCAAGGACACCACCGACCGTAACCGTACTTCTCCCTTCGCCTTCACCGGCAACAAGTTCGAGTTCCGTATGCCCGGTTCTGCTGAGAACCTCTCCGACGCGAACACCATCCTGAACACCGCCGTGGCCAAGGAGCTGAAGGAATTCACCGAAGCTACCGCCGGCGCCGCCGACTTTGAGTGCGCGGCTGCCGCCTGGGTGAAGAAGACGCTGAACGATCACCGCCGCGTCATCTTCAACGGCAACGGCTACAGCGAGGCCTGGGAGGCCGAAGCCGAGCGCCGTGGCCTGCCCAACCGCAAGTGCACCCCCGATGCCATGATCGCCCTGAAGGACCCCAAGAACATCGAACTGATGGAAGAGTTCGGCGTCCTGACCAAGACCGAGATGCTCAGCCGCTACGAAGTGGAGATGGAGCATTACTCCAAGATCATCAACATCGAAGCCCGCACCATGCTGAAGATCGCCAACAAACAGCTGATCCCCGCCGCCACCGCCTACATGGGCGAGGTTGCCAACACCGCCGCTGCCAAGTCGGCTGCCGTGGAAGGCATCTCCACCAAGGCTGAGGCGAAGGTCCTCACCGCGCTGGCCAAGTACACCGATGAGATGTCTGATGCGGCCGATGAACTGAAAGAAGTTGCCGACAAGGTTTGCGCCCTGGAAGACGAAAGCGCCAAGGCCCATGCCTTCCACGATGAAGTCCTGCCCGTCATGGCCAAGCTGCGCGCCGCCGCCGATGTGGCCGAGGAACTCGTGGACGAGGAATACTGGCCCCTGCCCTGCTACAGCCGTATGCTGTTCTACACCGAGTAAGGGACCGCTTATAAAATTTGCCATTCTCCTTTTCCTATTTCTTACACCAGCTCGAAAGGCCCGCCCGCACAAGGTGGGCCTTTCGGGTATCTGCGGCAGTCCTTGCGCCAAGATGCAAATGATTCCCGGAGGCTTTTATGAAACGTACCGCACAGGATATTCTGAACTACGTCGAGGACAATGACGTCAAGTTTGCCAAACTGACGTTCTGTGACATCTTCGGCAACCAGAAAAACATCTCGCTTTTCGCCAGCGAACTGCCGCGCGCCTTTGCGCAGGGCATCAGCTTTGACGGCTCCTCCATCGCCGGGTTCATGAACGTGGAGGAAAGCGACCTGGTCCTCTGGCCCGATCCCGACACCGCCACCGTGCTGCCCTGGCGTCCCACCGAGGGCCGGGTCATCCGGATGTACTGCGACATCACCCTGCCCAACGGCAAGCCCTTTGAAGGCAACTGCCGGGGGTATCTGCAGTCGGTGGTGGGCCGGGCCAAGGCCATGGGCCTGACCTGCAACGTGGGCTGCGAGTGTGAGTTCTATCTCTTTGAAACCGACGACAACGGCAATCCCACCCATATTCCCCTGGACCGGGGGGGCTACTTCGACATTCCGCCCCTGGACCGGGGAGAGAATATCCGGCGGGAGATCTGCTTTGCCATCGAGGAGATGGGCCTGCACCCCGAGCACAGCCACCACGAAAGCGGCCCGGGCCAGAACGAGGTCTGCTTCCTCTATACTCCGGCCCTGAAATCCGCCGACAACCTGAACACCTTCAAGAGCACCGTCAAGGCCATCGCCGCCCGCAACGGACTCTTTGCCAGCTTCATGCCCAAGCCCCTGGCGGACCAGCCGGGCAGCGGCCTGCATGTGAATATGTCCCTGGTGCGGGACGGCAAGAACCTCTTTGAGGGGGACCTGGTCCCCGACAGCGAGGCCGGGCATTTTGTGGCGGGCATCATGGCCCATGCCCGGGAGCTGACCGCCTTCTGCAACCCGGTGCCCAACTCCTACGCCCGGCTGGGGGCCAACGAGGCGCCCCTCTATGTGAGCTGGAGCCGCCAGAACCGCAGCCAGCTGGTGCGGCTGCCCAGCGCCAGTGGGGAGTTCTGCCGGGTGGAGCTGCGGGGTCCCGACCCCGCCGGCAACCCCTATCTGGTCATCGGGCTGATCCTGGCCGCCGGGCTGGACGGCATCCAGCGGGAGCTGCCCCTGCCCGAGGCGGTGAACCGCAACCTTTTCCATCCCAGCGCCGCAGCCGGGCTGGAAAGCCTGCCCCGCACCCTGCGGGAGGCCATCACGGTAGCCGGCCAGAGCGAGTTCATCAGCCGGGAGCTGCCCATTGCCCTGCAAAACAAATATTTTGAGTACCAGACCCTGCTGTGCCACGACTATGAGGCGGCCACCGATGTGGATGCCTGGGAGCGGGCCAACGGGTTCCTGATCATCTGACTGCCGCGCATAATTATGCAGAGAGGAGGGGCGGCCTGTGGCCAAGGCGCTGATCGTATCGGCAGGCACCAATGCCAACGAATATCTGGCCCGGCATATTGCTGAGCTGGGCTACACCCGCCCGGTCATTGTGCCCAGCGGCGGCGAGGCACGCCGCCAGATGGACAGCAAGGATTTTGAAGTGGTGGTCATCAACACGCCGCTGCCTGACGAATTCGGCCATGAACTGGGCACCGATGCCGTACAGAAAACCGACGCCGGGGTCATCCTGCTGGCCAAGAGCGGCACAGCGGAACAGATCTCCGACAAACTGCAGGATTTCGGTGTGCTGGTGCTGGGCAAGCCTTTCAGTGCGCCCCAGTTCCGCCAGGCGGTACAGATCGCGGCCAGCAACTACAAGCGGCTGGCCCTGCTGCGGGCGGAAAACCAGAAACTGCTGGACAAGATCGCCCAGCTGCGGCTGGTGGACCGGGCCAAATGCTTCCTCATCGAAAAGCGGGGCATGACCGAGATGGAGGCCCATCGGCTCATCGAAAAGACTGCCATGGATACCCGCCGCAGCCGCGGCGAGGTAGCCCAGGAGATTCTGGAAGCGGAAGAGCAATAATGGATTGTACCAAAACCCCGGCAAGGCTTGCAGCCCGCCGGGGTTTTGCCGTACAGACAGAACAAAAGCCGTTCCCTGCATTTCAGGGAACGGCTTTTGTCTCAGGGGGGGCGCGGCGGCAGTTCCGGAATCCCCCGGGACCTGCCGCTCTTTGCTACCGCTGCAAGCAGCCAGGCGGAAAAGCCTGCTCATGGGGGAGACTGCGCGAGAGGGTACTGCGCTCAGTTCAGCTTTTTACGGACAGCAATGAGATAGACTGCCGCACCGGCCAGAGCCGCAAAGAGCATCATGCCGAACACCACGGGGGTTTCCAGCTGCAGGCCGGTCTTGGGCAGGATCTTGGTGTTGTTGGCGGCGGGGGCGGCGGGCTTGACCACCGTTTTGGCCGCTGTCTCCGCCGGTTTGGCTTTGGCTGTTTCGGCGGCAGGCTTCTTGGGGGATTCACCGGGCTTCTGGGGCTTGGCCGGGGCCGCATTTTTGGTGCAATGGGCAGCCAACTCCCAGTTGCCCGGTACCACCAGTTCGGTTCCCTTGTAGGCAACGCTGCTGTTCCAGGCAGACAGGCTGCGGAAGGTATACCCCTTGGCGCCCGCTGTCTTGAGGGCTTCCTGGAGCTGCGCCGCCAGGTTGAGCTGCCGGTCTTCGGTCCAGGACAGCTTCACCGTGGCGGCAGGCTGAAATTCCTTGCCGTTTTCATCCACAAAGTGAACGGTATAGACACTTTCGTATTGAGCGGGGGTCTTGGTATAGTCCAGATGTACAAGGACCGTTGCTCCCTGCAGCGCCGGGGTCACGGTGAACTGACCGGCCCGGGTATAGGTCATCTCACCGGCTGCCTGATGGACCACCAGGTCCTTCAGGGTGTAGCCATCTTTGGAATAGCTCTGGAACGTACCGGTACCCAGCAGATAGTTCCAGGCGTCATAGCTTTTGCCGTTGGGGTCGTAGGGCACACTCACCGCCTTGGTGACGTCGATCTTGCCATCGGCGCTGAGGAAATGCAGGGTGAAGTCCACGTTCGTCGGGCGGGCCTCGGAGGGCTTTACCAGGTGAACGATGACCGTCTCGCCTTCCAGGTCGGCAGTCACCGCCCGGATGCCCCGGGCCGTACCGTTCAGGTCGCCGTTTTCCCGGGAGATCACATAGTCGGACAGCTGGTAGCCGCCCTTGGCAAAGTTTTGGTAGTCCCCATTGGCCAGCAGGAAATCCCACACATCGGTCAGCACCCCTTCCGGATCATAGGTCAGGGTGGCGGCCTTGGTCTCGTGGATCTGGTTGTCGGTACTCAGGAACCGCAGTTCAAAGTTCACCGTCCGGGTGGTGGGCTCCGGCGCCTTGTACAGGTGGACGGTCAGAGTCTTGCCTGCCAGGTCGGGGGTAACGGTCAGCTGGCCCGCCGCCGTGATGGTCTTATCCCCCTCCGTCCCGGGCAGGGTCAGGCTTTGGAGGGTATAGCCCTCCCGGGCATACTGCTTCACCGGGCCGTTGTCGGCGAGGTATTCCCAGAGATCATAGACGGTTCCCTGGGGATCGTAGGGGATGGTGACCGCTTTGCTGTCCCGGATGTTTTCATCGTTGCTCAGGTACAGCAGTGTGAAGGCCACATCCTCCTTCCGGGGTTCGGGTTCCTTCTCCATCCGCACCGTGATGGTCTTTCCCTCGATGGCAGCGGTGAGGCCGTAGTGATCGGCTTCGGTGTAGGGGGCATGGTCGTCCCCCGAAACGGTGAAACCGGTCATACGGTAGCCCTGGTCGGCGTAGGTCTTATAGGCGGCCATCTTCATCAGGAAATCCCAGGCGGAGACGCTGCTTCCCGGACGGATGGCGATGTTCGCCCCCACTGACCGGGGTTCATCCACCCCGTCGAACTGGACGCGGAAGCTGGGATGCTGGATGGCAGATTCCACTTCCACCGTCAGGTCCGCCTTCCAGGGGCGTCCCTCCGATTTCAGGGAAAAAGTCAACTCGCAGTCTCCGGTCTGCTTGTTCTTGATTTTGGTATCGGCGGGCAGGTCCATCTTGCCGTAGAGATCTTCCCAGTTGTATGTGCCCTTGATCTGGGCCTCCTGGCGGTAAGTCAGCTCTCCCAGGGAGATTGTCTGGCTGCCCAGGGCGCGGGTATCCAGCTGATAACTCACTTCCAGCTCCACCGGCACCTTCTGCTCCTCCGCCAGGGCATTCAGGGGCAGGCAGCACACCGCCAGCAGGACCGACGCCAGGACGGCCAGCAGGCGGTGAAAACCACTCGTTTTCTGCATATTTGATACTCCTTTTCTTGTGAAATTATTTCAAAGCATCGGCTGCCGCCCCCATGTGTGAGCACCCGATCCCCGAAATCGACTTTCCTGTCCGGCTCAGTTGCCGGCGGGCCAGCGGTCAGGCAGTTTGGGGTGAGGGTTCACCGTCACCCTGTCGGCAGCGGTGCTTTCCCCGGGACGCAGAGGCCGGGCCATTACCACCAGGCGGGCATCCTCCATCTCATAGGTGCAGATGCACAGGCTCAGCAGCCTCTCATCGGGATGGATAAAATCCCCCGCGGTGTAGAGGGCCCGGGCGGCGATTTCCTCCAGGTAGCGCTGCTGGGCGGCCTCATCGGCGAAATCCACATACTGGTTGAAGGCAAAATAATCGGCGTCCGAGGGGCGGGCGGTGAGCAGATAGACCGCCGTCACCTTGTACAGGGTGCTGCCCCAGAGGGTATCCACCGTGATGACCGGGTGCCGGGTATAATAATCCAGCTGGCGGTAGTTCTGCAGGCTGGAGAACCGGGCCGTCTCCCCCACCCCCATGTTGTGGCCGTAAAGGATCAGATGGCGCCCCTTCTCCACATCGCACTCGTAGTCGGCGTAGGGGATGCCCTCGATGTCGTAGTTTCCGTCCAGGTCATGGCGGAGATAGTAGTCGTTGTCCCTGCCCTGCACCACCGGGAAATCCACCGGCGTGTCCTCGATGGCGATCCAGCCCACCACGTCGGGGTTGCGGGCCAGCAGGTCGGTAAAATCCTTCCGGGGCAGCGACGTGGAAGCCGGGGTGGGGATAGGTTCACCTTCCGCTGCCGGGACGGCGATCTGCACCGGAGCAGGCCGGCGGGACTGCAAGGCCGCCTCTTTCAGCCAGCCGGGCAGCAGCATGACGCATGCCGCCAGTGCCGCCATCGCCATCCCCACTGCAAAAGCTCCGAAAAAGAGCAGCATCCGTTTCACAGCGGCACCTCCACAAAGTAGGTACCCGCCCGGCTGCCGTCCTCCCCCAGTTCCTCATAGGCCACCGTCAGGCCGGTACAATCCCGGGGCACCGGCACCAGCACCAGGCCGGTGCGCGTCTCCCCCGGTTCCAGGTCCCAGGCATAGGGCAGCATCCTGTCGTCCACCCCGTCCAGGCAGACCCCGAAGTCCTTGTCCCCCTCCCCCCACTGGAACTGGAAATCCGGAGAAAAGAAGGGCAGGGTCTCGGTGCCGGTGTTGGTCACCGTGAGCATCATGCTGGCCAGCTGCTCCCCCTCGGAGACGGTGACCCCCGGGTATTCGGTGAGGGTCTGGGGATCGCTGACGGTAAAGTCAAAGAGGACTGTGGAGACCGTCTGCCCCGCCTGGGCCCGCACCGTTCGGGCGGCACAGCCCGTCAGCAACAGCGCAAGAGCCGCCGCAGTCCATTTTATCTGCCTGCAATGCTTATATTTTCGAATCATACGGACCCTCATCTGGTGTATATGTGATATATCCGACAATTTTCTCGTGTATTTTTGTGCAATTCACCTAAATTTAGGGTATTCACAGGGTAGCACAGCCTTTTTTCCCTGTCAATAGAAGGATCTTTTTATACAATCGATGCAGCGTGGTTTTTCTGTATCCCCCTTTGCCTCCAAAGAAAAGGGACGGTATACCCACTCTTTTTTCTATGGCGCAAAAAAGCAGCAGGCCGCCCGGAAATTCCGGGCGGCCTGCTGCCGCTTGTGCTATTTCTGTTTTTTCTGTTTGTCCCGCTCCTTGGCGGCGGAGAGGGCCGCCGGCGCCCGGGTCTCGGGGGTCAGGAGCTTGGCACGGGTCACCGCCGCTCCGCCGAATTTCCGGCGCAGGGCATCCGCCGTGCGGTCCAGCTTTTCCTGTTTCTGGCGGCGGGTGGTGTCGGTGAAAAGGTCCAGCTGCTCAAAGTTGTCGGTGCCGGTCTTTTCGGCGCTGACCCCCACCAGCCGCACCGGGCGGGCCGGCCACATCTGCCGCATGAGCTGCAGGGCCACCTCGTAGAGGCGGTCGGTGGAGTTGGTGGGGTCCGGTAGGGTGGTCTGGTGGCTGGTGCGGCGGAAGGCGTTGTCCACCAGCTGCACCGTCACCACCCGGGCGGTCTTGCCGTCGGTGCGCAGCCGCCGTCCCACCGAATCGCAGAGGGCCAGCAGGGTGGCATCGGCCTGCTCGGGCCGGGCCAGGTCCTGGGGCAGGGTGACGCTGTTGCCGTAGGTATTGTCCCGGGTGGCCTGCTTGGTCACCGGGTCCGCCTCCCGGCCGTTGGCGTAGTTCCAGAGGGTATCCCCCCGGCTGCCCAGCAGGTCCACTACGATCTTCCGCTGGGTCTGGGCCAGCTCCCCGATGGTGTAGATGCCCCACCGGTTCAGCCGCTTGGTAGCGCTGGGCCCCACCCCGAAGAGGCTGCCCACCGGCAGAGGCCACATTTTTTGCGGCACTTCGTCGGGAAAAAGGGTGTGGACCTTGTCGGGCTTCTCAAAATCCGAGGCCATCTTGGCCAGCAGCCGGTTGGGCGCCACCCCGATATTCACCGTGAAGCCCAGTTCCTCCCGCACACGGTTGCGGATGGTATGGGCCACCGTCAGGGGCGGGCCGAAGAGGGCCTCGGTGCCGGTCATGTCCAGAAAAGCCTCGTCGATGCTGTACTGTTCCACGTCGGGGGTGTAGTCCCGCAAAATGGCGATGAGGGCTTTGCTGTTCTGGACATACCAGTCGAAATCCGGCGGCGTGACGATGAGTTGGGGGCATTTCAGCCGGGCGGAAAAAAGGCTTTCCCCCGTGCGGACGCCGAACTTCTTGGCGGGGCCGCTCTTGGCCAGCACCACACCGTGGCGCTTTTCCTCGTCGCCCCCCACCGCCGAGGGCACGGTGCGCAGGTCCAGCGTTTCTCCGTCGCGCAATTTTTTCAGCGCCGACCAGGACAAAAAGGCCGAATTTACATCCACATGGAAATAGACCCTGGCCATACGGGCTTGCCCCCTTTCCTTATTATATAAGTATTATAGCATAAAAACTGAGGGGTTGCACAATGGCGCAAAACGTGGGATAATAGGTGTATAAATTTGCATGTTTTTTGCATAGGGGGTTATAACCATGAATTTGCAGGGGCGTGATTTTCTGACGCTGCTGGACTATACGCCGGAGGAGATCGGGTACCTTCTGGACCTGGCCGCCGACCTGAAGGCCAAAAAGAAGGCGGGGGTTCTCCACGATGTGCTGCGGGGCAAGAATGTGGCGCTGATCTTTGAAAAGACTTCCACCCGGACCCGCTCTGCCTTTGAGGTGGCCGCCCACGACCTGGGCATGGGCACCACCTATCTGGATCCCACGGGCAGCCAGATCGGCAAAAAAGAGTCCATTGCCGACACGGCCCAGGTGCTTTCCGGCATGTTTGAGGGCATCGAGTACCGGGGCTTCGGCCAGGAGATCGTCCGGGAGCTGGCCCAATATGCCGACGTGCCGGTGTGGAACGGCCTGACCAATGAGTTCCATCCCACCCAGATCCTGGCGGATTTTCTCACCCTGCGGGAGCAGTTCGGCCACCTGAAGGGGCTGAAGTTCGTCTACATGGGGGACGCCCGGTACAACATGGGCAACAGTCTGATGATCGGCTGCGCCAAGATGGGGCTGGATTTTGTGGCCTGCGCCCCCAAAGCCTACTGGCCGGACAAGGCGCTGGTGGCCCGGTGCCAGGCCCTGGCAGCCCAGAGCGGCGGCAGCGTGACCCTGAGCGAGAACACCGATGCAGTTTCGGGGGCTGATGTGATCTACACCGACGTCTGGGTGAGCATGGGTGAGCCGGTGGAAGTGTGGGCCGAGCGGATCGACGCCCTGGCCCCCTACCAGGTAAACGCCGCCCTGATGGCCAAAGCCAAGCCCACAGCGGTGTTCATGCACTGCCTGCCCGCCTACCACGACCACAAGACCGCCGTGGGCAAAGAGATGGGCGAGAAGTTCGGCCGGGCCGAGATGGAGGTCACCGACGAGGTGTTCAGCGGCCCCCAGTCCATCGTCTTCCGGGAAGCGGAAAACCGGATGCACACCATCAAGGCGGTGATGGCCGCCACCCTGGGGGCCAAATTCGATTGAAGGCACGGCGATGAATGTTCCTTCTTTGCAAAGAAGGAACCGAAGAAATTCCAGAGAAAATCCCCGGTCTTTGGACCGGGGATTTTTCTGTAACAACAAGTCAGGACCCCCGGCTAAGCCGGGGGCTTGTGTAAGCCCTAGAAGGGCGTAATACGGACAACGCCCCTCAAGGGG
>CALXHP010000038.1 GCA_944388135.1 uncultured Gemmiger sp. | reverse complement strand
ATTCCTTTTGGCATAGCAAAGCACCCCACTTGTTATTCAGTATACCATACTGTCTAACAAATGGGGTGCAGTTCAATTTCCCGTGCGGGGCGGTTTTTGTTTACAGCGTTACGGTCCGCCCGTCCAGTACGGCCCGGGTCAGGGTGTCGCCGTCATAGGTCAGTTCCAGATGGAAGAAAGGGGCGTTCTCCGCCAGCAGCCGGAAAAACAGCTTGTCCCCCGGCCAGATGGGCAGGTCCTCCACGGCCTCTTTGGGGACCCATTCCAGCGTGCCCTCGTTGCAGTCGGTCATGGTACCGGTGAACTTTGTGCAGGTGTACAGGTGCATCCGCTCGGCAGGCCAGGGGTCACAATAAAAGTCCACGATGCCCCGGTAGGCGGGATTCTCCATCGTCAGGCCGGTTTCCTCCCGCACCTCCCGCAGGGCACAGGCCAGGGCGTCCTCGCCCGGTTCAAACTTGCCGCCCACACCGATCCACTTGTCGTGATTCACGTCTTTCTTCTTCTTGACGCGGTGGAGCATCAGGTAGCAGCCGTCCTGCTCCAGATAGCAAAGGGTGGTTTGCAAAAGGTCCATACCAGGCCTCCTATACATAAATCGGAAATTTTAGCAGATACTACCATAAAATCATCCCGGAGGGAAGTACTATGAAAGCAACAGGAATTGTGCGTCGTATCGATGAACTGGGAAGGGTGGTGATCCCCAAGGAAATCCGGCGGACCCAGCGCATCCGCCAGGGGGATACCCTGGAGATCTATACCGCTGCCGACGGGGAAGTGATCTTCAAGAAATATTCTCCCCTGGTGGAGCTGGGGCAGATCTCGGCCATCTACACCGAGGTACTGGCCAAAAGCCTGGGCTGCACAGTACTGGTCTGCGACCGTACCTGCGTGGTGGCCGCTTCGGGCAGCGGCAAAGGGGACATGATGAACCGGGAAATTTCCACCGAGACGGAACATCTGCTGGCAGGGCGGGCGGTCTACACCGCGCCGGAAAACCCCGCCAAGCGGCTGCGGCTGTTTGAGCGGGGAGAGCGGCAGATCCTCTGCGCGGCACCCATCATCGTCCATGGGGATATCGAGGGCGGCGTGCTGCTGCCCGGTACCGCCCGGGACCCGGCACCGCGAAACGATATTGTGCAGGTACTGACCACGGCGGGCAGTTTCCTCTCCCGCTGGATGGAGGAGTGAGTCCTCAGGCGGCCTTGTTCATCTGGTGCAATACTTTGCGGAAGGTGAAGAAGAAGAGAACCGCCGTGAAGGTCACCGCCAGGGTGTCGGCCACCGGTTCCGCCATATAGACGGCCCGGGCCCGGTCGGCGCGGAAAATCATCGGCATGAGGTAGATCAGCGGCAGCAGTAGGATGAATTTCCGCATGACGGCCACCAGAATGGACTGTTTGGCCTTGCCCAGGGAGGTAAAGGTCATCTGGCAGGCCATCTGGATGCCGAAGAGGAAGAGGGCGGCCACATAGATGCGCAGGGCGTGACCGGTGTAGACCACCAGTTCGCTGTCGTTGGTAAAGAGAGAGGCAAATGCCTGGGGGAACAGCTCTACCAATCCCCACAGCAGACAGGAGTAAAGCAGACTGACCCGCAGCAGCAGGAAATAGGCTTTTTTCACCCGGTCCCGTTTGCCGGCCCCATAGTTATAACTGATGATGGGCTGGGCGCCTTGGCCCAGACCCTGCAGCGGCAGCATGGCAAACTGCATGACGCTGGACAGGATGGTCATGGCACCTACCGCCAGATCGCCGCCGTACTGCAGCAGGGAAGAGTTGAACGCCACCGAGATAACACTCTCGCTGGCCTGCATAATAAAGGTGGCGGCACCCAGGGCTACACAGGGCAACAGCACGGCGGGGGAGAGGCGGATGGTCTCTTTCCGAAGGCGCAGGTAGGTCCGTTTGCCGAAGAGGAAGACCAGCACCCAGGCACAGGACAAAGCCTGAGAAAGAATGGTGGCCAGGGCAGCACCCCGTACCCCCAGCCCGAACAGGAAGATAAAGACGGGGTCCAGAATGATGTTGGCCACAGCGCCGATGAGCACCGACAGCATCCCTTCTTTGGCAAAACCTTGGGCGGTGATAAAGGCGTTCATGCCCAGGGTCATCTGCACAAAGATGGTGCCCACGGCATAGATGTCCATGTAGGCCACTGCATAGTCAATGGTGTTGGGACTGGCGCCGAAAGCCAGCAAAAAAGCCCTGTCCCCCATAAACAGAACCACCGTCAACACGACCGAGACAACGATCTGCAACGCAAAGCAGTTGCCCAGGATCACCTCGGCCTTTTCTTTGTTGCCCTGCCCCATGGCAATGGTGGCCCGGGGGGCGCCGCCGTTGCCCACCAGGGCGGCGAAGGCAGAAACGATCATGATCAGCGGCAGGCAGACACCTACGCCGGTGAGGGCCAGGGCACCGATTTCGGGAATGTGGCCGATGTAGATGCGGTCTACAATGTTGTACAGCATATTGATAAGCTGTGCGGCCACGGTGGGAAGTGCCAACCGAAGCAGCAGACTGCCAAGTGGATCGGTTGCCAGAAAAGCTTTGTCGTCGGAATGGGTTTGCATCGCAGTGGTACCTTCTTTACATATATAATAAGGTTATACAGTAGTATAAATCCGCCGCGGGGCAGTGTCAAGGCGGGGAGAAAAGCGGGATTGTGTCGAAACTGTTAAACTTGCAAAAAGTTTTGCCCAACCCCTTGACAGACGAAAAAAGGAGGGTATAATAAATTTAGCACTCAGAGATATGGAGTGCTAAAACAAATCAAAGGGAACAACAAAGGAGATGAGCGACATGGCGATGGACGCCCGCAAGCAGCGGATCCTGGAAGCTATTGTTGCCCTGTACGCCAACGGCGGTGAGCCGGTAGGTTCCGGTCTGTTGGCCAGTTACTTTGATATGGCACTGTCCAGTGCCACCCTGCGCAACGAGATGGCAGCTCTTACCAAACTGGGGCTGCTGGAACAACCCCATACCAGTGCCGGGCGGGTGCCCAGTGCTCAGGGGTATCGTTACTACCTCGATCACCTGATCGACGCTCCGGGCAGCACCCGGCTGCCGGAAGAAGACCGCGAGCATATCGATGATCTCTTCGCCGGCATGGATGTGGAGCCCGAAAAATTGGCTCCGGCGGCAGCCCGCAGCCTGGCCGACCTGACCGAGTGTGCGGCGGCTGTCACCACGCCCCAGGCGCCGGACCTCTGCATTGCCCACTTTGAGGTGGTGCAGGTAGGCCGTTACTCGGCGGCAGTGCTGGCAGTCACCAGTGCCGGCGGCGTCCGGACCCGGGTGGCCCGGGTAGATACCGGTTTGACCCGGGACGATGCCGCCAACCTGGCCCAGCTGCTCAACCGGGGCCTGACCTTTGTGGCCCCCCAGGACCTGAGCCCGATGCTCACCGCCAGCATGGTGCTGGCGGCAGGGGAGCGGCTGGCACCGGTGGTGCTGGCAGCCCAGGCGCTGGTCACTACAGGCCCCCAGGCCTGCCTGCAGGGCGCCCAGTATCTGGCAAAGATGCCCGATGTACGGGAAAACCTGGGAACGCTGCTGGAGATCTTCTCCGACAACGAGGCGGCCACAGAGCTGCTCCGCCCGGATGGCGGCAAAATCACAGCCACCCTGGGCAGCGATCTGGACCCGGCCATGCCGGGCGCCTGCATCGTCAGCAAACGGTACCTGGCCGGCGGCGGTCTGACCGGTTCGGTGGCGCTGATCGGTTCCACCCGTATGGAATACCGGCGGCTGCTTCCCATCCTGGATTATTTCTCCGTCAAGCTGGGACAGAGCATGGCCGGGCAGGGCCAATAAACAGATAAGGAGGACCCGCAATGAGCCACGAGACAGAAAAAGAAAAGAACACGGCGACCCAGCCTGAACAGGCTGCCGAGGCCCCCGAGACCGAAGCCAAGGCGCAGACCGCGGAAGCGGCGCCCAAGGCAGATAAGGCTGACAAGAAAGAAAAGCATCACCACGCGGAAGCGGCGCTGCAGGCAAAGCTGGAAGCCAGCGAAAAGAAAAACGCTGAGCTGAAAGATCAGCTGCTGCGCACCGCGGCCGAATATGATAACTACCGCAAGCGTTCTCAGCGCGAGGCGGACCAGAAGTTCAACGACGGTATTTCCCACGCCGTCACCCAGATCCTGGGCATTCTGGATACCCTGGACATGGCTGCCAACGCCGCCTGTTCCGACGAAAACTACAAGAAGGGCGTCATGATGACGCTGGACAAAGCCGCCAAGGCGCTGGAAAATCTCCACATCACCGAGATCGAAGCCCTTTCCAAACCCTTTGATCCCAACTTCATGAACGCCGTGCAGCAGGTCCCGCCCGCCGAAGGGCAGGAGAGCGGCACCGTCGTGCAGGTATTCCAGAAGGGATACAAGATCGGCGACAAGATCATCCGCCACGCAACGGTAGTCGTCGCGGAATAACGCATGAACCGGGCAACACCCGTTTCAGATAAACAGACATTCACCACATTCAAAGTTCTTTTGAAGGGAGTTTTATAGTATGAGCAAAATCATTGGTATTGACCTTGGCACCACCAACAGCTGTGTTGCCGTTATGGAGGGCGGCGAGCCCGTCGTTATCGCCAACGCCGAGGGCGCGCGCACCACTCCGTCCGTTGTCGGTTTCACCAAGACCGGCGAGCGCCTGGTAGGCCAGGTGGCAAAGCGTCAGGCGATCACCAACCCCGAAAACACCATTTCTTCCATCAAGCGTAAGATGGGCACCGCCGAGAAGGTCCATGCCGGCGGCAAGGACTACACCCCCGAAGAGATCAGCGCCATGATCCTCTCCAAGCTGAAGGCGGACGCCGAGGCTTACTTGGGCGAGCCCGTTACCGAGGCCGTCATCACAGTTCCTGCCTATTTCAACGACAGCCAGCGTCAGGCCACCAAGAACGCCGGCACCATCGCGGGCCTGAACGTCAAGCGTATCATCAACGAGCCCACGGCTGCTTCTTTGGCCTACGGTATCGATAAGGAAGCCGATCAGAAGATCATGGTCTACGACCTGGGCGGCGGCACCTTCGATGTCTCCATCATTGAGATGGGCGACGGCGTGACCGAAGTTCTGGCCACCAACGGTGATACCCACCTGGGCGGCGATGACTTCGACCAGCGCATCATCGACTGGATGGCAGAGGACTTCAAGCGCGAGAACAACATCGACCTGCGTCAGGACAAGATGGCTGCCCAGCGCCTGAAGGAAGCTGCCGAGAAGGCCAAGATCGAGCTGTCCAGCGCCACTTCCACCAACATCAACCTGCCCTTCATCACCGCCGATGCCAACGGCCCCAAGCATCTGGACATGACGCTGACCCGCGCCAAGTTCAATGAGCTCACCTCTGACTTGGTGGATCGCACCATGACCCCTGTCCGCAAGGCACTGGCCGATGCCGGTCTGAAGGCTTCCGACCTGGCCAAGGTGCTGATGGTCGGTGGTTCCACCCGTATTCCCGCCGTCTACGACGCCGTCAAGAAGGAACTGGGCTGCGAGCCCTTCAAGGGCATCAACCCCGATGAATGCGTTGCTGTGGGTGCTGCCATTCAGGGCGGCGTCCTGCAGGGCGATGTCAAGGGCCTGCTGCTCCTGGATGTTACCCCGCTGAGCCTGGGCATCGAGACTTTGGGCGGTGTCTGCACCAAGATCATCGACCGTAACACTACCATCCCCACCAAGAAGAGCCAGATCTTCTCCACCGCTGCGGATAACCAGCCCAGCGTTGAGGTCAACGTCCTGCAGGGCGAGCGTGAGTTTGCCAAGGACAACAAGAGTCTGGGAACCTTCCACCTGGATGGCATTGCTCCGGCGCCCCGTGGTGTGCCTCAGATCGAAGTCACCTTCGATATCGATGCCAACGGTATCGTTCATGTCAGCGCCAAGGATCTTGGCACCGGCAAGGAGCAGAGCATTACCATCACCGCTTCCACCAACATGAGCAAGGACGACATTGACAAGGCTGTCAAGGACGCCGAGCAGTATGCTGCCGAGGACAAGAAGCGCCGTGAGGAAGTGGACGTCCGCAACAACGCCGACCAGATGGTGTTCCAGACCGAGAAGGCCATGAACGAGTTCGGCGACAAGGTCTCCGCTGAGGAGAAGAGCGACGTGGAAACCAAGCTCTCCGCCCTGAAGGAAGCCCTGAAGAGCGGCTCCATCGACGACATCAAGGCAAAGCAGGATGATCTGCAGAAGGCTTTCTACGCCATCAGCGAGAAGGTCTACAAGCAGGCCGCCCAGGCTCAGGGGGCCCAGCAGCAGCCCGGTGCCGGTGCAACCGGTGCCCAGGGCGGCAGCCAGCCCAAGGATGACGGCGCTGTGGATGCCGACTTCCATGAAGTCTGATTCTGAAAACTGAAATCCCGAACAAAGGCCGCCGCCCGGCAAGGCGGCGGCCCTTGCGGGGTTAATGAAAGAAAGCCCAAATAGAGGGGATTGATTCTATGGCAGAAAAACGTGATTACTATGAGGTGCTGGGTCTGGGCAAAAACGCCACCGATGCCGAGATCAAAAGCGCCTACCGCAAACTGGCCAAAAAGTACCACCCCGACCTGAACCCCGGCGATAAAGTTGCCGAGGAAAAGTTCAAGGAGGTCAACGAGGCCCACGATATCCTTTCGGACCCGGAAAAGCGTAAGCGCTATGACCAGTTCGGCTTTGCCGGCGTCGACCCTAACTATGGGGCCGGGCAGGCAGGCGGTGCCGGTTTCGGTGGCTTTGGCGGCGCCGGCGGCGTGGACCTGGGGGATATTTTTGGCGATATCTTCGGCGGTGGCTTTGGTGGATTCGGAGGTTTCGGGTCTTCCCGTGCCAATCCCAACGCCCCCCGCAAGGGCCATGATATTCAGGCCAGCGTGATTTTGACCTTCGAGGAGGCGGCCCATGGCTGCGCCAAAAAGATCACCCTGAACCGGCAGCAGACCTGCCCCGACTGTAAGGGCAGCGGCTGCGAAGCCGGCTCCAGCCCTGAGACCTGTACCCAGTGCGGTGGCCGCGGCTACGTGGTGACCCAGCAGCGCACCCCCTTCGGTGTGATGCAGAGCCAGCAGCCCTGCCCCCACTGCGGCGGCCGTGGTACCATTATCAAGAATCCCTGCAAGACCTGCCGCGGCACCGGCAAGACCAGCGCCCGCAAGACCCTGGAAGTCAAGATCCCTGCGGGTATCGATGACGACCAGAACATCGCGCTGCGCGGTCAGGGCGATGCAGGCAGCAACGGCGGCCCCGCCGGCGATGTGATTGTCCATGTGACGGTGAAGCGGGACGCGGTGTTTGAGCGTGACGGCTACGATGTGTATGTCCGTGTGCCCATCACCTACTCCCAGGCGGTCCTGGGCGCCGAGATCGAGGTGCCCACCGTGGACGGCAAGGTGGCCCAGAAGATCCCCGAGGGGACTCAAAGCGGCACCAAGTTCCGCCTGCGTGGCCAGGGCATCCAGTATCTGAACGGCCGCGGCCGCGGTGACCAGTATGTCATCGTGGAAGTGGAGATCCCCAAGAAACTCAACCGCACCCAGCGCGAAGCGCTGAAAGCCTTTGAGGACAGTCTCAAGGATGAAAACTACGAGAAGCGCAAGGGCTTCTTCAAGAACCTGCGCGACCGGTTCAGCTCCTGATCTGTACACAAGTCAAAAGCGGGCAGCCCCGATAAGGGACTGCCCGCTTTTTGATTTTCCGGTGCAACAGGCAAAAGAAAAAGAGCAGCTCGCAAGAGCTGCTCTTTTTTTGCACGGTTGGATGCCTGGGCGGATTAGTCGCTCACGTAGGGCATCAGAGCCATATAACGGGCACGCTTGATGGCGACCGTCAGCTCACGCTGATGGAACGCGCAGGTACCGGTCACACGGCGGGGAATGATCTTGGCGCGCTCGCTCACGTACTTGCGCAGGCGGGGCAGATCCTTGTAATCAATGTGCTCAACGCGATCGACGCAGAAGCTGCAAACCTTCTTGCGGCCGCGATGCATCGGGCGGGAAGAACGATCCATAGCCATTGTGGTAACCTCCTTGTTGGATTTTACAATCGATTTGTCAGAACGGCAGATCGCCTTCGTCCTCGATCAGTGCAAAGTCATCGTTGCTGCCGGCGGAATAGCTCGGCGCAGGTGCCTGCTGCACGGCGGGGCGGGCGGCGGGTTCTGCCATGGGCGCGCCGTAGTTGGCGCCCATGCTGGGTGCGGCGTTGGCGGATTTGGGTCCGGCAAAGTTGACGTTGTTGGCCACGATCTCAATGGCGGTGCGGTTGTTTCCGTTTTTGTCCTGGTAGGACCGGCTCTGCAGACGGCCGTCCACGGCAATCAGCGAACCTTTCTGGAAGTACTTGCACACAAATTCCGCCGTGCGGTCCCACGCGGTAACGGGAATCCAGTCGGCCTGGCTCTGGCCGTTGGCATCGCGCTTGCCGTTGCGGTCACACGCAATGGTAAAGGATGCAACGCTTTTGCCGGACGTGGTCTGGCGAAGTTCGGGGTCGCGGGCAAGGCGGCCCATAATTGCAACAACATTCAGCATTTTCGGTACCTCTTACGCCTCTTCAGCAATGATCATGCTGCGAAGAACGCCTTCAGTGATCTTGTAAACACGGTCCAGCTCAGCCGGGAAATCGGGCTCGCTGGTGAACTTGATCACCGTGTACACACCCTCGGTCTCATCGTTGATGGGATAGGCGAGACGCTTCTTGCCCCAATCATCAACAGAATCGATCGTACCATTCGCCGCGATCAGGTTCTTGAACTTGTTGATCAGAGCGGCGGAAGCCTCCTCGTCGAGGTTGGCGGTGGTAACCATCATGGTTTCGTACTTAGCCATATTCTGTGCACCTCCTTTTGGACGTATGGCCCTTTGCCCACGCAAAGGGCAAGGATAAACTGTGCCGTTTGGCACAGCAACTAATTATAGCAAGCCGGCCGGATTTTGTCAAGGGCTGCCGGGTCGATTTTCTGCGCTGTACCCCGAAAAAACGGGCAAACCGGTGCCCTTCCCGGCCGGTGGTTGCAAAATCAGCCTGTTCATGATACCATAAAACGACAGGACCCTGCAAGGTCCGTTTTGTGAGGGGAATAAGAATGAATGGTTTGGAAAATCTGATTTTCAGCCTGAACGCTACCCTGCCGGTTTTTCTGGTGATGGTGGCAGGCGGTATTCTGGGCAAACTGGGCTTTCTGCCCAAGGAATTCTGTAAAGCGGCGGACAAACTGACTTTCAAAATCACGCTGCCCATCATGCTTTTTCTGGACATGGCGGATGTGGATATGGTCCATGACTTCCAGCCGAAATTTGTGCTGTTCTGTTTCGGCGCCACCCTGGTGAGCATCCTGGTACTCTGGGCGCTGGCCCGGGTGCTGCTGCGGGACAAGGCCATCGTGGGTGAGTTTGTCCAGGCGTCCTACCGCAGCAGCGCGGCGATCCTGGGGGTGGCCTTTATCCAGAACATCTACGGGGATGCAGGGATGGCACCGCTGATGATCCTGGGAAGCGTGCCCCTTTTCAACATCTTTGCGGTGTTGATCCTTATGATAGAGTCCCCCCGGGAAAACCATGAAAAGCTGCGCCCGGGGCAGCTGTTCTACGGTGTCATCACCAACCCCATTCTGCTGGGCATCATCGCCGGCACGGTGTTCAGCCTGCTGCCGATGGAACTGCCCACCATCGCCGATAAAACCCTGAACAGTCTGGCCTCGCTGACCACCCCGCTGGCCCTGCTCTCCATCGGCGCCAGCTTCGAAGGCACCAAGGCGCTGAAAAAGGCCGGGGCCACGGCAGTGGCGGCGCTGCTGAAAACGGTGGGACTGTCGGCGGTTTTTATTCCTTGTGCGGTGGCCCTGGGCTTCCGGGAAAAGGAACTGGTGGCCCTGCTGATCATGCTGGGCAGCCCCACCACCCCCAGTGCTTATGTGATGGCCAAAAATATGGGCCACGAGGGGGTGCTGACCGCCAGTGCCATTGCCGCCACCACGCTGCTATCGGCCCTGACGCTGACCGGCTGGATTTTTATTCTCCACGGCGGCGGCTGGCTGTGAACTTACTTATTATGAATGAAAAGCGGAGCGCTCCCGGCAGGGGAGCGTTCCGCTTTTTGGTTGGCGCCGAATAGGCATGATAAAACCCCCAGTTCAACTGGGGGTGGATAAAAAATACTTTAGTGAAG
>CALXHP010000037.1 GCA_944388135.1 uncultured Gemmiger sp. | reverse complement strand
GAGCGACCACAGGAGATAGGCCCTTATAGGGCCTGTTCAAACCACCCGTTCAACGGGTGGTTTTGATTTGGCGCCGGAAGGTAAAATTTTCAAAACCCATACCGCCGGGCCCCGGTGCGTGGTATAATCAGAAGAAAATGGATAAAATGGGGGAAAAACCCAATGGTTTCACTTCTGTTGCCGGTGATCTACCTGGCATTCATCAGCCTGGGGCTGCCCGACGGCCTGCTGGGAGCGGCCTGGCCCAGCATGTACGGTCAGCTGGGGGCGGATCTTTCCTGGGCCGGGGCGGTGTCCATGATCATCTCGGCGGGCACCATCGTCTCCAGCCTGGCCAGCGACTGGCTCAACAGCCGCCTGGGCACCGGCAAGGTCACGGCGGGCAGTGTGGCCCTTACGGCCATAGCTCTTTTCGGCTTTTCCACCTGCACGGCTTTCTGGCAGCTCTGCCTGTGGGCGGTGCCCTACGGCCTGGGGGCGGGCAGTGTGGATGCAGCCCTCAACAACTATGTGGCTCTCCATTATGAAAGCCGCCATATGAGCTGGCTCCACTGTATGTGGGGCATCGGTGCCAGCACGGGTCCTGTCATCATGGGTCGGGCCCTGGCCATGGGCAGCTGGCAGGGGGGCTACCGCATCATCTCCCTGCTGCAGATCGTCCTTACGGCGGTGCTGCTCTTCAGCCTGCCACTCTGGAAACGTCCCCGGGAGGACGGCGCCGGGGCCGACATCACGCCGGAACACCGCAGCCTGCCCCAACTGGTGCGGATACCCGGCGTGCGGGAAGTGATGATCAGCTTCGCCTGCTATTCCGCCGTGGAAACCACCGCCGGCATGTGGGCGGCCAGTTACTGTACCCTGGTGCGGGGCATCGACGCCGGGACGGCAGCAGGATGGGCCAGCCTGTTTTACCTGGGCATCACGGTGGGACGGTTCTTCTGCGGCTTTCTGACGATGAAATTCAACGACCACCAGATGATCCGGGGCGGCCAGGGGGTCATTCTGCTGGGGCTGGTGCTGATCTTCCTGCCCGCGGGCAACCATCTCCTGTTTGCGGGCCTTATCATCGTGGGGCTGGGCTGTGCGCCCATCTACCCCAGCATCATTCACGAGACCCCGGCCAACTTCGGGCGCAATCTCAGCATGTCCATGACCGGGGTGCAGATGGCGGCGGCCTATGTGGGCAGCACGCTGTTCCCGCCGCTGTTCGGCCTGCTGGCCCAGCATATCTCGATGAAACTCTTCCCCTGGTACCTGCTGGCGGCGCTGGTGGTCATGACGGTCTCCTCGGAGATCATGCACCGCAAAACAGCAGCCCACCGGGCGGCCAACCTGGGGCAATAACAAAAATGCGGAAACATCTAAACCAAAAGGAGGGTCTCTATGCAGAAGTGCAGCCTTTGCGGCGGTAAGGTGGTCAACGGGCGGTGCCAGGATTGCGGTATGCCCATCCCGCCGGAGCATCGCTATGTTCTGCGCGGCGAAACGGTACATACCCACGAAGTCAACGGGGAAAAGGTGCTGCATCGGGTGCGGCAGGCACCGGACAAAAAGCCGGTGTACAGCCGCTCATCGGGGCGTCCGGCCCATCCGGGAAATTCCCGGCCGCTGGGCAACACCCCGAAGCAAAAACAGTTGGCGGGGGTGACCTGGGGCATCATTGCCCTGGTGATGATTCTCACCTTTTTGCCTTCGCTGGTCACCTCCTGCGGGGCCTGAAGCAGAAAAAAAGGCGGACAGCCAAAAGCTGTCCGCCTTTTTTTGGAGGAATGGATGTCAGTTCAAAGTCTTGCCGAAGAATTCCAGCTCCGGCCGGATGACCCCCATCAGGGCGTCGAACTGGTCGGGGGTCAGGCTCTGGGCACCGTCGCTCTTGGCCTTGGCGGGATCGTTGTGGGTCTCGATCATCAGGCCGTCGGCGCCCACAGCCACCGCCGCCTGGGCCAGGGCCGGTACCATGAAGGCGATGCCCGCCGCGTGGCTGGGGTCGATGACCACCGGCAGATGGGTCATCTTTTTCAGCATGGGCACGGCGGAGATGTCCAGGGTGTTGCGCATGCTGGTCTCAAAGGTGCGGATGCCCCGCTCACAGAGCACCACGTTGGGGTTGCCCTCGGCCATGATGTACTCGGCGCTCATGACCAGTTCCTCCAGGGTAGAGGAAAGGCCCCGCTTCAGCAGCACCGGGATGTTCAGCTTGCCCACGGCTTTCAGCAGCTCAAAGTTCTGCATGTTCCGGGCGCCGATCTGGATCATGTCCACCCCGGCTTCCAGGAAGAGGGGGATGTGTTCGTTGTTCATCAGCTCGGTGACGATGGGCTGCCCGGTGACGGCCCGGGCCTCCTGCAAAAGCTCCAGACCTTCGGCCCGCAGTCCCTGGAAGCTGTAGGGGCTGGTGCGAGGTTTGAAGGCACCCCCTCGCAGGATGCTGGCCCCGGCCGCCTTGACCCGCTGGGCAATGCCGATGATCTGGTCCTTGCCCTCTACGCTGCAGGGGCCGCTCATCACCGCGAAGTAGCCGCCGCCGATCTTGTGGCCCCCCACATCCACCACCGTGTCATCGGGGTGGAACTTCCGGTTGGCCTTCTTGTAGGGCTCGCTGACCCGGCGGCAGGTATCCACCACGGGGTTGGCCAGCACCCAGCTTTCCGCCAGGGCTTTGGTGTCGCCGATGAGGCCCAGGATGTGGGTGTCATGGCCGGTGGAATCGTTGATTTCAAAGCCCATGCCGCGCAGCTCGGCGCAGAAACTGGCGACCTGGTCGGCGGGGGCGTTCTGTTTCAATACGATGATCATAGTTCCTATCTCCTGTACCGTAATTTTTTCAATACCGGGATTTTAACACTTTAAAGTGCTAAAGTCAAGCCCCCTTGCAGAAAAAGTGACGGCGGCTTATAATAGGGGCCATACCGAGTTTGCAAAAGAGGGATTCTTTATGGGAAAAGAAGCAAAAACCAATGCCATGCGGATGCTGGAGCGGGCCAAGATCGCCTATACGGCCCATGAGTACCCCCACGAGGAGGGCCAGGCGGTGGACGGCGCCTCGGTGGCAAAGCTCACCGGCCAGGACCCGGCCAGGGTGTTCAAGACGCTGGTCACCCAGGGGGCGGACCATAACTACTATGTCTTTGTGGTGCCGGTACTGGCCGAGCTGGACCTGAAAAAGGCCGCCAAGGCCGCCGGCGTCAAGAGCGTGGCGATGATCCATGTGGCGGACATCAACAAGGTCACCGGGTATATCCGGGGCGGCTGCAGCCCTGTGGGGATGAAGAAGCAGTACGTCACGGTCTTTGACGAGAGCTGCCTGGCCCAGCCCACCATGCTGGTTTCCGGCGGGCGGATCGGTACCCAGATCGAATGTGCCCCCGCCGATCTGATCAAGGCGTCCCGGGGCAAGACGGCGGCCATCACCCAGGAGCACGGGGCATGATGCGGCTGGACAAGTACCTGTCGGAGCGCACCGGCCTGACCCGCAGCGAGAGCCGCAAGGCCATCACCAAGGGCCGGGTGGCGGTGAACGGCGTGATCTGCCGCAAGGCGGACACCCAGGTGGCCGAAGATGTATCCCTTGCCGTGGACGGCACCCCGCTGGCGGGCGCCTACCGGAAATATGTCTATATCATGCTGAACAAGCCCGAGGGAGTCGTCAGTGCCAGCCGGGACAAACGGGACACCACGGTGGTGGACCTGGTGGCGGCGGATTTTCCCCGGCGGGCGTTGTTCCCGGCCGGGCGGCTGGACAAGACCAGCACCGGCTTTGTGCTGCTCACCGATGACGGCGCCCTGGCCCATGATCTGCTGGCCCCGGCCCACCATGTGGACAAACGGTACCTGGTCACCCTGGACACCCCGCTGACCGAGACCATGCGGGCGGGTTTTGCCGCCGGTGTGACCCTGGCCGACGGGGAGAGGATGGCCCCGGCGGAGGCCGAACCGGCGGGGGAGGACCCCTGTGTGGTAAAAGTGACCCTCCACCAGGGGGTCTACCACCAGATCAAACGGATGTTCGGCGTCTACGGCGCGGGGGTCAACGCCCTGCACCGGTATGCCATCGGCGGGGTGACGCTGGACCCGGCCCTGGCCCCGGGCCAGTGGCGGGAACTCACCGCCGAAGAGCTGGCCCTGCTGCAAAACCCATAAACCAAACGGAGGTACCTTTTGGAAGGCGCCTCCGCTTTTTTATGCCTTTTTGGCGTTCATGTACTGCTCAAGGATCTCCCGCTCGCAGAAGGGCAGCGTTTGGCTCCCACGCTGGATCGTTGTCTCGTGCCCTTTGCCGATGACCGCCACAATGTCCCCGGGGCGGGCGTGGTCCAGGGCGTAATACAGCGCCTGCCGCCGGTCGGGAATTTCCACAAAGGGGGTGTCGGGATTGCCCCGGCGCATCCCGGTGCGGATGTCCGCCAGAATGTCGGCCAGGGGTTCGTTTCGGCTGTTGTCCTCGGTGACGATGCAGAGATCCGCCAGCCGGGCGCAGGCCTCCCCCATGCCGAACCGCCGCACCCGGCTGCGGCTGCCTCCGCAGCCGAATACCACCACCAGCCGGGTGGGCCGGTAGGCCCGCAGGGCGGAGAGAAGATTTTCGGCGGCGGCCTCGTTGTGGGCATAGTCCAGCACCACCGTGAAAGGGGCGTCCAGGGGCACAGGCTCCACCCGGCCCCGCACCACGGCCTTGCGCAGACCTTCCTGTACGGCGGCTTCGGGCAGATGAAGCACCCCCGCTGTGGCCATGGCAGCCAGGGCGTTGCAGACACTGAACCGCCCCGGCATGGCCACCTGATAGGACCGGGGCGTCCCCTCCGGCCCGGCGGCGGTAAAGTCTACCCCCAAAAGGCCCGGCTGCCGCACCAGGGTACAGTCCGCACCGGCCCGCCAGTCCGCCGGATGGTCGATGCCGTAGGTCACCACCCGGCAGGTGTGCTGGGTCAGGATGGCTTCGGTCTGGGGATCGTCGGCGTTGACGATGCCCACCCGGCAGCGGCGGAAAAGCACACTTTTCCAGGCACGGTATTCGGCAAAGCTGGCGTGCTCCCCAGGCCCGATGTGGTCGGGGGACAGATTGGTGAACACCCCGATGTCGTAGGTGATGCCGGTGACCCGGTCCATCTTCAGCCCCAGGCTGGATACCTCCATCACACAGGCGTCACAGCCTGCATCCACCATCTGCCGCAACAGATGCTGCAGATCGCTGCTCTCGGGGGTGGTGTGGTCCAGGGGATGGGTGTAGCCCGGCCAGCTGACCCCGTTGGTGCCGATGAGCCCCACCCGCCGCCCGGCAGCCGTCAGCACGGCGTCGATCAGATGGGCGGTGGTGGTCTTGCCCTTGGTGCCGGTAATGCCGATCATCGTCATCTCTTTGGCCGGTTCACCGTACAGCCGGATGGCCAGCTGGGCCAGCGCCCGGCGGCTGTGGGTCACCTGGACCACCGGCAGATCTTCCGGCAGGCCCTCCACCGGCCGTTCGCAGATGATCCCCACCGCCCCGGCGGCCACGGCCCGGGCCGCGTAGCCATGGCCGTCGGTATGCAGACCGGGCAGGCAGACAAAGAGGGCTCCCGGTTCCACGGCCCGGGAATCGTAGCACAGGGTTTGGACCTCGACGCGGGCATCCCCCTGAAGCAGGACGCCGTCGGTGGCCTGCAAAAGCTCACACAAATTCATGCCGCATCACTCCCAAAAAACTGCTCATACCAAACCAGAAAGCAGTAGATACAAAAGATCTGCCGCCAGTTGTCCTGCCGGCGCCGCAAGTGCCGGTCTAACAGTATATGCAGCTGCCGTACCTGAAAGAAGCGGGCCGCCGCCGGGCTGTCGAATGCTGCCCGCACCCGGGCCGCATAGACCGGGTCCCGCAGCCAGTCCCGCACCGGTACCGGAAAGCCCCGCTTTTTCCGCTCGGCGCTGGGCAGGGGCAGGTGCCGGGCTGCCGCCGCCCGCAGGGCTTTCTTGGTCTGGCGGCTGTCGGCCTTGGCCTCGGGGGGCAGCCGGCGGGCCAGGGCAAACACCTCCCGGTCCAGAAAAGGCACCCGCAGTTCCAGGCTGTGGGCCATGCTCATCTTGTCGGCCTTCAGCAGAATATCCCCCGCCAGCCAGAGGTGCAGGTCGCACCACTGCATCCGGGTCACCGGGTCCAGCCCGGCGCTGGCCTGCCAGTAGGGGCGGGCCAGGTCAAAAGGCAGGGCGGTGTGGTAGTCGTGACGCAGCAGTCTGCGCTTCTGCCGTTCGGTAAACAGGGCGGTGTTGCCGTAGTACCGCTCTTCCAGCGGCAGGGCCCGCCGCACCAGAAAATTCACCCCCGGCACCGCGGGCAGCCGCTGGGCCACCGCCCCCAGCACCCGGCGCAGCCCGGCGGGCAGCCGGTCGTACCACCGGGCGGTGAAGGGCTCTTTGTAGATGTTGTACCCGGCAAAAAATTCGTCGGCCCCCTCCCCGGAAAGGCAGACTTTGACTTCCCGGGCGGCCTCCCCGTTGAGAAAGTAGAGGGCCACCGCCGCCGCGTCTGCCAGGGGTTCGTCCATGTGGTACTGTACGGCGGGGATGGCGTCCCAGAATTCCTCCGGGGTGATGCGCCGCACCTGGTTGCGGATGCCCAGCACCCGGGCCAGCTGGGCGGCTTCCTCCGCCTCGTCGTAACCGGGCTCGGCATAGCCGATGGTATAGCACCGGGCAGGCCGGGCCAGGGAGGTGATATAGGCGGAATCCACCCCGCCGGAGAGAAACCCCGCCACCTCCACGTCCGCGATCTTGTGGGCGGCCACACTGTCCTCCATGGTCTCGTCGATGGCCTGGGCCCAGTCGGTGGGGGAGAGCTCCGGGGTAAAATCCGCCTGCCACCAGCGCTCCACCCGCAGGCCTTCCCGGTCCAGGGTCAGGCAGTGGGCGGGCAGCAGTTTTTTCACACCACGAAAAAATGTCTCCTCCCCCGGGGAGTACTGAAAACTCAGATACAATTCCAATTGGCTCTCGTTGAGCCGTTTTTCAAAAGCCGGATGGTCCAGAAAGGCTTTGATCTCGCTGGCAAACAGCAGGGTGCCGTCCGCCCCCTGGTAATAATAGAGCGGCTTGATGCCGAAGGCGTCCCGGGCGCAGAAAAGGGTCTCTGCGTCCCGGTCCCACAGGGCAAAGGCAAACATCCCCCGCAGCCGGGGCAGCAGGTCCCGGCCCCATTCCTCCCAGCCGTGAAGCAGCACTTCGGTGTCCGACCGGGTGGCAAAGGTGTGCCCCGCGGCGGTGAGCTCTTCGGTGAGGGCCTGATAGTTGTAGATCTCCCCGTTGAAGATTACCGCCAGCCGCCCATCCTCGTTGAACATGGGCTGGGGACCGCCGTCCAGATCAATGATGGCCAGACGCCGGTGCCCCAGGGCGGCCCGCCCTTCCACAAAGACGCCCTGGCCGTCCGGTCCGCGATGGGCGATGCGCGAAAGCATCCCCTGCAATACCGCTCCGTGGGCTTCCTCCCGGGCGTTGATGAATCCTGCAATTCCACACATGCCGTGTCCCTCACTTCCCCTAAGCTGCTTTATAGTATGCGCAGAATCGCCCCGGCAACCATCAGAGAGCCAAGCCCGGACCACAAAAATCCCGGGACCCCGGCGCATAGCCAAGCCCTTTTGTCATACACTAAGACAGGGGGTGATGGCAGTGGCCGGGGTTTTGCCTGTTCTGTTGGGTGGTGACGCCAATGTCTACGGTATGGCCCGCAGCTTTTATGAAGCGTACGGCGTGCCCAGTGTGGCGGTCTGCCAACGGGTGCTGCCGGCTCTGGCCCACAGCCGTCTGGTACGGGTGGCGGTGGAGCATCCCCGCCTGGAAGAAGAGTCGGTCTTTGTCCCGCTGCTCACGGCGCTGGCCAAAGCCCATCCGGACAAAACCTGCCTGCTGGTCTCCTGCGCCGACGGCTACACCATGGAGCTGGCCCGCTGCCGGGAGGCACTGGCGCCCTACTACCGCTTTGCCTGCCCCGACCCCGGGACGGTAGAGTCCCTGGGCACCAAGGAAGGGTTTGCTGCCGTATGCAAGACCCAGGGACTGCGCACCCCCCAAAGTGTAACGGTGCCCTGTGGGGAAACACCGCCGGCACTGCCTTTCGGGTGGCCGGTCATCGTCAAACCTGCGGATTCCCCTGCCTACTGGAATTGCCGTTTCCCCGGCAAGCGAAAGGTCTATCTGGCCGACAGTGCCGCGGTACTGGAAGAGGTCCTGGGGACGGTGACCCGGGGCGGCTACCGGGGCGCCATGCTGGTGCAGGAGTATATCCCCGGTCCCGATACGACCCTGGGTGTGGTGAACGCCTATTGTGCCCGGGACGGCAGCGTGCCCTGGATCGTGCAAGGGCAGGTGCTTTTGCAGGAGCGCACTCCCGAGGGGGTGGGCAACTACGGAGCCGTCCTCGTGGAGCCGGCCCGGCAGGACAATGCCCTGCTGACGGCGCTGGCGGCGCTGCTGCGGGAAAGCGGTTGGCGGGGATACGCCAATTTTGATCTGAAGTATGACCCCCTGGGGGAGCCGGTCCTCTTTGAGATGAATCCCCGGCAGGGGCGGGCGTCCTATTTCTGCACGGCGGCGGGGGCGAACCTGGCCCGGCCGCTGGTGGAGGACCTGGTACAGCAAACGGGCGTCACGCTGCCGGTGCTGCGCCCGGCGGTGTGGTATACGGCTCCCTGGGGTGTGGTGCGGCGGTATTGCCCGGACAAGGGCCTGTGGAGGCGGGCGGCTGCCCTGCGCCGCCGGGGCCGGGGGCGCTGTCATCTGCTGGCGCCGGGGGAGGGCCCTGCCCGGCAAGTGTGGTACTGGCTACGGCAGGGCGCCTATTGGCGCAAGGTGAAGAACTATGGGTGACGGGCTGCTGAGGCCCGCTTTTTCTATCGGAGAGGAGGCCCGCCATGTGCGGTATTGTGGGTTTTGCCGAAGAACATCATGACCCGGCCGGTGCCCGTCGTACCCTGCAGGAGATGGCGGCGCTGATCCGGCACCGGGGTCCGGACGGGGAGGGGCTGTATGCCGACGACCGGGCGGCCCTGGGGCATCGGCGGCTTTCCATCATCGACCTGGAGGGGGGCGGCCAGCCCATGTTCAATGAGGACGGCACCCTGGTGGTGGTCTTCAACGGGGAAATTTATAATTATCAGGAACTGGCACGGCAGCTTTCGGCGGCCGGGCACGTTTTTGCCACCCGGTCGGACACCGAGGTCCTGCTCCACGGCTGGGAACAGTGGGGCAAGGCCCTGCCCGGCAAACTGCGGGGCATGTTCGCCTTTGTGCTGTGGGACCGCGCCACCGGGACCCTCTTCGGTGCCCGGGACCTTTTCGGGATCAAGCCCCTCTATTACTATCGCCGGGGGGAGCTGCTGCTCTTTGCCAGTGAGATCAAGGCCTTTCTGGCCCACCCCGGCTTTGTGAAGCGGTTCAACGAGGACCGTCTGCCCGATTACCTGAGTACCGAGTATCTGCCGGGGGACGAGACGCTTTTCACCGGGGTGTATGAGCTGCTGCCGGGACACAGCTTCACTTGGCGGGAGGGGCATCTGGCGGTGGAACGGTACGGCAAGATCCGTTACCGCATCCGAGAGGGGCGTACCCTGTCGGAATGGGCCCGACAGATCGACGAAGCCTTTACCCACAGCGTGGCGGCCCACAAGATCGCTGACGTAGAGGTGGGATGCTTTCTTTCCGGCGGGGTGGATTCCAGCCTCACCGCCTGCAAGGCGGCCAAGCAGCAGAAACATCTGCAATGCTTTTCGGTAGGCTATGCCGAGGAAGCCTACTCGGAACTGCCTGCCGCCCGGCAGGCGGCCCAGGCCCTGGGGGTGCCCTGCACCGAGACCACCGTCAGTGCCGGAGAGTTCTTTGCGGCCAACCGGGCCATCCAGTGGTACCTGGACGAACCCATGCCCAACCCGGCGGAGGTGCCCCTCTATTTCCTTTGCAAGACGGCCCGGCAGCGGGTCAAAGTAGTCCTTTCGGGGGAGGGGGCCGATGAACTCTTCGGCGGATATCCGCTGTACTGCCAGGGGGTCCATATGGAAGCCTGGCAGCGATTGCCCCGGTGGCTGCGCCGCCTGCTGGGCCGCTGGATGCCGGGGTGCGGCTTTTTGCGCCGGGGCGCCCAAAGCCGGTGGAAGCGCTGCGCCCGGGCCAACTATGTTTTTGCCGGACCGGAGGAACGGGACCGGTATCTCAAACGGAAATATTCCTCCCAGACACCGGCGCAGCGGTTCAAACCCTATTTTGACAAGGTACGCGGGCTGGACGAAGCCACCACCCTGCAGTGGGTGGACCTGCACACCTGGCTGCCCCGGGACATTCTGCGCAAGGCGGACCGGATGAGTATGGCCCACAGCCTGGAATTGCGGGTGCCTTTTCTGGACCGGGAGGTGCTGGGGGTGGCTATGGGACTGCCCCGGGCCTTCCGCTGTACCCGTCGCAAGACCAAGGTGGCGCTGCGGGCTGCGGCTGCCCGCAGTCTGCCGCCGGAACTTTCCGGGCGGAAAAAGCGGGGCTTTCCCGTGCCGCTGGCCGACTGGCTGCGCCAGGACACCTACTATACCCTGGTGCGTGAAAAATTTGTGGGGCCGGTGGCAGAACGGTTTTTCAATACCCGAGCCCTTTGTGAACTGCTGGAGGACCATCGTACCGGCAAGGTCAACGCCATGACCAAAATCTGGAGCTTTTACTGCTTTATTCTCTGGTACGAGCTCTACTTTGTGGACCCGCTGCCGCCCCGGCTGTAAAAAAATTGCAAAAAAAATCTGAAAATCGGTCTTGACTTGCCTCCAGTCGTCTGGTATAATTACCCTCGTAGCGTGCCCCTGTGGGAAAGAACCATGTGCGCCCGTAGCTCAGGTGGATAGAGCAACTGCCTTCTAAGCAGTGGGCCAGGGGTTCGAGTCCCTTCG
>CALXHP010000036.1 GCA_944388135.1 uncultured Gemmiger sp. | reverse complement strand
ACGATAAGGTTCCACAAGTTTCAGTTTTGTTCAATTTTCAAGGTCCTGCTCGCTGATCACTTTCGCGTGACAGCCTACTTATTATATCTCGTGAAGTTCCGTTTGTCAAGAACTTTTTTGAGATTTTTTGAAGTTTTTTTCGAGGAGCGAAGCTCCCGAAAAGCCTCCAAAGGCTGTTGTTATGCGGTTTTCAGCGGCTGTCGCGGTCGCTCTCGCGCCGGACAGCCTGACTATAATACCACCGGGGAATCGGTTTGTCAACACCTTTTTTTCATTTTTTTCGACAAATTTTTCGGGCATTCTTTGGTTAAACCGTACAACGTCATT
Organism: uncultured Gemmiger sp.; assembly: GCA_944388135.1. Classification (GTDB taxonomy): domain Bacteria; phylum Bacillota; class Clostridia; order Oscillospirales; family Ruminococcaceae; genus Gemmiger. Next base: position 10,812 of record CALXHP010000036.1, on the reverse strand, counting down.
TTTGGGGATTTCCGCCTCCTTTTCCGGTACTGCCGGCGGCCCCTTGCAATTTCCTTCTTATTATAATAGTATAAAAGCATTCCTTACAGAAAAGAGGCACCGCCATGATCCTGGCTTTGAATATCGGTAACTCCAACATCACCTTCGGTTCCTACACCAAGGACGGCAAGCTGGTGTTTTCTTCCCGGCTGTTTGCAGACACTGCCCTGAGCAGCGACGAACTTTTATATAAGATGGTCAACATGCTGGCTTTGTACGGGGCCGAACCCCAGGAAGTCACCGACGTGATCTTTTCCAGCGTGGTACCGGCACTGACCCCCCGTATGCGGGAAGCCCTGCACAAGATGTGCGAAGCCCCCGTGATGGAAGTTGGCCCCGGCCTGAAAAGCGGGGTACGCATCCGGATGGACAACCCGGCCCAGCTGGGGGGCGAGCTTCTCTGCGCGGTGGTGGGTGCCTTGCAGCGGCACAAGCCGCCGGTGGTGGTAGCCAACTTTGACACGGCCATATCCATGCTGGCGGTGGACGCCGAAGGGGCGCTGATCGGCGGGGCGATTTTGCCGGGACCCCAGATGTCCCTGGCGGCGCTGGTAAAGAACACCGCCCAGCTGCCCCAGGTGGAACTGGACGCCAGGCCCAAACGGATGCTGGGCGCCAACACGGCGGACTGCCTGCAAAGCGGCATGGTACATGGCACGGCGGCCATGGTGGACGGCATGGTGGAGAATTTCCGCGCCGCCCTGCACGCCCCCGAGGCCCCGGTGGTAGCCACCGGCACGCTGCCCCGCAGCGTCTGGGCGGCCTGCCGCACCCAGGTGGACTACCGGGAAACCCTGATTCTGGACGGTCTGTACACCATCTGGCAGCGCAACGCCCACCGGTGATGCCCGCCCCTATACATTATATAGTAGAGCGTTTCTTTGGTTCCCTTTTGCGCCTTCCCGCGGGAATGACCCCGCCTTACATTTTGCAACCATCCGCCGGGGGTATACCATGATTTATCTGATTGCCGGGGCCTCCCATACGGGCAAGACCCTGCTGGCCCAGCGGCTGCTGGAACGCCGCCACATCCCCTACCTGAGCCTGGACCACCTGAAAATGGGCCTGATCCGCAGCGGCACCATTGCCCTGTCCCCCACCCAGGACGAAGCCCTTACCGCCGTTGTGTGGCCCATCGCCCGGGAGATGATCCGCACCGCCCTGGAAAACCGCCAGTCCCTGATCGTGGAGGGCTGCTATATTCCCTACACCTGGCAGCAGGATTTCTCCCCCGAAGAACAGGCCCATATCCGCTACCTTTGCCTGATCATGAGCCGGGACTATCTGCTGCGGCATTTTGCCCGGGTGCGGCAGTACGCCAACGTGGTGGAACACCGCCTGGACGACAGCGACTTCACCCTGGACACGGCCCTGGCAGACAACGCCGAAACCCTGCGGCAGTGCCGACTGCACGGGCTGCCCTACCGCCTGATCGATGAGGAATACCCCCTGGAGATAGATTGGTAATCGAACACCCCACCCCGGGGAAAAGGTTAGAGTTTCTTCGGTTCCTTCTTTGCAAAGAAGGAACAAATCCAGAGATTTCCAAAGAAAGAGGACTTCGGGCCCTCTTTCTTTTTTTTGTGAACTGTGGTATACTGGCGTTTGTATGTTTCAAACCCATGGTATAGAAAGGTCAAGGGATTTTCCCATGCAGACGTTAAAAACCATCAACTGGAAGAAAGTTTTGCTCCAGGGCGTGCTGCCCTGTGTGCTGGCGATCGCGGTAGCGTTCATCTCCCGGTATCAGCTGGAGTTGTCCGACGGCGTGACGCCCAACTATCTGGCGGGGCAGTGGCCGGTGTACGCGCCGCTGAACGCCATGACCGCCTTCTGCCTGACGCTGATCCTCTTTGCCCTCATGGGCCGGTGGTGGCTGGCCACCGGTATCTCGGGGCTGCTCTTCACCATCATTGCCCTGGTGAACTACTACACCCGGGACCTGCACGGTTCGGCGCTGATGCCCCAGGACATCCTGAACCTGGGCACCGCCGCCGAGGTCATGGGCAGCTACACCCTGAAAATCTCCCAGTCGGTGGTGATCATCGCCCTCTGCTTTCTTCCGGTGGTGGCCATCAGCGTGGTGCAGCGGCTGCTGACCAAAAACGCCCCCAAGCGGACCAGCTGGCGGGGCCGCGGCGTGCGGGTGGTGGTCTGTGCCCTCTGCGTTTTTTGCGTGATGTTCTTCGGGTACTTTGGCCCCAACCCCATCAAGCCCAAGGCCACCTACGGCTGGGCCTGGCAGGAGACCTATTACAAGTACGGGTACTTAGCGGGCACCATTGAGGCCACCAGCCTGATGGCGGACCCCATCGTGGAGCCGGAAGGCTACACCGACCAGACGGCCCAGGACGCGGCAAGCCTGGTCACCGGCAAGTTTGCCACCGCCGAGAGCGCCCAGGAATACCCCGACATCGTGCTGATCCTGTCGGAGAGTTTCTATGACTTCGACCTGGTCACCGACCTGCAGGCGGACACCGAGATCATGCCGGTGACCAAGAACCTGGAGAATGCGGTTTACGGCCACACGGTAAGCCCCCATGTGGGCGGCGGCACCAACTCCAGCGAATATGAGATGCTGTCCAGCAACTCGCTGATGCTGATGCCTTCCATCACGCCCTTCAACTGGCTGAACCTTTACGGGGCCAACAGCCTGGTCAGCTACACCAAGAGTCTGGGCTACACCACCATGGCGGCCCATCCCTACACCAACTCCAACTATCGCCGGGATTCCGCCTGGCGGGCCCTGGGCTTCGACGAGACCTATTTTGAGGACGCTTTCCCCACTCAGGAGTATTACGGCGACCGGCCCTATCAGACCGACTCGGCCTCCTACAAGGATTTCGAGACCCTCTATGAAGCCATGCCGGAGGATCAGCCCCGGTTTGCCTTCCTGGTATCCATCCAGAGTCACGGCGACTACGACATGAACGATGCCTCCCTGGATCTGGTCCATGCCGCCACCGATTACGGTGAGTACGACGAGCTGATGGACGAGTACTTAAGCTGCATGAAGATGAGCGACGCCGCGGTGGCGGAGCTGATGGAGTATTTCACCAACCTGTACGAGACCACCGGCCGCAAGGTGGTGGTGGCCCTGGCGGGGGATCACGCCCCCAGCTTTGTGGACCACGTGGCGGACAAGACCATCGCCCCGGAAAATGAATTGCAGATCCTGGAGCGGAGCACGCCTTTCTTCATCTGGGCCAACTACCCGCTGGAGAACACCGACGCGGCCACCAGCGACACCGATCCGCTGAACCGGATGGATATGGTGATGCTGGCGCCCACCATTGCCCAGCAGGCGGGCCTGCCCCTGAGCACCTTCTACCAGTATCTGCTGGAGATGAAGGAGGTCACCCCGGTGGTGACCGGCGCCAACGATTACATGACCCCCGACGGACATACCGCCACCTTCGGCACCGATACAACGTTGGACCAGTGGGTCCACGGCTACCTGAACCTGGAATACAACAACGTGGGCGCCCACGCCAAGCGGGATCAGACGCTGTTTGACGCTCAGTAACCTGCTTTCTTTGCCTACTTTCTTTGCAAAGAAAGTAGGCAAAGAAACTCCAATCTTTTTACCCGTGAAATCGTTATGGAGGAAGATTTCGGCTCATTCCCTCGCTAGGAAGCAAGGCAAAGAAACTCCACCTTTATGACCCGGGAAAGGGCTGCGATGATAAAACCCGGGGAAACCGTAGGGCGGGGTCTTGACCCCGCCGTGGGAGATAACCGGCAGCCGCTCTCTTACCCGTTTTCATAACCACAAAAAAGGCATGGTTCAAACTGAACCATGCCTTTTTCTATAAGAGTTCTTTGCCCCGCTTTCTTGCAAGAAAGCGGGAGTCCTCATTCAAAATCTTTCAGATATACCCCCGCGCTGCGGCTCATTTCCCGGGAGAAATCGCTCTCATACTTCCGCTTGCAGAAGGCCTGGATGTACCGGTCAAACTGGAACTCCGGCACATTGGCGCCCCGCAGGGTGAAGTCCTCCCGCAGTTCCTCCTCGGTGCGGTCCCGGTAGACGTTCTCACAGACCACGGCCTCCTCCCGGAAGCGGGCGGGCTTGACCCGCTCCTGCTGCTGGGAGGTGGGGCGGCCAAAGACCAGCATGCAGGCGGGCACCACGTGGGCGGGCAGGTGGAGGGTCTCCCGCATGGCCTCGGCGTTTTCCAGCACATCCCCGATGTAGCAGCTGCCGATGCCCAGACTTTCCGCCGCCGTCACGGCGTTCTGGGCAGCGATGCAGGTATCGGCCAGGGCCAGCAGCAGGTCGCCGGGGCCGGGGTCCCGGGGTTCCATGCCGGCGGCGCGGTAGGCCCGGGGCCAGCGGCGGCAGTCCGCCAGAAACACCAGGCAGAGCTTCGCCTTGGCAATAAAGGGCTGGTGGTCGCAGAGGTCGGCCATCCGCTCTTTCAGGGCGGGGTCGGTGATGTCCAGGATGGTGTACATCTGCTGGTTGCCCGCCGTGGGGGCCTGGAACGCCGCCTGAAGGATGGCTTCCCGCTCTTCGGCGGTCACCGGCTGGTCGGTAAAGACACGGACGCTTTTCCGGGCGTGCAATGCCCGAAGAATTTCATTTTCCATTTCAAGCTCCTTTTCGATGGAGGAACCGGCCCAGCAGTTTCTGGACCAGGTCGAACACTTCGCGGACGTTGATGACGCAGACCACGGCGGTGAGCAGCACCACCGGGATGACCCAGGCGGAGAGGTTCATCAGGCACCAGATCTCCGCCAGCACCAGCACCATGTTCAGAACCAGCCAGGGGGCGTGGAAGTCGATGCGCAGCAGCCCCCGGGTGGAGTAGGCCCGCAGCAGGAACACCAGCAGCAGGCTGAGGAAGCTGGCGGGGGTGACGCCCCAGGGTCCCCACAGCAGGATGAAGATGGCGTTGAGGATAACGTTGAGCACCGCCCCGGCCAGCATGGTGACCAGGGACCCGGTGGACCGCTTGTAGACCACATAGACGCTGTTGAGGAACTGGTTCAGGCAGGTGGCCATGGAGCAGAGGGTGAGGAAGGGCACAAAGGTCCAGCCGTCGTAGTACTCGGCCTTGAAAAGGTGCATCATGGGGCGGCAGAGCATGATGACCCCCGCCACACAGCAGAACATGCCGCTGGCGTAGACCCGGAAAATCTTCGAGAAGAAGGCTTCCCGGTCCTGTTCTTCGGTAACGGCGGAGAGCTGCCAGGCCTCGTAGAAGATGCTGCCCAGGATGGTGATGACCTGGGGCAGGAAGTAGCCCGCCGACAGCAGGCCCACCCAGTAGTTGCCGGTGCGGCCCTGGTAGTCCTCGCACATGGCCTGGACGAAGAACATATCGCTGGCATTGATGATCCAGAAGCTGATGGCCGCCGGGATCATGGGCAGACAGTACCGCAGCATATCCCCCCAGAGGGATTTGTCAAAGGCTTTGGGCTTGCAGTACTTCCAGCACCCCCCGGCAAAAAAGACAAAGACCATGGAGGTCAGGTCGGCGCAGGCGTTGGCCAGCAGGAAGCCGGTGGCCCCCATTTTGAACCAGCTCAGGAAGATGAGGTAGTAGGCCAGCAGGGTGCCGGTGGTCATGACGCCGTCGATGGCCACCAGCCGGTTGAGCATCCGGGCCCGGATGAACTGGGTGCAGAGGGTGCGCAGACAGCTGGCCAGCACGCAGAGGTAGAGCCAGGACAGATACTCGGCGGCGTTGGGGATGAGCCGCACCAGCGGCATGGCCGCCACCAGGATGGCGAACCCGGCCAGGATGGTGAGCCCGCCGTTCACAAAGACGCTGTCCTTCCGGACGGCTTTGTCCAGGCCGAACCGGATCACCGCGTAGGACACCCCCAGGCTCACCACCGGGATCAGCAGGTTGGTGGCCTGCTGCAGCAGGCTGGACACACCCATCACGTCGGGGGAATCCAGGGCGTAGCTCAGGTAGGGCCGGATGAAGAAGCTCAGCAGTTTGGAGCTGAAGTTGGAGAGGGCAAACAACAGGGTGTTGTTCACCAGGGTCGTGTATTTTTTCTGGGAAGAAGCCAAGAGCAGGACCTCCGTATCGTGCGGCCGTTCACCGCAGCAGTTGGCGGCGCCGGCGGTAGTCCGGCAGCACCGCTTCCACCGCCGCCCAGAAGGCCGGGCTGTGGTCGGGATGGGCAAAGTGGCAGAATTCATGTACCACAACATATTCCTGTGCAGGCAGGGGCGCCACACAGAGCCGGCGGCTGAAGGCCAGCGTGCCGGTTTTCAGGCTGCAGGAACCCCACCGGGTGTGCATATCCCGCACGGCGATGCGGGGGAAGGCCCCGCCGGGGCAGCTGGAAGCAAACTGTGGATAGTATGCCCGGCAAAGGGCGGTCATCTGCGCCAGGGCCTGGGGTTTGGGGGGCAGGGCAGCGTCGGCGGCGGCATCCCAGGCCGCCCGCTGGGCTGCCCGGTTCCGGGCCTGTTCCACCCAGCCTGCCCGGGAAGCCACAAAGGCATCCACCACCGCGGCGGGCACCCGGGGGGAGGCACTGGCGGCCACCGAGCCGTCGGCCCGCACCCGCAGGTTGATGTTGCGCACCCGGCGCCGGGTCAGGGTATAGTCCACCCCGGCGGCCCGGCGTTCTTCGGTTTTGGGCACAGTCACGGCGGCGCCCCCTTTCCTGCAAGATACGCCCCTATTGTACACGCATCGGCAGCAAAGTGCAACAGGCGTCAGCCGCCCCGCACGGCCTGGATGTACTGCCGGGGGGTCTGGTTGTATTCCGCCTTGAAGGCCCGGTAGAAGTTGGCGTAATCCCCGAAACCACAGTACTGGCAGACCTCGTTGGGGGGCACGCCCCCGGCCAGCAGCTGTTTGGCGTTGAGAAGCCGCTTTTGCAGAATATAACGGTGGACCGTGGTTCCCACCTGGGCGTCGAACTTGCGCAGCAGGTGGTATTTGCTGATGAAAAATTTTTCGGCCAGCTGGTCCAGGGTCAGCGTCTCGCTGTAGTGCTCGTTGATGTAGTGGAGCACCGCGTCCACCACCTGGTCGCTGGTACCGGCGGGGCGGCTGTCTCCCCGCTCGGCGGCGGCCCGGTTCATCCCGATCATCAGCTCCACCAGGGCCCCCTGGGCCAGCAGGTCGCTGCCGTAATCCTTGGAGGCCCGCAGGGTGCAGAGCCGCTCAATGGACGCCCGCAGCTGGGCCCCCGCCGCCCCGGGCAGCCGCAGCAGGTTGGTGTGGGTGGCCACGCTGGTGTCAAAGCAGCGGGTCAGGCTGGTGCGGGGGGTGGACAGATGTTCCAGATAGGGCCGGGCCACCCACAGAACGATCCGTTCATAGGCGTCGGCGTCGGTGGCGATGCGGGCCTGGTGGAGTTCCAGGGGGCTGGTGAGCATCCAGTCCCCGGGGCGCATGCGGTAGATCTGGTTTTCCACGATGTATTCCACCCGCCCCCGCAAAAGCAGATACACCTCGTAGAAATCGTGGTGGTGGAGTTCCACCTCGTTCATATAAGTGGAGCGGTACCGGTAGATCTCATAGTCCGAGGCGATCATCGTCTGGCGGCGGGTATAGGGGTTGTAATTGGAGCTTGCCATAGGCCATTTTCCTCTTTGGGCGGTATTTTTTTTGCATTTTTCGCCGGTTTTTCGTATATACTATACTTTACCGCAACTTTTACAATCTTTCAAGCAATCTCGGCCATTTTCCTAATAAAAATTGCGCGGTATACTGGAGTCAACGCGGATGGAACCGAATCCATCCTCCACGCATCCAAAAAAAGGAGCAAACCGCTATGCAGATGAATGCCTCTTCCATCGTCAACCAGAAAGCCGAGTGGGAAAAGCTGGGCGTGAAGCTGCCCCAGTTCGACCATGCAGCCATGACGGCCGCCACCAAGGAACACCCCATCTGGGTGCACTTCGGCGCCGGCAACATTTTCCGCGGCTTCATTGCCGCCCTGCAGCAGAAGCTGCTGAATGAGGGCCTGGCCGACCGCGGTATCATCGCAGCCGACACCTTCGACTACGATATCATCGACAAGATCTACACCCCCTTTGACAACCTGACCATGATGGTCACCCTGAACCCGGACGGCACCACCAGCCGGGAGATCATCGGTTCCGTGGCCGAGGGTCTGCGGGCCGATTCTTCCGACGCCGCCATGATGGCCCGTTTCAAGGAGATCTTCACCGATCCCGGCCTGCAGATGATCTCCTTCACCATCACCGAGAAGGGCTATGCCCTCTACCGTCCCGACGGCAGCCTGATGCCGGTGGTCCAGGCCGATATGGACGAAGGTCCCGCCCATGCCCGCCATGCCATGAGCATGGTGGCCGCCCTGCTCTTCGAGCGTTTCAACGCCGGCAAGTATCCTCTGGCCGTGGTGTCCATGGACAACTGCTCCCATAACGGTGAGAAGCTCCAGTCCAGCGTCATGACCGTTGCCAAGGCCTGGCTGGAGAAGGGCTATGTGGGCCAGGACTTCATCGACTACCTCACCGATGAGAGCAAGATCACCTTCCCCTGGTCGATGATCGACAAGATCACCCCCCGCCCCCACAAGATCGTGGAGGAGTCCCTGGCCAAGGACGGCATCGAGGAAATGGCCCCCATCGTCACCAGCAAGAACACCTTCATTGCTGCCTTTGTCAACGCCGAGCGTCCCCAGTACCTGGTGGTGGAGGACAAGTTCCCCAATGGCCGTCCGGCGCTGGAGAAGGCGGGCGTCTACATGACCGACCGCGACACCGTCAACAAGACCGAGCGGATGAAGGTCACCACCTGCCTGAACCCCCTGCACACCGCCATGTCTGTCTACGGCTGCATGCTGGGCTACACCCTGATCTGCGACGAGATGAAGGACGCCGACATTGTGGCCCTCATCAAGCGGCTGGGCTATGTGGAAGGTCTGCCCGTGGTGGTCAACCCCGGCATCCTGGAGCCCAAAGCCTTCATTGACGAGGTGGTGGAGCAGCGTCTGCCCAACCCCTTCATGCCCGACGCTCCCCAGCGTATCGCCACCGATACCTCCCAGAAGGTGGGCATCCGTTTCGGCGAGACCATCAAGAGCTACATCGCCGAGGGCCGCGACCTGAACACCCTGGTGTCCATTCCTCTGGCCATTGCAGGCTGGCTGCGCTACCTGCTGGCGGTGGACGACAACGGCAACGCCTTTGAAGTTTCCGCCGATCCCCTGAAGGACGACCTGCAGGCCAAGCTGGCGGGCATCGAAGTGGGCAAGCCGGAGACCTACCAGGGTCAGCTGAAAGCCATCCTGGCCAACGCTTCCATCTTCGGCACCGACCTGACCAAGACGGTCCTGGCCGACAAGATCGAAGCCTACTTCGTGGCCGAGCTGGCCGGCCCCGGCGCCGTCCGCAAGACCCTGCATGACGCGCTGAACTGATCGGCAAAGGCACCTTGCGGCGGGGATAAATCTCCGCCCTACAGGAACCAATACAATGTATCATTTCCGGCAGGCCGTAGGGCGGGGTCTTGACCCCGCCGCCGGCAAAGCCGGTTATAAGTGAATCTCTTTTGCAATTTCAACTACAAGGAGGTCTTTTATGTCCATGAAAATGGGTTGGCGCTGGTATGGTGAGGGCAACGACCCCATCACCCTCGGCGACATCAAACAGATTCCCGGCGTAGAGAGCATCGTCTGGGCGCTGCACAGCAAGATGCCCGGCGAGATCTGGGAAGAGGACGAGATCAAGGAAGTGGTGGACCAGATCCATTCCTACGGCTTCAGCGCCGAGGTAGTGGAGTCTGTCAACGTCCATGACGACATCAAAATCGGTCTGCCCAGCCGGGATCAGCTGATCGAGAACTACAAGCAGTGCATCCGCAACCTGTCCAAGTTCGGTGTCAAGACGATCTGCTACAACTTCATGCCGATCTTTGACTGGACCCGTACCGACCTGTTCCATCCCGTCGGCGACGGTTCCACCGCCCTGTTCTACCAGAAGGACATGATCCAGGACGACTACAAGGCGATGGCCGACTACATCCTGAACTTTACCGAGAAGTATCATATGACCTTCCCGGGCTGGGAGCCCGAGCGTATGGCCAAGCTGGACGAGCTGTTCAAGGCCTATGCCCCCGTCACCAAGGAGAAGCTGTGGGAAAACCTGAAGTATTTCCTGGAAGCCATCATGCCCACCTGCCACGAATGTGACATCAAGATGGCCATTCATATGGATGATCCCCCGTGGGACATCTTCGGCCTGCCCCGTCTGCTGGTGGATGCCGAGAGCATCGACCGCTTCCTGACCATGGTGGATGATCCGTACAACTGCCTGACCCTTTGCTCCGGCAGCCTGAACGCGAACCCCAACAACAATGTGGCCGCCATCGTCCGCAAGCACTGCGACCGCATCCCCTTCGCCCATATCCGGAACATCCATCACTTCCCCAACGGCGATTTCAGCGAGGCCGCTCACCGCGATTGCTGCGGCGAGACCGGCATCATTGAGATCCTCCGCGCCTACCATGACTGCGGCTTCGACGGCGTTATCCGTCCCGACCATGGCCGTCAGCTGTGGGAGGAAGGCCCCGGCAACTGCCGCCCCGGATACGGCAAGTATGACCGTGCCCTGGGCATCCAGTATATGCTGGGCGTCTGGGATCTCCTCGACCGCCTGGACGAGGAGAAAGCCAAGGCTTGATGTGAGCTTCTGTTCTTTTCTTGCAAGAAAAGAACCAAAAGAACTCTAACTAAAAATCCCCCGCAGGGTAATGAAGTGACCCCAAAAAGTTAGACAATAATTTCAAATAAAAATTGTTCAAGCAACCGAAAGGGCTTGTTGTCTGT
>CALXHP010000035.1 GCA_944388135.1 uncultured Gemmiger sp. | reverse complement strand
TTTGCGATCATCTCGCACCCCGACGCCGGTAAAACCACCCTGACCGAAAAGCTGCTGCTGTACGGGGGCGCCATCCAGACGGCCGGTTCGGTCAAAGGCAAACAGAGTGCCAAACACGCCGTGTCCGACTGGATGGACATCGAGAAGCAGCGCGGTATCTCGGTCACCTCTTCGGTGCTGCAGTTCAACTACCAGGGCAAGTGCATCAACATTCTGGACACCCCCGGCCACCAGGACTTCAGCGAGGACACCTACCGTACCCTGATGGCAGCGGATTCCGCCGTCATGGTCATTGACGCCGCCAAGGGCGTGGAAGCCCAGACCATCAAGCTGTTCAAGGTCTGCACCCTGCGCCATATTCCCATCTTCACCTTCATCAACAAGATGGACCGGGAAGCCCGGGACCCCTTTGAGCTGATGGACAACATCGAGGAGATCCTCGGCATCAAGACCTATCCCATGAACTGGCCCATCGGCTGCGGCAAGGGCTTCAAGGGCGTGTTTGACCGCAACGCCCGCCGGGTGCTGGCTTTCGAGAGCGACGGCCGCGCCAACGGCGTGAAGATGGTGGAGGAGATCGAGGCCGAGCTGGGCGACGCCAAGCTGGACGAGCTGATCGGCGCCGAGAACCACCAGAAGCTGGCCGACGACATCGAGCTGCTGGACGGTGCCGCCGAGGAATTCGACCTGGAGGCCGTCCACAACGGTACCCTGTCGCCGGTGTTCTTCGGTTCGGCCCTGACCAACTTCGGCGTGGAGCCCTTCCTGAAAGAGTTCCTGCGGCTGACCCCCACCCCGCTGCCCCGCAAGGATGCTCTTTCCGGCGAAGTGGTGGACCCCTGCAGCGAGGATTTCTCCGGGTTCATCTTCAAGATCCAGGCCAACATGAACAAGAACCACCGGGACCGTATCGCCTTCCTGCGGATCTGCTCCGGCAAGTTCGAGCGGGGCATGGAAGCCTACCATGTCCAGGAGGGCAAGAACATCAAACTTGCCACCGGCACCAGCCTGATGGCCGACGACCGGGCTATCGTCAGCGAAGCCTATGCGGGCGATATCATCGGCCTGTTCGACCCGGGCATCTTCTCCATCGGTGACACCCTGTGCACCGGCAAACCCCATGTACAGTTTGCGGGCATCCCCACCTTTGCCCCCGAGCATTTTGCCCGGGTGACCCAGGTGGACACCATGAAGCGCAAACAGTTCGTCAAGGGCATGGAACAGATCGCCCAGGAGGGCGCCATCCAGATCTTCCGCGATCTGGGCGCCGGCATGGAGGAGGTCATCGTGGGCGTTGTGGGCGTGCTGCAGCTGGAAGTGCTGGAATACCGCCTGAAAAACGAGTACAACGTGGACATCCGGATGCAGCAGCTTCCCTATGAGTACCTGCGCTGGATCACCAACGACCCCGACGAGCTGGACCCCAAACATCTGGACCTGACCAGCGACACCCGCCCCATCGAGGACCTGAAGGGCAACCATCTGCTGCTCTTCGGCAGCTCCTGGAGCATCAACTGGGCCGAACAACACAACGAGAGCCTGAAGCTTTCCGAGTTCGGCAACCTGACTTTCTAACGGTCTGCGGTCTGTTTTGTGAGGGAAAATCAATTCTATGCTGAATCTTCTGCAAAAGCGTCCCACCAAAAAGGAACTGGTGGAAGATGCCAAGTTTTTCATCCTGCTCAATGCGGGTCTGATCGCTACGGCCATGGGCATCGCCCTGTTCAAGACCCCCAACCATTTTGCCTTCGGCGGCACCTCGGGCCTGTCCATCATCCTGTCCACCCTCTTTCCCCAGTGGAATGTGGGCTTCTTCATGTGGATCGTCAACGCCGCCCTGGTGTTGCTGGGCTTTGCCTTTCTGGGTGTACGGTCCATGGGGTGGACCATCTACTCCTCCTTTGCGCTGTCCTTCTTCGTCAGCCTCTGTGAGAGCATCTGGCCCCTGACCGCCCCCCTGACCCACGACGTCTTTCTGGAACTGTGCTACGCCGTTATCCTGCCTGCCGTGGGCAGCGCCATCGTCTTCAACATCGGCGCTTCCACCGGCGGCACCGACATCGTGGCCATGATCCTGCACAAATACACCAGCCTGGAGATCGGCCGCGCCCTGCTGATCAGCGACCTGGCCATCGTGCTGGTGGGCGCCTACCTTTACGGCCCGGCCACCGGGCTTTACTGCATCCTGGGCATGGTCCTCAAGACCACCGTGGTGGACAGCGCCATCGAGAGCATCAACCTGCGCAAGGTCTGCACCGTGGTCACCACCAACCCCGGCCCTGTGCGGGACTTCATTGTAAAGGAGCTGCACCGCTCCGCCACCGAAGAGCGGGCCGAGGGTGCCTACACCCATGAAGAAAAGTGGGTGCTGATGACGGTACTCACCCGGGGACAGGCCCAGCATCTGCGCCGCTTTGTGCGCCGCAACGATCCCCATGCCTTCATCACCATCGTCAACAGCAGCGAGATCGTGGGCAAAGGGTTCCGCTCCATCTGAGACAGAATTTTACACCGCCTGCCGGACACCCGGCAGGCATTTTTTGTGGGATGCCGCGGGCTGCATCTTCGGTTGTATTTATTCGTCATATATGGTATACTTTTACCAATTTAACCATTCTGTAATAAGCGGAGGAATCATCCCCGATGAAATATCTTACCTACGCAGAACATGCCTTTCTGCGCGGCCATCTTGCCCGCGTGCGGCATGTGACGCTGGACCCGGACGGTCCCGGTGTGGTGCGCATCCATCTTATCCCCTGCCGCAGACCCGACCGGGAGACTCCCTTTGTGGCCATCCTCAACGGGCAGGACATCCTGCCCCTGAATGTGAGCTGGGCCATTCTGCTGACCAACCTCATAGAAGCCTTGCATCCCCACAGCGGCAAGGAGCTGACCCAGGCAGACTGGGCAACGGTAACAGCCCAGGCTGTGACCGCCACCCACAAAGTATACCGCCGCACCCCGGAAATGCAGATCGAATCCGACCTGCAGCTGATGCTGGACTGCCTGTGCGCCGTGGCCCGGGGCAAAACTCCGCCCCTTCACGTGCAGCCGCTCCACCTGGGCGAGTATGCTTCCCGGATGAATGCCCCCCACCGCATGGACCTGATGATCAGCTCGATGATGAAGGACGGCGCCTGGCACTGCAACCAGAAATGCCAGCATTGCTACGCCGCCAACCAGCCGTTGGGTGCCGTACCGGAACTGGACACCGATCAGTGGCTGGCCGTCATTGAAAAATGCCGCAGCGCCGGCATTCCCCAGCTGACTTTTACCGGCGGTGAACCCACTTTGCGCAACGACCTCATCAAGCTGGTGCAGGCTGCCCAGTGGTTTGTGACCCGGCTGAACACCAACGGCCGGATGCTCACCAGCGCCATGTGCAAGGACCTGAAAGGCGCCAGCCTGGACGCGGTGCAGATCACTTTCTACTCTGCCGATCCCGACATTCACAACGCCCTGGTGGGGGTGGACGGCTACACCGATACGGTGGGCGGGATCAAGAACGCCCTGGCCGCCGGGCTGAACGTAAGCCTGAACACCCCGCTGTGCAGCCTGAACCGGGACTACCTGGCCACTGTACAGATGGCCCATGAACTGGGCATCCGGTATCTGACCTGCAGCGGGCTGATCCCGGCCGGCAATGCCGAGACCGAGGCCAGCCGTGCCGAACGTCTGACTCCCGAGGAACTGACGGGGGTACTGCGCCCCGCCATGGAGTACGCCGCCGCCAACGGCATGGAGATCAACTTTACCAGTCCCGGCTGGCTGCCTGAGGAAACGTTGCGGGAACTGGGCTTCACCCAGATCCCCAGCTGCGGGGCCTGCCTGTCCAACATGGCGGTGGCCCCCGACGGCACCGTGCTTCCCTGCCAGAGCTGGCTGTCCGGCCCGGGGCTGGGCAACCTGCTGCGCACCCCCTGGCACCGCATCTGGCACAGCGCCGACTGTACATCCATCCGCAATACCAGCGCCGCCATGGAGCGCCGCTGCCAACTGGGCGATACGCCCCTGCAGGAGGGTTGCCGATGAAACGTTTTCTGCCCCTTCGCTGGCTGGCCGTCTGCCTGGCGGCCCTGCTTTTCTCGGTTGTGACCGCTGTTTCCGCCTTTGCCGCAGACGCCGACCTGGCCCCCTACGCCGAGGACGGCGACATGGATTACATCCGCAATTATATCGTCACCGTGGACCTGCGGGAGGACGGCTCTGCCGACATCACCTACGACATCGACTGGCAGGTCATTGACGGCGATGCCACCCAGTATCTTTCCTGGGTGAAGATCGGCCTGGCCAACGCCCATGTGGATACCCTGACCCCCCTGACCGATACCATTGCCGATCTGCAGTATTCCGACGACGGCGGCAGCTACGCCAAGGTCGTCTTTGCCAGACGCTACTACTCCCCCGAGGTGGCTGCCGAAAACGGCGGCGAAAGCAATGTACAGTTTGCCTTTTCGGTCCACCAGAGCCACCTCTTCACCCGCAACGATGACGGCACCGCCAACTTCACCTTTACCCCCGGCTGGTTCGATGACCTGAGTGTGGAAAATATGCAGATCCGTTGGAAGAATGCCGACGGATTTGTGGCAGATAATACCGGTGTGGACGGGGAGTATCTGACCTGGGATTTCGGTCACCTGACCCACGGTCAGGCAGCCAAGGTCCATGTGACGGTACCCATCACCTATTCGGAAGATTTTTCCCCCGATGCCGCCATGACCAAAGAGGACTACGGCGTGTCTGACGGCAACTACGAGGATGTTGCCTCCGGGGTGGTTACGGTACTCTTGATCCTGCTCTTCTTCGGGGCCTGCTTCTTTATCATTGTGGAGCGTTCCCCCACCTGGGGCGGCGGTTTCGGCGGCGGCATCGACCCGGCCGACTGGTTCTGGTATACCAACGGCATCCATACCATCCGCCGGGCCCGCACCGCACCGCCTCCGCCGGGGTATCATCGCACCGATCCCCCTAAGAATTTTCAGCCGGGAGGCGGGTCCAGCCGTGGCGGCGGTGTAGGCCGTCGCAGCGGCGGCGGCAATGACCACCACTTCACCTGTGCCTGTGCCTGCGCTTCCAGCTGTGCCTGCGCCTGTGCCTGTGCCGGCGGCGGCCGTGCGGGATGCAGCGTGAAGGATTTCTACACCGTCAGACTGCCCCGTCCGGAAAGAGAGAACCACGATGAGCCTTGAAGATCAATACGATGCCTGGGTCCGCGGCTTGATGGGAGGCGGCAGATACACTGCCTCCCCGGAGGAGGCAGCCCGTGCCAGCGAAGCGGTGCAGCAGATGCAGGCGCAGCTGGATGCCCTGACCGCCGCCCAAAAGCGGCAGAAGTCCGGAGCTTCCGCGGCGGAGGCCGTACAGAAAGCCGGTCGGGAAACCGCCGAACATGTGCGCAAAATGAGCAATGAACTGACCCGCTCCCTGAAAAAGGACGGTCTTCTGGGCGGTACCGTGGCGGCCCCGGCCCCCCGGCCCGCGCCCACAGGGCGGGCGGATTTTTCCGGTGTGGCAGACAAGGTCCGCACCCGGGTGCTGGGGCAGGACGCCTTTGTGACCGCCGTGGTCAAGGCATTTCGCCGCCCCTTTGTGCTGGGCACCGTGGCCGATACCGACCGGGCCCGGAATCTCATGCTGCTCTGCGGAGCGGAGGGCACCGGCCGTCATTACGCGCTGCACTGTGTGGTGGAGGAACTGGCGAACCGGGGCATTCTCCGCAGTGCTTCCATCGAGACACTGGATCTTGCCCTTTATCCCGGACCCGCCCAGGAGAAGCTCTTTTTGCAGGACCTGTACGCAGCCCTTCAGTCCGACGCCGAAGTGCTTGCCTTTGACCACTACGAGGGCTGCGCTGCCAACTATCTGAATATGCTGGCTACCCTCTCTATCGAAGGGACATTGGCGTTGTCCAACCGCTACGTGCTCCAGCGGGGCATTCTGGTGGACGTGGGCACCGCCCTGGCCCCCGGCGCCATTGGGGAATTGCAGGCCGGCGGCAAATATTTTGTCTTTTTCTCCCATAAAGGGGAGGACGCCCTGGCCGAGACCTTCGGCGCCCGTTTTGTGGACGCCGTTGCCGGGGATATCTGCCGCACCCAGCCCTTTACACCGGAAGCGCTGGCCGCTGTGGCGGCCCGGGAGCTGAATGAACTAGCCCAGCGTGTACGCAGACAGTGCGGCCTGGCTCTGACCATGGGGAGCGATGTGCGGGACCTGCTGGCCGCGCAATACGGCAAAGCCCGGGGCATGCAGGCCATGCAGGATTACTGCGAGGCTCTCTACAAGGCCATCGCCGAATACCTGCTGGATGCCGACAGCATCCCCGCCGACGGCACCCCTGCCCTGCTTACCGTCCGGGATGCCCGCGTGTATATGGCGGTGAAGGGCGGCGAACCCATGGATCTGCTGGCCCTGCTGCCCCAGCAGTACCGCGGTGACGTGGATGCGGTGGAAGCGGAGCTTTCCGCCATTGTAGGGCTGGAAGAAGTCAAGGAATATGTGCGTGACATTGCCAAAAATGTGCAGGCCCAGCAGCGGCGCAAGACCCAGGGCCTGCAGGTGGCCGATGTGAACATGCACATGATCTTTACCGGCAATCCCGGCACCGGCAAGACCACCATCGCCCGCATTCTGTCCAAGTATCTCAAAGCTATCGGCGCTTTGCGGGGCGGCCAGCTGGTGGAGGTCACCCGCGCCGACCTGGTGGGCCGCTATGTGGGACACACCGCCCCCCTGACCAACAGTGTGATCCAGAGTGCCCTGGGGGGTGTCCTCTTCATCGATGAGGCATACAGCCTGTACCGCGGCGGCGAGGACAGTTTCGGACTGGAAGCCATCGACACCCTGGTAAAGGGCATTGAGGATCACCGGAACGACCTGGTGGTGATCCTGGCCGGATACACCCGGGAGATGGAGCTTTTCCTCAGCGCCAACTCCGGTCTGGCCAGCCGTTTTCCCAACCAGATCGAGTTTCCCGATTATACCGGCGAGGAGCTCTACCGCATTTTGCTTTCCCTGGCCCGGAGCAAGGGCTACGTTCTGGACGAAAGCTGCCGCGAACCGCTGACCGCCTGGTTTGACCGCAAACAGGCCGAAGATGCCGCCACCAACGGCAACGGACGCATGGCCCGGAATGCCCTGGAAAAGGCCATTCTGAACCAGTCCAAGCGGCTGATCGCCGACCCGGATGCCAGCCTGGAACTGCTGCTGCCCGGCGACTTTGAACTGGAATGACCGAGAGAACCCAAACGGAAACGCCGCCCCTTACACAAAGGGGCGGCGCTTTTTGTTGCACAGCCAAAGGAGGGTGGGCCTCACGGTCCACCCTCCCGGATCATTCTTGGTATGATATACGGTTCCCGGTCTCAGCGGGCGGTATAGTCCTCCGCCAGGTCGGCCAGGATACGGGGCGCGGTCTCCCGGGTATCGGTCATCCGCACAGCATTGCGCAGGGGCAGCACCGAACGAGGTGTGACAGACAGCTCATCCACACCGATGGCCAGGAAAGTCTCGGTCAACGTCAGGTCGGCACCCAGCTCGCCGCAGATGCCTACCCAGATGCCGTTCTTATGGGCGTTTTCGGTGACCAGCTGGATCAGGCGCAGCACCGACAGATGATGGGGGTCATAGAAACGGCCCAGGTCGTTATTCTGGCGGTCGCAGGCCAGGGTGTACTGGGTAAGATCGTTGGTGCCAATGCTGAAGAAGTCCACCTCTTTGGCCAGACGGTCACTGCAGACCGCAGCGGCCGGTGTTTCGATCATGATACCGATCTGGACATCCTCGCCGTAGGGGATGCCCTCCTTCTTCAGGTCGCGCTTGACCTCTTCGCAGATGCGCTTGGCTTCCCGGACTTCCCAGACGCTGGTGACCATGGGGAACATGATGCCCAGCTTGCCGAACGCCGAAGCCCGGAAGAGAGCACGCAGCTGGGTGCGGAAGATTTCCGGCCGGGTCAGGCAGATCCGCAGCGCCCGCATGCCCATGGCAGGGTTGTCCTCTTTGGGCAGATTGAAATAGCCGATCTGCTTGTCGGCGCCAATATCCAGCGTGCGAATGATGACCTCTTTGCCGTCCATGTCGGACAGAACGGTCTTGTAGGCTTCAAACTGCTCGTCCTCTGTGGGGAAGTCATTGGTATTCAGATAGAGGAACTCGCTGCGGAACAGACCAATACCGCCGCCGTCATTGACCTGGACGGCGTGCACATCCTCAGGCGAACCGATGTTGCAGTAGATGCGGATGGTCTTGCCGTCTTTGGTCACATTGGCCTGGCCTTTGAGGGTCTCCAGCAGGCGCTGCAGGCGAAGCTGCTCCTCCCGCTTTTTCATCAGGCGGTCACGGGTATCGTCGTCCGGATCGATGACCAGCGCGCCGGTACTTCCGTCGGCAATGGCCTGGCGGCCTTCATACTCAGGCTTCAAGGCGTCCCCCAGGCCCACAATGGCGGGGATGCCCATGGTGCGGGCCAGAATGGCGGTGTGGCTGGAACCGGAACCGCCCGCCGTGACAAAGCCCAGGATCTTGCTCTTGTCCAGCTGGATGGTCTCGGAGGGGGCCAGGTCGTCTGCGGCCAGCAGGACCGGCACCTCGGAGGCAATGCCGCCCTGTACCACGCCGCACAGGATGCTCAGAATGCGCTGGCTCACGTCCTTGACGTCGGCGGCGCGGGCCTGCATATAGGCATCGTCCATGGAGGCGAACATGGCGGCAAACTGCTCCGCCACGTCGGAAACGGCGGCCTCCGCATTGAGTTTTTCTTCGTTGATCAGATTTTCGATGGCTTCCTCGTAGTCCAGATCCTCCGCCATCATCTGGTGAGTCTCAAACAGCATGGCGGCCTCATCACCGGCTTCGGCCCGGGCCTGCTCGGCCAGTTTGCCCAGCTGTTCGATGGCACCGGTCTGGGCGCCCTTGAACCGATGCCATTCGGCCTCGGTATCTTCTACGGTATAACGCTTGATTTCAGCAGTGGCACGGCGATAGAAATACAAAGGTCCGATACCAACACCGGCTGAAACACCCTTACCCTGAATGGTAATCATATGGGAACCTCCCTATTTTGCATGTGAACGGGAAAAGCCGCGGCCGCCATAGCAGTACAGCGGCCGCGGCCTTTGGTTTTCAGGCGATTACAGATGTTCGTTGAAGAACTTTTCCAGAGCGGAAGCAGCCGTCTCTTCGTCGGCGCCCTCCACCTGAACGGTGACGGTATCGCCGCATTTGATGCCCATACCCATGAGGGCCATCAGCTTGACGGCGTTGACGGACTTGTCGCCCTTGATGATGGTCACGGTGCTCTGGTAGCCCTTGACTTCCTTGACCAGCAGGCCGGCCGGACGAGCATGGATACCAACCGGTTCCTTGATCGTGTAGGTGAACTCTTTCATTGCTTTTTCCTCCCATATTCGTGCGCCGACTGCGCGCACGAGACATATTGTTAAGTCGTTATTATAATAACATACTCGGCGTGCATCGTCAACGGAAAATAGCCCAAAATTCCTCGGCTTCTTTGTGTAAATCGGTCAAATTTCCGCCACAGCTACGCATCGTCTGTCCATAAGAAGGGAATATTTCTGGACATTTGTACCGTATTCGTCCAGCGGGCCGCCACTGGCCTTTCCTGTGGGAAAATCAACTCCGGAAAGTTCCGCCTTCCTTTTCAAAAGATAGTTTATAACAAACAGCCCCGGAATGGACCGGCACCTTTTTCCAGAAAAGGGTTCCATCCATCCGGGGCATTTCTTTGCTTTTACACCGGCTGCCCGTCCAGCAGCGCCCGCAGGACCACCTCCGGTCGGGGGGTGTGGCGGGGATAGCGCTGACGCAGCGGTTCCGCGGCGCTGTCCATGATGTAGGGTACCCCCACCAGGTCCAGCATGGCGGTATCGTTGTAGTTGTCCCCGAACGCCAGGACCTCCTGGGGCGCGATGCCGAGGGCTTCGCACAAAGCCTGTACACCGGTCCCCTTGTTGGCCAGGGTGGTGTCGATCCAGTAGGGCCCCGCCACCGCACAGTTTGCCTCCTGCCAGCGGGGCACAAACCGGTCGGCGTATTTTTCCACACCCTCATGCAGATAGACCGAGACCTTGACGATCTCTTCCGGCACCTGGGACGGGTCTTGGATGACCTCATACCGGTTGCCGATAAACCGGATACGGTCCAGCATGCCCAGGCCCCGTTCCATCAGGTAGGCACAGTTCTGGCCCGAAAGCATGACCTCCCCCTGGCCTTCACTGCGGTCCCACAGGTCCCGGGCGATTTTCTCCGCCATGGCACGGGGCATGGGGGTCTTGCCGATGCAGACATCGTCTTTGTACAGCACGCCGCCGTTCTCACACAAAAAGGCGCAGCGGTCCGCTACCGGCGCAAAAAGTTTTTTCTCGCTGGTATACTGTCGCCCCGACGCCGGGCAAAACAAAATTCCCCGGTCAGCCAATGCTTCAATCAGGGGAAACACTTCCGGCTCCAGTTCCTTGCGGCCATATTGCAGCAGCGTACCGTCCAGGTCGCTGCAGATCATTTTGATGGACATATCTTTCCCTGCCTGTCTTGCATTTTGCGGCCCGGTGCGCCCGCGCCGTCTTTTTATTGTAGCACAAACCGGTCATGTTTTGCAATTTGCCGCCCATTGGTGTATCATAGTGCCAAGAGGTGATTCCTATGGCATATATCACGGTGGACGGCAAGACCCCCGCCGATTACGGGGCAGTCTTTGTAGCCGAAAACGCAACGCTGGCCGGGTCTGTGCGGCTGGAAGAAGGTTCCAGCATCTGGTACGGTGCCGTGCTGCGGGCGGACACCGGCCGGATCGTTGTGGGTGTGGGCAGCAATGTGCAGGACAATGCTGTACTCCATACTGGCCCAGGGTTGGACATTATCCTGGGGCGCGGTGTCTCCGTAGGCCACGGCGCTGTCCTCCACGGCTGCATGATCGGCGACCGTTGCATGATCGGAATGAACGCTACCGTCCTCAACGGAGCCGTGATCGGCCCCGGCTGCCTGATCGCCGCCGGAGCCCTGATTCCCGAGCGGGCTCAGATCCCCGCCGGCAGTCTGGTCATGGGGGTTCCCGGCAAAGTGGTACGTCCGGTCAGCCCCGAACAGGCCGCCGCCATTGCCGCCAATGAGGAAGAATACCGGCAGCTGGGCAAACTTCACGCCGGCGCCAAATCAAAACCACCCGTTGAACGGGTGGTTTGAACAGGCCCTATAAGGGCCTATCTCCTGTGGTCGCTC
>CALXHP010000034.1 GCA_944388135.1 uncultured Gemmiger sp. | reverse complement strand
TTTCTTCTACTACACCACCTACATCAAGTACGGCATCGGCCGCACCACCTACGACGCCGCCCAGGAGATCCGCAACGAGGAGATCACCCTGGAGGAAGGCAAGGCCCTCTGCAAGAAGTTCGACGGCGAGTACCCCGACCGTTTCGAGAAGGAGATCATGCAGTATCTCTCCATCGACAAACAGCACTTCCCCCATGCATCCCAGCTCTTCGAGCAGCCCAAGATGGACCGCGCCTACTTCATGCACTTGGCCGACCGGTTCCGCTCTCCCCATCTGTGGAAGTGGGAGGACAATATGTGGAAGCTGCGCCACACTCCCTACGAAGGCGACAGTGAAGTGCTCTGGGGCGACCCCAAGGGTACCCACCACGAGATTTGATCCCGTATACAAAACGGAGGAAAAACACCCATGGCAAACAAAATCCGCCTGATCGCCCGGCTGGACGTCAAGGACACCAACCTGGTGAAGGGCATTCAGATGGAGGGGCTTCGCAAACTGGGCGACCCCAACCAGTTCGCCAAAAAGTATTACGAGCAGGGCATCGACGAGCTGCTCTATATTGATATTGTGGCCAGCCTGTACAACCGCAACAACCTCAGTGACATCGTGCGCAAGACGGTGAACGATGTGTTCATTCCGGTATGCGTGGGCGGCGGCGTCCGCAGTGTGGAAGATGTGCGCCACCTGCTCTCTATGGGCGCCGACAAGGTGGCCGTCAACACGGCGGCCATCAAGAGGCCGGAACTCATCACCGAGATCGCCGAAGCATTCGGCAGCCAGTGCATGGTGCTTTCCATCCAGGCCAAGCGCAGCCGCACCTGGCCCGGCAAGTGGGAAGCCTACTATGACTGCGGCCGTGCCCATTCCGGCTATGACGTGGTGGAGTGGGCCAAGCGGGGCGAAGCCCTGGGAGCAGGGGAGATCCTGCTCATGAGCGTGGACAACGAGGGATTGCAGCGGGGTATGGACCTGGAGCTGATCGAGGCCGTGACCAAGGCGGTGCATATCCCGGTGATCTGCGGCGGCGGCGTAGGCTGCGGCGATGACATCGTGGAGGCGGCCCGTGCGGGGGCCGATGCGGTGGCCTGTGCGGCGGTGCTGCATTACGAAAAAGAAACGGTGCCGGAGCTGAAAGAAGAGATCCGGGCCGGGGGCGTGGAGGTGCGCAGTGTATGAAAGTCACCGTCATTGACTACGGGTTGTCCAATCTGCGCAGTGTGCAGAATGCCTTTGCCCATTGCGGGGCGGAAACGCTGCTGACCAGCAGCGCGGCGGATGTGCGAGCCGCCGAAGCCCTGGTTCTGCCGGGCGTGGGTGCGTTCCGGGACGGGATGGCCGGCCTGGAACGGCTGGGCCTGGTGGAGGTCATCCGTCAGAAGGCCGCGGAGGGAACCCCTTTGTTGGGCATCTGCTTGGGAATGCAGATGCTCTTTGATGAATCCGAAGAATTCGGCACCTGCCCCGGTCTGGGACTGATCCCCGGCCGGGTGGTCAGGATCCCCGATACCGACCTGCAGGGGAACCCCCAGAAGGTGCCCCACATCGACTGGGACCCGTTGTTCCCGGCGGGTGGCCGGACCGACTTTGCCGGTACCGTGCTGGAAAAAGTTGCCCCCGGGCAGGAGTGCTACTTCATCCACAGCTATGAGGCCAAGCCCGCCGACGAAGCGGACCGCCTGGCGGATACCCGCTACGGTGGGCGCGATGTATGTGCGGTCGCAGCCCATGGTTCTGTGGTGGGATGCCAGTTCCACCCGGAAAAATCCGGGCCGGTGGGACTTTCTATTATCAGTCAGTTTCTAAACATTTGTCAAAAATAAGCCTTCGCCCCGCGTTTCAGCCAACGCGGGGCGTTGCTTTTTGTGCGGTAATCGGTTATAATGCATTCTGTATGAATGTGTAGAAATGGGGCGAAGTGTGTGTACAGCGATCTTCTGGTAGGGTCCACCGGCTTTGTGGGCGGCAATCTGATGGCCAAACACAAATTTGCGGCGGTCTGCCACAGCAGTGATGTGGCATCGCAGTACGGCACCCGCCCCGATTTGTGTGTCTATGCGGGGGTGCCGGCGGCGATGTTCCTGGCCAATGCCGACCCCGAGGCTGACCTGGCCGTGATGGCCGCCGCCCGGGAAAATCTGCGCCGGATCGCACCGAAAGAGCTGGTGCTCATCTCCAGCATTGCGGTCTACGCCGACAGCCGCGGCAAAAATGAGGATGATGCACCGGATACCGAAGGACTTTCCGCTTACGGCCGCAACCGGCTGCAGCTGGAACAGTGGGTGCGGCAGGACTTCCCCCACGCCCTGATCGTGCGTCTGCCCGCCCTCTATGGCAAGGGCCTCAAGAAGAATTTCCTCTTTGACCTGCAGACCATCACGCCGTCCATGCTGAAACCGGAAAAATACGACGAACTGGCGCAGAAATCCGCGCTGGTGCGGGATGGTTACACCCTGGCGGACAACGGCTTTTACAAATTGAACGGTGCCGTGGATGCCGCCGCCCTGCGGGACTTTTTTGCCGGAAATGATTTCAACGCCTTGGCCTTTACCGATTCCCGCAGCCGCTACCAGTTCTACAACCTGGGCCGTCTGTGGGGGGATATTTCCGCCGCACGGCAGGCCGGGCTGCGGCTGCTGCACCTCTGCACGCCGCCGGTTTCCGCCGCAGCGGTCTATACGGCCGTGACCGGCAAAACCGACTGGCACAACGAACTGCCCAAGGCACCCTTTGACTACGACCTGCACAGCAGGTACGCGGCCCTTCTGGGGGGCAGCGGGGTGTACCTTTGCACCGAAGAGGAAGAACTGGACGATATCCGGCGCTTTTTGCGCCAAGGGGAGGAAGCGGACCATGCCCGTATGTAAACTGGCCATCTCCAACATTGCATGGCATAAAAACGACGATGAAGCGGTCTATACTGCGATGCAGCAGGCCGGCTTTACCGGGCTGGAAATTGCCCCTACCCGGATCTTTCCGGCGGAACCTTATGAAAACCTGACCTCCGCCGCGCTTTTCGGCGGGTATCTGAAAAACCGCTGGGGCTTTGAGGTGCCCAGCCTGCAAAGTATCTGGTACGGCCAGACGGGCAATATTTTTGATGGGGCACAAAGTGAGGCCCTGCTGGACTATACCGCGGGGGCCTTTCAGTTTGCCCACAGCCTGAACTGCCCCTCCCTGGTGTTCGGCTGCCCCAAGAACCGGATGCGTCCCCTGGGGGCTTCCGATGCCCAGGCGGAATCCTTCTTCATGCAGGCGGGCAATCTGGCCGCCCGGTACGGCGTGCGCCTGGCCATCGAGGCCAACCCGCCGATGTATACCAACTATCTCAACGGTACCGCCGAGGCCTTTGCCCTGGTCAAGCGGCTGGACAATCCCGGCCTGGCTGTCAATCTGGACCTTTCCACCATGCTGGCCCAGGGGGAACACCTCCAGGATTTTGTGGATGATCTCAAATATGTCAGCCACGTGCATATCAGCGAACCGGGGCTGGCGCCCATCCAGAAGCGGCCGGAACATAAGGAACTGGCTTTGCTGCTGGGTGCGGTGGGCTATCGCGGTTATGTCTCGGTGGAGATGGCCACCACCGATCTGGACACCGTCCGGCGCACGCTGGACTATGTTGCGGAGGTATTTGCATGATCCAATATGAACGCCATCAGCTTTCCGGCGTGCCGGACTACCGTGCCGCCGAGCTGGAAGCCAGACAGAGCGACTACTGCCTGCTGATTCCTGTCATCAACGAGGGCGCCCGCATCCTCACCGAGCTGGGCCGCGCCCAGCGGGCGGGCATCCATAAACTGTGTGACATTGTGATCTGCGACGGCGGTTCCACCGATGGCAGCATGAACCCCGAAACGCTGGCTCTCTACGGCGTCAATACCCTGCTGGTAAAAACCGGCCCCGGCAAACAGGGGGCTCAGCTGCGGATGGGCATCTACTTTGCCCTGAACCGCGGCTACAAGGGCGTACTGACCATCGACGGCAACAACAAGGACTCCATCGAGGATGTGCCCCGCTTTATCGAAAAGCTCCAGGCGGGCTATGACTTTGTCCAGGGCAGCCGGTTCCGCCGCGGCGGCCGGGCCATCAATACACCGCCCGTCCGGTATGCGGCGGTGCGGCTCATCCATGCGCCGCTGGTCAGTCTGGCGGCCCACCAGTGGTTCACCGATACCACCAACGCCTACCGGGCCTACAGCCGGGAATACCTGACCCACCCTGACGTGCGTCCTCTGCGGGACGTTTTCCAGGGGTATGAGCTGCTGGCCTACCTGAGCATCCGCGCCACCCAGCTGGGGCTGCGTGCCTGCGAGGTGCCGGTCACCCGGGCCTACCCGGCCACCGGCAAAACGCCCACCAAAATTACCGGCTTCAAGGGCAACAGCGATCTGATGAAGGTGCTGCTGGCTGCCATGGCGGGCAAATACAATCCGTAACAGAAAGGGTGCTTTATGGCACCGGGGGAACACGCTATGACCTACGATAAAATTATTTTGGGTGCCGGACTCTACGGCCTGTATGCGGCGCAGAAATGCGGTGCGGCAGGCCAGCGTGTCCTGGTACTGGAGCGTGACCCCGGTCCTTTTATGCGGGCTACCTACATCAACCAGGCCCGGGTACACATGGGCTATCATTATCCCCGCAGCTATTCCACGGCCATCAAAAGCGCCCATTATTTTGACCGCTTCTGCCGGGATTACGGGTTTTGCCTGCACACCCGGTTCGACCAGATTTATGCCACCAGCGCCCATTTTTCCTGGACCAACGCGGCGGAATTCCGCCGCTTTTGTGCGGCTGCGGGGATTCGCTGCGACGATGTGGCACCTACCAAATATTTCAATCCAGGACTCTGTGACGGGGCCTTTCTGACCACCGAGTATACCTATGACGCCCAGGTGCTGAAACGCTGGTTCCTGGAACAGCTGGCCAAACTCTCCAACGTAACGGTGCTCTACAGCCACAAGCCGGAGCGCATTGAGCGTGCGGGGCGTGCCTGGCGGGTTACGGCAGGGGAGGTTACCGCCGAAGCCCCCTACCTGCTCAACGCCACCTATGCAGGCGTCAACGATGTACATGCCATGCTGGGGCTGCCGTCCTTTCAGATCAAGTACGAAAAGTGCGAGATCATCCTTTGCACGGTGGATGAACGGCTGAAACACACCGGCATCACCGTGATGGACGGGCCTTTTTTCAGCCTGATGCCTTTCGGGCAGACCGGTCTGCACAGCCTGACCAGTGTGACCTTCACCCCCCATGAAACCAGTTATGACAGCGTTGCCACCTTCCCCTGCCAGCAGCAGAGCGGCGGCCGCTGTGCGCCGGGCAACCTCTTTAACTGCAACGAGTGCCCGGCCAAGCCGGTCAGTGCCTGGCCCTATATGAGCCGCCTGGCCCGGAAATATCTGAAAGAAGAATACGGTTTTGCCTACCACAGCAGCCTGTTCAGCATGAAGCCCATCCTGAAAGCCAGTGAGATCGATGACTCCCGGCCTACCGTGATCCGCGTCATGAGCGAGGAGCCCAAGCTGGTGAGCGTGCTGTCCGGCAAGATCAATACGGTGTACGATCTGGACGAGGTGCTGGAACTGTGAATACCAAAGAGAAAAATTTTATTTCGGCCGTCGTCTATCTCCATAACGACGGAGACCGGGCGGTGGAATTCTGCCGGAATCTATCGGCCCAGCTGGAGGCCCACTTTGCCCAGTATGAACTGGTGGCGGTGGACGATGCCTGCACCGACGACACGGTGGAAAAGCTGCGGGCCTGGGGCAGGGAACAGGCTGCCCCGCTGACGATCCTGCATATGAGCCTGCATCATGGCCTGGAGAACGCCATGAATGCGGGGCTGGATGCCGCCATCGGCGACTATGTCTATGAATTTGACTCCACCCGGATGCCCTATCCGGCGGATTGCATCTTCCAGGCCTACCAGACGGCACTGCAGGGCAATGACATTGTGTCGGTCTGCCCCCGTGCCAGCCGCAGCAAGCTGTTCTATAGCATCTTTAACGCGTACTCCCATTCGCCTTACCGGCTGCGCACCGATGCTTTCCGGCTGGTCACCCGGCGGGCCATCAACCGGGTCCACGCCTCCAGCGCTCATCTGCCTTACCGCAAGGCGGCCTACGCGGCATCCGGCCTGAAGATGGCCGACCTGGTGTTTGACGGTCGTATGACTGAAAAACGGGCCGGGCGTTTCAATCTGGCGGTGGACAGCCTGGCCCTTTACACCGATGCCGGCTTCAAGGTCAGTATGGGCATCACCCTGTGTATGCTGGTGCTGGCACTGGCCGAACTGGTGTACACGTTGGTGATCTTCTTCACCGGCCACCCGGTGGCAGGATGGACTACCACCATGTTCGTCATCACGGTGGGCTTTGCCGGGTTGTTTGCTGTGCTCACCATTGTGGTGAAGTTCCTTTCTCTGCTGCTGGATCTGACTTTCAAACAGCAGAAATATCTTGTGGAAAGTATCGAAAAACTGCAAAAATGAGAAAAAACCGCCTACAACTGAGCCCCCGGACCTTCTGGCTGTGCGTCGCATTGCTGGTGTGTTTGCGCTGCGCGCTTACCGGGTTCCAGCAGGCATATATTTGGGTAGGCGGGGCTCCGCTGGACGATGAACTGATGTTCCGCGCCGCCAACTGCATCTCGGCAGGGGAGTGGCTGGGTGCCTACGACTACCTCACCCTCTCCAAGGCGATGTTTTTCCCCGTCTGGCTGGCGCTCCTGCACGCCCTGCATCTGCCCTATCTGGTGGCGGGGGCCGGGCTGTGGTGCGCGGCATCGCTGCTGGCAGCCTTTGCCTTTTCACCGCTGTGGCGTCAAAAAACGCTGGGAACGGCCCGGGCTGTTACGCTGGGCCTTTTTGCGCTGCTGGCCTTTTTGCCTTCCAGCTGGGCGGCCTATACCCTGCGGGTCTACCGGGATAATACCTTCCCGGCCCTCTGCCTGGTGTTCTTTGCAGGCATGGCGGGGGCGGCTCTGCGGGCGGTCCTCTGCCCGGCGGAAAAAACACGCCTCTGGCCCTGGCTGGTGGCCGCCGGTGCAGGGCTGGGCTGCGGCTATCTGGACCGGGAGGACGCCGGTCTGTTTCTCCTGCCTTTTGCGGTGGTGGCCACTATTGTGATGGTAGTGGTGCTGGTCCGTGCCCGGCGCTGGCGCAGCTGCCTGGCCCAGTTGCTGCCTTACGGTTTGCTGGCCGCCGCCGTGCTGACCTTCTGTGGTCTTAATTACAGTCATTACGGTGTTTTCGCCCTGTCGGATTTCTCTGAGGGCTCTTTTGCCGCGGCCATGGGAGCCATGATGCGGGTGGATACCGCCAGCGAGGAACCGCTGCTCTCGGTACCCGCCGACGCCCGGGAAAAACTCTATGAGGCAGTGCCCGAACTGGAACCCCTGGCCTACTGGCTGGAGGAGGACGAACAGCTCCAGAATGATTTCCGTGACCCCGAACTGGACGATTACCGGGCGGGCAGCTTTTACTGGGGCATCCGCCGCGCCGCCCAGTTTGAGGGCATCTACGATACCCCCCGGAAGGCAGCGGACTACTGGCAGAGCGTGGCGGATGCCATCAACGCCGCCTGCGACGACGGCACCCTGCCCAGCCGTACCGGCAGGCGGGCGGCTACCAGCCAGCCCATCAAGGCGTCCTATGTGGCGCCCACCCTGGCCGAAACGGTGCGGGGTGTTGTCCACGTGGTGACCTTTGCGGACTGTGCCCCCTATGAGGAGGCCCGTTCTATCGGCACCCAGGAGGATATGGCCCTGTGGTCCGGGTATCTGCACTGCGGCTTCAACAGCGCCGCCGAGGCGGGCAAGGATACCCCCTATTACAGCCCCTACCAGAAAGCGGTGTTCGCTTCGATGGAAGCCATCGCCTGGGTCTACCGGGCGTTGCTGTGGCTGGGGCTGCTGGCGGGACTGGTCTGCCATTTCGGGACATTGCCCTCTGTGCTGCGCCGGCGTAAAGCAGATACGGTGGTGCCCTGGCTGTTGCTTTTCGGCATTCTGGGCATTGCCCTGCTGCGCTGTGCCATGATCGCTTTTGTGGAAGTGTCCAGCTTCGGCATCGGAACCTCCACCATGTATCTGGCCACCGTGCACCCGTTGTTCTTACTCTATGCTTTTGTGTCGGTCGCGGCGTTCGGCTGGCCGTTTCATCGAAAGGAGAACGCTGCATGACCGATCTTCTCATCATCGGCGGCGGAGCGGCCGGCCTGATGGCGGCCGGGGCCGCCTGTGCCCGGGGGCTGCGGGTCACCGTGGTGGAGCATAACCCCAAGGGTCCGGGGCAGAAACTGCTGATCACCGGCAAAGGCCGGTGCAACGTGACCAGTGACAGCGATGTGCGGGAATTCCTGCCCTATGTGCGGCACAACGGCCGGTTCCTCTATTCCAGCCTGTATGCCTTCCCACCGTCGGCAGCCATGGAATTATTCGAATCCCTGGGGGTGCCCCTCAAGACCGAGCGGGGCCGCCGGGTGTTCCCCCAAAGCGACCGGGCAGCCGACATTCTGGCGGCGCTGCGCAGCTATGCCGCAGAGGCGGAATTCGTGCGTGGCAGCGCCAAAAAGCTGCTGATCGAGGACGGTGTCTGCCAGGGTGTCGTCACCGACCGCGGACAGACCTTCCGTGCGTCGGCTACCTTGATCGCTACCGGCGGCATCAGCTATCCGGTCACCGGCAGCGACGGCAGCGGCTACCGGCTGGCCCGGCAGGCGGGCCATACCATCGTGTCGCCCCAGCCCAGCCTGTGCAGCCTGGTCAGTCCCGACCCGGCCTGCCGCAAGATGATGGGGCTCTCCCTGCGCAACGTAAAACTGACCCTGCTCTGTGACGGCAAACCCCTCTTTTCGGAGCAGGGGGAGGCGCTCTTCACCCACTTCGGTCTGTCGGGGCCGCTGGTGCTTTCCGCCAGCACCTATATCGAGGATCTGCCGCACCATCAATACGTCTGTGAGTTTGACCTGAAACCGGCCCTGGAGGAAAAGACCCTCTATGACCGTCTGACCCGGGATTTTGCCGCTTTGGGGGGCCACAGCGCCCAGGGCGCCCTGGAAAAGCTGCTGCCCCACTCCATGCGGCCGGTGGCAGTGGAAAAATGGGGCGTGAACCCCGCCAC
This sequence comes from uncultured Gemmiger sp., assembly GCA_944388135.1. Taxonomy (GTDB): domain Bacteria; phylum Bacillota; class Clostridia; order Oscillospirales; family Ruminococcaceae; genus Gemmiger. Next base: position 2,325 of record CALXHP010000034.1, on the reverse strand, counting down.
CCGGGCAGCCCAGATCACCCGGGAGCAGAAGCAGGCGCTGGTACAGCTCTGCAAACACTGGGCGGTACCGGTGACGGCCCTGGGGGACCGGGAACATGCCGTAGTCACCGCCGGCGGTGTGGATGTGCGGGAAGTGGACCCCAAAACCATGGCCAGCAAATGCTGCGCCGGGTTGTATTTTGCCGGGGAAGTGCTGGATGTGGATGCTCGCACCGGCGGATATAACCTGCAGATCGCCTGGTCCACGGCCCAGGCGGCGGTCCGGGCCATCGCCGGACAAAATGGATGATTCCGGGCGCTCAGCCCGTCAACAATAGGATTATGAGGTGTTTTGCATGATTTCAGTTGCCATCGATGGCCCTTCGGGGGCCGGTAAGTCCAGCCTGGCCAAACGGCTGGCAGCAGACCTGGGCTATGTCTATGTGGATACCGGTGCGATGTACCGCACCATTGGTCTGTACGCGGTACGGCAGGGTGCAGACCTGCACGATGCCGATGCCGTGGCAGCGCTGCTGCCGCAGATTCAGCTGGACATCCGGCTGATGGATGGCACCCAGCATGTCTACCTCAACGGGGAGGACGTGAGCGAGGCCATCCGTGCGGAGCAGATCGGTATGGCGGCTTCCGCCGTGTCGGCTCACCCGGCGGTGCGGGCGTTTTTGCTGGAGACCCAGCGGGGGCTGGCCGCCAACCAGAACGTTCTGATGGATGGCCGGGATATCGGCACCGTGGTGCTGCCCCATGCCACGGTGAAGATCTATCTTACCGCCAGCGCCGAGGCCCGGGCCCAGCGCCGCTGCAAGGAACTGCAGGAGAAAGGCCAGCCTGCCGAGTATGCCACCGTGCTGGCGGATATTCAGCAGCGGGATTACCAGGACACCCACCGGGAGGTGGCCCCGCTGAAGCAGGCGGAGGACGCCATCCGGGTGGATACCAGCGACATTGATTTTGACCAGAGTTTTGCCGTACTGAAGCGCACGATTCTGGAACACATCTGATTGGGAGGCCGCACATGCTGCTGTATTGGATTATTCTGCCCATCGTTTGGGTGCTTGCGCGGTTCGTCTGGCGGATCGAGGTCGTCGGTATAGAACATTACAAGGCGGTGCGCGATGGCCGGGCTTTGGTGATCGCCTCCAACCATATCGCCAACCTGGACCCGGTATTTATCGCCATTGCCGTTATGGACTGGCGCCGCATGTGCGTGCTGGCCAAGGAGGAACTGTTTGTCAATCCCTTCATTGGCTGGTTCCTGCGCTGTATGGGCGCGGTGGCCATCGACCGGGGCAAGGGCGACACCACCACCATCGACAAGGTGACCGGCGCCTGCCGCAAGGGGACGGCGGTGCTGATCTTCCCCGAAGGCACCCGCACCAAAAACGGAAAACTGGGCATCCTGAAAAGCGGCGCCTTTGTCATCGCCGCATCGGCCGGGGCGGATATGCTGCCCTGCCGCATCATCTACAACACCAAGGACGGCAAGCTGCATCTGTTCTGCCGTATCCGGGTGGTGTTTGGCCCGGCCATTCCCGCTGAGGAGCTGCAGATCACCGATACCACCCACCGGGTGACGGCCCTGCGCCATATGAAAAGCCGCCTCAAGACCGCCCTGGAAACCCTGTTGGAGGAAAACGCCTTCCATCCCGGCCAGCTGCCTGCCGCCCAGGTGCCTGCCGCCGAGCCCAAGGTTCTGGATGCAAAACAGCAGTCGGACCTGTAACCCCCGAAAAGGAGCCAACCTATGAAAGTGATTCGTGCCAAGACGGCCGGTTTCTGCTTCGGCGTGGACCGTGCCGTCAAGCTGACCTATGACCTTTTGGGCGAAGGCCGCCGTGTGGCCACCCTGGGGCCGCTGATCCACAACCCCCAGGTGGTTCAGGACCTGGAGGAAAAGGGTGCTTTGACCTGCGCGGATGTGGATGCTGTGCCCGACGGGTATGAAGTGGTGATCCGCAGCCACGGTGTACCCCGCAATGTGTACGGAAAAATAAGCACACGCTGCCTGGCGTATCACGATGCCACCTGCCCGTTTGTAGCAAAAATCCATAAATTGGCCGCTGAAGCAGGCAAAAAAGGCGCGCTTCTGCTGGTGGCAGGGGATGCGAATCACCCCGAAGTACAGGGGATTGTGGGCCATACGACAGGCCCGGTGCGGGTTTTTGCCAATCTGGAAGAGCTGCAGAATTTGCTGCCGGAACTTCTGCAACAAGAGTCCATTCATGTGGTGGCGCAGACGACTTTCCGGGTGGAAAGTTGGGAAAGCTGCAAAGCTTTTTTAAAAAAAGAGTGTACAAAAGCCGAAATTTTTGATACAATATGTAACGC
>CALXHP010000033.1 GCA_944388135.1 uncultured Gemmiger sp. | reverse complement strand
GTGCTCTTCAGGTGGGGGGTCTGACCGCGCGCTACCAGTATTATATCATATCCGCCGATATTTTGCGAGAGATGTTCACTGAGAGCCGCCCGCATGACGCGGCGGCACCGGTTGCGCTGGACGGCATGGCCTACCTTTTTGGTGGCGGTCAGCCCGATGCGGGTATATCCCAGCCGGTTCTTGGCCACATAGAGCACCACATGGGGGTGCACATAGCTTTTGCCGCGGCCGTAGACCCGGTTATACTGCCAGTTTTTATTCAAAGTGCGGTAACGCATGGGCAAAACTCCACAAACAAATGAAAAATCGTCGCCGTCGGCGGACATCTCCGGCCTAAGAGCCGCTGCTGCGCAGCGGTTGGCCTACGAAACGCGCCTGCGGGCGCAGTGTGCCGACGACGGTGACACATCCAGGGAAATTTATCCCAAAATTGTGTGCGAGGAGCCCGCGACGAGTGCGCGGTTTTGGGATAAATTTTGTCGAAGGGGCTGCAAAGCCGCGCGCTGCCTGCGGCAGAACCAGCGCGGCGGAGCAGGGGCCGCGGTCGCAGAGTGCAAGCGCCGCCACAAGGCGCGCCGCAGGATGCGGGCACCGCAACCCGTTGGAATAGACCCGTCAGGCGGCAACCTGCGGGGCTGTTCCCCCTCTTTGAAACTGAACTGAAGTTCAGTTTAGAAAAAAGGGCTGCTGACCCAGTTGTCAGCAACCCTTTACTTCATTCATTTCCAAAGATCAGACCGTCAGGCTCTTGCGGCCCTTGGCACGACGACGGGCCAGGACTTTGCGGCCGTTCTTGGTGGCCATGCGCTGCAGGAAACCATGCACGCGGCTGCGCTGACGCTTCTTGGGCTGGAAAGTACGCTTCATTTTTCATTCCTCCTGTTGAATTCCCGGTATGGGCGGTTTGTTTCAGGGCTTTGCCCATACAGGGGCAGCCTTGCAGTCTTAGATTATACGCGATAACGGCAGCATTTGTCAATAGGTTTGGGGATAAATTTTTCGTTCCGCCGTACAGTTGTGGCGTCCGAAATCCATACCCACCATATTTAGTGGCAGGGCAGATATCTTCCTTGCAGGAAAATTCTTCCTACTTTATTATAATAGGGTGTTGTTTTAAGCCCCTTTTTGTGGTATACTGTATGTAGTGTTTTTGCGCCCTTGTTTCGAGGGCGCGATTTTTAACAGGAAGTGGGGAGTATCGTAAGCCATGGATTCCATCAACGACGTATTGGACGCGGCGAAAGCCTATTGCCGTGAACATACTGCCGAGGCAACCTACCAATACTACATCAGCGACATCAAAGCCGTCAGCTTTGAAAATTCCAACACCATCACGCTGGAGATTCGCAACGCCTTCATTCTGGGCATCGTGTCGGACCGTTACACCGCGATGCTGAAGGATGCCTTCAAATCTGTGCTGGGGTTTGATGTCGATCTTGTGTTCGTCACCCCGAAAAAAGAGGAAGAACCGGAAAAACCGAAACTGGACGAAAAAACGCTGCCCAGCGGCCGGTATGATTTCACCTTCGAGAACTTCATCAAGGGGCCCTCCAACCAGTTTGCCTACGCGGCAGCCCAGGCGGTGGCGGCCAATCCGTCGGGGGCGTACAATCCGCTGTTCATCTACGGGCCGTCGGGGTTGGGCAAGACCCATCTTCTCAACGCCATCCAGATCGAGATCAAGAAGAACCATCCGGATTTCAACATCGTCTACGTGGACTGTGAAATGTTCACCAACGAGATCATCACGGCGGTGAAAACAGCCACCACCGAGCAGTTCCGGCAGAAGTACCGTCAGGCGGACGTGCTGCTCATCGACGACATCCAGTTCCTGGCGGGCAAGGAAAGTACCCAGGAAGAATTTTTCCACACCTTCAACACGCTGCACAACGACGGCCGGCAGATCGTCATCGCGTCGGACCGTCCGGCCAAGGAGATCAAGAGTCTGGAGGAGCGTCTGCGCACCCGGTTTGAATGGGGCCTGACCGCCGACATCCAGCCGCCGGATTTCGAGACCCGGGTGGCCATCGTGAAGCGGAAAGCGGAGCTTCTCAACCTGGACCTGCCCGACGACGTGGCGGAGTACATCGCCAACCATCTGAAGCAGAATATCCGGCAGCTGGAAGGCGCGGTGAAAAAGCTCAACGCCTACTATATGCTGGAGGGCATTGCCCCCTGCATCGGTGTGACGACGACGGCCATCAAGGATACCCTGAACGACAGCCAGCCCATCCCGGTGACCATTGAGAAGATCCTCAACGAGGTGGCCCGCACCTACAACGTGATGCCCGCCGACATCCGGGGCAAGAAGCGCAACGCCAACGTGAGCGCGGCCCGGCAGATGACGATGTACATCATCCGGGAAGTCACCGGCATGAGCATGGAAGCCATCGGTCAGGAGTTCCAGCGGGATCATTCCACCGTGGTCTATTCCATCAAGACGATGGCGGAAAACATCACCAAGGACCAGCACCTGAAAGAAATGTGCAGCGACATCATGAAGAACGTCCGCACCTAACCTACTTTCTTGAAAGAAAGTAGGCAAAGAACTTTCAATTTTATAACCCGTGAATGGGTGGACCCTTATATCCTATAAAAATCGAACATCGTTCGATTTTGGTCAGAGTTTCTTTGGTACTTTCTTTGCAAAGAAAGTACAGAAAAGTATTCCACCAAGTTTTCCCTTTTCAACAGGCGGTTTTCAAGAACCGCGGTGAAAAACTCGGGTTTTCAAAGTTTTCCACCGTTTTCTTCACAGTCGGTGGAGAAAAACTTAACGGCTGTTTTCCGCGTCGTTATCAAAATCCCCGGACTTTTCCACCGTTTTCACACCCCCTACTACTACTACGAGAATAGTTAATAGTTTCTGCTTCCAAAACACGATTCGATTCTGCTTTTTCTCCCCGAAAAAGTGCCCGATCTATGGAAAACAAAAAGGGAAGCAAAACATCCTTCTATACAAAGCCGGGTCTTTCAGTGAAACAAAGACCGAGAAAGGACCTGCCATGAAATTTGAATGCGAAAAATCCCTTTTGGCATCGGCGATCGAAGGCGTTTCCCGCGCTATTACCAACCGTTCGGCGATCCCCGTGCTGGAAGGCATCTACCTGAAAGCCGAGGGCTTCAACCTGACGCTCACCGGCTACGACATGGAAATGGGCATCACCACCACCATCGAGTGCAACGTCCTGGTACCGGGTGAAACGGTACTGGAGGCAAAACTCCTCCTCTCGATGGTCAGCCGGATGCCTGCCGGCGACGTGCGCATCGAGCTCACCGACGAAGGCCAGGCCATCATCAGCGGCGGCGTGGCGGAATTTGAGATCCCCGCCATGAACGCCTCCGATTATCCCAGCCTGCCGGTGACCGGCGCCGACAACACCATGACCATCCCCACCAGCATGATGCGGGAACTCATCGAAAAGACCATCTACGCCGTCAGCCAGGACGACAAGAAACCCGCCCACACCGGCGAGCTCTTTGTCATCGAGCCGGGCAGCCTAACCATTGTGGCGCTGGACGGCTACCGGCTGGCCATCATCCAGCGGAACGTGGAATGCACCCGTGACATCCGGATCATCATTCCCGCCAAAACCCTGCAGGAACTGCTGAAGATCATGGGCGGGCCGGACGACCCGGTGAAGATCGACGCCAACCGGCGGTATGTGGTGTTCACCACCAACGGCTACACCATCATGAGCCGCCTCATCGAGGGGGACTTCCTCAACTACGAGAGCGTCATCCCCAAGGACAAGCGCACCCGGGTGACGGTGGACTGCAAGACTTTCATCAGCACCATCGAGCGTGCGTCCCTCATCATCACCGAGCGGCTGAAGAACCCTCTGCGGATCACCTTTGCCGAGGACAAGATCACCGTGCGGTGCCAGACGCCCCTGGGCAAGGTGGTGGACGAGTTCCCGCCGGTGGCCATGACCGGCGACCCGGTGGAGATCGGCTTCAACAATCGGTATCTGCTGGATGCGCTGCGGTATTCCAAGTGCGAGCGGATGGTGCTGGAGATCAACGGACCTTTGAGCCCCGTGAAGATCCTGCCGGAGGACGGCAAGGACTTCATCTATCTGGTGCTGCCGGTCCGGTTCAAGAACGAGGGCTGATCCTATGGAGAAACTGCGGATTCATACCGAGTATATCAAGCTGGACGCGCTGCTGAAATTTGCCGGCCTGTGCGAAACGGGGGGAGAAGCCAAGGAGCTGATCCAGGGCGGCCAGGTGAAGGTCAATGGCGAGATCTGCACCATGCGCGGCAAGAAATGCCGGGCCGGTGACACGGTGGAGCTGGACGGCCGGACGGTCCAGGTAGCGGAGGGCGGCTGATGCGCCTGGAGCATCTGGAACTCACCGACCACCGCAACATCGCCCATGCCGTACTGGACCCCGACCCCAACCTGACGGTGCTCTGCGGGCCCAACGGCCAGGGCAAGACCAATCTGCTGGAAGCGGTTTGGCTGCTTACCGGGGGCAAGAGTTTCCGGGGCGCCAAGGACGCCGAACTCATCCGCCGCGGCTGCGAATTTTCGGTGCTGGAAGGTTCCTTTGAATCGGACGGCAGCGAAAAGACCATCCGGCTGACGGTGGGGGCCAAGGGCAGCCAGCGCCCCGGCCGCACCGCCAGACTCAACGGGGTGGACCAGGGCCGGGCCGCCGCTTTGGCGGGCAATTTCCAGGCGGTGGTCTTTGAGCCGGACCTGCTGGCGCTGGTCAAGGGCGGCCCCGAAGGACGGCGCCGGTTCCTGGATTCGGCGCTCTGCCAGGTGTTCCGGCCTTATCTGGTGGCCCTGCGGCGGTACATGCGGCTGGTGGCCCAGAAAAACGCCCTGCTGAAAAGCTACGAGATCACCCCCAACGGCGGGCTGCTGCTGGACGCCTACAACGAGCAGCTGGCCCAGTACGGCGGGCAGATCATGGCCCACCGGCAGAAATTTGTGGAGGCCCTGGCCCCGGCCGCGGCGAACAACTACGCGGAAATTTCCCATGGGGCCGAGAAATTTTCTCTGCGGTACCAGTGCTGTGCCGAAGCCCCCACCGCGGAAGCCCTGGCGGAAAAGCTGGCGGCGGTGCGCGGCAGCGAGCTGCGGATGGGCTATTGCATGGCGGGACCCCACCGGGAGGACCTGGACCTGCAGCTGGACGGCCAGCCCGCCCGGATCTACGGCAGCCAGGGCCAGCAGCGCAGCTGTGTGCTGGCCATGAAACTGGCGGAGGCCACCGTGGTGGGGGAGTTTTTCGGCGAACACCCGGTGCTGCTGCTGGATGATGTGCTCAGCGAGCTGGACGACGAGCGCCAGACCTATCTGCTCACCCGGATGGGGGAGCACCAGACCATCGTCACCACCTGCGACACCGCCGCCTTTGCCCGCACCAACGGCAAAATTATCTACGTCAAGGGCGGCCAGGCATCCGAGACGCCTTTATAGATTGACCTACTTTCTTTGCAAAGAAAGTAGGCAAAGAAACTCCAACCAAATAACCCGGGAAGGTTGCGTCGTCGTTCGGCGGGCGATTTCCCGGTTCTTGGGCGCCTTTTGTCCCCGCTTGTGCGGTGGGCAATCACCCATTCCCCATCAGGGCCCGCCCGCGAAGGCGGGCGGGGTTTCAGATCAGGAACCCGGATGAGCTCACACGATAGGCACGGGTGGGAAACGGGGTCACGTAGGGCCGTTCAGGGTCCACGATGTTGGAGTCTCGGGCGACCCCCTCGAAGCCCCGGGGGTTCTTAGGGGGCCCGCAGGCCCCTTGAGCCGTGCCCCGCGCCTCGGAATGCGGTGCTTTTTGCCTGCGGGGCCATGCCCCGCAACCGCGCCCCAGGAGTGCAGCGCGGTGCAAAAACCAACGCAGCGCGTTGGTTCCGATATACACGGCCCCGGAACCGGGGCCATTGGGCGGGCCGCTTAACTTGCTGCTATTGCAGGTCACTCAAAAAGGAACAAATACAGGGAGCGCGAACCTTCCGGGTTTGCCACCCTGCCAAAAAGCAGAGGCAAAACAAGGGAAACACTATGTACTTTCATGCCGGACAGGATTTTGTGCTGAACACCCGGGACCTGCTGGGTGTGTTCGACCTGGACACGGCGGGGGCGTCCCGCCGCACCGAGGAATACTTCCGAAAAGCCGAGGCGGAGGGCGCCGTGGTGGACCTGTGTCCCCCCGGTACCCTGCCCAAGAGCTTCATTCTGACCGACTTCCCCGACGAGACGGTCTATCTGAGTCCCCTCTCTCCGTCGGCGCTGAAAAAGCGCACCGACCGGGTGGACTGGTAAGCCATTCTACGATATTTCGTTTTTTACAATAGATTCCGAACCCCTCATCCAAACAGGAGGCAATCACTTCATGGCAGAAGAAATCATCACCGAAACCAACCGTGAGACCGCCACCGACCATGCTTACGGCGGCGCCCAGATCCAGGTCCTGGAAGGCCTGGAGGCTGTGCGCAAGCGCCCCGGTATGTACATCGGTTCCACCGGTCCTTCCGGCCTGCATCACCTGGTCTACGAGATCGTGGACAACTCCATCGACGAAGCCCTGGCCGGGTACTGCACCCACATCGAAGTCACCATCAAGCCGGGCAACATCATCCAGGTATCGGACAACGGCCGCGGCATCCCCGTGGACATCCAGCCCAAGCTGGGCATTCCCGCCGTTACCGTCGTCTATACCGTGCTCCATGCCGGCGGCAAGTTCGGCGGCGAGGATTCCGGCTACAAGGTGGCCGGCGGCCTCCACGGCGTGGGCGCGTCGGTGGTCAACGCCCTGTCGGAATGGCTTACCGTCCGGGTACGCCGGGACGGCGCCGAGTATGAGCAGAGCTTCCAGCGGGGCAAGCCGGACGGCGAGCTGAAAAAGATCGGCACGGCGGCCTCCACCGGCACGATGGTCATCTTCAAGCCGGACCCCGAGATGTTCCAGGAGACCACCCAGTACCGCTACGAAACGCTGCTCAAGCGTCTGCGGGAAGAAGCCTTCCTCAACGCCGGTGTGCGGATCACCCTCACCGATGAGCGCCCCGAATCCGACCGTCCCACCGAGGAAAAGGGCCCCGAGAACGACGGCCGCAGCGAGACGATGTGCTACGAGGGCGGTATCCGTTCCTTCGTGAGCTACCTCTGCGAGCGCCGGGACCTGACCCCCCTGACCCCCCAGGTCATGTATATGAAGGGGGAAGGCCAGGGCGCCGTGGCGGAAGTGGCCCTGCAGTACTACGACAACAGCTACAACGAACTGCTGCTGAGCTTTGCCAACAACGTCCACACCCCCGAGGGCGGCACCCACGAGGAGGGCTTCAAGCTGGCGCTGACCCGCGTGCTCAACGAGTACGCCCGGGCCAAGGGCATCCTGAAGGACAAGGACGAGAACCTTTCCGGCTCGGACGCCCGGGAAGGCATCATCGCGGTGGTCAGCGTGAAATTGCAGGAGGCCCAGTTCGAAGGCCAGACCAAGGCCAAGCTGGGCAACACCTTCATCAAGGGTCTTGTGAGCAACGTGGTCTACAAGGCCCTGACCGAATACTTTGAGGAAAATCCTTCGGTGGCGAAGGCGATTCTCGAGAAGGCCACCCAGGCCGCCCGTGCCCGCGCCGCCGCCAAGAAGGCCCGGGAACTGGTGCGCCGGAAGAGCGCCCTGGAATCCAACCGGATGCCCGGCAAGCTGGCCGACTGCCACGAAAAGGACCCCAGCAAGACCGAACTCTTCATTGTGGAGGGCGATTCTGCAGGCGGTTCCGCCAAGATGGGCCGGGACTCCAACATCCAGGCCATCCTGCCCTTGTGGGGCAAGATGCTCAACGTGGAGAAGGCCCGGGCCGACCGCATTTACGGCAACGACAAGCTGATGCCGGTGGTCACCGCCCTGGGCACCGGCATCGGGGATGAGTTCGACATCTCCAAGGTGAGGTACCACAAGATCTTCATCATGGCCGATGCCGATGTGGACGGTTCCCATATCTGCACCCTGATGCTCACCTTCTTCTTCCGGTATATGCGGCCACTCATCGAGCACGGCTACGTCTATGTGGCCCAGCCGCCCCTCTTCAAGCTGCAGAAGGGCCAGACCGTGAAGTACGCCTACAACGACGATGAAATGAAGGCGCTTTCGGCAGAGATGCCGGGGGCCAAGGTGAACCGGTACAAAGGCTTGGGCGAGATGAACCCCGACCAGCTGTGGGAGACCACCATGAACCCCGACAACCGGGTCATCGTCCAGATCAAGATCGAGGACGCCGAGCGGGCCGACGAGGCTTTTAGCATCCTCATGGGCGAGCAGGTGGAACCCCGCCGCCAGTTCATCGTCAAGAACGCGAAATTTGCCAATCTGGACGTCTGAGTGGTCAACGGGGGCAACTGTAGGGCGGGGTCTTGACCCCGCCGTGCAGAGAACCCGAAAGAAAGCAAATCATGGAACTGCCGAAACGCAAACATCCGCGGCTGCCGCAGCTGGATTACAGCGCAGCCAACGTCTATTTTCTGACGCTCTGCACGAAAAACCGCAGCCGCTGTCTTGCCAGGATCGTAGGGCGGGGTCTTGACCCCGCCGCAGAGGTCGCCCTGGAGCTGACACCTTACGGCAACATTGCCGAACAGGACCTGCTGGCGCTGCCCCGGCATTTTGCCGGTGTGGAGCTGCTCCAGTATGTCATTATGCCCGATCATCTGCAAATCCTTTTGCAGCTGCAGGAGGTCGCCACGGCGGGGTCAAGACCCCGCCCTACAGTCCCTACCATCATCGGGCAGTACAAGGCCGGTGTCAGCCGCAAATGCAAACGGCCGCTGTGGCAGACCTCCTTTTATGATCATGTAGTCCGCTGCCAGCAGGAACTGCTGGAAATCCAGCGCTATATCGAAAACAATCCCCGGAAATGGGTGCTGGACGGCAAGGTGTGACATTGTCGTTTCCGCCACATCGTCCGGCGGGGTCAAGACCCCGCCCTACAACCAATCTCCTCAATTCTATCGATTCCAAGGTGGTACACTGAATGGAAGAAAATATTATTATGGTGCCGGGGTCCGGCACCAAGGTCATTGAGCGCGACGTCAAACAGGAGATCGAGACCGCTTTCCTGGATTACTCCATGTCGGTCATCGTCTCCCGCGCTTTGCCCGATGTGCGGGACGGCCTGAAACCCGTCCACCGCCGCATCCTCTACACCATGCACGAGCGCGGCAACGACCCCCAGCATCCCTACAAGAAATCCGCCGACACGGTGGGTGCCGTGCTGGGCTCCTACCATCCCCACGGCGACGCCTCCGTCTACGACGCCATGGTCCGTCTGGCCCAGGATTTCAGCCTGCGCTATCCCCTGGTAGACGGCCAGGGCAACTTCGGTTCGGTGGACGGCGACCCTCCGGCTGCCTACCGTTACACCGAGGCCCGCATGTCCAAGATCGCCTGTGAGATGCTCACTGACATCGAGAAGGACACCATCGACTGGGACCCCAACTTCGACGAGACCAAGAAGGAACCCCACGTGCTGCCCAGCCGGTTCCCCAACCTGCTGGTGAACGGCAGCCAGGGCATTGCCGTGGGCATGGCCACCAACATTCCGCCCCACAACCTGCGGGAAGTGGTGGCCGGTCTCTGCGCCCTGATGGACAACCCCGACATCGACCTGGCGGGGCTGATGGAATACGTCAAGGGCCCCGACTTCCCCACCGGCGGCATCATCATGGGCCGGTCGGGCATCCGGGCGGCCTACGCTACCGGCCGCGGCAAGATCACCCTGCGGGGCCGTGCCGAGATCGTGGAGAAGAAGAACGGCCGGTATGAGATCCTCGTCACCGAGATCCCCTACATGGTCAACAAGACCCGCCTCATCGAGTCCATCGCCGACCTTGTCAAGGACAAGCGGATCGACGGCATCTCCGACCTGAACGATGAATCTTCCAGCCGCACCGGTATGAAGATCGTCATCGAGATCAAGAAGGACGCCAACCCCCAGGTGGTGCTGAACCAGCTCTACCGCTACACCCAACTCCAGGACACGGTGGGCGTCATCATGCTGGCCCTGGACGACGGCGTGCCCAAGGTCATGAGCCTGAAAACCGTCATGGAGCGCTACATCGAGTTCCAGATGGAAGTCATCCGTCGGCGCACCGCCTTCGACCTGAAGAAGGCCCAGGAGCGGGAACACATCCTGGAAGGCCTGCACAAGGCGGTAGACATCGTGGACGAGATCATCGCCACCATCCGTGCCTGCAAGGGCGGCTTTGCCGAGGCCCGGCAGGCGGTCATGGACCGGTTCGACTTCGACGAACCCCAGGCCGACGCCATCGTCAAATTGCAGTTGGGCCGTCTGGCCGGTCTGGAGATCCTCAAGATCGAGGAGGAGTTGGGCGAGCTGCGCAAGGCCATCGCCGACTACAAGGACATTCTGGCCAACGAGGAGCACGTGAAACGGATCGTCAAGACCGACCTCTGCGCCCTGGCGGACAAGTACGGCGACGAGCGCCGCACCTCCATCGAGGCGGTGTCCGGCGAGGTGGACATCGAGGACCTGATCCCCGAGGAGACCTGCGTCTACACCCTGACACACGAAGGCTACATCAAGCGGACGGCGCTGGACACCTACCAGGCCCAGAACCGCGGCGGCCGGGGCGTCCAGGGCATGACCCAGAAGGACGACGATTTCACCGAGGAGCTCTTCGTGGGGTCCACCCATGACTATATGCTCTTCATGACCGACCAGGGCCGCGTCTACCGCCTGAAAGGCTACCAGGTGCCGGAGGGCAGCCGCACGGCCAAGGGCAGCCATATCGTGAATATGCTCCAGCTCCAGGAGGGCGAGAAGGTCACCCTGATGCTCCAGCAGAGCGCCAAGGCCGACGAGGACAACACCTACCTGACCATGGTGACCCGTCAGGGCCTCATCAAGCGCACCCCCCTGTCCCAGTTCCGGAACATCCGCAAGGCGGGCCTCATCGCCCTGGGCCTCAACGAGGGGGACAGCCTGGTGTGGAGCCACCTCACCCGCGGCGACGATGAGATCATCGTAGCCACCCACGACGGCGCCGCCATCCACTTTACCGAGTCGGGGGCCCGGGCCATGGGCCGTACCGGCCACGGCGTGCGGGTCATCAAACTGCGGGAGGGCGACTATGTCATCGGAGCCGGTGTCTGCCGGCCCGGCGCCACGGTGTTCACCATCACCGAGGAAGGCAAGGGACGCCGCAGCCGCATTGACGATTACCGCATCACCAAGCGGGGCGGTCTGGGGATCCGCAACTACGCCAAGGGCGGCGTAGCGGGCATCAAGATCGTGGACGAGACCGATGACCTGATCCTCATCAGCGCCAACGGTATCCTCATCCGCATCCATGCCTCCGACATCAATGTCCAGAGCCGCTACGGCAGCGGTGTGCGGGTCATGCGGCTGGCCGAGGGCGACAAGGTGTCCATGGTGGCCCGGGTAGACCGGGACAACGACGCCGAGACCGCCCAGGTGGAAGCTGACGCCGGGGACAACGCCGAACCTTCCGCCGAGGAACTGGCTGCCATCGAGGCCGCGGAGCGCGCCGATGAGGCCGCCGACGTGCCGGACGACGAGTGATGCAGTCTTGCTGTTCTTTTCTTGCAAGAAAAGAACCAAAAGAACTCTAAACAAAAATCCCCGACAGGATATATGAACTGCACCCCATTTGTTAGACAGTATGGTATACTGAATAACAAGTGGGGTGCTTTGCTATGCCAAAAGGAAT
>CALXHP010000032.1 GCA_944388135.1 uncultured Gemmiger sp. | reverse complement strand
CGGGTCTTGGGCTTGCGCTCGGTCTCGATGTTCACATCCCGCTTGCGGTAGATGGTCAGGGCGGGGATCTCGTCGTCCACCTCGGGGTCGGACTCCAGCTTGACGATGGGGCAGGTGTAGACGCTGTCCGCCAGGGGCACCTTCTTGCTGGGCACCAGGCGGCAGCCGGCGATCATGCCGATCTCGCCGGTGAGGGCGACGCCGGCCTGGTATTTGTCGGCGCTGATGAAGTCGGCGTTCTTGCGCAGCTGGGTGACCTGCTTGGGGTGGATGAACATGACCTTGTCGGAACAGCCCATCTCTTCCTCAAAGAGGTCCACGGCGTCCACGATGCCGTTGTAGCTGATGGTGTTCTGGGAACCGTCGTAGGTCAGGCTGGCGGTGAGCAGGGCGTCCATGCAGTCGTTGTCGATCTTGGCGGCGATGGCCAGGGCCAGCTGGGTGTTGGCCTCCCCCACCGGGTTGCCGTAGCCGGAGAGCACCGCCTCATCGGTGAGGCCGATGCCCTTCATGGCCTTTTTGATGGTGGCCTTGCGGGTGGAGGTGGTCATCTTTTCAATGGCCACCTCGCCGCCTTCGGCCACATCGTCGGCGTCGCCGATGTAGGTGTAGGCAGGCACCGTGATGGTATCGCCGGGCACACCGGCCAGGGTATCGTCGATCTTGGCGAAGGGGGCGACCCGCAGCTTTTTGGGGATGCGGGCCGAGACCATGTCGCCCATGACCTCGGGGTCGATCAAATCGGAGAGTTTGGTATTCAGATCAGCCATAAAGTGGCTCCTTTCTGTGTAGATTCAGTGGTAGAGGGCGGTCACCGGCCGGACCGCAGGGCGGCATAACCGGCGGGGTCCTCCCGCTTGAGGGCCAGCCGTTCCCGGTAGCCCATCCGGTCAAAGGCGTCCCGGTCGGGGGTGACGGGCACGCTGCCGGTGCCGGCGGCATAGGGCGCCGGGGTGGGGTTGGTTTCAGGTTGCTGCATCAGGCATTGCCTCCTTTCGGCATAAAACGTTCCCGGATGCGCCGCAGATCGGCGTCCGTCTCGTGGGGCAGGTCATAGTACCAGGCCAGGGCCAGTTCGGGCCGCAGCAGGCCGTCGGCCACCATCTCCCGCTGTTCGGCCCAGACCCGGCTGCGGTCATAGAGCACCCCGTCCCCCCAGTCGATGGTAAGCACCGGCGGGCGGGCGGGGGCCTGCCACAGGCCGTACAGGCTGCCCAGGGCCGTACACAGGGTCATGGCCTCCCGGGCGGCGTCGGCCCACATGGTTTGCAGATCCCGGATGGTCAGGTCGTAATCCACCGAAGTGGCGGCGATCTCGGTGGCGGTGCGGGGTTGTGCTTCCGCCTCAGTCTCGCTGAGGATGCCCCGCCGCAGACCCAACAGGCTCTCACAGCCCCGCAGCAGGTCCTGCTTGCGGGCCAGGTAGCTCTGTTCGCGCAGGGTCGGGCTGTACACGGTCACCCCCAGGTTGGCGGGATCGTCCGGCAGGCCGACGAAGAGGTCGTCCCGCAGGGCGCGGTTGCCCCGGGCATCGGGGCGGAGCAGATCTTCCGAGGCAAAGACCCGGGAGGCACCGTTGGCAAACTCGGCATTGAGCTGCTGCTCGCACCGGGCCAGTCCATGCAGCAGCCCCACGGCGGGTGCATAGATGCTGACGGCGTCGGTGCTGCCGTCCACACAGTTTGCCAGCGGGGTGCGCAGCACCGCCAGGCCCACCCCCGGCACCCCGGGCAGAAAAAGCTGGGGCACCAGGTCGGCGCAGGCCTCCAGGGTGGAGAGGGGCACGCAGCGCCCCAATGCCTGGCCGTTGAGTTCAAAGAGCCGGGTTTCGATGGTCAGGCCCTCGGCCCCGGCCACCCGCCGTTCCAGCAGGGCGTAGCGGGTGGCGCCCCGGCTGTGGCACTCCATGGTACCCACCGCCAGCAGGCGGCCGTGGGCATCCCGGGCCAGGGGGGTGTAGCAGTCCCGCCGGATGGGCACAAAGTCCAGGGTATCGCCGCTCAAAACAGGCTTGAGCAGGCATTCCCCGCCGATGAGAGCATACTGCACCGCCCTTTTGGCCACGGCGTTGAGGGCCTGCAGGCTGCGGCCGGGCAGGCCGTCGGCCCCACTGTCCAGCCGGGCGTTGTAGTCGGCAAAGACGGTGCGGCACAGTTTGGCCACGATGAGGGTCGCCAGCCGCGGCGCCGGGTCCTCCCCGGGGCGGGGTGCGCCGTAGTACAGGTCCAGCCACTCGCGCAAAGCTCCGCGCATTCTGGCCGACGTCACATCGTTTTTGCCAAACGCTTGTTCCAGATAGGTTTGCAAAAAATTCTCCTTTCCCGCAGGATCTGTGTTGGATGGCGCCCGCCCGCCGTGCCGCGGTCTGCGGCGGGGGGCCTTACCGGTGCATGGGGGTGTACCTCCTTTCCGGCCGAAGCCAAAAGAAAAACCCGTGGAAGAGCTTTCGCCCTCTCACGAGTTTCAACGGTATCATATTACTACTTTATGTTGTGAAATACAATGAAATCTTTTCACTTTCAGGAAGCTTCCCCGCCGCCGGTCTCCTCCTCCAAGGGCAGGGCCATCACCCCGGCCCGGTGGATCTGGTAGACCCGGCGCAGCACCACCCCCACGGCGTCGGCGATCTCCTCGTAGTTCTGCCCCAGAATGTACCGGCGGCGCAGCACCTCCTGCACATCGGCCCGGGGCACCCGGGTGATGACCTGCAGCACCACCCCCCGGCAGGCAACACATTCCTCGATCTGCCGTTCCAGGCTTTTTTTCGATTCTTCGATTTTTTCTATGGCTTTGGGCAGGCGATCCACGTCAGGCCCGGCCCCGGGCATCCCGCTCAGGCAGGCGGTCACCCGGGCAGCGGCGCTGCGCAGCATCTCCAGCTCCCCTTCCAGCAGGCGCTCCCGGCGCACGGCCGCACGGTACTGCCCCAGCCATTGGATCTTTTCTTCATAGGTCATTGCGCTCCTCCTTGTCGCAGTTTACCCCTTGGAATCCATGGTAACGTTGTTGGTTGTTTTCCATCTTAGTTCAACAACTATTAGTTGTCAATAGAATTTTGCCGCAAAATTTGCTTCCGGGGCATAAGGGTACAAAAAAAGGGACTGCCAGCGGCAGTCCCGGAAGATCCCATTCGTTTTTGTTTTGCAGGGGCAGGCGGCTGTCTCAGCACAGGGGGGCCAGCAACCGCAGAATGGCACTGTGCAGCGTGCCCAGAAAGCCGGTGCGGCAGTCCTCCAGCTGGATGAGTTCGCTCTCCCCCTCGATGGCGGCAAAGTCCGCCCGGATGTCCTCCAGCACCCGGCCGCCGTAGATCAGGGCGCTGCACTCGAAGTGGAGATAAAGGCTGCGGTAGTCCAGGTTGACGGTGCCCACAGCGGCCACCCGGTCGTCGCAGAGCCAGGTCTTGGCGTGGAGGAACCCCGGCACATAGCGGTAGATCTTGACCCCCGCCCGCAGCAGCGAGGGGAAATAGCTGCGGGTGAGCAGATAGATGGTGGGTTTGTCGGGGATGCCGGGGGTGTAGATCCGCACATCCACCCCCCGCTTGGCGGCCAGCCGCAGGGCGCTGAGCAGGTCGTTGTCCAGGATCAGATAGGGGGTGCAGATATACAGCCGCCTCTGGGCCTGGGCGATCAGGTCCAGATAGACGTTTTTGGCCACCGATTCCCGGTCCACCGGGCTGTCGGCAAAAGGCTGCACCAGGCAGTCGGTGGGCACCGGGGCCACCTGGGGCAGGGCGGCGTCCAGGTCGATGACCTCCCTGGGGTACTGGGCCTGCCAGAAGGCCAGAAAGATATTCGCAAAGCTGCGGGCGGCGGGGCCTTCCAGCCGGACGCCGCTGTCCTTCCAGTAGCCGAACCGCACCAGCTTGTTGATGTACTCGTCCGCCAGGTTGACGCCGCCGGTAAAGGCGATCCCCCCGTCGATGACCATGATCTTGCGGTGGTCCCGGTTGTTCATCACCAGGTTCAGCAGGGGCACGCACCGGTTGAAGGAGAAGGCCCGGATGCCCTCGGCCTGGAGGGTCTCGTCGTAGTTGTGGGGCAGCAGGCTCAGGCAGCCGGCATCGTCGTAGATCACCCGCACATCCAGCCCTTCGGCGGCCTTCCGGCGGAGGATCTCGTGGATCTGGCCCCACATCTCCCCCATGCCGATAATGAAGCTCTCCACATAGATGCTGCGCCGGGCGTTCCGCAGGGCGGGGAGCATATCGGCAAACATGCTCTCCCCGTTGGGATAGTACCGCACGGCGGTGCCGTCAAACACCGGGGCGGGGGCAAAATCCCGCACATAGCGGGCGGTTTCGGCGGCCCGGGGTTCCCGCTGTTCCAGGGCCTGCTGGGCGGCGGGGTCGGCGGTGCGCAGGGGGGCGTAGCGTTCCTCAGCCCGCTCGATGCGGTGGCGCAGCCGGATGGCAGGGCGTTTGTCGCCCCAGAGCAGGTAGAGCAGCCCGCCCTGCACCGGCATGATGGTAAAAAGGATCAGCCAGCTGATCTTGAATTCCGGCACGGTGGAGTCCTGGCGGATCAGGGCCAGGCACATGACCACACTGATGGTCAGCCCCACGCCGTTGATCCAGGCGGCGTACTCGCTGAGCCGGTTGAAGAGGAAGAACAACCATATGATCTGGACCAGCAGCAGCACGCCGGTGACCACCAGACGGCTGAAAACCAGAGAAAGAAGTTTGCGCACCACATGGCGCCATGTAAATTTGTGCCCGGACATGAATACCTCGATTATAAAAACAGCGTAAGAAAATGAAAACACACCCCGTCCGCAGAATGCGGGCGGGGTGTCGGTGAGTCCTTTGTTGGTTCAGGCGCGGTGATCAATGGCGGCCATGCAGTCATCCATCGTCAGAAAGGTCACGGCACAGTCGGAGCCGATGAACCACCGTTCTTCCCCGTTGCAGACGATTTTGCGGATCAGCTTGCCGTGGTACTCGGTCTGGATGTAGATCCCATTGGACATGAAAAAGTTCCTCCCCAAAATATAGTACATCAGCCGGATGGCTGCCCTATATAAGGGTTGGCCGCGACATGCTGTATTCAAATTATGCCACAGATCGGCCCGGCGTGCAAGTCCCCAATTCGCCGTTCTTTGCCGCCGTGGGGGCCCATTTTTTGGCACAACGCACAAAAAAGGCACTGCAACCGCACTTTTTTGCCCCCCAGAACAGCGAAACCCGACGAAAACCGCCCGAAATTGTAAAAAAATCTTGCCAGCCGCGTCGGTTTGTGTATAATATAAGGTAGTATATTATGTGGCGGTGTGTACCGTCTGACTTTTGATACGGACCGGAGGAACTTGACTATGACAAAACTGGAAACGCTGCAGTTAAAGCTGACTGCGACCCGCGTGCGGATGGGCGTCATTGAAGCGACCCACGGCGCCGGCTGTGGTCACCCGGGCGGCAGCCTGTCTTCTGCGGATGTCCTGACATATCTGTACTTCCGTGAGATGCGCATCGACCCCGAACAGCCGCAGGACCCCAACCGCGACCGCTTCGTGCTCAGCAAGGGCCACTGCGCGCCCGCGCTGTACGCCACCCTGGCCGAGCGGGGCTTTTTCCCCGTGGCGGACCTGCCCACCCTGCGCCACTCCAACAGCTACCTGCAGGGGCACCCCAACATGAACACGGTACCTGGTGTGGATATGTCCACCGGCAGTCTGGGCCAGGGTGTTTCCACGGCCTGCGGCATGGCCCTGGCCGCCAAGAAGCTGGGCAGCGACATCAACGTCTACACCCTGCTGGGCGACGGCGAGATCGATGAGGGCCAGTGCTGGGAGGCGTTCATGTTCTCCAACCATTACAAGCTGGACAACCTGTGCATCATGGTGGATGTGAACGGCCTGCAGATCGACGGCCCCACCCGCCAGGTGATGAACTCCGAGCCGCTGGACCGCAAGATGGACGCCTTCGGCTTCAACACCATCGTCTGCAACGGCAACTCCTTTGCCGAGCTGGAGCAGGCCTTCAAGATGTTCGACCTGTCCCACGGCAGCGGCAAGCCCACCTGCTTTTTGCTGCGCACCACCAAGGGGCAGGGCGTGAGCTACATGCAGAACGCCGTGGATTGGCACGGCAAGGCCCCCAACGACGAGGAATACGAAAAAGCGATGGAAGAACTGCGTGCTGCCCACGCATCGCTGGAAAAGGAGATCGAGCTCAACAATGGCTGAGATGAAAAAAATTGCTACCCGCGTGAGCTACGGCAACACGCTGGTGGAACTGGCCCGTCAGGGCGCCGACAATCTGGTCGTATTTGACGCTGACCTCGCGGCCGCCACCAAGACGGAGATTTTCCGCAACGAATACCCCGACCGCCACTTTGACTGCGGCATTGCCGAGCAGAACATGATGGGCGTGGCCGCCGGCATGAGCACCATGGGCTTTGTGCCCTTTGTGTCCAGCTTTGCCATGTTTGCCGCGGGCCGTGCCTTTGAGCAGATCCGCAACACCATCGGCTACCCCCACCTGAACGTGAAGATCGCCGCCACCCACGCCGGCCTGTCGGTGGGCGAGGACGGTGCTTCCCACCAGTGCTGCGAGGATATCGCCCTGATGCGTTCCATCCCCGGCATGGTGATCCTGAGCCCCGCCGACGATGTGGAGGCCCGCGCCGCCGTCATCGCCGCCTACAACTACAACGGCCCGGTCTACCTGCGGCTGTCCCGCCTGGCCACCCCGGTGTTCCATGACCCCGAGACCTACGAGTTCCAGATCGGCAAGGGCGAGAAACTCACCGACGGCTACGACATCGCGGTGATCTCCACCGGCCTGATGACCGGCGAGGCCCTGCGGGCCGCTGTGCTGGCCAAGCGCCAGGGCATCAGCGTGCGGGTCATCAACATGCCCACCATCAAGCCCCTGGATGAGGAGATCCTGCTCACCGCCGCCCGGGAATGCCGCCGCATCCTGACGGTGGAGGAGCACAGTGTCATCGGCGGTCTGGGCGAAGCGGTCTGCGGCGTCCTCAGCGAGAAGCTGCCCTGCTATGTCCGCCGCCTGGGCGTCCAGGATCAGTTCGGTCACTCCGGCCCCGCCAACGAGGTGCTGCGTGACTATGGCCTCTCCGCCGAAGCCATCGCCGCCGCCGTGCGGGAGATCGTCCGTCCCGACCACGACGATAACAGCAACCAGTAAACAACACACCACCGCCCCGGAAGCCGCATGGCTTCCGGGGCGGTTTTTGTCTGCCTGTGACGTTTTTTCCGGGTTCACCCCGCCACCGCCAGCCGTTCCAGGGCGGTGCCCCGGGCCAGCCGGGCCTGGTAGCATTGGGTGCAGCGGCGGTACTGCCCGAAGGTTTTCCGGGCCGCCCGGGCATCCCCGTAGACCTTCCAGCAGCCCACGCATTTGTACCCGCAGGCCGGGCTCTGGATGAACCCCCGCACGTCCTCCGGCGGATAACTCAGGAAAAGGCCGATCTCGTGGGGGAACTCCTCCGCCTGTCGCAGCCGCTGCATCAGACGGCCCACGCAGCGGGTGGGTTCGTCGCAGCAGTAGCCCCGGGGTGCCAGCAGGGCCCGGGCTTCGGGGCATTGCAGGTCCCGGGCCAGCCGGGCGGGGCGGTAGAGATAGAGCAGCGCCCGGCCCTTCTGCCACCGCAGGGGCAGCAGCCGCAGCCCCTTGGACGCCAGCCGCAGGTTCCACTGGCGCACAATGTCCTGCATCTCCTTCTCCCCCGCAAAGGGGCAGCGGAAGAGGCCGCCGGTTTTCAGTCCGGCCAGGGTGGGCGCCCCGTGGCGGACCATCAGTTCCTCGCACATGGTATGACTCCTTTCTCTTCGCTTTCGCGGTTAGTGTATTCTAACCACTCTGTAAAAAAAGAATCCGGTATTTCACCGGTTTGTCCTTGGTTAGCTGTTTCTAACTCCCGCAGTATAACATACCCCGGTCCCTTCTGTCAAGAGGAGGCCGGGGCAGTATTTTTATTCGGTCTGCCGGGGCAGGGTGCGGAAGAATTTCGCCATAGGCAGGCAGCCGACCAGGTCGGCGATGACCCAGCCGATGGGGATGGATACCCAGATGCCGGCGGCCCCCAGGGCAGGAATGGCGGAGAGGGCATAGGCCAGCACCACCCGCAGCCCCAGGGAGATGACGGTGAGCACCACCGACATGCCGGGGCGTTCGATGGCCCGGTAGAAGCCGTAGAGGAGGAACAGCAGGGCGATGAGGCAGTAGAAGGCGCCCTCGGTGCGGAGGTACTGCACCCCCACCCCCAGGATTTCCGTTTCCTCGGACCGCACGAAGATCAGCATCAAAGGCTGGGCCAGCACAAAGACCACAGCGGACACCGCCGCGCCGAAGAGCATGCTCACCGTCACGGCGGTGCGGGTGCCCCGGCGGATGCGGCCATACTGCCCGGCGCCGAAGTTCTGGGCAATGAAGGTGGAGAAGGCGTTGCCGAAATCCTGCACCGGCATGTAGGCGAAGGAGTCGATCTTGACGGCGGCGGCAAAGGCAGCCATGACGGCGGGGCCGAAGCTGTTCACCCGGCCCTGGACCATGAGGATGCCGAAGTTCATGATGGACTGCTGGGCCCCTGTGATAAAGGAGAGGCGAAAGACATGGGCGGCGCAGGGGCGGTCCCACTGCAGGTCGCTGCGATGGAGGCGCAGGTCCCGCCGGGTGGCCAGGGCGTAGACGCAGAGCCCCACCCCCGACAGCCACTGGGCCAGGATGGTGGCACCGGCGGCGCCGGCCACCCCCCAGTTCAGCCCCAGGACGAAAGCCACATCCAGTACGATATTGAGGACGGCGGAGAAGCCCAGAAAGACCAGCGGCCGCACCGAGTCCCCCACCGCCCGGAGCAGGCAGGCGTAGTAGTTATACAAAAAGGTGCCCCCGATGCCCGCAAAGATCACCAGCAGGTAGCTGCGCATAAGGCCCTGCACCTGGGCAGGGACCTGGAGCAGCCAGAGGATGGGGTCGATGAGAAGAAAGACCGCCACATTGAGCACCAGGGCGGTGCCGCCGATCATACACAGGGAGAGGAAGATCTCCCGGCGCATCCGGTTCAGGTCTTTCCGGCCGAAGGAGATGGACACCGCCACCCCGCTGCCCATGGAAAGGCCCAGCAGGATGGAGGTGAGGAAGGTCATGAGGGTGTAGGCAGAGCCCACGGCGGCCAGGGCGTCGGCGCCCACATACCGCCCCACGATGAGGGTATCAGCGATGTTGTAGAGCTGCTGGAGCAGGTTGCCCACCATCATGGGCAGGGCAAAGCGGAGCAGCGTAGGGGCAATGGGTCCTTCGGTCAGGGCCCGGGTGTTGGTCTGCATACAGTACGGCACCTCCCGGTCGTGCGGCAAAAGCCGCCGCTCCTATCATAGGCCTAAACGGGCCGCCCTGCAAGGGGGCGGGCACAAAAAAGTCCGGGTCCCCCCGGTGGGGGGCCCGGACGGCGTTTTATTTTGCCTGGGTGGGGAAGTTGGCCACAAACTCCCTGGTGTACTCGTCCTTGCCCTGTTTGCGGCAGGCGATGCCGAAGGCCAGGGGCTGGCAGTCCTTTTCAAAGGGCAGGCGGGTCAGGGTGTCGGGCAGGTCCACCGTGTAAAACTCAGGGAAGATGGCCACCCCATAGCCGCACTCCGCCAACAGGATGCCCGCCCGGTCGCTTTCGCAGTGGATGTCCATATGGTTGAGGCTGTGGTCGATGATCCACTCCCGCAGCCGGCTGGACTGCTCAAAGGGGACCATCTTGGGGTGGAGCGTCAGCACCCGCTGGTCCTTCAGGTCGTCGAAGCGGAGCTCCCCCTTGGCGGCCAGGGGGGAATCCTTGGGCAGCACGGCGTAGAGCACCGCCCGGGCCACCGGGTGAAACTCGCAGTTGGGCAGCTTGTAAATCATGTTCCGGGTGCAGAGCATCACGTCCAGCTGTTCCGCCTCGAACATCTTTTTCAGGCTGAAATAGTCCTGCACATGGAGCACCGGGCTGAACCCCGGATATTTCTGCCCCAGGATGCGCAGCGTTTCCTTTAAATAGCGCAGTTCGGTGCTGCTGGTGCAGCCGATATGAAAGAGCCGCACCTCGGTGTGGGCGGCGTCCTGCATCTTTTTCCGGGCGATCTCGATCTTGGCCAGGATCTCCTTGGCGTCGTTGTAGAAGCCCTGCCCGGCCTCGGTAAGGCGGACCATCTTGGAGTTGCGGATGAGCAGCGCCGTGCCCAGTTCCGCTTCCAGGGTCTGGATGTGGTGGGTCACGGTGGGGGGCGAAAGGAAGAGTTCCTCGGCGGCTTTGGTAAAGTTCAGCCGGTCGGCCACACAGACAAAGCAGAGCAGCTGCTGGGTATTCATGGGCATTCCTCCTGTGGTACTGTCGGCAAACAGTATACGACACCTTTTTAAATTTTGCAATAGTTCATTCGATATTTGCTAATGTCGAACAAAGATTTGAAATTCTCAATTTACTGTAAAAATGCTATAATTCTTTACCGGAGGCAGGGATTTTCCCTGCTTATAATTTTTGAGTCCAAGAGAGGTGAGGATATGAACATCGACCCCGAAACCCTGGTACAGGACAGCCGCCGGGTGGTCCGCACGCTGGAACGCCGGGCCGACGCCGACCTGGCCCCTGCCGGGCTGACAGCCGCCCAAGGCCTTATGCTGCTCCACATTCTGCGGCACACGGCGGCGGGCACCTCGCTGACGGCGATGCACCGGGCCTTCGGGATCTCGATGCCGACCCTGTGCGGTATCCTGAAAGGGCTGCGCAAGGGCGGGTATGTGCGTACCCAGCCCTGCCCCGGGGACGAGCGGCGCAAACTGCTCTTTGCCACCGAAAAAGCTCTGGCCCTGCAGCCTTTTCTGGAACGCACGCTGCAAAGGGGACGGCGGCAGCTCTACGACGGTTTTTCCGACGCGGAGCTGCGTCAGCTGGCCGCCCTGCAGCGGAAAATGCTGTCCAACCTGGACGTAAGCGAAACAAAGGAGTGAAGAAAGTGAAGACTGTCCTGCATCAGCTCAAACAGTACAAGCGCGCGGCCTGGACCTGCATCGGGTTCACCGCCCTGGAAGTGGTCATGGAGATTTTGCTTCCCTTCGTCACGGCCCGCATCATCGACGACGGCCTGGAGGCCGCCAACCTGGGGGCTGTCTACCGGTACGGCGCCCTGATGGTGGTCATGGCCTTTATCAGTCTGTTCTGCGGTGCCACGGCCGGCAAAGCGGCAGCCTCGGCCTCCTCGGGCCTGGCGGCCAACCTGCGGGAAAGCATCTACGCCAAGATCCAGACCTTTTCCTTTTCCAACATCGACAAATTCAGCGTCCCCGGCCTGGTCACCCGTATGACCACCGATATCACCAACGTCCAGAACGCCTTCATGATGGTCATCCGCGTGGCGGTGCGTTCCCCCCTGACGCTGGTGTTCAGCTACGCCATGTGCATCTACATCAGCCCCAGGCTCAGCGCCATGTTCCTCATCGCGGTGATCTTCCTGGTGGCGGTCATCGGTTCCATCATGGTGGTGACGCTGCGGATCTTCAACGAGGTATTCCAGAAGTACGACGACCTGAACGCCAGCGTCCAGGAGAATATCTCCGCCATCCGGGTGGTGAAGGCCTTCGTGCGGGAGCGCTACGAGAACGACAAGTTCAGCAAGGCTTCCGGCAACCTCTACCGCCTCTTCGTCAAGGCCGAGGGCCTGCTGGCCTTCAACAACCCGGCCATGATGGTGGCCGTCTACTTCTGCATCATCTCGGTGTCCTGGCTGGGCGCCCAGTACATTGTGGGCGGCTCCATGACCACCGGTGACCTGACCAGCCTGTTCAGCTACATCATGGCCCTGCTCATGAGCCTGATGATGCTCTCCATGGTGGTGGTCATGATCAGCATGTCCCTGGCCAGCATCCGCCGTATCAGCGAGGTCCTCACCGAGCCCCCCGACCTCCACGACCCCGAGCAGCCGGTGGCCGAAGTGGCCGACGGCAGCATCGACTTCAACCATGTGAACTTCTCCTACAAGCACGGCAGCGGCAAGAACGCCCTCACCGACATCGACCTGCACATCCGTTCCGGCGAGACCATCGGCGTCATCGGCGGCACCGGCTCGGGCAAATCCAGCCTGGTGAACCT
>CALXHP010000031.1 GCA_944388135.1 uncultured Gemmiger sp. | reverse complement strand
TGGGGCAGCCGCCCTGGATCATGAAGCCGGGGATGACCCGGTGGAAGGTCAGGCCGTTGTAGAAGCCCTGCTTGACCAGCTTCTCAAAGTTTTCGCAGGTGATGGGGGCCGCGGTGGGGTCCAGCTCGATGTCGATGGTCTTGCCGTTCTGCATGGTGATGCGAATCATAACTCATTCTCCTTTTGTGTCATTTTCCTCTACCGATGGGGCCGCCGGGGCGCTTTGCCCGGTGGGCAGTCCCTGGGTGTAACTCATACTGCCGATGGCGCGGCAGAACTCCTCATCGGAGTATTTTTTCAGCCAGAAGAGCAATGCCGCCCCCATGAATTCCTCACTGCGGCGCTTGGCCTTGGGCAGCAGGGCAAACAGTCCGCCTTCGTGGCTTTGGCCGGTGAAGGGGTCGGTCCAGGTATCGGGCAGCTCCCCCGACAGTTTGCGGGGCGAAATGTGCCCGGTGATGAACCCTTTGCCGCCGAAGAACCGTTCCACCACCCCGAAAAACACCTTGCGCAGGCCGTGGCGGCTGGGGAACAGGCTGCGGACCTTATAGGTATGGTAGAAAGCATCGGCCAGGTACTCCACCGGGATGTCCTCGCCGTAGACTTCCAACAGGCAGGTATGCAGCAAAGCGGCGATATCCGCCAGCTGTTCCCCCGTGGGCAGCGGGCTGACATCGGCGGCCCAGACCCGGGCATCGCCGGTATCCTCCTTGTGCAGTTCGGAATCCAGGGCGATCTCCAGATAGCCGTGGCCGCCTTTGCCGCCGTAGGGCTGTTCCGGTTCGCACATGGCGCATACAAAGGGGTGCACCACCGTGTCAGTGGCATAATGGCAAAGAAATCCCAGGGCATACTCCACCTGAGGCCGCGTCTTTACATGGCGGCAGAGGCTGTAGAGAAAGGCGCCGGTTTTTTCTTCGTGCATCCGGTCGCCCAGGCCCGGCAGGTCGTAATGCCGCTTGGTGCGTTTTTTCCACACTTCGTAGCAAAAGAAGCTGTCGGGACCGTTGGCCCCGGCGGCAAAGGCCTCGGGGCACTGGATCTTATAATGGATGGCGGCAGCCGCCTGACGGGCGGTGCGCACATGGGTGTAGCCTTCCGGCATGAGGGGTTCACTTCCTTACCTTACAAAAGCCTGCCTATTGTACCCCGCCGGGGGCGAAAAGTCAAATATGACTTCTCAAAGAGGAGGTTCGGATTCAGCGGCTGCGCCGCATCTCCTGCACCTCCCATTTGGATTCCCACCATCGCGGAAACCTGCGTTTTCATGCCTGACCGGCGACTCAAACCCAGGTTTCCGCTCTCAAGGTGTCTCCATCGTCGGCACATGTCCGCCGATGGAGACGGGGTCAAATTTTACGCTGGTCGCCCCGGAGAGTGCGGGGCAGCACAAAGAAGTAAAGCGCCGCGCCGGCAATGATGATGAGGATGACCGACAGGATGCCGTAGGGGCCGGCGGCCTTGTTGATGGCATCCACCTGTTCGGCGGTGGCGGTAGCGGAGGTAAGCCCCTGATCCTGGAGCATCCGGGAGGCGGCCAGGGCGCTGACAGCGCCCACC
Source organism: uncultured Gemmiger sp. (assembly GCA_944388135.1). Lineage (GTDB taxonomy): Bacteria > Bacillota > Clostridia > Oscillospirales > Ruminococcaceae > Gemmiger. Next base: position 10,764 of record CALXHP010000031.1, on the reverse strand, counting down.
AGGGTGGGACCCAGAATGGAGGAGAACTTGCCGAAGATATCAAAGAAGCCGAAGAACTCGCCGCTGCGGTCCTTGTCGGGGATGAGCTTGCCGAACATGGAGCGGGACAGCGCCTGGATGCCGCCCTGGCTGGTGGCGCAGAGCACCGCCAGCATCCAGAACTGCCACAGGCTGTCCATGAAGAAAGCAAAGACACAGATGAACATGTAGACGCAGATGCCCACCCCCACCATGGTGCGGGCGCCGAATCGGGAGGCCAGCTTCATATAGAGCAGGCAGAAGGGCAGGCCCAGCACCTGGACCAGCAGCAAAGCCAGCAGCATACCGGCGGAGTCCAGCCCCAGGTTGGTGCCGTAGCTGGTGGCCATGCTGATGATGGTGTGAACACCGTCGATGTAAAAGAAGTAGGAGATGATGTAGACCAGCATGGGCTTGTCGGCGCCGATCTCCCGGATGGTGGCAAAAACGCCCTTGATGTTGCGGCCGATGTCCCCCTTCTCATAGGGTTTGCCGGAAGTCTGCCGGCAGTTTTTCAGCAGGGGCAGGCTGAACACCAGCCACCACACGGCGGTGATGGCGAAGATCACGCCCAGGCAGGTGAGCATGGGGACGCCTACGGCGTTCATGATGAGGAAGATCAGCAGCGGAATGGTGGAACCGCCGATATAGCCCAGGCCGTAGCCCATGGTGGAAACGGAATCCATCCGGTCCTCGGTGGTGATGTCGGTGAGGAAGGCATCGTAGTAGATGCAGGAGGCGTCAAAGCCGATGGTGCTGAGGATGTAGAGCACCAGCACGATGGCCGCCACCCGGCCCGCCGCATCGGGGGAGGAGGTGAAGTCCATGCCGGGGGTAAAGGCCAGCCCGGCCACCGAGAGCACACCCAGGGCCAGGAAGGCCGCAAACAGCTTTTTGCGCATGCCCCGGATATCGCCGAATACCCCCAGGAAAGGAGCGGACAGGGCCACAATGGCCATGGCGATGCTGGTGGCATAGCCCCAGGTGGACATGCTGGAAACGCTGTCGGCGGTGTATTCGGCCACCGAGTCAAAAAAGATGGGCAGGATGGTCACCACGATGACCGAATGGGCACTGTTGGCCCAGTCGTACATCATCCAGCTCAGTTCCTGCTTGGTAAATTTTTTCAGGAAACCCATGAACAAGTTCCTCCCGTTCTGTCAAACATAAAATTATTGTACCATTCCGGGGCGGGAAAAACAACCAAAAACGCTCCGCTTTAAGTCAACGGAGCGTAAAACTTTTGTCAGATTTTTGCAGCAGAATGCCCCCTTTACCGGGCCCGCAGCTGCCAGAAAGCCACCGCGGCAGCCGCCCCCACATTGAGGGAGTCCACCCCGTGCTGCATGGGGATCATGACGGTAGCGTCACACCAGGCGATGGTCTCGGCGGCCAGACCGTCCCCCTCGGTGCCCAGCAGGATGGCCAGTTTGTCCGCCGCCTGCAGGCCGGGGTCGTCCACCGGCAGGGCCCGGTCATCCAGGGCCATGGCTGCGGTGGTAAAGCCCAGGGCGTGGAGCCGGGCCAGCCCTGCCTGGGGCCAGTCGGCCTTGTCCTCCCCCAGCCGCGCCCAGGGCACCTGGAACACCGTACCCATGCTCACCCGGATGGCCCGGCGGCACAGCGGGTCACAGCAGGAGGGCGACAGAAGCACGGCGTCCATCCCGAGGGCCGCCGCCGACCGGAAGATGGCCCCGATGTTGGTGGAATCCACAACGCCTTCCAGCACCGCCACCCGCCGGGCGTCCCGGCAGACTTCCTCCGGGGTGCGGGGGGCCGGGCGGTGCATGGCACAGAGCACACCCCGGGTGAGGGTATAGCCGGTCAGCGTTTCCAGCACGGTCCGGTCCGCCGTGTAGACGGTGGCATCGGGGCAGCGGGCCAGCACCCCCGCCGCCGGGCCATCGATCTGGCGGCGCTCCATAAGAAAGGAGAGGGGTTTGTACCCGGCGTCCAGCGCCGTGCCGATGACTTTGGGACTTTCGGCAATAAAGACCCCCTTTTCCGGTTCCAGCCGGTTGCGCAGCTGGGTCTCGGTGAGCCGGGCGTAGACGTCCAGTTCCGGCGCCGACAGATCGGTGATTTCCACAATATTGGCCATGGGTCGTTCCTCTTCCTGTGTTTGATTTGGTTCCAGCATACCCCAAAACCGGGGAAAATGCAAACAAAAAGCCGCAGCGGCCAGCGCTGCGGCAGATGTTTTCTGCGGGGAAGTTCAGTCGGCAAACATGGGGGTGGAGAGATACCGGTCGCCAGTGTCGGGCAGCAGCACCACGATGGTCTTGTCCGCGTTTTCGGGGCGCTTGGCCTGCTCGATGGCAGCATGCAGCGCCGCGCCGGAGGAGATGCCCACCAGCACGCCCTCCTTGCGACCCATTGCCCGGCCGGCCTCGAAGGCCTGCTCGGTGGTGATCGTCATGATCTCGTCGTAGACAGTGGTGTCCAGTACCTCGGGCACAAAGCCCGCACCGATGCCCTGCAGCTTGTGGGGCCCGGCCTTACCGCCGCTGAGAACCGGCGAGTCGGCAGGCTCCACCGCCACGATCTTGACGCCGGGCTTCTTCTCCTTGAGATAGCCGCCCACACCGGTGACGGTGCCGCCAGTACCGGCGCCCGCCACAAAGATATCCACCTGGCCGTCGGTATCCTCCCAGATCTCGGGGCCGGTGGTGGCACGGTGGGCCGCCGGGTTGGCGGGGTTCACAAACTGCCCCGCCACAAAGCTGCCCGGCGTCTGGGCCGCCAGTTCGTCCGCCTTGGCGATAGCACCGGCCATCCCCTTGGCCCCCTCGGTGAGGACCAGTTCGGCGCCGTAGGCCTTCATCAGCATCCGGCGCTCCATACTCATGGTGTCGGGCATGACGATGATGACCCGGTAGCCCCGGGCCGCCGCCACCGACGCCAGGCCGATGCCGGTATTGCCGGAGGTGGGCTCGATGATCACCGAACCGGGCTTCAGCTTGCCCTTGGCCTCGGCGTCGTCGATCATGGCCTTGGCCACCCGGTCCTTCACCGAACCGGCGGGGTTGAGGTATTCCAGCTTGGCCAGCACCCGGGCCTTGAGCCCTTCGGCGGCTTCAATATGGGTGAGTTCCAGCAGCGGGGTGCGGCCGATCAGCTGGTCAACGGATGTATAGATCTTGCTCATGGTGTTCGTCTCCTCTTCAGTTGGAAAATGGTGGTGAATAATTCAGAAAGCCGACCCGGGGCAACATCGCCGCCGGAACAGAGAAGGGATACCCATGTATATTCATACCTTTCTTGTAGGATAACAAGATTGTACACCTCCCCCGGTGCTTTGTCAATACAATGAACAGATTTCCACCGCAATTTTTGTACGTCCGGCAGGGGGACACGCCCTTGCCAAAGTCCCCCCGGCCGGTGTATAATATAAATGTTTTGTTTTTTGCATAGACGTGGAGGGAATTTTATGGCGACGAAGTATATCTTTGTGACCGGCGGCGTGGTCTCCGGTCTGGGGAAAGGCATCACCGCGGCCAGTCTGGGGCGTCTGCTCAAGACCCGCGGCCTGAAGGTGGCCAGCCAGAAGCTGGACCCTTATATCAACGTGGATCCCGGCACGATGAGCCCGCTGCAGCACGGCGAGGTATTCGTGACCGATGACGGCACCGAGACCGACCTGGACCTGGGCCACTACGAGCGCTTTATCGACGAGAATCTGAACAAGTACTCCAACCTGACCACCGGCAAGGTCTACTGGAACGTGCTGAACAAGGAACGTCAGGGCGCTTACCTGGGCCAGACCGTCCAGATCATCCCCCATATCACCAACGAGATTAAGAGCTATATCTACAACCTGGCCAAGAGCACCGAGGCCGACGTGGTCATCACCGAGATCGGCGGCACCACCGGCGACATCGAGAGCCAGCCTTTCCTGGAGGCCATCCGCCAGGTGGGCATCGAACAGGGCCCCGAGAACTGCTGCTACATCCATGTGGTGCTGGTGCCCTACATTTCCGGCTCCGACGAATACAAGTCCAAGCCTGCTCAGCATTCCTGCAAGGAACTGCAGGGCATGGGCATTGCCCCCAACGTCATCGTGCTCCGCGCCGACGGCCCTGTGGGCAGCGATATCAAGCGGAAGATCAGCATGTTCTGCAATGTGCGCCCCGACTGCGTCATTGAGAACCTGACCATGCCCAGCCTCTACGAGTGCCCGCTGATGCTGGACGCCGCCGGCCTGACCAACGTGGTGGTGCGCCAGCTGCACCTGACCACTCCTCCCACCGACCTGACCGAGTGGAAGGAACTGATCAGCCGCATCGCCACCCGCAGCCGCACCTGCACCATCGCCCTGGTGGGCAAGTACGTCAAACTCCACGACGCCTACCTCAGCGTGATGGAGAGCCTTTACCATGCCGGTTTTGAGACCGAGAGCAAGGTCAACATCAAGTGGGTGGACAGCGAGACCCTGCTGGATCAGGACCGCTGCGCCGAGGAACTGGCCGAGGTGGACGGCATCATTCTGCCCGGCGGCTTCGGTGACCGGGGCATCGAGGGTATGATCCAGGCCGCCCAGTATGCCCGGGAGCAGAACATCCCCTACTTCGGCATCTGCCTGGGCATGCAGATCATGGTGATGGAGTACGCCCGCAACGTGCTGGGCTACGCCGACGCCAACTCCAGCGAGTTCACCCCCGACGGCGCCCACAACGTCATCGCCCTGATGCCCGACCAGCAGGGCAACATTCCCAAGGGCGGCACCATGCGCCTGGGCAAGTACCCCTGCACCATCAAGGAAGGCACCACCATGGCCCGCTGCTACGGCAAGCTGGACATCGACGAGCGGCATCGCCATCGGTATGAGTTCAACAACGACTACCGCGCCGAATTTGAGGAAAAGGGCCTGACCATCGCCGGTACCAGCCCCGACGGCCGCCTGGTGGAGGCCGTGGAACTCAGCGAGCGTCCCTTCCATGTGGGCGTGCAGTTCCACCCCGAGTTCAAGAGCCGTCCCAACCGCGCTCATCCCCTCTTCAAGGGCTTTGTGGCGGCTGCGCTCCAGTACCAGACCGAGCACACCCCCACCGGCCATGCCGTCATGATGGACCAGTAATCTTTCTGAAAAAACCGACAGCCCCGCCGCATTTCCTGCGGCGGGGCTGCTTTTTGTTTTGTGATATTCTTACCGGCGAAAAGGTTCCCATGCCGCCCTTTTCCGGGTCGGTCGGTTGAAAGTTCTTTGGTTACTTTCTTTCAAGAAAGTAACTTCAAGAAAGTAGGTCAGCGGTCCTGGAGGGGCACATACTCCCGGGGTACCATGATGCTCTGGTAGGCCGGGCGGATGATCTTGTCCATGTTGACCAGCTCCTCCATCCGGTGGGCCGACCAGCCCACAATACGGGCCACGGCGAAAATGGGGGTATAGAGTTCCACCGGAATGCCCAGCATATCGTAGACAAAGCCGGAGTAGAAGTCCACGTTGGCGGAAACGCCCTTGTAGATATGGCGCTTTTCGGCGATGACCTGGGGGGCCAGCCGCTCGATGGTGTTGTAATATTCAAAGTCGCGGTCCCGGCCCTTGGCGTCGGCCAGCTGATGGACGAAGTTCTTGAACACCACGGCACGGGGGTCACTGAGGGAGTAGACCGCATGGCCCATGCCGTAGATCAGCCCCTTCTGGTCGAAGGCCTGCCGGTCCACGATCTTGCGCAGGTAGTCTCGCATGGCGTCCTCGTCGGTGGGGTCGGCCACATGGGCGCGGACGTCGTCCATCATATGCATGACCTTGATGTTGGCGCCGCCGTGCTTGGGACCTTTCAGGCTGGAGAGGGCCGCCGCAATGACCGAGTAGGTGTCCGACCCGGAGGAGGTGACCACGCGGGTGGTGAAGGTGGAGTTGTTGCCGCCGCCGTGCTCCATGTGGAGCAGCAGGGCGATGTCCAGCACGTGGGCTTCCAGGTCGGTGTACTGCCGGTCGGGGCGCAGCATCTGGAGGAGGTTTTCGGCGGTGGAAAGTTCCGGCCGGGGCCGGTGGATGTACATGCTGCCGTCGCACTCATAATAATGGTAGGCGTGGTAGCCGTAGACCGCCAGCATGGGGAAGACGCTGATGAGCTTGATGCACTGTTCCAGCTGGGTCTGCAGGTCACTCTTGCCGATGTCATCGTCATAGCTGGCCAGGGTCAGCACGCTGCGGGTCAGCGAGTTCATCAGGTCCTTGCTGGGGGCTTTCATGATGACGTCCCGCACAAAGTTGGTGGGCAGGTCCCGGCACTTGGCCAGGCATTCCTTGAAGGATTCCAGCTGTGCCTCGTTGGGCAGGTCGCCCAGCAGCAGCAGATAGGCCGCTTCCTCAAAGGCATAGCGCTTGCCCCGCAGGCCGCGGATCAGGTCATAGACGTTGTAGCCGCGGTACCACAGCTTGCCGTCACAGGGGACCTGCTTGCCGTCCCGCTCCTCGAAGGCATCGATCCGGGAAATGTTGGTGATGCCCGCCAGCACACCCTTGCCGTCCTGGTCCCGCAGGCCGCGCTTGATATGGTACTGGGCAAACAGCGCCGGGTCCACCCGGTTGTTGGTGACACACTCTTCGGTAAAGACCCGCGCTTCCTTCTCGATGGCTGCGTAATCGCTCATGATAGAACCCTCCCTTTCCGGCGTTTATGACGGAACGTTTGATTTTTTCCCATTTCTCACATCTTTTTTGTACAGTTCGTATACAGCCTATTATACCGATTCTGTTATATTGTGTCAAACGAACATTTTATGAACAAAGTTCATATTCTAACAAAAAAAGCGCGCTTGCTTCAAAGTTTTCTTCGTTCAAACGTACTTTCTGTCAGCAAAGGTAAAATTTTTGCAAAAGGGAGCGTTCTCCGCGGCGGTGCCGCAGTGAACGCTCCCCTTGTATGTTTATTCTCCCTGCCGGGCCTGGAGGGCTGCCAGCAGCGGCGGCAGCAGCTGCTTTTTGCGGCTGACCACACCGGGCAGCACAGCAATGCCGTCCTTGGGCTCCACCCCGAAGGCGTCCCGGACGATCTCCTCGGTATGGCTGCCCCAGTACATCAGGTCGGTGCTCTGGGTCTTCATGTCGGTGAACATATAGAAGATCATGGGCAGGCCTTCCCGGCGGCCCGCCTCGGGCAGGAAGGGTCCCACCAGGGCCTCAGCGGCGGCGCGGGATTTGTCGGTCATATAGATGGACTGACCCACGCCGAACTTGGCGTCGCCCCGGCTGAAAGCCTTGAAGTCGGAGCGGAAGACGTCCTCCGCATCCCGGCCGGTGAGGTCGGCTCCCGCCTCGAACATCTGCTCGGCGTAGGCGGGAATATCCTCCCCGGCGATCTCGGCCAGAGCCTTGGCGGTGGCTTCATCCTGAGGGGTGGAGGTGGGGGACCGGAACATCAGGGTATCGGACAGAATGGCCGACAGCAGCAGCCCGGCGATCTGTTTGGAGGGGGTCACATCCTGTTCCTGGTACATCTGGTAGAGGATGGTGGCGGTGCAGCCCACCGGCACATTGCGGAAATACACCGGGCCGCTGGTTTCCAGGTTGCCGATGCGGTGGTGGTCGATGATCTCGAGAATTTCCGCCTGCTCCAGGCCGTCCACCGCCTGGGTGCGCTCGTTGTGGTCCACCAGGATGACCCGTTTGCGGTGGAGGTTCAGCAGGTTCCGGCGGCTGACCACACCGCAGTATTTGCCGTTTTCGTCCAGAATGGGGAAATACCGGTGGCGCACACTGGCCATGATCTTGCGGGCATCCTCGATGGGGGTGTTGACACTGAACTTGATCAGGTCATGGGTGCGCATGAAGTGGCGCACCGGGGCGGCGGTGGTCACCAGCCGCCCGGCGGCGTAGGTGTCGTAGGGGGTGGCCAGAACGGCACAGCCCTTCTCCTGGGCGCGGGCCACGATGGTGCGGGGCACCGCCGACCCGCAGCAGACCACAATGGCCGCAGCGCCGCAGTCGATGGCACACATCTGGGTCTCGTACCGGTTGGACACCAGCACCAGGTCCCCGGGCTTGACCAGCTCCTCCATGATCTCGGGGCTGGTGCCGATGCAGATATGCCCCTGGGTGATGCGGGCGTCGGCATCCCCCACAATGAGTTCCGCTTCCAGGGTTTCCAACAGGTTGTGGTAGCTGGTGTTGGCCGCCGCCAGCACGCCGGTGTCAAACAGGTCCATGTTGGCATCGGCAATATCCTTGATGGTGATAAGGCCCTGGAGTTCATTGTCGGCATCGGTGATGCACAGGGTGTCGATCTCCACGTCCCGCATCATGTTCCAGGCGGCGCGGACGCTCAGCTCGGCGTCAATGCCCGGCTGCTGGCGGATGTCGATGTCCTTGATCTGGGGGCTGACGTCGGTGCACAGCCGGGGCGGCTCGATGCCGAAATGTTTGAGGACAAACTGGGTCTCCCGATTGACATGGCCGGCCCGGCGGGCCTCATACTTGCCGGTCAGGCTGCCCCGGTTTTTCAGCCAGGCATAGGACAGGGCCGAACAGATGGAGTCGGTGTCCGGGTTCTGGTGGCCGATGATATTGATATGGCGCACGTTTTCTTCCATGGGCATAGGAATTTCCTCTCTTCCGTGGGAAATGATGCGGTCCGCTCCCTTCGGGACCGCAAAATGACCAAAAGTTCTCTCTCTGCACTCTATTACATTTTCTATTATACCACACTTTTTTCCGGTTTGCGATTCTTGACAATAACCGCATTACAGCGTAAAATAGATGCTGTATGTGGATATTGGGGGTACTCCCCTTGTAACGCAAGTTCAAATAGAGAGGGAACGGATATGATTCAGGAAAACTTACGCAACGTCGCGATCATTGCCCACGTTGACCACGGCAAGACGACGCTGGTGGACCAGATGCTCAAGCAGTCTGGTGCCTTCCGCGCCAACCAGCAGGTGGCCGAGCGCGTGATGGACTCCGGCGACATCGAACGGGAGCGCGGCATCACCATTCTGGCCAAGAACTGCTCCTGCGTGTACAACGGCGTCAAGATCAACATCGTGGACACCCCGGGCCACGCCGACTTCGGCGGCGAGGTGGAGCGCGTGCTGAAGATGGTCAACGGCGTGCTGCTGCTGGTGGACGCCGCCGAAGGCTGCATGCCCCAGACCCGCTTTGTTCTGCAGAAAGCCCTGCAGCAGAACCTGTCGCTGGTCATCGCGGTGAACAAGATCGACCGCCCCGACGCCCGCATCAAGGAAGTCATCGACGAGATCCTGGAACTGCTGATGGACCTGGGCGCCACCGATGAGCAGCTGGACAGCCCCATGGTGTTCTGCTCCGGCCGCAACGGCACCGCCAGCTATGACTGGACCCATCCCGAGAACGGCACCGACCTGAAGCCGCTCTTCGACACCATCCTGAAGTACGTCCAGCCGCCGGAGGGCGAGCCCGACGAGCCCCTGCAGATGCTGGTCTCCAGCGTGGACTACAACGAGTTTGTGGGCCGCATGGGCGTGGGCCGTGTGCAGAACGGCGTCATCAAGGTGGGTTCCCCGGTGCAGGTCTGCGACTGGCACAACCCCGACGTGCATATGACCGGCCGCATCACCAAGCTGTTCGACTTCAAGGCCAACGGCCGTGAACCCATTGAGCAGGCTTCCGCCGGCGACATCGTGGCCTTTGCGGGTCTGCCCGATATTTCCATCGGCAACACCCTGTGCGACCCCAGCAAGGTCCAGCCCCTGCCCTTTGTGAAGATCAACGATCCCACCGTGGAGATGACCTTCTCGGTGAACGATTCTCCCTTTGCCGGCAAGGAGGGCAAGTACGTCACCTCCCGCCAGATCCGTGACCGCCTGATGCGGGAACTGCTGAAGGACGTGGCCCTGAAGGTGGAAGATTCCGCCACCACCGATTCCTTCCGGGTCATGGGCCGTGGTGAGATGCACCTGTCCATCCTCATTGAGACGATGCGCCGGGAAGGCTACGAACTGCAGGTCTCTCCCCCGCACGTTCTGACCCACGAGGAGAACGGCAAGACGATGGAACCCATGGAGCGGGTGGTCATCGACGTGCCCGAGACCTACCAGGGTGCCGTTATGACCGCCCTGGGTGCGCGCAAGGGCATCCTGATGAACATGCAGATGATGAACAGCCGTTCCCGTCTGGAGTTCCGTATGCCCAGCCGCGGCCTCTTCGGCTACCGCAGCCAGTTCCTCACCGATACCCACGGTGAAGGCATCATGAACACCATCTTCGACGGGTACGAAGAGTGGTGCGGCGACATCCAGACCCGGTCCACCGGCTCCCTGATCAGCTTCGAGACCGGCGACGCCGTGACCTACGGGCTGTTCAACGCCCAGCAGCGCGGCACCCTGCTGGTGAACGCCGGCGAGAAGGTCTATGCCGGCGAGGTGGTGGGCTACACCCCCACGGGCGAGGACATCACCGTCAACGTCTGCAAGACCAAGCACCTGACCAACACCCGTGCTTCCGGCAGCGACGACGCTCTGCGTCTGGTGCCGGTGAGCAAGTTCAGCCTGGAGGGCTGCCTGGAATTCCTGGCCCCCGACGAGCTGCTGGAGGTCACCCCGGAGAACCTGCGTATCCGCAAGCGGATCCTGGACCATGACCTGCGCATGAAGGCTGCCAGCAAGAAGAACAAAGGTTAAACCATCCCCGGCACATGTCCGCCGAGGACGATGAAATCATAATACAACAACACCCCCGGCCATTGAAGTGAAGTGACCCCAAAAAGTTAGACAATAATTTCAAATAAAAATTGTTCAAGCAACCGAAAGGGCTTGTTGTCTGTG
>CALXHP010000030.1 GCA_944388135.1 uncultured Gemmiger sp. | reverse complement strand
GGAATTGATTTACGTGGGTTTCCAAACCCACGATAAGGTTCCACAAGTTTCAGTTTTGTTCAATTTTCAAGGTCCTGTTCGCTGTTCGCATCCTGCGTGACAGCCTATTTATTATATCTCGTGAAGTTCCGTTTGTCAAGAACTTTTTTGAGATTTTTTGAAGTTTTTTTCGAGGAGCGAAGCTCCCGAAAAGCCTTCAAAGGCTGTTGTTATGCGGTTTTCAGCGGCTGCCGCGGTCGCTCTCGCGCCGGACAGCTTGACTATAATACCACCGAGGAAACACTTTGTCAACACTTTTTTCATTTTTCTGACAAATTTCGGGGCTCATTTTTGGTTATTCGGTATATCGTGGTTTTTGTTTCTTTCCACCACAGGATCCGGTTTTTCGGTTCAGGGAGTTGTTTTTTTGCTATTATATAAGGTATAGGGATTTCTTGGCAAAGGTTTTACTTGCGGTTTGGCCGCGCAAGGCTTATACTGGTAGGACAAGAGTAAACGACGGGTGGGCATGGTCATGATGAAGATTTACCGCACAAGAGATAAACAACTGACGCGGGTAGACGATATGGGGGAAGGCAGCTGGGTCTGCCTGATGTCCCCTACCGAAGAGGAAGTACGCCGGGTAGCGGCCACGCTGGACATCGAACCGGACGACCTGTTTGCCGCCACCGACCCGGAAGAATCGGCCCGTATCAGTCTGGAGGACGGCTATACCGTCATCATTGTGGACATTCCCTACCAGGTGCCCGGCTCCGGAGAAGGGCTTTACTCCACCATCCCTATGGGCATCCTGCTCACCCAGGACCTGGTGGTCACCGTCTGTTCGGTGGATACGCCGGTCATTGGGGATTTCACCTCCTGCCGGGTAAAGGGATTTTCCACCCGCAAGAAGATGCGGTTTGTCTACCAGCTGCTCTACCGGGCCGCCACCATGTACCAGCAGGAGCTGCGCCTCATCGACCGCCGCCGGCAGGCTTTGGAGAAAAATCTTTCCGGCGACCTGCGGGACAGCGACCTGGTGGAGCTGCACAGTCTGGAATCCACCCTGGTCTACTTTGCCACCAGTCTGCGAGCCAACGCCACGGTACTGGACCGGCTGACCCGCTACAAGCGGTTGGAGCAGTACCCCGACGACCGGGAACTGCTGGACGACGTCATCGTGGAGATCCGCCAGGCCATTGAGATGACCAGCATCTACCGGGACGATATCAAAGGTACCCGGGAACTGTTCAGTTCCATTCTGGACAACCGTCTGAACAACGCCATGAAATACCTGACCAGCATCACCCTGCTGATGGCTGTGCCCACGGTGGTCAGCGGCTTGTACGGCATGAACGTTTCCTCGGCAGGCATGCCTTTTGCCAGCAGCACCGCCGGTTTCGGCATCGTGCTGGGGTTGACCCTGGTGATCTGCGCGGTCACGGCCTGGTTTTTGCACAAAAAACATATGTTGTAACGCTGAACCCCTGTCCGGAAAAATCCGGGCGGGGGTTTTCTTTTAGGGGGTGCTGTGGTACAATATACGAATATGGAGATTTCTCCATACAGGAAAGAATAGAGGCAACCTGATCGAGGGAAAGGATAACGACCATGTGTGGTTTTGTTGGTTTTACCGGGCTGCGCGAAGCACGTGAAGCGATCCTGCATAAGATGGCAGACCGCATCATCCACCGCGGCCCCGATATGGAAGGGTATCACCTGAGCGGCGACACCCCCGCCACTGCGGTGGCGCTGGGCTTCCGCCGGCTGAGCATCATCGACCTGGCGGCAGGCCGCCAGCCCATGTACAATGAGGACGGCACCGTTGTCTGTGTATTCAACGGCGAGATCTACAACTTTATGGACCTGCGCGCCGAACTGCAGGCCAAGGGTCACGTTTTCAAGACCCACTGCGATACCGAAGTCATCCTCCACGGCTACGAGGAGTACGGCAACAAACTGGCCGCCATGCTGCGGGGCATGTTCGCCTTTGTGGTCTACGACACCAAGACCAACGTCATGTACGGTGCCCGGGACATCTTCGGCGTCAAGCCCTTCTACTATACCCAGACCGATGCCGGGGAGCTGCTCTTCGGCTCCGAGATCAAGAGCCTGCTGGAGCATCCCGGTTTCCGCCGGGAGGTCAACGCCGAGGCCCTGCGCCCCTACCTGACCTTCCAGTACAGTGCCATGAACGAAACCTTCTTCAAAGGCACCTACAAGCTGCCCCCCGCCCACTGGTTTGAGTACAAGGACGGCAAGATGCATATGGAGCGCTACTGGGATGTGGATTTCCGCCACAAGACCGGCATGAGCTTTGCGGACTGCGCCGCCGAGATCGACGCTCGGGTGCGGGAGTCGGTGGCGGCCCACCGCATCAGCGACGTGAAGGTGGGTTCCTTCCTGTCGGGCGGCGTGGATTCCAGCTATATCACCGCCTGCCTGATGCCCGACGATACCTTCTCGGTGGGCTTTGAGACCCCCGGCGGCGGCCACAAGTTCGACGAGACCACCGAGGCCGCCGAGCTGTCCCAGAAGCTGGGCATCCATAACTACCGGGAGATGCTCACCAAGGAGCAGTGCCTGGATGCCTTTGCGGACATCCAGTACCATATGGATGAGCCCCAGTCCAACCCGTCGTCGGTGCCGCTCTACTTCCTGTGTGAGCTGGCCCGCCGCCACGTGACGGTGGTGCTCTCCGGCGAGGGCGCCGACGAGATCTACGCCGGTTACGAGTGGTACGCCGACACCCCGCTGATGCAGAAGTACAAGCATCTGCCCCTGGGACTGCGCCATCTGGCCAGCGATGTGAGCCAGCACCTGCCCTACTTCAAGGGTCACGACTTCATCATCAAGGGCAGCGGCCGTCCCGAGGACTGGTTCATCGGCCAGGCGCTGGTCTTTACCGAGAAGGAAGCCTATGACATCCTGAAGCCGAAATACCGGGTAGGTCCCACCGCCCGGGAGGTAGCCGCGCCCATCTATGACCGGGTGAAGGACCTGCCGGAACTGGAAAAGAAGCAGTATCTGGACCTGAACCTCTGGCTGCCCGGGGACATCCTGCTGAAAGCCGACAAGATGAGCATGGCTCATTCGCTGGAGCTGCGGGTGCCCTATCTGGACCGGGAAGTGCTGCGGGAAGCCGCCAGCTATCCGGTAAACTACAAGATCGCCGACGACACCAAGGCCGTACTGCGGGCCGCCGCCAACAAAACCCTGCCCGACGCCTGGGCCAACCGCACCAAGAAAGGCTTCCCGGTGCCCATCGCCAAGTGGCTGGAGGACCCGGCCTTCTCGGCCAAGGTCCGCGCCCGGTTCGAGAGCGACGTGGCCGCCGAGTACTTCGACCAGGACAAGCTGGTGGCCATGCTGGCCGACCCGCGCCACGACCGCCGCAAGATCTGGACGGCCTACACCTTCCTGACCTGGCACGAACAGTTCTTTGAAAAGTGGGCGTAATCTTGCCCGACTGAGGAGATGCAATTTTTGCTATGAATACCGATCTGATCCCTGTATTTCTGGGTGCCGACCTGAACTGCTACAACTTTGCCCGGGCCTTCCATGAGGCCTACGGTGTGGAGAGTTACGCTTTCGGCCGGTATGCCATGGCGCCCACCAAATATTCCAAGATCATCCACTTTACCATCGTGCCGGACATCGACAACGAACCCACCATGCTGAAGGTGCTCCATGACTTTGCCAAGGAGCACACCGGCAAGAAGCTCTATCTGTTCGGCTGCACCGACGACTACGCGGCCATGATCATCCGCCGCAAGGCCGAACTGCCGGAGTATATCGCTCCCGGCCCCGCCGCCGACCTCTATGGCCTGATCCAGAAAAAGGCCGAGTTCTACGAAGTCTGCGAGAAGTTCGGCATCCCCTACCCCACCACCAAGGTGCTTACCGCACCGGTGGACGCCGCCGAACTGACCGAGGAAAAACTGGGCTTTGCCTATCCCATTATTGTAAAGCCCTCTTCCAGCGTGGCCTACTGGAAATTCCCCTTTGACGGCATGAAGAAGGTCTACACCGCCGCCGACCCCGCCGAGGCTGCCGCCATCGTGAAGCAGATCTACGATTCCGGCTACCCCGACAAAATGATCCTCCAGAAGATGGTACCGGGCGGCGACGACCACATGCGGGTGCTCACCGCCTTCTCCGACGAGAACGGCAAGGTCCGGGCCATGTGCCTGGGCCACACGATGGTGGAGGAACACACCCCCCACGGTCTGGGCAACCACGCCGCCATCGTCACCGAGGACACCACCGCCCTGCCCCTGGTGGAGAACATCCGCCGGATGCTGGAAGCCTGCCACTACACCGGTTTTTCCAACTTCGACATCAAGTGGTCTGGCGAGCCGGGGGATTTCCGGGTCTTTGAGATCAACCTCCGCCAGGGCCGCAGCAACTACTATGTGACGGCCACCGGCATGAACATCGCCAAGCTGGTGGTGGAAAAATGGAACGACGGCGGCACCGACTGCGTGCTGAACCGCAATGAGGTGTTCTGGCACCATGTGCCCGCCCGGGTGGCCTTTACCTACACCGAGGACAAGCAGCTGGTGGAAAAAGCCCGGCAGCTGAAAGCCCAGGGCAAAGAAGCCTGCTCGCTGCTCTACAAACCCGACCTGTGGATGAATCCCATCCGCTACGCCTGCGTGCTGGAGCAGCTGCGCCGCCAGTTCAAGAAGTTCAAAAGTTACTATCCGAAAGGCTGATTTGCCCCATGAAACTGAACGAACTCGTTCGCCATATCGATCACACCGGTGCCTCCGACGCCGAGATCACCGCCATTACCTACGATTCCCGCAAGGCGGGGCCGGGGGCACTGTTTGTCTGCCTGGTGGGCGCCTGGATGGACGGCCACACCTTTGCCCGCAGCGCCTATGACCAGGGCTGCCGGGCCTTCCTGGCGGAGCATACCCTGGATCTGCCCGCCGATGCCGCCCAGATCGTCACCCAGGACACCCGGGCGGCCCTGGCGGTGATCGGCGCCGATTTCTACGGCAATCCCGCCGAAGAACTGCACATCATCGGCATCACCGGCACCAAGGGCAAGACCACCACGGCGCTGCTGACCTCCGCCATCCTCACCGAGGCAGGGCAGTCCTGCGCCTACATCGGCTCCAACGGGGTGAACATTGCCGGCCAGCATGAGGCCACCGCCAACACCACCCCCGAAAGTCTGGAACTGCACCGGCTCTTCCGGAAGATGCTGGACGCCGGGGTGCACCATGTAGTGCTGGAGGTGAGCAGCCAGGCTTTGCGCCATCACCGGGTGGACGGCATCCCCTTTGAGGTGGTGGCCTTCACCAACCTGTCGGAGGACCACATCGGCCCCGGGGAGCACCCCGATTTTGAGGACTACAAGGCCGCCAAGCGCCGCCTTTTTGCGGAGTACAACGCCCGGGTGATGGTCTACAACGCCGACGACCCGGCCAGCGCGTACATGCGGGCAGGTTTTGCCGGGCAGCAGGTCAGCTTCGGCATCCAGCAGCCCGCCAACTACCGGGCCATGAACCTGGCCCAGTACCGCAGCGAGACCGCCCTGGGCATCGACTTCACCTGCGAACGGGGCGGTGAATCCACCCCCGTGCGGGTGATGTCCCCCGGCGCCTTCAGTGCCTCGGATGCCCTGTGCGCCATCGCCCTCTGCGGGGCTTTCGGCGTAACCCCCGCCCAGGCCGCCAAAACCCTGGCCCACACCCCGGTGGAGGGCCGCTTTGAGGTGGTGGAGGGCCTGCCCGGCCGCACCTTCATTGTGGACTACAGCCACAACGGCCTGGCGCTGACCAGCGCCCTGAAAACCCTGCGGGCCTACCAGCCCCACCGGCTGATCTGTGTTTTCGGTTCGGTGGGGGGCCGCACCCAGGTACGCCGCCGGGAACTGGCCGAAGCCTCCAGCGCCTGGGCGGATTACAGCATTCTCACCAGCGACAACCCCGATTTCGAGGACCCCATGGCCATTCTGCGGGACATCGACGCCTATATGGCCCCCGATGCCCAATATACCCTGATCCCCGACCGGGCCGAGGCCATCCGCAAGGCGGTGGCCATGGCGGAGCCGGGGGACATTGTCCTCTTTGCGGGCAAGGGGCATGAGGATTACCAGCTCATCCGGGGCGAAAAGGTTCCCTTTGTGGAGCGGGACCTGATCCGGGAAGCCTGCCGGGCCCTGCAAGGCTGAACTTATATGGTATAACGAAAAAGCGCGGACACCCTCAGGTGTCCGCGCATTTTTGTTTGGTTCCGGTTCACTCCTGCGGTGCCTGCCGCCGGGCGAACTCGATCATCTTGCTGTAGGTCTCCTCGCTGAGGTCGTGCTCGATCTTGCAGGCGTCGTGGGCGGCCACCTCGGGGTCCACCCCCAGGGAGACAAAGAACCGCGTCAGGCTGCGGTGGCGGTCATAGATCCGCCGGGCGATGGCCAGGCCGGGTTCTTCCAGATGGATATAGCCGTCCCCGTCCACCGAGATATAGCCGTTTTCCCGCAGGTTCTTCATGGCCACGCTGACGCTGGGCTTGGAAAATCCCATGGCCACCGCAATGTCGATGGAGCGCACCGAGCCTTTCTGCTCCTGCAGCATGAGGATCTTTTCCAGATAGTCTTCGGCCGATTCGTGGATGTTCATCGGCGCAGCCCCCTTTCGGTACGGTATGTACATTACTATACCACGCGGGGCGGCTTTTTGCAAGAAAACGGGGCGCCCTCAGACGCCCCGCTTCCGGTTATTTTGTCTCGTGGGGGTGGCAGTGACCGCAGCTGCCGGAACATCCCGGGCAGCCGCCCCCGCAGGAACAGCCGCCGGAGCATCCTCCGCAGCTGCAGGCACCCCCGGCCTTATGGCTGCGCCAGAGCAGCCAGCCGGTGCCGCCGAACACCACCGCCGCCCCGATGAGGGTGGGCAGATTGAAATTCACGGTCAGAAATTGCAGCATGGTATTTTCCTCCTTTTGGGGAAAGGTTCCGGTCAGGAGACCACGGGTTTGCGGGATTTCCCTACCGCTTCCCCTTCGTTTTCCTGCCGGTGGGGGCGCACCAGCAGCCAGACTGCCAGCACCACCAGGGCCGCGGCCACCACCGTGAAGATGTTGAAGGTCACTTCCCCGGTGATGAGGCCTCCCAGCTGGTAGACCACCAAAGAGGTGCAGTAGGCCAGCAGGCACATATAGCCGATGGCGATGGCCGTCCAGCGGGGGCTGTTCATCTCCCGCTTGATGGCGCCCATGGCGGCAAAGCAGGGCGCGCAGAGCAGATTGAAAATCATGAAGCTGTAGGCGGACAGCATGGTGAAATCCCGGGCAATGTTGGCCCAGATCTCGTCGCCGTTTTCCGCCACCTCGGCAAACCCATAGTTGACACCGAAGGTTGCCACCACGTTTTCCTTGGCGATGAGGCCGGTAACGGTGGCCACGGTGGCCTGCCAGCTGCCGAAGCCCAGGGGGGCGAACACCCAGGAGACCACCCCGCCCAAGGCAGCCAGCAGGCTGGTGTTGTTGTCCTCCACCATGCCGAAGGCGCCGAAGGACCAGCCCCGCTCCCAAGTGGCCCGGAGCACGTTGCCCCAGGCCGGCACATGGTAGGCGGGCAGTTCCATGACGAAGGGGGCCGGGTCACCGGCGAAGAGCTTCGTCTTTTTCAGGATGACCCCCGACACAATGATGGCCGCCATCCCGATGAAGTAGGCCGAGGTGGCCACCAGTCCGGAGCCGCCGAAGAGGGCCCCGGCAAACAGGCCGATGATGGGCATTTTGGCGCTGCAGGGGATGAAGCAGGTGGTCATGATGGTCATCCGGCGGTCCCGCTCATTTTCGATGGTGCGGGAGGCCATGACGCCGGGCACACCGCATCCGGTGCCCACCAGCATGGGGATGAAGCTCTTGCCGGACAGGCCGAACTTGCGGAAGATCCGGTCCATGATGAAGGCCACCCGGGCCATATAGCCCACGTCCTCCAGCAGGGAGAGCAGCAGGAAAAGCACCAGCATCTGGGGCACGAAGCCCAGAACGGCGCCCACACCGGCCACGATACCGTCTACCACAAGGCCCTGGAGCCAGGGCGCCACCCCGGCCCCCTCCAGGAAGGCGTTGAGAGCGTTGGGCACCCAGTCCCCGAAGAGCACGTCGTTGGTCCAGTCGGTGGCGATGCGGCCGATGGCAAAGTCGGTGCTGCCCATGGACAGGGTATAGATGGCCGCCATGATCAACGCAAAGATGGGCAGGGCCAGGATGCGGTTGGTGACGATGCGGTCGATCTTATCCGAGGCAGTGAGATGGTCTGTCCGGGCTTTTTTTGCACCGCACGGCTGACCACCCTATGGATATAGGCGTACCGCTGGTTGGTGATGATGCTCTCGGCATCGTCGTCCATCTCTTTCTCGCAGTCGGCGATGTGCTGTTCCAGATGGGCCAGCAGATCCGGGTCCAGCCCCAGTTCCGACCGGACCTTGTCGTCCCGCTCAAAGAGCTTGACGGCGTACCACCGCAGGAACCGCTCCTCCACCTTGCCCTGGATGGATTCCTCGATGTGGGCCAGGGCGTGTTCCACACTGCCGGTGAACACATGGGGCAGTTCCCCGGTCTGTTTTTCCCGGGCGGCGGCCACCGCCAGCTCCGCCGCCTGGCGGCTGCCCTCCCCTTTGAGGGCGCTGATCTCGATGGCCTCACAGCCCAGTTCTTTGCTCAGCCGGTTCAGGTCGATGGTGTCGCCGTTTTTCCGCACCAGGTCGATCATATTCACCGCCATCACCACCGGAATGCCCAGTTCGATGAGCTGGGTGGTCAGGTAGAGGTTGCGCTCGATGTTGGTGCCGTCGATGATGTTCAGGATAGCGTCGGGCTTTTCCCCCACCAGGTAGCCCCGGGCCACCACTTCCTCCAATGTATAGGGGGACAGCGAGTAGATGCCCGGCAGGTCCTGGATGACCACGTCCTTGTGGCCCTTCAGCCTGCCTTCCTTCTTTTCCACCGTAACGCCGGGCCAGTTGCCCACATACTGGTTGGAGCCGGTCAGGTCGTTGAACAGCGTGGTCTTGCCGCAGTTCGGGTTGCCGGCCAGTGCGATCTTGATTGCCATAATTCCAATACCCCTTTCGTCGGGCGCCTGGGTGCAAGCGCCGGTTTACTCGACCTCCACCATGGCGGCGTCAGCCCTGCGGATGCTCAGCTCGTAATCCCGCACCGTCAGTTCCAGCGGATCCCCCAGGGGCGCCACCTTGCGCAGAAACACCCGGGTGCCCTTGGTCAGCCCCATGTCCATGATGCGCCGCCGCACCGGCCCTTCGCCGTGCAGCCGCACCACCGTGGCGGTCTGGCCCACTTTCAGTTCTTTCAAGGTTTTCATGGAAGTACCTCCCTTTGTATGGCAGCACGGGGCTGAAGCCCCGGGTCGTCCCGTCAGGCCACCAGAATCCGCAGGGCCAGGGTCCGGTCCAGGGCGATGCGGCTTTCCTTCACCTGCAAGATCAGGTTGCCGCCCAGCACATTCACCACCGTTATGGATTCCCCCACCACAAACCCCAGCTCGGCCAGGTGCTGGCGCACCTCGTCCTTGCCGGTGATCTTGCGGATGATCACGGTATTCCCCGGTTTGGCCATTGTCAACGGCATGGCGATTCGCTCCTTTCCTTTTTGCCCAACGTTAGTTTTAGCTAACCCCTTAGGCAAAAAGTGGCGCCGCTGCGGGCGGCGTTGGATCGCGTCGGAGTTAGTCGTATCTAATCACAGAGTCCGATAAAACCGCACCACGCGGGGAAAACGCACGGCACGGTTTTGATTGGGGAAAATCAGGGTGAGACCCCTGCGTCTGGTCTGTCGGTTAGCTCTCGCTAACATCGATACTATACCATCCGTTGACGGGTTTATCAACGGGTTTTGCAAACTTTTTTCACAAAAAAAAGGGGGGAGGGTCCCAGGACCCTCCCCCTTTGCAGGGCAATCAGTAGTTGGTGCTCTTCAGCTCAAAGTAGGCCTGAGGATGGGCGCAGACCGGGCACTTCACCGGCGCGTGCTGGCCGATGTAGATATAGCCGCAGTTCCGGCACTGCCAGACCTGCTCGGTCTCCCGGGCAAAGACCTTGCCAGCCTCAATGTTGGCGGCCAGGGCCTTGTAGCGCTCCTCGTGCTCCTTCTCGATGGCGGCCACCATGGTGAAGAGGGCTGCGATCTGGTCGAAGCCTTCCTCCTTGGCCTCCGCCGCCATGCGGGGATACATGGAGGTGTGTTCCTCGTTCTCCCCGGCGGCGGCCATCTTCAGGCAGGTCAGGGTATCGGGGATCTCGCCGTTCTCCATCAGGAGCTTGAACCAGATCTTGGCGTGCTCCTTCTCGTTGTTGGCGGTGGCGTCAAAGATGGAAGCGATCTGCTCGTAGCCTTCCTTCTTGGCCTTGGATGCAAAGTAGGTGTATTTGTTGCGGGCCTGGCTTTCACCGGCGAAAGCTTCCCACAAATTTTTCTCGGTCTTGCTGCCTTTGAGTTCCATAACACATACCTCCGTTTATGAAATTAAATGGGCTCTTTCAAGAACTTGTCTTGCTTTGGCTTCATTATACCATATTTTTTTGCCCTGTCAAGCTTATTTTTAAGAATTATTCTTAATATTTGTGCAGACTCTTGTTGACAAAAATCAAGAAATCGTGTATTCTATATTTTAAGATAAAGTCTTATTCAGGAAGGAGGCCCGCCCATGACCCGCCAAAAGGCACTGATCCTGGAGATCATGCGCCGGCAGCGCCCGCAGCATCTGACGGCAGACGAGATTTTTTGCCACGCCCGCCAGCAGATGCCCCATATTGCCCGCGGCACCGTATACCGCAACTTGAAACTGATGGAGCGCGACGGGGAAGTCGCCCATCTGGAAATGGCCGGTGGTCCGGACCGCTATGACTGCAACCCTGTACCCCACGGCCATCTGCTCTGTGACGGCTGCGGGGAGATCACCGATCTGCCGGTGGTGGGGCTGATCCGGGAAGTGGAAGCCGCCATCGGCACCGAAGTACGGGGCTATACGCTGACGATCCACTACCTTTGCCCCAAATGCCGCGTCCAGAACGCCCAATAACACACCCTGCAGCGGATGCTGCCCTGTCCGGTCGGGCCTTGTGCCTGTACCGGACATTTTTGTGCCCCCGGGGTTCTGCTTGCCGTAGAGCCCGTTTTGCGGTATACTGGCTGTATCATACAGGAAGCGGGGTATATCTTATGGCGAAACAGCGCGACGGCGTTCTGGACGCCATGCGGGGCATCGGCATTGTGCTGATGGTGCTGGGGCATTCCGGCTTTGGGGGCACCAGCTTTATCTATCTGTTCCACATGGCGCTGTTTTTTATGCTCAGCGGGTATTTTTTCCGCCCGGCGGAGGATGCCCAGGGACTGGGCCGGTTCTGTCTGCGCCGGGTGGTGACCCTCTGGCTGCCCTTTGTGCTGGCCAACACCTTTTTTACCCTCTGCAACAATCTGTTTCTCCGGCTGAATATCCTCACCGATGATCCCCGCATCCTGGACCTGCCGGGCAACCAGATCACCGGGCCGGTCACCCTTAAGGATATTGTGGGCCGCACGGTGCACTGGTGCGTCTTTGACGGCGGCACCCAGCTGGGCGGGGCTCTCTGGTTCGTGCAGGCCCTTTTCCAGATCTCCCTCGCTTACGCCCTGGTGGAGTTTGTCCTCCGGAAGGCGTTCCGCCTGGGGGATACCCTCCCGGCCCAGGGGTTTGTCTCCGGCGTGCTGCTGCTGGTGGGCTGGCACTGCTCCCAGACGGGCTGGAATGTCTGGGGGCTGGGCATCGCCGCCAGCAGCTACTGCCTGTTTTATCTGGGCACCCTGGCCCGGCGCATCGGGCAGCCCGCCCGCAAAGCGGGTGCGCGGGTCTGTCTGGCATGCCTGGCCTTCGGGGTGCTGCTGATCCTGCTGCCCTTCGGGTCGGTGGGGCTGGCGGGCAACCAGTACCCCCACTGGCTATTCTTGCTGGTGGCCAGCGCCGCCGGCTGGGTGCTGGTCTATGAATTGTCCCACCTGGCCATGCTGCTGCCCCCCTTGGGCCGCACCCTGGCCGCTCTGGGCCGGGCCACCATGCCCATCGTCATCCTGCATTTTCTCAGCTTCAAGGTGGTGACCTGGCTGGGATTGCTGGCCACCGGCGGTGAAGCTTACCTGCTGGCGGCCTTCCCCACCCTGTTCACCGGCGGGGCCTGGTGGCTGGCCTACACAGCGGCGGGCCTGCTGCTGCCCCTGGCGGTCTACCAGCCCTACCGGGCCGTCAAGCAATCCATCCTATGCAGAAAGAAGAAATCCTGATGCCCAAACAATACTATCAGGGGGAGACCTTTGAGAATCCCGACCCGGCCCTGCTGCAGGACGCCGAATTCAACGACTGCACCTTCACCGGCTGCCGCTGGGACAACGTCCGGGTGCGCAACTGCACCTTTTTGTCCTGCACCTTCCAGCATTGCAGCTGGAGCAGCGTGGTGTTCAGCTTCTGCCAGATGCGGGACGCCTGGTTTTCCGGCTGTGCCTTCCGGTCCATCGCCTGGGGCGGCCTGCAGGGACGCAGCGCTCTGGTACAGCCCTTCGGCAAGGCGGAGCGGTGCGAGTTCCGGTACAATGAATTTTCCGGCATGACCTTTGTGGGCTTCGACTTTTCCAGTTGCCGGTTCGGGGACTGCATCTTTGACGACTGCCGCCTGGCCGGTGCGAATTTTCGCGGCGTGCCCCTGGGCCGCACCCAGTTCAGCCGGTGTGACCTGCAGAAGGCGGATTTCCGGGAATCCACCGACTACGCCATCGACCCTTCCGCCAACAAGATGCAGGGGGCACGGTTCAGCTTTCCCGATGTGGTGGCGCTGCTGAACGGCTTTGGGCTGAAGATCGAATAAGTCAGGACCCCCGGCTAAGCCGGGGGCTTGTGTAAGCCCTAGAAGGGCATAATACGGACAACGCCCCTCAAGGGG
>CALXHP010000029.1 GCA_944388135.1 uncultured Gemmiger sp. | reverse complement strand
ATGGTGGTGCCGGGGCAGCCAATGCTCTGCCCGCGGAACACCCGGCCGTTTGCCAGTATCAGATATGCCTGCATATTTTAAACTCCCTGTTTCTTGATTAAAGAGTCTGTTTGGCCGCTTCCTTCATCTTGCGGCTGCCCAGATGGACCAGCGGCAGTTTGCCCTCTTTGCAGATGGGGCATTCTTCCGGGGCATAGTTGGGCAGATCCAGCTTGAGGGCGCTGGCCACAATGGGAATGGGAGACGGCGCTTCGGCGCGGGTACGGTCCACCACGCAGGCAATGCCCAGGCAGATGCCGCCCGCTTCCTCGATGACGCGCTTGGTCTCCAGGCTGGAAACGCCGGTGGTGACCACATCCTCGGCGATGATGCAGCGCTCGCCCGGATGAATCCGGAACCGCTTGAGGGTCATTACATTATCCACACGCTCGGTGAAGATGGCGCGCTTGCCCAGCTGACGGCCCAGCTCGTAGGCGTAGACGATGCCGCCCATGGCGGGGCCGACAACCACATCCACGTTGAGTTCCTTCAGCTTTTCGGCCACGGGTGCCATGACCTCGGCGCAGCGGTCGGGGTACTGCTGCAGGAACGCCATCTGGCAGTAGGCACCGGAGTGGCGACCGGACGACAACAGAAAATGACCTTCCAGGAAGGCTTCACATTCCTTCAAAACTTCGATTGCTTCTCTCGCCATGATACTTTCCTCCTGTAATAGCTCTCACTTTATCGTAGCATAATTTGCATATTATTGCAAGTTGCATGTATAAAAATTCATATCAGTTCCGGGCGCAGCCGCGGATCTCATCCAGCGTCCTGACGCCATGGGCATCCATCCACTGGCCGATCTCGGCGGTGATCCGCACGCAGGCCTGGGGGTCCAGGAAGTTGGCCGTTCCCACCTGTACGGCGGCTGCACCGGCCATAATGAATTCCAGCGCGTCCCGTCCGGTCAGGATGCCGCCAAGGCCCACCACGGGGATCTTGACAGCCCCCACCGCCTGCCAGACCATCCGCAGGGCAATGGGACGCACCGCCGGGCCGGAGAGGCCGGCAAAGGTGTTGTTGAACACCGGGCGACGTTTTTCCAAGTCAATGGCGCAGGCCTGGAAGGTGTTGCAGAGGCTGATGCCGTCGGCGCCGGCGGCTTCCACGGCCTTGCACATCTCGGGGATGCTCTCTGCCTGGGGGCTCAGCTTGACCACCAGGGGCACCGTGCAGACCTTGCGCACGGCGCTGACCACCTCGCTGGCATCCTGAGCGCGGATGCCGAAGGCAAGTCCGCCCTGCTTGACGTTGGGGCAGCTGATGTTCAGTTCCAATACATCAATGCCGGCGGCGCAGAGTTTTTCCACACCTTCCACATTTTCCTCGATGGTGTGGCCGCCCAGGTTGGCCCAGACGGTAGTACCGCACCGGCGCATGGCCGGCAGTTCATGGTCGATGAAATGCTGCACACCGGGATTCTGCAAACCGATGGAGTTCATCAGGCCGGAGGGGGTTTCATAGAGGCGTTCGCCTTCGTTGCCGGGCTGACCGTTGAGGGTCAACCCCTTGCCGGAGATGCCGCCCAGGACCCGCAGATCCTCGATGTCGGCGTATTCCGGGCCGAAGCCGAAGGTGCCGGAAGCGGCGATGACCGGACCGGCCAGCCGTTTGCCGAGAAAATCCACATGCAGGTCTGCCATCAGTCAAACACCTCCTCGGCCTTAAATACGGGGCCGTCCTTGCAGACGGTGCGGGGCCCCACTTTGGTGTGGCAGGTGCAGCCCAGGCAGGCACCCAGGCCGCAAGCCATCTTCTTTTCCAGGCTGGCCAGGCAGGGCGTGCCGGTCCCCGCGCAGAGTTTGGCGACGCCGCGCATCATGACCATGGGGCCACAGGTGAGCACCACGTCGTAGTTGGCCGCATCCAGCAGGTCGGTGACCAGACCATGATGACCATGGGCGCCGGAGTCGGTGGCCAGGTGGATGGTATGGCACCAGGGCACAAAGGATTCCATACCGTAGGGCTCATCCCGGAACCCCACATACAGGTCGGGGCGCACCCCGGCCCGGCAAAGCTGCTTGCAGAGGAGCAGCAGCGGCGCCGTGCCGATGCCGCCGCCCACCACAGCGATTCGTTTGTACTGCTGAGCCAGCGCCTGGGTGTCAAAACCGTTGCCGCAGGGGCCGGTAACTGTCAGGGTCTGGCCGGGCTGCAGGGCTGCCAGTTTCTGGGTGCCCTCCCCCTTGACCTGGTACAGGAAGGTCAGAGCGCCGCTCTGGTTGTCAAAATCATGGACGCTGATGGGCCGGGACAGGGTGGGCGTTGCATCCGGTGCCCAGGCACGGAGCATATAGAACTGGCCGGCATGGGGTTCGTGGCGGGGGTCCTGCCACTGCACCACCAGGCGGCGGATGTCCGGCGCAAGGGCTTCCTGCGCCAGGACCTGGATCTTACAGCTTATTGCATTCACCCTGAATATCCTCCCGCATACGCACACATTCATTATAGGCGGCCTCGTCAAAGGCGACGCCGGGCTGCTTCTTGTAGGCCAGCAGGATGCCGCGGCTGGAGTTGACCACGCCGCCGTTGCCCTTGGTCAGGTACTGGGCGATGTCCGCGGCCTTGCCGCCCTGGGCGCCATAGCCCGGGATCAGGAAGAAGGTGTTCTTGTAGGCAGCGCGGATGGCGGTGGCTTCCTCGGTGTGGGTGCCGCCGATGACCAGGCCGATGCTGGAGTAGCCATGCTCGCCCATATACTCCTTGCCCAGTTCGGTCAGGCTGTCGCCCACCAGATCGTAGATATGGCGGCCGTCGGCCAGTTTCTGGTATTCAAAATCCTTGGCGCCGGAGTTGGAGGTACGGCAGAGCACAAACACACCCTTGCCCTGGTCCTTACAGTAAGGCAGGTAAGGGCTGATGGAGTCAAGGCCCATATAGGGAGCCAGGGTGATGATGTCCGCCTCGAAGTCACCGGTAAAGTGTGCCTTGGCATACATTTCGGCGGTCTTGGCGATGTCGCCGCGCTTGATGTCGGCAATCACCGGCAGGCCGGTGGCACGGGCCATCTTCAGGGTTTCGGCATAGGCGCGCATACCGTCCATGCCCAGGGATTCATAATAAGCGATCTGCACTTTGTAGCAGCCCGCCACCCCTTTGGTGGCAGCGATCAGGGCGCGGTTGAAATCCACCACATTCTCGCCAGCGGTTTTGGCCGTTTCGGTGGTGGGTAGGTAGCTGATCTCGGTGTCCAGGCCCACGCAGACGGGGCCGTTGGCAGCTACGCTCTCGTACAGTTTATCCATGTTGGTCATGATGGTTCCCCCGTTCTTCTATCGTTTTTATTCCTCGATCTGAAAGGTGACCTTGCCGCCCTTGATGGTGGTGATGACTTTGCCGAAAAGATAGGCGCCGTCATAAGGGCAGTTTTTACTCTTGCTGTGCAGCTCCGAGGCGTCTACCTGGTACATATGGTCGATGTCCACCAGCACCACATCGGCATCATAGCCGGGTTCCAGCAGGCCTTTGCGGTCAGCCAGCCCCATGACTGCGGCGGGGCCGGCACTCATCAGGAAGCTGAGCAGCTCCAGCGGCAGACACTGCTCCCGGCAGAGTTTGGTGTAGCAGACGCCGAAAGCTGTTTCCAGGCCCACCATACCGGCGGCCCCTTTTTCCTTTTCTTCGGCGGTGTGGGGGGCGTGGTCGGTGCCGATGCAGGTGACGGTACCATCCTTGATGGCCTCCACCAATGCCTGCACATCCTCTGCTTTCCGGATGGGCGGATTGACCTTGTATTGCAGCCGGCTGTCGTCAAACCACAGGTGATGGGGCGTGACTTCGCAGCTGACCCGGGCGCCCCGCATCCGGCTGGTGCGGATCGCTTCGATGGACTCTTTGGTGGAGACATGGCACATATGCAGCCGGGTGCCATAGTATTCGGCCAGATGGCAGTTGCGCACCGTTTCGATGTTTTCTGCCAGGCGGTAATCCCAGGGGCTGATGTCGCTGTCCTCGGCGTGGGACATGACGGTAAGCCCCCGCTCGGTGGCCAGGGCAAAGACCCGTGCCATGACGGCGTTGTTCATGACGCCGTGGCCGTCCTCGGTGATGAATTTGATATCCTCCGGCAGAGTGGCCAGATGATCGATGGTTTTGCCGTCAAAGTCCTTGGTGATGGAGACCGTCTGGTTGGCATCGCACAGGCCGTTGCGGCGGGCTTCCGCCTCCACCGCGTGGGCGATCTCTGCCGAAGAGCAGACCGGCTTGGTGTTGGGCATCAGGTTGACAAAGGTGTACCCGCCCGCAGCCGCTGCGGCGGAACCGGTGGCGATATCCTCTTTATACTCAAAACCGGGCGTGCGCCAATGGCAATGGGTGTCGATGAAAGCAGGCAGCACGGTACGGCCTTTGGCATCCAGCACTTCCTCCCCTTCGGGGACAAGCAGGCCCTGGCCCACGGCGGCAATCTTTCCGTCGCGCAGCCAGAGGTCCACCGGTTTCCCGGCGCTGTCTTTCGCATTGCGGATCAGCATGGCAAGACCTCCTGTTTTTCTGAAATGGCCCGTCCCGTTTCAACGTGCGGGCAAAAAAAAACTTTTCCCCAAAAAGGGAAAAGTCAAAAAACGATACCCTGTGCGGTGCCGGGAAAGAACACCCCACCGTACATTTTAAAGCTGGTGGAACAGCTCAGCATGTGGCGCACCTCTCCCCTTACACAGATTTTACTTATTGTACCATGTGCAGGCTTGTGTGTCAATGCAGGCCGGCAGATTCGCAGGCGAGGGATTTTATGGATTTTTGCCTCAACTTTTGGACATTTTGACAAAAAGCCGCCTTCTGTCCCTGCCCGTTGCCTTTTGCTGCAAAGTGTGCTAGTATTTTACTATATGTAAATGAGTGTATGGATGGAAAGGAAATCATCATGGGGCTTTGGGAAGATGCAAAAAATATCCGGGATAAGGACCCTGCCGCCCGCAATGTGCTGGAAGTGATCATTCTTTATCCCGGTTTTCATGTGCTGGTGACCCACCGCATCGCACATTTTCTCTATCGGAAAAAGCTGTTCTTTGTAGCGCGGCTGATCAGTCAGTTGTCCCGCCATTTTACCGGCATCGAGATCCATCCCGGGGCCAAGATCGGCCACAAGCTGTTCATCGACCACGGTATGGGCATTGTTTTTGGCGAGACCACCGAAATCGGGGATAACTGCACGATTTACCACGGCGTTACCCTGGGCGGTACCGGCAAGGACACCGGCAAACGCCACCCCACTTTGGGCAACAACGTTCTGGTAGGCGCCGGGGCCAAGGTTCTGGGGCCGGTGTATATCGGGGACAATGTCCGTGTGGGCGCCGGCAGCGTGGTACTGAAGAATCTGCCCGCCAACGCCACCGCCGTGGGCGTGCCCGCCGAGGTGGTACGGGTGGGCAATATCAAATGCTGCCCCGCCGACGACCTGGACCAGCAGGCGCTGCCTGATATCGTCAGCAACCGTATTTCCGAGCTGGAAGCCCGCCTGAGCCGTATGGAGGCCAAGCTGCAGGGGGAATATCCGCCTGACAAACCTTCCCGGTCCGATTTTTGACAACTTTCTGCACAGGGTAATGCGCCCTGTGCATTTTTTGTGTCCAAAGCCTGCGGAACCGTTTTCTCGCCATGGAAAGTATGATAGAATGAAGGCAACATCGCGGCGATATCATTCGCGGAAGGGGTGCTGCACCGTATGCGCACAAACACACAATCCCGCAAGGTCTGGAAAAAGATCTTTGCTCTGCTGCCCCAAAAGCAAAAACTGGAATTTTTCCTTGTGCTGGCCATCCTGGCGGTATCCGCTGTTTTGAGTCAGCTGACCCTGTTGGCCGTCGGCTACCTGACAGACCATGTACTGGCCGCGGAAACCGCCACCTTCCAGTCGGTACTGCCCATCCTGCTGGTGATCCTGGCCGTCAACGTCGTGAACGAGATCATCAAGGTCATCCGGCGGCTCATCGTGGAGGATGCCGCTACCCAGGCCGAGAAAAACGCACGGCAGCGGGCGGCGCTCTCGCTGCTGATGGCCCCCCTCTCCTACTTTCGGGGGCATATGACCGGCAATATCCATGGCAGGCTCAACCGCAGCCTGGAAGGCACCGTCAAACTCATCAAACTGTTGTTCATGGATTTTGCCCCTGCCGTTTCCACTGGTCTTGCGGCCATTGTCACCATCTTCTGGCAACTTCCTTTTATGGTAGCCTGCCTGGTCATACTGGTGATTCCCGTGGGGACTTTCATCGTCTTTCGCCAGATCAGCACCCAAAAGGGCATCCGGGTGGAGCTGATGGAAACCAAAGCCGACATGGACGGTACGATGGTGGAGCTGCTGGGCGGGATTGAGACGATCCGTGCGTTGGACAGCGCACAGACCGAAAGTGCCCGCATCGAAGGCCAATCCGAGCAGCTGCGCAAGAAAGAAATGCGCCATCATAAGGCCATGGCCCTGTACGACTGCCTGAAGTTTGTGAACGAAGCTTTCTTCAGTGTGCTGGTCATCGGCATCTCGGTCTTGCTGGCATCCCGGCAGGTCATCACCATTGGCACGGTGCTGACCGCTTATCTATGCTTCACCCAGCTGACCGGACCCCTGCGGGAACTGCACCGGATTCTGGATGAATTTTCCGAATGCGTGGTGCTGGCGGATGATTACTTCCGGCTGCTGGAACTGCCGCTGGATTTCTCCTACGAAGAAGTGGCGAGCGCTACCCGCCCTGCCGGCAACGATATCCAGCTGTGGGGTGTCCGATTCAGCTATCCGGAAAAGCCGGACCAGCCGATCCTGAAAGAGATTGATCTTTCCATCGACGCGGGAAAATTCATTGGCGTGGCCGGCCCCAGCGGGTGCGGCAAATCCACCCTCATCAAGGTCATCGACAAGCTGGAGCGCGCCGACGGAAAGGTGACCCTGGGCGGCGCCCCGCTGGAATCTCTTACCCGTCGTGTCCTGGCAGAAAACGTGGCACTGGTCCCCCAGACCCCCTTTCTGATTGCCGACACCGTCTATCACAATATCTGCTATGGGCTGGAAGGCCCGATCCCGCTGGCCGATGTGCAGGAGGCAGCCCGCAAAGCCAACATTGCTGCCGATATCGAAAAACTGCCGGGAGGATATGATTTCCGCCTGGCGGAGGGCGGTACCAACCTGTCCGGCGGCCAGCGGCAGCGCATTGCCCTGGCACGTATTTTCCTGCGGAAGCCCCGCATCCTGATTCTGGATGAGGCCACCTCGGCGTTGGACAACACCTCCGAAAAACTGATCCAGCGGGAGATCGAGCGGATGAAGGAAGAGTGCGGCATCACGGTGATTTCCATCGCCCACCGGCTGTCCACCTTGCAGAATTGCGATGAGATTCTGGTGATGGACCAGGGACGGATCGTGGAACGGGGAACCTTCCGGGAATTGGAAAATACCCCGGGCATTTTTCGGGATATGGCGCGAGGCGTCTTGAAGTGAACAAACAACGGCAGGAAATCTTTTCAAGATTCCCTGCCGTTATTGTTTCAGGAAGATTTTTCGTCGTTCTTGCCCAATTCCAGCCGCCGGAAGCCTTCGCCCTGGACTTCGTTGGATTGCAGCATGATGATGAAGCAGCCGGGGTCCAGCACCTGGATGGCATGCTCGATCTCATAGAGCTGTTTGTTGGAGCAGGCGCACAGTACAACATCTTTGGGCTGTCCGCCATAGCCGCCCCGTCCCTGCAGAATCGTGGAGCCGCGGTCGGCCACCCGGTCGATCTCTTCACAGGCTGCCTTGCCGTCACTGGTGACGATCAGCGCAAGCATAGAGGAAGAGAAGCCAAACATCATCTTGTTGATGACGGCGGCCACAATAAAATTAAACATCAGACCGTAGATGATGGAGTCCACATCCCGGAACACCGCGCCGTTGAGCAAAATGACCGCCAGCGCCGCACCAAAAGTCAGATTGCCGAAAGGCAGATGCGGGTGTTTTGCCTTGATGGCCATGGTGATGAAGTCGATACCGCCGGTGCTGGAATTCTGCATATAGATCAGGGCATCCCCGATTCCCCCGACCACACCGCCGCAGATGGTGGCCAGCAGGCGGTTGCCGGTGTAGACAGGCATGATCGGGAGCAGATAGTCGGTAAAAACCGCAAACAGGATCATACAGCGCAAACTGCGCAGAAGGAAAGATCGCCCCAACAATTTGTAGCTGAAAATCACAATAGGTACATTGATAAGCACATTGCTCAGGCCCATGGGCAACCCGAACAGGCGGTACAGAATGGCGCAAATACCCGCCACACCGGTTACGGGGACTTCCGCAGCTACAGCAAAGCTGTAAATGCCTGCCGCCGAAATGAAACAGCCCAACACTTCCAGCAACAGATTGACGGTCTTGTTTTGGGTCATGGATTTCCTCCCTCCGCAGATGCGGCCAATAAAAAACCGGGAGCACTCCATGATGCTCCCGGCCAGGTTACTCTCAGACGTTCTTTTTGATATTCGAGGCGCTGTAGGTTTTCATGGCGCCTTCATCCAGTGCGTGTTCCATAGCCGCACCGTCGGCGTAGAACTGGTTCTGGAGATCTTCGCCCTTCAGGGCCGTCAGCAGATCGTACATGCTGGTCAGCTGAGCGATGGTATAGGTCTTGAAGGGATCGATGCGACGGGCTACCAGGATGGTGGTGCCCAGATCCACGGTCGTCCACTGATTCATGCCGGCTTCGTCCAGCGGATCGGTCAGGTTGTTGTAATCCTCCCCGCCGTAGCTGGCCACATCATCCGGGGTGTACAGCTGAGAACCGGCGTAGTAGACCGCCTGGGAAGCATCCTCCATCGTGGCCCCCAGGGCTTCCATGGCCTGGGGCACGTAGGTGGCCGCTGCCTGATACAGGGCACTGCTGGAAACCGTCTGGCTGTTGGCCTCTTCGCTCAGCTGCTGGCGGCACTCCTCCGCGATCTGCTGGATCTGGGTTTTCTGAGTGTCGTCCGCCATGGTGTAGGTGTTGTAATCTACCAGCGGGATCTGCACACTCTCAATATAATAGCAGGAGTCATTGATGAAATCGGTATACTCTTCATCGGAGACCGGCTCGGTTCCCTGGGGGCCGTATACCAGGGACAGGATGGTGCTGGCCTTCTGGGCGTTGAGCAGGTAGGTTTCCAGGCTGCTTTTTCCGATGCCGTTGGCTTCATACAGGGCGCCGTTGGACTCCCACATGCTGTCCACCGTATCCGCCACTTCAGAGGTGGCGGCGTCTTCCAGCGTAGCGCCCAGCTCAGCAAATTTGGTTTCTACGGCAGCGTAGTATTCAATGGAACGCTGGGTCAGTTTTTCGATGTATTCGGCACCGGTGGCGGTAACCTCCTCATCGCCGATGGTGCCGGTGCACTGCGCCTTCAGAGCCGCTTTTACATCGTTGGCTGTTTCGCCGGTAGCAAGCTCCGCCAGGCCGGAAGCGGTGTTATAGGCGTTATACTGGGCCAGCAGATACACACCCGCCGGGATTTCCACCCCGCCGATGGTGCCCACGCTGGACGGAGTGGACAGGTTACAACCCGCCAGGGACAGCAGCATGGCGGCCGCCATGCCGAGGCCCAACAATTTCGTCTTGATCGAACGCATAGAGAATGTTCTCCCCTTTAATAAACTCTCCTGCGGCATAATGCCGCAACATAAAAGTCATTATACTGCGTTTGACCGCACATTGCAAGCCCTTCTGCCCTGTGGTATACTGGTGAAAATTCTATGGATGGAGCGATGACCATGCTTTTGACCGAACAGCTGGCGAAACTGTCCGGCAGCGACTGGAGCCCGTTCTTTGCGGCGGAAACCGCAAAGCCGTATTTTTCCGACCTGGATGCCTTTGTGACCCGGGCCTGTAAAGAACATACCGTCTACCCCGCCCCGGAAAATATTTTTGCCGCTTTCCGCGCTTGCCCGCTGCAACAGGTGCGCGTCATCATCCTGGGGCAGGACCCTTACCACGAACCCGGCCAGGCCATGGGGCTTTCTTTTTCCGTCCCGGATGACTGCAAGACACCACCCAGCCTGAAAAACATCTTCAAGGAGTTGGACGCGGAATCCGGCCTTGCCGGCCTCCGCCACAACGACCTGACGCCTTGGGCGCAGCAGGGGGTCCTGCTGCTGAACACGGTGCTGACTGTGGAGCGCGGCGCCGCATTTTCCCACGCCGGACAGGGATGGGAGACCTTTACCCGTGCCGCACTGGAATACGCAGCGGAAAAGGGGCAAGCGCCTCTGGCCGCTGTTTTGTGGGGCAAACCGGCCCAGAAATATGCTTCGATTTTTCGGCAGGCAGCTCACCGGCGCCCGGTCCTGATCCTGGAATCGGCCCATCCCAGTCCCCTGTCGGCGTACCGGGGTTTTTTTGGCTCTGCGCCTTTCGGCAAAGTCAATGCCTTTTTGCAGGAGCATGGGGAGCCGCCCATCCGGTGGCAGTCCTGATCCTTCCGCAGCCCAAAGCCTTTGTTGGATGGCGCCAGCCCCCGGACCGGGAGTGGCCCCGTTCTTTTCCTTAATATAACAGACATTTGCAAGGAGTATTCCCTATGATCCGTGAAATCTGTAAAGATGTGATTTTTCTGGCACAGAAAGCCGAACCCGCCACACCGGACGACCTGCCTTTGGCAACAGAC
Organism: uncultured Gemmiger sp.; assembly: GCA_944388135.1. GTDB lineage: Bacteria > Bacillota > Clostridia > Oscillospirales > Ruminococcaceae > Gemmiger. The sequence continues at coordinate 2,447 of CALXHP010000029.1, read as the reverse complement.
TTGCTGGAAACACTGGAGTATCACAAAGAAGGCTGTGTAGGCATGGCCGCTAACATGATCGGCGTCAACAAGCGGATCAAGAATTTCACCGGGTGGACTGCGGAAATCATCCAGCACGAGATCGACCATTGCGAAGGGATCATCATCTGAGGAGGTTGCCATGAAAAAGTGTAAAATCACCGTCATGCGCATCACCCGGTACGAGGACCTGATGGACCGGTACGAGAATCCCATCGAGCACGCCTGCACCATGCAGGAGGGGCAGGTGTTTGTTGCCAATGGCTGGGAAAAACCGGAGGGGTTCTGCCAAAGCGCCTGGGATACCCTCTCCCCTTTTGTGCTGGCGCTGAGCCACGGCGGATCGAACTTCTACGACGGCTGGATGAAGAATCCCCGGTCCGCCATGCTTTCCTGCAACGATGGATTCCGCCCTGTAAGTTTTCTGGTGGAAGCACTGGATGAAGATGCACAGTAAGGAGGAAGAAAGATGTTCACAGATAAAGTGGCCGTAGTGACCGGCGGCGCCAAAGGCATCGGCAAGGCCATTGCCGACTCGTTCCGCCGGGAAGGGGCCCATGTATGTACCATTGATCTGCTGCCCAACGACTACTATGTGGGAGATCTGGCAGACCAGACGGTGTTGGAGGAATTTGCCCGGAAGGTCATTGGGGATTACGGCCATGTGGATTTTCTCATCAACAACGCCCTGCCCCTGATGAAAGGCATCGACCAGTGCAGCTATGCAGAGTTCAATTACGCACTGCGGGTGGGCGTGACGGCGCCTTTCTATCTTGCCAAACTGTTTGCCCCCTGCCTTGCCCCCGGGGCTTCCATTGTGAACATCTCTTCCTCCCGGGACCGGATGAGCCAGCCCCAGACCGAGAGTTATACGGCGGCCAAAGGCGGTATCTCGGCCCTGACCCATGCCCTGGCGGTAAGCCTGGCCGGCAAAGCACGGGTAAATTCCATCTCGCCCGGATGGATCGATACGGACTATACCGTATATGCGGGGCCGGATGCATTCCAGCAGCCTGCGGGCCGCGTGGGGAATCCTATGGACATTGCCCATATGGTATTGTTTCTCTGCTCCGACAAGGTGGGCTTCATCACGGGGGAAAACATCTGTATCGACGGCGGCATGACCCGCCAGATGATCTACCACAACGATTTTGGCTGGACGCTGCAAGGAGGTGCTGCCGAATGAAAACGGCGATCTGCTACTACTCCCGCCACCACGGGAACACCCTGAAGGTCCTGGAGGGGATGGCACAGGAAGCGGAAACCGACCTGATCGATGTGACCACCCGTCAGACCGTCCGGCTGGAGGGCTACGACTGTGTCGGCTTTGCTTCCGGCATTTACGGCTTTGCATTCCACCAGGGGGTGGTGAACTTTGCCCGGCAATATCTGCCGGAGGGCAAACCGGTCTTTTTCGTCTATACCTACGGCGGGGCGAAAGGCACCGGCGCCAAGGCAATGGCCGCGCTTGCCCGGGAAAAAGGCTGCCCGGTTCTGGGAGAATTCAGCTGCAAAGGGTACGATACCTTCGGCCCCTTCCAATGGATAGGCGGCATCGCCAAAGGGCATCCGGATGCCCGGGATCTGGAGAATGCCCGCCGCTTTTACCGGGAAATCCGGGAACGCTTTGCGGGAGGTATACAGTCATGAGAATTGCCATTCTTTCCGACACCCATGGCCTGCTTCGTCCCCAGGTAATGGAATGCCTGAAAAAGGCGGATGTCATCCTTCATGGCGGTGACATCAACCGGCCCGGCATCGTGGAAGAGCTGCGCAAGATCGCGCCGCTCTATCTTGTCCGCGGCAACAACGACAAGGAATGGGCCGAGGCAATCCCCCATGATCTTACCGTCACCTTGGGCGGTGTGAACTTTTACATGGTCCATAACAAAAAAGAGGTTCCGGCGGAGCTTACCGGGGTGGATGCGGTGGTATTCGGCCACTCCCACAAATACCTGCAGGAAGAAAAGGACGGCGTTCTCTGGCTCAATCCCGGCTCCTGCGGTCCGCGGCGGTTTCACCAGGAGATCACTATGATGATGGCCGAAGCGGCAGACGGCAAAATCACGGTAGAAAAAATCACCATTCCCCACGAGGAACAGCCATGACGCAAAGACTGCAAGGCACCGGGCCTTGCAGTTTTTCCTGTCCGCAGGGCAAAGACCATGGGAAAATTTGCTTCTTCAGCGGAGCCGGATCCCACGGGAGGCTCCCTTCCCCATAAAAACACCCACCCGGGGCAATGTGAAGTGACCCCAAAAAGTTAGACAATAATTTCAAATAAAAATTGTTCAAGCAACCGAAAGGGCTTGTTGTCTGTGAACCGCAGGCGGCAGGCCCTTTAGTTGTGCTTTAATCCGTCGGTTATTGTAGTAGTGCAGATAGTCAATAAGCTCTTGTTTGAAGTGTTGCATGGAGTGGAACTTTTG
>CALXHP010000028.1 GCA_944388135.1 uncultured Gemmiger sp. | reverse complement strand
GAACATCTCTCGCAAAATATCGGCGGATATGATATAATACTGGTAGCGCGCGGTCAGACCCCCCACCTGAAGAGCACCCAGCTGAGCAAAACCCTGGGCAAGCTCTTCGCCAGGGCCGGTCTGCCCGACCTGGCCAAGCCCGTCCAGCCCGCGGCCCCGGCACCGGCGGTGGAAAATCCCCAATGACCCGGCTGCTTATCGCCCTGCTGCGGGGATACAAAAAGTACATCAGCCCCCACCTGGGGCACCACTGCCGCTTTGTGCCCACCTGCAGCGAATACGCCATGCAGGCGCTGGCCGTCCACGGGCTTTTCAAAGGCCTGGTGCTGACCGCCTGGCGGCTTTTGCGGTGCAACCCCCTGTGCAAGTTCGGCTTTGACCCGGTGCCGGAAAAAGGACGATGGGTCAACGAAAAGAGAAAGCTCACACGGGGGTGAGGGGAAGGTTGGCGCTTCCTTGCAGGGCGGGGATTTATCCCCGCCGCAGGGTGTTGCGGAAACCGCCCGATTCTCCGGCGGGGTCAAGACCCCGCCCTACAACCGCCTTCGCGGGCGGGCAAAACGTGACAGAAAATTTCTGCTTTGTTTTCCACATTGATGCAATTCCATGTGGAAAATGGTCAGAGTTTCTTCGGTTCCTTCTTTGCAAAGAAGGAACATAAAAAGCCTCTCATGTCTTTGCGCTGCGCGGCAAAGACCTACGTTAAAATACACGCTTCCGGGCGCAGCCGGGGCAGAATGGACATGCTATGCAAATTCTCTACTTCCTGGCCATCCTGATTGGCCCGCTGGTGAAGGTTCTGTACAACCTCATCGGCAACTACGCGGCAACCATGGTGGTTGCCACCCTGATCCTGAAGCTGCTGCTCTTCCCGCTGGCCATCCACCAGCAGAAGTCCACCGCCAAGATGTCGGTGTTCCAGCCGCTGATGAACGAGATCCAGCAGAAATACAAGAACGACCCCCAGAAACAGCAGGAAGAGCTGATGAAGCTCCAGCAGGAACACGGCTTCAACCCCATGGCCGGCTGCCTGCCCATGCTGCTGACCATGCTGGTGCTCTTCGGCTTCCTGGGCGTGGTGTACTATCCCGTGCACTACATCTTCGGTGTGTCGGATGCCGCCGTCCGTCAGGCCTGTGAGTCCCTTGGCCTGGCTACCGCCAACGCCACCACCATGCAGACCCAGCTGATTCAGGCCATCCATCAGGGCGCTTCCATCAGCCCCGACATTATTCCTGCCAGCGTGGTTACCGAGATCCAGAACTTCAACACCACCTTCTTCGGGATGGATATGTGCGATATCCCGGGCTTTAACATCACCCCTATCGCCATCTTCCCCATCATCGCCGTCGTTACGATGATCCTCAGCTACATCTTTACCCAGAAACTGTCCGGCATGGGCAGCCAGATGCAGACCAGCATGAAGGTCATGATGTGGGTCATGAACCTGATGTTCGTCTCCTTCTGCTTCAATGCCCCCGTCGGCTTCTCGCTGTATTACGGCGTTTCCAACCTGTTCCAGATCGGCCAGAGTTTTGTGACCTACAAGATCTACAGCCCCGAAAAGTTCAAGGCCCAGTATGAGGCCGAACTGGCTGCCAAGCGTGCCGAAAAGAAAAAGAAAAAGACGCTGACCATCGAGGAGAACGGCAAGACCGTCACCAAGGAGGTCACCGGCGGCGAAGCCAACAAGCTGCGCCTGGAACTGGCCCGCAAGCGTGAGGCCGAACTGTACAAGGATGAACGGACGACTCCGTTGCAAAAATAAAAGGAGGGAGAAGTATGCGCAGCATTGAAATGAGCGCCCGCACCGTGGAGCAGGCTGTGGAAGCCGCCTGCGAAGCCCTGGGCGTCGATCGTGACGACCTCAACGTGAGCTATGAGGTCCTGGAATTCCCTGCCCGCAAACTGTTCAAAACCATCCCCGCCAAGGTCCGCGTGACGGTGGAGGAGCCCGAAACGGCCGCCCCCGCCGCCGCCCCGGCACCCGCCGAAGCCGCTGCTCCGGTGGAGACTGCCGCCCCGGCACCGGTGGAAAACACCGCCGCTCCGGAGACCCCGGCTGCCCCCGCTGAGGCTGCCGAACCTGCCGCCGAGACCCCTGCCGGCGACGAGGAAGTGGCCCTGGACATTGAGGCTGACCCCCGTCTGCAGGCCGCCGTGGACTACCTGACCCCCATCTTCAAGCTGATGGGCGTGGAGGATTTCACCTTCTCGGCCCTGAAGAAGGGGGAGGCCACCATCCTGCGGGTGAGCGGCAGCCACATGGGTGCCCTCATCGGCCGCCGCGGCGAGACGATGGAAAGCCTGTCCTACCTGGCCAGCCTGGTGGTGAACCGGATGGAAGGCCCCTACGTGAAGTTGGGCCTGGACGTGGGCGGTTACCGCGGCAAGCGGGAAGATGACCTGGCTGCCCTGGCCCGCCGCATTGCCGACCGGGTCATCCGCACCGGCTGCTACTACGAGATGGAGCCCATGAACCCCTACGAGCGGCACATCATCCACACCGCCGTGGCGGACATCGAGGGCGTGCGCAGCGAGAGCAAGGGCGAAGGCCCCAACCGCCGCGTGGTGATCTATTCCACCGACCCCAACGCCAGCAACCTGCCCGACCGTGACAACGGACGCAACGCCCGCGGCGGTCGCCGGGACGGTGGCCGGGGCAATCGCCGTGAGGGCGGCCGTGGGCCCCGTCGTGAGGGTCGCGGCGGCCGGGGTGGACGTGGACCCCGCCGCGAGGGTGGAAGCCGTTACAGCGGCCCCAAATCCAGCGTACCGGGCCGTGAGTTTGCCGACGCACCCCGCGACCCCAACGCCCAGCCTATGGCGCCCAAGACCACAGAGCGCATCCACGACGGCGACGACTTCGCCTTCGGGAAGATCGAACTGTGATCGGTTATCCTTTTCTTGCAAGAAAAGGACCAAAAGAACTCTGAATAAAAATACCCGGCAGGAAACAATTCCTGCCGGGTATTTTTGTCGGGGTCCCCTTCCTGCAAGGCAAGGACCGCCTTCCACCGTTCACCGGGAAAACAGCGGGAAGTTTTCCACAAACGGGAGCAGGAATGTGGAAAACAACTCAGGTTTTTTGTCGGGTGGAGAGGGGGACATGACGGCCCGGGAGAGGGTGAGATGAATGTTCCCGTAATATCTTTGTCCTGGGATAAAATGTTGGAGTTTCTTCGGTTCCTTCTTTTGCGAAGAAGGGTTTTCCCGTGACGGTCCGGTAGAGGGTGAGATGAGTGTTCCCGTAATATCCCTGTCCTGGGATAAAAGATTGGAGTTTCTTCGGTTCCTTCTTTGCAAAGAAGGGTTTTCCCGTGACGGCACGGTACCGGGTGAGATGAGTGTTCCCGTAATATCCCTGTCCTGGGATAAAAGGTTGGAATTTCTTCGGTTCCTTCTTTGCAAAGAAGGAACAAAGCAAACAAGGATTGACAAACGGGTCAGAATTGGTTTTAATGATTGTACAGAGCAAAGAGATATAAGGAGGGGAAGATGAAAAAATACAAGCGCCGCAAAGCGATGCGGGTCCTGTGGCTTTGCCTGGCCGCACTGGTGCTTTGTGTGGCAGTATCCCTGGGTTCGTTCCTCATCGAGAAACCCACGCCCCAGGACGTGAGCATTCCGGGGCAGCGGGGGGAGATCCCTGCCACCATCCTGCTGCCGGGCAAGCTGTCCCGGGGCAGTGAGATGCCGCTGGTGATCCTTTGCCACGGATTCACGGGCAACCGGAACGGGGACGGACACTTTGCGCCCCTGGCCCAGGACCTGGCAGATCAGGGCATTGCCTCGGTGCGGCTGGATTTTGCGGGCTGCGGGGACAGCACCGAACCCTATACCAGCTACACCATGGCCAACATGGCTGCCGATGTGGATGCGGCCATTGCCTACATGCAGGATACCTATCACACCCAGGGCCCCATTGCCCTGGTAGGCCACAGCATGGGCGGACGGCTGGCCAGCCTGTATCCTCAGCTGGGCAGCTATCCCGTGGAAGCCCTGGTCCTGTGGAGCCCCGCCAACGGTACCGGATTGCAGGGACTGGAATTTCTGAATCTGGATGATTTCTCGGTGGTGGAGGCATTGGCCGCCGAGGCGGAAGCCAACGGCAAGGCAGGCACCAAATGGGGCGTGGAGATCAGCGCCGACTTCGTGAAAGGCATGCGGGAAAGCGACCCCAGCGCCGCCCTGCGGGAAGCCGGATTGCCGGTGCTGCTGACCTACAGCGGCAAGGATACCGTCCTGAGCCAGACAACCATCTCGGAAACCATTGCCACCGTGCAGAGCCTGCCGGGAGGGACCGTGGAACTGGACCCCTTTGTGGAAGGCGACCATAACTATACCGCGGAGGATGCGACACTTTCCGCCCAGCTGGACGCCTCCCTGCGGGAAGTGACCACCTCGTTCCTGACCAATGCTTTGCGGTGAGCGCGGATTCTGTTCTTTTCTTGCAAGAAAAGAACCAAAAGAACTCTAATTAAAAATCCCCGGCAGGGTATTCAACCCTGCCGGGGATTTTTGTTTGGAATTTCTTCGGTTCCTTCTTTGCAAAGAAGGAACAAAACCGTCCCACACAAAAAGCATCGCCCCCGTCCGGTTGCGGCTCCGGGCGGGGGCATTTGGGGTTATCGGTTTGGTGTGAGGAGGAATCATGTTCCAGGGTTCCGGTTGCGGCTCCGGTTCCCTGTGCCTATAAGGATACAGGATAACTGCTAAGAAACTATGATGCGTCTATGAACATTTTGTAAAATTGGACAGCTGTGTACAAAAAAATCCCGGCCGGGACTTCCGACCGGGAGATTTTTTGCTTTGCTGTGGAAAATCAACCGAACATATTGATCAGGATACCGGCTGCCACCGCAGAACCGATAACGCCCGCCACGTTGGGGCCCATGGCATGCATGAGCAGGTAGTTGCGGGGGTTGTACTCCTGACCCACCTTCTGGCTGACACGGGCCGCCATAGGCACGGCGGAAACACCGGCAGAACCAATGAGGGGGTTGATCTTGCCGCCGGTGACGGCACACATGACCTTGCCCAGCAGCACACCGCCGGCGGTGCCCACACCGAAGGCAATCACGCCCAGAACGATGATCTCCACGGTCTGGAGGTTCAGGAAGGTGGAGGCGTTGGTGGTGCAGCCTACCGAGAAGCCCAGGAAGATGGTGATGATGTTCATCAGTTCGTTGCCGGCGGTCTTGGTGATACGCTCCACCACGCCGGATTCCTTCATCAGGTTGCCCATCATCAGGCAGCCCACCAGGATGGCGGCGTCAGGCAGCGTCAGGGAAACGATGATGGTAACAATGATGGGGAAGAGGATCTTTTCGGTCTTGGAGACCTGCCGGGGCGCCGTCATGATGACCTGACGTTCCTTCTCGGTGGTCAGGGCGCGCATGATGGGCGGCTGGATGACCGGCACCAGGGCCATGTAACAGTAGGCGGCCACCGCGATGGAACCCAGCAGATGGGGGGCCAGACGGGTGGTGACGAAGATGGCCGTGGGGCCGTCGGCACCGCCGATGATGCCGATGGAAGAAGCTTCCTGGTTGGTGAAGCCCAGGATCTTGGCGCCAATGAAGGTGAAGAAGATGCCCAGCTGCGCCGCCGCACCCAGCAGCAGGCTGGAAGGACGGGCAATCAGCGGGGTGAAGTCGGTCATGGTACCGATGCCCAGGAAGATCAGCGGCGGATAAATGCCCAGCTTGACGCCCAGGTAGATATAGTCCACCATGCCGCCGGAATTGCCCAGCATCTCCCAGTTGATGTGGTTGGTCTCGTTGAGGAAGATCTCAATGTGGAAAATGCCGTCCAACGGCAGGTTGGTCATGAGCATGCCGAAGCCGATGGGCAGCAGCAGCAGCGGCTCAAACTGCTTGACGATGGCCAGATAGAGCAGGATACAGGCCACCACCAGCATGACGGCATATTTCCAGCCGCCCTCGGTGAAGAAGATCTGCGCCCAGCCGGAGTTGCCGAAAATCTCGGCAATGTTGGTAAAAATCGCACCCATTTTCAGCCCTCCTTACATAAACGGCGTGGTGTGTTCGCGGACACCGGCGTCACCCCAGGCACCGCGGCGGGAACCCTTGCCGGATTTCGCCACGCGGCGGATGCCGTGGATCACAGCGCCTTCCCCCATAACAGCGGCAACGGCGGCGGAAATGGCGGCGATGATCTCGCCGGGGATGGCGCCGTTATCGGCCTTGGCGGCGGGCGCCTGGGGCTTTGCCGCCGGTTTGGCCGGTGCCTTGGGGGCTGCCTTGGCCGGTTTGGGCGGCTGAGGCTTTGCGGGCTTTTTGTTCATGCTGTCGAAGATTTTGCCTTCCAGGGTGATGATAAGGCAAAGGGCGATCAACATCGCAAAGACCAGCACGATACTGGTCAGTACGACGGTGCCGTCGCTGGCTTCCAGTGCCAGCAGTGCAAGGTTGGGCATAGTGGGTTTCCTCCTTTTGGCGTAAAACCAATCGCAAATTTTGCACAAGCGACATTTGATTGTATTATAGCACAATGTGGATTTTTTTGGTAGATTTTTTTACAAAAAAATTAACAACCCATGTGAAATGTTGGTTGGGGTGTATGAAAAAAAGAGGGGGGACCGCCCTTGGATACCAGAAGAGCGAATGCAGGACAATAGGAAAAAAGGAGGGGAGAAAGAAAAATCTTAAGAAAATTAAACAGAAAACAAAAGATAAGCGAAACCAGAGGGTAAAGACAAAAGAAAATAAAGTGACCCTTCGTCATCCTGCCCAAAAACGGTGGAAAACCCGCCGCGGCGGACAGGCAAGGTTCCAAAAAATGGCAAAAAAAAGCATTTTTGACTTGACCGGGGGCATAGGGTGTGGTAGCATAGGCGCAACGAAACAAACGGCAAAGGCGCCGGACAGAGCAAAATCTGTCCGGCGCCTTTTCGGTTTGTGGGGTAATGAAAGGGGTTATGTGTATGTACAATTCGGCAGATGTAACCTGGACGCTGGTTGCAGCGTTCATGGTCTTCTTCATGCAGGCAGGCTTCGCTCTCTGCGAAGCGGGCCTGACCCGTGCCAAGAACACCGGCAATATTCTGATGAAGAATATGATGGACTTCTGTATCGGCACGCCTTGCTACTGGCTGGTAGGCTTCGGTGTAATGTTTGCGGGCACCGGCGCCTTCATCGGCGGCTTTGATCCGTTCATCCAGGGCAGCTACAATTTCAACGGCCTGCCTCTGTGGGTCTACGTGGTGTTCCAGACTGTGTTCTGCGCCACCGCCGCTACCATCGTTTCCGGCTCCATGGCAGAGCGCACCAAGTTCAGCGCTTACTGCCTCTACTCCGCCGCCATCAGCCTCATCGTCTATCCCATCTCCGGTCACTGGATCTGGGGCGGCGGCTGGCTGAGCCAGCTGGGCTTCCATGACTTCGCCGGTTCCACGGCCGTCCACTTCGTCGGCGGCGTCACCGCCTGCCTGGGCGCCTGGATGCTCGGCCCCCGTATCGGCAAGTACGGCAAGGACGGCAAGGCCCGCGCTATCCCCGGCCACAACCTCACCGCTATGGCCCTGGGCGTCTTTATCCTCTGGTTCTGCTGGTTCGGCTTCAACGGCGGCTCCACCGTCTCCATGACCGGTGACGACACCATGGTCTCTGCCGGCCTGATCTGCTTCAACACCAACCTGGCGGCTGCGCTGGCTACCTGCGCCGCCCTGATCACCACCTGGGTCCGCTACGGCAAACCCGATGTCTCCCTGACCTTCAACGGCGCGCTGGCCGGCCTGGTCGCCATCACCGCCGGCTGCGACATGGTGGACCCCTTCGGCGCTGCCATCATCGGTATCGTTGCCGGTGTGCTGGTCGTCTTCTCCGTTGAATTCTTCGACAACGTGGCCAAGATCGATGACCCCGTGGGTGCGGTCTCTGTCCACTGCGCCAACGGTGCCTGGGGCACCCTGGCCACCGGCCTCTTCTCCACCAGCCAGGGCGCTTTCTACGGCCACGGCTTCTCCTTCTTTGGCATCCAGGTACTGGGCCTGCTCAGCGTTCTGGTCTGGGTCCTGGTCTCCATGTTCATCATCTTCACCATCATCAAGAAGACCGTCGGCCTCCGCGTTTCCCAGCAGGAAGAAATCGACGGCCTGGATATGCATGAACACGGTCTGACCAGCGCTTACGCCGGCTTCGCCATCAGCGACGCGACCTACGCCGAGCTGGATGTGAACGAAAACACCGACCTGGGCGAGGAAGATCTCGCCAAGGCCAGCCCCGCTCAGGTGGCCGCTGCCGTCAAGGTCCAGAAAGAGGCTCCGCTGCCTGCTGATCTGGATACCGGTATGCACAAGGTCTCCATCATCGTCCAGCTGGCCAAGTTCGACGCCCTGAAACAGGCCCTGAACAAGGTGGGCGTCACCGGCATGACGGTGACCCAGGTTATGGGCTGCGGCCTGCAGAAGGGCAGCGGCGAGAAGTACCGCGGCGCTGAAGTGGATGCCACCCTGCTGCCGAAAGTCAAGGTGGAAGTGGTCATCAGCAAGATCCCCGTGGAAACCATCATCGACGCAGCCACCAAGGCTCTCTACACCGGCCATATCGGCGACGGCAAGATCTTCGTCTACAACGTGGCGAAGGTTGTCAAGGTCCGTACTGGCGAGGAAGACTACGCAGCCTTGCAGGATGTGGAATAAACCTTCCCAAGAAAACAGATACACAAAAGGGGGACGGCCCGCGGGTTGTTCCCCTTTTTGATGTGCGGGAGAAACAGAAAGTTTTCCACCGGGGTGTGGAAAACAAGAACAATACCGGGGTCCCCCCTGCGGGAGAGGCCCCGGTTTGTTTTGCTGTCCTTATTCGCCGCTGCGCTCGGTGAAGCCGTACTCGTGCTCTTCCAGGGGAATGTTTTCCACCGTCATTCCCTCGATGCGGCCCCAGCGGCAGGTGCGCTCGATCATCGGCACCAGCTTGTCCAGCTGGAGGGGGTCCCCCTGGGCTTCCAGGGTGACGCTGCCGTCCCAGTTGTTGGCCACCCAGCCGGTGAGGTCCAGCTTCTGGGCCGCACAGGCGGCAAAGTACCGGAACCCTACCCCCTGGACCCGGCCGGTAAACCGCCAGCGGCGGCGTACCGCCCTCATCCTTCGATGCCCGTGACCGTGTAGTCCTTTGCCTCCACGGCCTGCTGCAGGGTGGCGTTTTCCACTGGGGCGGTAAGGGTCACCACCGCGGTGCCCGCCTCATGGCTGACGGCGGCGGATGCCACCCCGTCCAGGGCTTCCAGGGCTTTCTTCACGGTGGCTTCGCAGTGGGCACACATCATGCCCTCGATGTGGATCGTTTTGGTCATAGCTGCAACCTCCTGTTGTGCGGGGGGCACCGGACAGTTCACCGGGCAGGGGGCCGGTTCGGGCCGGGGCTGCCGGGGCGGTGCCTTGTGTTTGGGCGGGGCGTCATGGTCGGCCTTGCGGGGGTCAAAGGTGTTCAGCCGCAGGGCGTTGGTGACCACGCAGACGCTGGAAAGACTCATGGCGGCGGAGGCGATCATGGGGTTGAGGGTGATGCCCAGCCCGGTAAAGACACCGGCCGCCAGGGGAATACAGATGGCATTGTAGAAGAAGGCCCAGAAGAGGTTCTCGTGGATGTTGCGCACCACCGCCCGGGAGAGCCGCACGGCGGCGGGCACATCGGCCAGGTCGCTGCGCACCAGCACCACATCGGCGGCGTCCAGGGCCACGTCGGCCCCCGCCCCGATGGCAATGCCGGTCTCGGCCCGGGTCAGCGCCGGGGCATCGTTGATGCCGTCCCCCACCATGGCCACCCGGCCTTCCTTCTGGTGGCGGCGGACCTCCGCCTCCTTGCCGGCAGGGAGCACTCCTGCCACCACATGGGCGGCGTCCAGGCCCACCATCGAACCGATATGCCGGGCGGTGCCCTCGTTGTCACCGGTGAGGAGCACCACATTCAGGCCCAGGGCTTTCATCTGGGCGATGGCCGCCGCCGAGGTCTTTTTCACCACGTCGGAGACGCCGATGACACCGGCGGGGCTGCCCGCCAGGGAAAAATAGAGGGGGGTGATGCCGTTTTCGCTCATCTGGCGGCCCGCTTCCTCCAGGTCGGGGGGCAGTACGCAGGTGGTGCGGATAAAGTCGGCGTTGCCGCCGGCGATGACCTTGCCGGCCACCTTGCCCCGCAGACCCTGACCGGGCACCGCCTCAAAGGCGGCCACGGCGGTATACTTGATCTTTTCCTCCTGGGCCCGCTGGAGAATGGCCCGGGCCAGGGGATGCTCGCTGCGCAGTTCCAGACCGGCGGCCATGCTCAGCAGGAACTTCTCCGGCACGCGGCGGGTGCCCACCACCTGGACCACGCTGGGCTCCCCGGTGGTGATGGTGCCGGTCTTGTCCAGCAGCACCGTGTCGGTGTAGCCGGTGGTCTCCAGGCTGGCGGCAGTTTTGAAGAGGATGCCGTGTTTGGCGCCTACCCCGCTGCCTACCATGATGGCCACGGGGGTGGCCAGGCCCAGGGCGCAGGGGCAGCTGATAACCAGCACCGAGATACCCCGGGCCAGGGCGTAGGCGAAGGTCTGGCCCACCAGCAGCCAGATGAGGAAGGTCACCGCCGCGATGGCCATGACGGCGGGCACAAAGATGCCCGATACCTTGTCGGCGGTTTTGGCCAGGGGGGCTTTGGTGGCGGCGGCATCCCGCACCAGCCGGATGACCTGGGCCAGGGTGGTATCCTGACCCACCCGCTCGGCCCGGCAGGCCAGGGCGCCGTTCTGGTTGATGGTGGCGGCGCTGACGGGGGAACCGGGGAACTTGTCCACCGGCATGCTCTCCCCGGTGAGGGCCGCTTCATTGACGCTGGAAACACCCTCGGCCACCGTGCCGTCCACCGGGATGGCCTCCCCGGGACGCACCAGGAAGATATCCCCCACGGCAACCTCGCTCACCGGTACCTTCACGGGCTTACCCTCCCGCACGATGGTGGCGGTCTGGGGGGTCAGCTCCATCAGGCTCTTCAGGGCGTCGGTGGTGCGACCTTTGCTGTAGGCTTCCAGGGTCTTGCCCACCGTGATGAGGGTGAGGATCATGGCCGCCGATTCAAAGTAGAGGTCGTGGCGGTATTGGAGCACCAGGGCTTCGTCCCCCGCGGCCAGCTCTACCCCCATCATGATGAGGGCAAAGAGACCGTAGAGCAGAGCCGCCCCGGCACCCAACGACACCAGGGTGTCCATGCCGGGGGCTTTGGTGCGCACCCCGTTCCAGCCGCTGACGAAGAAGGCCCGATTGATCCAGCAGACCGGCAAAGTCAGGGCCAGCTGGAGCAGGCCGTAGACCAGCGCCCCGGGGCCGCCTCCCTCGAGAAAAGGCGGCAGGGGCAGCCCGATCATATGCCCCATGGAGAGATAGAGCAGGGGCACAAGAAAACAGAGGCTGTGGACCAGCCGCTTTTTCAGGCGGGGGGTCTCGGTATCGTCGAGAGCGCCGTCTATCGAATCGTTGGCGGGTTCGGCGCCGTAACCGGCCGCCTCCACCGCCCGGCAGATCCGTTTTTCCAGGGTGGCTTGATCGGCGTCGGGGGCGGTTTCCACCTGCATGGAGTTGGTCAGCAGACTGACCGACACCGACTCCACGCCGGGTACCGCCGCCACAGCTTTTTCCACATGACTGGCACAAGCCGCGCAGCTCATGCCGGTGATTTCATAGCGTTGCATGGGGAGAACTCCTTTGTTCTGGGGTAAAAAGAAGGAAAGAAGGGGAATGGGAGCGGGAACGCCCCTTTCCACCATTAAAACAGATTTTCCGGCAAAAGGATGTCGTGGTTTGGCACCCGGGACCAGGCAAAGCTTTCCGCCAGCTCCGCCGGTGCGGCGGGGCGGGGGGTGTCCTGCAAGCCGCAGGCAAAGGCCAGCTTGCCGATAATCTCCTCGGGGGCGTATCTGGCCCGCAGATGTTCGAGACTCTGGTCCCCGTCCCGCTTGGAGAGCCGCCGTCCGTCGGCGGCCAGCAGCAGGGGCAGATGGTAAAACCGGGGGGCCGTCAGCCCCAGCTCCCGGTAGAGCCAGAGCTGCCGGGGGGTGCTGGAAAGCAGGTCCGCCCCCCGCACCACCTCGGTGACCCCCATCAGGGCGTCATCCACCACCACCGCCAGCTGGTAGGCAAACACACCGTCCGCCCGGCGCAGGTAGAAGTCCCCGCAGTCCCGGGCCAGATTTTCGGCGTAGGGGCCCATGTGGCCGTCGGTGAAGGAGATCACCTCGTCGGGAACTTTCACCCGCCAGGCGGGGGCCCGGGTCCTGGATTTTTCCGCCACCTGCTCCGGGGTCAGGTTCCGGCAGGTGCCGGCGTAGATCACCTGGCCGTCGCTGCGGTGGGGGGCACTGGCGGCGTGGAGCTGGCTGCGGCTGCAAAAACAGGGGTAGACCAGCCCCCGGTCCGCCAGCTTCTTATAATAGTACTGATAGATCTCCGACCGCTCGCTCTGGTAGACCGGCGGCTGGGGGCCGTCGGCGGAAAGACCCAGCCAGGCCAGGTCCTCCACAATGGCGTCGGCAAAATGCCGGGGACACCGCTGGGTGTCCAGGTCCTCGATGCGCAGCAGCACCTGCCCGCCCTGGCTCTTGGAGCTCAGCCAGGCCAGCAGGCAGCAGAGAAGATTGCCCAGGTGCATCCGCCCGCTGGGACTGGGGGCATACCGTCCGGTAATCATGCCAGGGTATAGACCCCGTCCCCCAGGGCCCGCAGGTGCACCCGGTAGAAGGCCGCCACCGCCTGGACCATGGCTTCGGCATCGGCTACCGCGGCGGTCTCCACGGCGGAATGCATGGCCAGCTGGGCCAGACCGATGTCCGCCATGGGGATGGGCAGGGAGTGGCTTTGCAGGTTGCCCAGGGTGCTGCCGCCCGCCTCGTCGGCCCGGTTGGTGAAGGTCTGTACCTTCACCCCGGCCTTCTGGCAGATGGCCCGGAAGATGCCGCCGCTGAGGGCGTTGGTGGTGTATTTCTGGCTGGCGTTGTATTTCAGCACCACACCGCCCCCCAGCCGTACCGGGGCGGCGGGGTCACTCTTGGCCGCAAAGTTGGGATGGGTGGCGTGGCCGTTGTCGGCGCTGAGCATAAAGCTGTTGGCCAGGGCACGGTATTCCATCTGGGCGCTGTGGGGGATGGATTCCAGGATCCGGTCCAGCACATCCCGCAGAAAACTGCTCTGGGCCCCCTGCCGGCTGGAGGAACCGACCTCCTCGTTGTCCAGCATGGCCCAGACGGGAGCACAGGCGCTGTCCGTCTCGGCGGAAGCGTCGATGAAGCCCAGCAGGGTGGTGGCGGCACATTCCAGGTCGTCGATGCGGGGGGCCATGAAATACTCCCCGTCGGGGCCGATCTGGGTGGGGGCCTGGCGGGTCACCAGCTGGAGGTCCCGGTCGAGGATGTCTTCGGCGGCTACCCCCAGCTCCTCACAGAGAAGATCGGTGAGGGTGCGGCCCTCCGCCGGTCCCCACAGGGGCTGCATGTCGATCTGAGGGTTGTACTCGTGGCCCTTGTTCACATCCCGCTGCATATGGATGGCCAGGGAGGGGATCACCAGCAGGTCACGGTCAAAGTGGACCAGACGGGTTTCCACCCCGTCCTCGGTGCGGACCAGCACCCGACCCGCCACCGTCAGGGGACGGTCCAGCCAGCTGGCCATGTTCATTCCGCCGTAGCCTTCCACACTCAGGCGGCGGCAGCCGTCGTTGGTCACGGCGTCGGACTTGATCTTCCAGCCCGGGGCGTCGCTGTGGCTGGCCGTGAT
>CALXHP010000027.1 GCA_944388135.1 uncultured Gemmiger sp. | reverse complement strand
GAACAGGGCTACACCCTGCATACCTGCAACGAGGACCCCGCCAGGAGCTATCAGGACAGCTACGTGGACGCCCTGGGCCATGACTATCAGGAGGGGACCTGCACCCGGTGCGGTGCCAAAGACCCGGACTATGTGGCGGAGCCGGAATATACCTACACCATCCAGGTGGTGGAACCCACCTGCACCGAACTGGGCTATACCCTGCATATCTGCAACGAGGACCCCAGCAAAACCTACAAGAGTGATTTTGTGGACAGCATCGACCATGTGTACGAGGATGGCCACTGCATCTACTGCGGCAAGGAGGAGGAAGTTTTCCATCCCTTTGGGGACAACTACGATAAAACCTATTACAACAGCGCCATCATTTCCCTGACCAACCAGGCCCGGACGGAGCGGGGCCACAGCGAGCTGCGCTATGCCTCGGAATACCAGGCCGCCGCCGATACCCGCGCCGCCGAACTGCTCACCAGCTTCAGCCACCAGCGCCCCGACGGCAGCAATCCCGAAACCGTGCTGGATGAACTGGGCGCCCGCTACAGCTCGGTGGGGGAGAATATCGCCTATGTGTCCAATATCTACAAGCCCGGCCGCATTGTGGAAAACTGGCTCAATTCCCCCGGACACTGCGCCAATATGATGAGCGACGTTTTTGACAGCTTTGTGGTGGGCACGGCCAGCGACGGCCAGCGGGTCTACGCCGTGCAGATCTTCTTCCGGGATGCCTCGGCCGCCGGTACCCAAGCGGCAGATATTCAGGTCAACGCACCGGAAGCCTTTCTGGTGACGGCAGAGGAACCCGCCGAAGTAGAGGAACCTGCCGCCCAGGAGGAGCCGCAGGCAGAGACCACCGCAGCCCCCGAACCGGAAGAAACACCCGCCCCCACCCCGGTGGAAGAACCCGCTGCGGAAACCATGGAGGCCCCGGCAGAAGAACCGGCGGCAGAAGAAAACCAGCCCGCGCCCCAGGCCACGCCGGAACCGGCGGAATCCCCGGAAACGCCTGCCCCGGAGTCCCCGGCGGAGGAGACCCCCGCCGATGAGGAGGCAAAGCCGGATTCGTCCGGGGAAAAGACACAGGAAGAACCCCGGGCGGAATCTGAAACCGAGGAGACCCCGGCGGAATAAACCCAAAAGGGCTGCCCCGCAATAAAGAAGGCCGGAAGGCATCGCAGAATCCTGCGGTGCCTTCCGGCTTTTTGGGTATTCAGCTGCTTTCCCGTTCTACCAGGGTGGCGGCAAAACTCAGGTGCTGGGCAGGGGGCTTGGCGCCCTCCGGGGCCTCGATCTCTTCAATGAGCATACGGGCGGCTTTCCTGCCGATCTCATAGGAGGGGATCTCCAGGGCGGTGAGGCTGGTCTCCAGCATATCGCCGATGGCGTTGCCCGTCAGGCTGATGACCCGGATATCCCGGGGAACCGACATCTGCCGGTCTTTCAGGGCCCGCAGCGCGCCGATGCCCTGGATGTCCACCGCCGCCATGATGGCGTCCAGATGGGGGTGCTGGTCCAGCAGGGACTCGGTGCAGAAATAGCCGTACTCAAAGGTGTTCACCGGTTTGTCCACCGATACGGTGATCTCCTCCAGGCCGAACTCCTTCAAGGCCCGGGAATATCCCTGGTACCGCTCCCGGTAGGGGGCCAGGCCGCTGTCGCCGTTGATCAGCCCGATGCGGCGGCAGCCCCGGGAGGCCAGATACTTCACCGCCTCATAGCCGCAGGTCTGGTAGTCCGCCACCACACTGCTCAGCCGGGGCTCCTGGCGGCGGATCACCTGGACCACCGCCAGCCCGCTGCTGTGCAGGTCCCGCAGCAGCCGGGAACAATGGGAGGTCCCGGCGATCAGGATGCCGTCCACAAAGCCGTTGCGCAGCCGCCCCAGGGATTCCTGTTCGATCTTGGGGTCGTCCTCGGTATTGCAGATCAGGGTGGCATAGCCCCGGTTCCGGGCTTCCTCCTCGGCGGCCTGCACCACATCGGCAAAGGTGGTCAGGTTCATCCGGGGCACCACCACGGCAATGGTGTGCCGCTTGCCCTGGCGCAGGCCTTGAGCCAGCACGTTGGGGCGGTAACTCAGCTCCTTTACCGCCTTGTAAATGCGGGCCTTGGTGTCAGGGTGCACATACCCGCTGTTGTTCAACGCCCGGGAAACCGTGCTCACATCCACACAGGCCCGCTTGGCCACATCTTTCAAGGTTGCCATCCAAAACCGACCTCCAAACGTTTTCACATTTTCTTCAGTATAGTCCCTTTTGGGGCTGCTGGCAAGGGGAAGAAGGCTTCCTTGGCAGATGGCACAGGGCAACGGGGATGAAAATCAACAAATGCCACAAATTCTGCAATACATTGCAGATCCCCCCGGGTGCCATCCCAGGCTTCTGCGGGGAGGATCCCAGAGGGACCGGAGGATATACAAACGATTGCAACCGCAAAGGGAGCCCCGGCGCGCCGCAGGGGGCTTCCCCGGCGGGACCGTTTCTTGACGAATGAAACAAGGACGCCTATACTGGCTGTAATGCAAAAGGATGGAAAAGGGAGTGGTAAGGATGACTTCTGTGCGCCGGGCGACCCTGGCCGCGGTACTGGCCGCGGCTTTTTATGCCCTCAATGCGCCCCTCTCCAAATGGCTGCTGGGCACGGTGCCGCCCACCCTGATGGCGGCCCTGCTCTATCTGGGGGCGGGCATGGGGATGGCCCTGGTGCGGCTGGGGCAGCGGACTCTGGGCAAAGTTCCCCGGGAAGCCCCCCTGACCCGCCGGGACCTGCCCTACACGGTGGGGATGGTGGTGCTGGACATCGCCGCGCCCATCCTGCTGATGGTGGGCCTGACCCGGACCACGGCGGCCAATGCCTCGCTGCTGAACAATTTCGAAATCGTGGCCACCGCCCTCATCGCCCTGCTGCTCTTCGGGGAGAAGATCTCCCGGCGGCTCTGGGCGGCCATCGGGTTTGTGACTCTTTCGGCCATGGTCCTCTCGGTGGAGGACCGCAGCAGTTTTTCCTTCTCTCTGGGGTCGGTTTTTGTGCTGCTGGCCTGCAGCTGCTGGGGGCTGGAAAACAACTGTACCCGCAGTATCTCCCACAAGGACCCCCTGGAGATCGTGGTGATCAAAGGGTTCGGTTCCGGGGGCGGGGCGCTGGTCCTCGCCCTGCTGCAGGGGGAGCGGCTGGCCGATCTGCCCGCCGCGCTGGGGGCGCTGGCCCTGGGATTCGTGGCTTACGGACTCAGCATCTGCTTTTACATCTATGCCCAGCGGGGGCTGGGCGCCGCCAAGACCAGCGCTTACTATGCCCTGGCCCCCTTTCTGGGGGCGGGGCTGTCGCTGATCCTTTTCCGGCAGGTGCCCCGGCCTGCCTTCCTGGCCGCGCTGGTCCTGATGGCCCTGGGGGCCTGGCTGGCAGCCACCGATCGGCCCGCCTGAATCCCATACAAAAGGGTACTGCCCCGGGCTTTCCGGCGGCGGAGGCTGTGGAAGACTGAAACCGATTCCCCAGCAGAAAGGAGATACCCCATGACGGTCACTTTCAGCCAGGCCATGGCGCTGGCCCTGCCGTTGGTACCGGCCTATTTTCTGAGCTTTTATTTCATCCGGTTTGCTTTGCCCCTTCGCTCCGGGTGGGGCTGGCATCTTTTGTTTGCGGTGTATTCCCTGATCCAGCTGCTGCCCAAGCCCGCGGTGGATCTGTACTGGCAGATCAACGGCTACGGGAAGGAAAATGTCTATCTGGTCACTATGGCCATGGTATTCACCCTGCCCTGTATGCTGCTGATCTGTTTTACGGGCTGCTGGCAGAGCCGGCTGTTTCTGATCCTTCCCTGGATCTGTGTGCAGAGTGTCCTGGTGGCACCCATCTGCCTTTTTGTCATGGAACAGCCCTGGCCCATGCCGCTGGCCCGGGAACTGCCCTATGCCGTCCTGTTTTTGGCAGGCAATCTGCTGGTCTGCTGGGTCACGGCGATCATTCTGCGGCGCCTGGTGCACTGGGCCGAGACGCTGCCCCGCCGGATCTATACGGTGCTGGCGCTGCTTTCCCCGCTGGGAAATCTGCTGGCCAACCTGGAACAGGCGGCTACGATGGAACGGTTCCCCGGCCGTGTGCTGGGCATTGCCAGAAGCTACCCCCACCTGCTGGTGGAGATGGGGGTGCTGCTCCTCTTCTTTTTCTGGCTGCTTCACCGGCAGGTGCGGCAGACCCTGGCCATTGCAGCCGCCCGGGAAGAGATGCAGCGCAGCGCCCTGCAGGTCCAGCAGCGCAGTGTGGAACTGCTGCGGGGCATGCGGCGGCAGCACCGCCGCAGCCTGGAGCAGCTGGCCGGTTTGCTGGACCGGCAGGATGTGGCGGGGGCCCGCCGCATGCTGGAGCAGATGACCTGCCGCAGCAGCCAGGTGGTGCAGCGCTATGCCGATAACCCGGTGGCCGACGTGGCTCTGGCGGATGCCGCCGACCGCTGCGCCCGGGCCGGGGTCGGGTTCAGCATCCAGGGAACGCTGCCCCGGCGGTGTACGCTGCCGCCGGTGGACATGGCCAGCCTGTTGTACAACCTTCTCAGCAACGGGGTGCGGGCGGCTGCCCGGGCGCCCCGTCCGGCCCGGGTGGAGATCACCTTCCGCACGGCGGCAGGGCGGCTGTGTGTTATGGTGCGCAACCCGGTGGCACCGGGCCCGGCCCCTTCCCGCGGGGACGGCCACGGATTCGGCCGCAAGATCCTGCAGGAGATCGCCGCCCGGTACGACGGCAGCTATACCCTGGAGATCCGGGACGGTGAGGCCACCGCAGTGGTGCTGGTCTGCCTGCCGGAAGAAACACCACCCCTTCCGCCGGAGAACGGCGGCTCTTCCCAAGGGATTCCCGGGCAGGAGAGCAATGTTTCCGCAACAGAATAAGACCGATGCGGCGGGCGACGGGGGACTGCCTTCTTCCCGTCGTGAAAGGCTGGCAGTACCGCAGCAAAAAACACGCCGGAGCGTTTGGCTCCGGCGTGTTTTTTTGGTTGTGCGGGCCGGTTCAGTGACCGGCGGGTTTCTGTTCCACCAGGTCTTTCTCGGTGGTCAGGTCGGCGTGGAGCAGGGTGGCAAAGACCACGCCCAGGGGCAGAATGGTCAGCCAGATGGCGCGGCCTGCGGCCAGGTGGCAGCAGACGGTGCCGATCACCACGCCCAGGGCAAAAAAGAAGAGCATCCCGGCGTGGCGGGCCATCCGGGCGCGATGGGATTTGTCGGGGGTGTGGCGGTGGTGCCACTCTTTGGCCAGGCCGATGCCCAC
The DNA here is from genome assembly GCA_944388135.1 of uncultured Gemmiger sp. Lineage (GTDB taxonomy): Bacteria > Bacillota > Clostridia > Oscillospirales > Ruminococcaceae > Gemmiger. The sequence goes on along the minus strand of CALXHP010000027.1, from coordinate 9,083 downwards.
CTGGCGGATATGGTTGGTCACAAAGGTGGTGGCCACCGGGACGCCTTCCGCCTGGCGGAAGGTGTTGTACTGCATGGAGGCCAGGAAGTTGATGACCACCTGGGAGATCTGCACCGGGGCGGATTCCGGCAGAAAGCCCAGCCCCAGCACCGCCAGGATCTCCACCGCCATCAGCACGGTATCCCACCGCACCCGGAACCGGTGCTTGATGGGGTTGGGCAGCAGTTCCGACACCACCGCCCCCAGCACATAGGCCGAGATGGGCACCAGATAATACAGGGCATGGGCCCACTGGCCGGAGCCCAGGGCCATTCCCAGCAGGACCACGTTGCCGGTCTGGGCGTTGCAGAAAACACTGCCCCGCAGCAGGTAGGTGTAGGCGCCCCAGACCCCGGCGCTGAAGATCAGGGTAAAGTAGACCCAGTTTCTCTCACAGGTCAAAAACTGTTTTTGCTTCGGTTCTTCCACGCTATACCGCCTTTTCAAAAGAAGTTCTTTTTCTATTATACACGGCCCGGCTGCCGGCGCAAGGGTTTTGAAAGAAACGAAAAAGCGAAAAAATCCAAAACCGTTATGTTGTAACTACAACATACTTCCGGCCCGAAAGGGTGTATGATACTTGCAAACCCGGAACCCCGGGCCACACATCCCCCAAGGAGGTACTTGTATGAGCGTCAAGATGAAGAACATTCCCCAGGCGGAAGTCCTGGTTTTGAAAGAGCAGATCAGCTATCAGCAGGGCCAGGTGGTCAGCAAGACCCTGGCGCAGAACGCCGCCCTGAGCGTCACCCTCTTTTCCTTTGATAAAGGGGAGGAGATCAGCACCCATGCTTCGGGCGGGGACGCCTTCGTCACCTGCCTGGACGGTGTCGGTAAAATCACCATCGACGGGGCGGACTATATCTTGCACGAGGGCGAGTCCATCGTGATGCCCGCCGGCCATCCCCACGCCGTCTATGGCCAGGAGGCCTTCAAGATGCTGCTGGTCGTGGTATTTTAAATCCATTTTGCAAACAAGGAGAACCCCATGAACGAAGCGATGTTTTGTTATCAGTGCCAGGAGACCGCCGGATGCAAAGGCTGCACCCGGGTGGGTGTCTGCGGCAAACAGCCCGACGTGGCCGCCATGCAGGACCTTCTGGTCTGGGTCAGCAAGGGCCTTTCGGCGGTGACCACCGCCCTGCGCGCCGCCGGGGATACGGTTTCCCCGCAGATCAACCATCTGATCACCCTGAACCTCTTCACTACCATCACCAACGCCAACTTTGACCGTGCCGACATCGAGGCCCGGATCACCGCCACCCTGGAGGCCAAGGGGGAACTGCTGGCCCGGCTGGGGGACACGGCTTCCCTGCCGGAGGCCGCCCGCTGGAACGGGGAAGGGGACTGGATGGCCAAGGCCCGCACAGTGGGGGTCCTTTCCACTGAGAATGAGGACATCCGCTCCCTGCGGGAACTGATCACCTACGGGCTGAAGGGGCTTTCCGCCTACTCCAAGCACGCCAACGCCCTGCTCCAGGATGACCCTGAGGTGGACGCCTTCTTGCAGCGGGCCCTGGCCGCCACCCTGGACGACAGCCTCACCGCCGACGACCTGGTGGCCCTGACCCTGGAGACCGGCAAGTACGGCGTGGCCGGCATGGCCCTGCTGGACAAGGCCAACACCACGGCCTACGGCAGCCCCGAGATCACCCGGGTCAACATCGGGGTGGGCAAAAACCCCGGCATCCTGGTGTCGGGCCACGACCTGCGGGACCTGGAAATGCTGCTGGAGCAGACCCAGGGCACCGGCGTGGATGTCTACACCCACTCCGAGATGCTGCCCGCCCACTACTACCCGGCCTTCAAGAAATACCCCAATTTTGTGGGCAACTACGGCAACGCCTGGTGGAAACAGAAGGAAGAGTTTGAAGCCTTCCACGGCCCCATCCTCATGACCACCAACTGCATCGTGCCCCCCAAGGACAGCTACAAGGACCGGCTCTACACTACCGGCGCGGCGGGGTATCCGGGCTGCGTGCACATCCCCGGGGGCATCGGGGAAGAGAAGGATTTTTCTGCCCTCATCGAGCACGCCAAGCGCTGTGCGCCCCCGGCGGAGCTGGAGACCGGCGAGATCCTGGGCGGCTTTGCCCACGCCCAGGTGCTGGCCCTGGCGGACCAGGTGGTGGCGGCGGTCAAGAGCGGCACCATCAGGAAGTTTGTGGTCATGGCGGGCTGCGACGGCCGTGCCAAGAGCCGGGAATACTACACCGAATTTGCCAAAGCGCTGCCCAAGGACACCGTGATCCTCACGGCGGGCTGTGCCAAGTACAAGTACAACAAGCTGGACCTGGGGGAGATCGGGGGCATTCCCCGGGTGCTGGACGCCGGCCAGTGCAACGACTCCTACTCCCTGGCGGTGATCGCCCTCAAGCTGAAAGAGGTGTTCGGCCTGAAGGACATCAACGACCTGCCCATCGTCTACAACATCGCCTGGTATGAGCAGAAAGCGGTCATCGTGCTGCTGGCGCTGCTCTACCTGGGGGTCAAAAATATCCATCTGGGCCCCACCCTGCCGGCCTTCCTCAGCCCCAACGTAGCCAAGGTGCTGGTGGAAAACTTCGGCATTGCCGGCATCGGCACGGTGGCGGACGACCTGAAGCTCTTCTTCGGGGAAGGGGTATAACGCCCTTTCCACCGTTTACTCTCCCAAAGAAAAAGCACGCGGATGCCGCTCCGCGTGCTTTTTCTTTTTTTCAGGAACGCCCCAGCACAAAGCTGAGGATGTCCAGTACCGCTTCCACGATCAGGGAGACGGCGATGAAGGTCCACAGCACCGCCGTGGTGGTAAAGGGGTTCAGGACGATGAGGGCGCCGAAGAGCAGCGTCACCACCGCGCCGATCATGGCCAGATACCAGTACCGCAGCCCCAGCCGCAGGGCGTCCACTGCCCCCTGGAGCTTGTTCAGCCCGTTGGCCAGGGTCAGCACCCCGTACACCACGGTGAGGATGGGAAAGGTGAGGACGAACCAGTTCCACCGGAAGATGCAGAACAGCCCTGCCAGAAGAAAGAGCAGGCCGGTGACCAGCCCGCCGCCCCGGGCGGCAATCTCGGGGGCGGTGCGGAAGTAGCCGATGAGCCGGACGGCGCCCAGCGCCGCCAGCAGTACCCCCAGGGCGATGAGGACGGCGGAGGTAAAGCCCACGGGGTTGATGAGCAGCAGGGCGCCGATGACGATCTCCCCGATGCAGATGATGAGGTTCACCAGATTTCGGTCGATGGTATGACGGTTGTTTTTCATGGAAAATTCCTCCCGGGAATGGTATGGGACAAAGCGGGGCCGTTTATACCCGGCCTGTTGTGACAATACCATCATGCCACCCCGGAACGGCAGACAGACGGCAGGGCGCCCCCCGCAAAAGCGGTGGGGGCGCCCTGCTGTATCTGGATAGAGGAAAGGAAAACTCAGTCCTGACCGGGCACCTTGGGCAGCCGGGCAAAGCTGGCTTCCAGCTCGGCGTCGGTGGGGATGGTGTCGGTCATCTGGCCGTCGTGGAACTTCTCGTAGGCAACCATATCAAAGTAGCCGGTGCCCGTCAGGCCGAAGAGGATGGTCTTTTCCTCGCCGGTCTCTTTGCAGCGCAGGGCCTCGTCGATGGCCACCCGGATGGCGTGGCTGCTTTCCGGTGCGGGCAGGATGCCCTCCACCCGGGCAAACTGTTCGGCGGCCTCAAAGACCTTGGTCTGTTCCACCGCCACGGCTTCCATCAGGCCGTCGTGGTAGAGCTGGGCCAGCACGGGGCTCATGCCGTGGTACCGCAGGCCGCCCGCGTGGTTGGCCGACGGGATGAAGTTGCTGCCCAGGGTGTACATCTTGGCCAGGGGGCAGACCATGCCGGTGTCGCAGAAGTCATAGGCAAACTTGCCCCGGGTGAAGCTGGGGCAGGAGGCAGGCTCCACGGCGATGAACCGGTAGTCCGCTTCGCCCCGGAGTTTCTGGCCCATGAAAGGGGAGATCAGGCCGCCCAGGTTGCTGCCGCCGCCGGCGCAGCCGATGATGATGTCCGGCTTGACGCCGTATTTGTCCAGGGCGGTCTTGGCCTCCACCCCGATGATGCTCTGGTGGAGCAGCACCTGGTTCAGCACGCTGCCCAGCACATACCGGTAGCCGGGGGTGGTGGTGGCCACCTCCACCGCCTCGCTGATGGCGCAGCCCAGGGACCCGGTGGTGCCGGGGTGCTCGGCCAGGATGCGGCGGCCCACCTCGGTCTCCATGGAGGGGGAGGGGGTCACCGAGGCGCCGTAGACCCGCATGACCTCCCGGCGGAAAGGCTTCTGCTCGTAGGAGCATTTGACCATATAGACCTTGCAGTCCAGCCCCAGGTAGGCGCAGGCCATGGAAAGGGCGGTGCCCCACTGGCCGGCGCCGGTCTCGGTGGTAACGCCCTTCAGGCCCTGCTGCTTGGCGTAATAGGCCTGGGCGATGGCGCTGTTCAGCTTATGGCTGCCCGAGGTATTGTTGCCCTCGAACTTATAGTAGATCTTGGCGGGGGTGCCCAGCTTCTTTTCCAGGCAGTAGGCCCGCACCAGGGGGGCGGGGCGGTACATCTTGTAGAAATCCCGGATCTCGTCGGGAATGGGGATCTCCCGGGTATCGTTGTCCAGCTCCTGGCGGATCAGCTCGTCGCAGAACACCGGGCGCAGGTCGTCATAGCCCATGGGCTGGCCGGTGCCGGGGTTCAGCAGCGGGGCGGGCTTGTTTTTCATGTCGGCCCGGACATTGTACCAGGTGCGGGGCAGTTCCTCTTCGGACAGGTAGATCTTGTAAGGGATTTTCTCGGTGCTCATAGGTATGGCTCCTTTCTGTGCGCCCGCGCAGGACAAAAGAAAAAAGGCTCTTGTCCCACAGGGCAGTGTAAAAAATACCCTTTGGGACAAAAGTCTTTGGACTTCTGCGGTGCCACCCAAATTGACGAATTGCTTCGCCCGCTCGTTCGACGTGCCAACACACATCGTTCCCGCTAACGGGGGAATCCCGTCGGTCCCTACTGGGGTGTGCACCCGTTCGGTCCGCCCTCGGCAGTCCATTCGGCAAAGACGTTTCCGCCGCGATCACACCACCCGCGGCTCTCTGGGGAAAACGGCTCCCTGCGTACTCCTCTGCGTCATCGGTTTGCTTCAACGGTTTAACTCGTTGAATTGGCGGCAGTATAGCAAATCCCGCCGCCCTTGTCAAGGGGAAAGCAGAAGGTTTCTCTTTTTTGCTCAAAAAATATACTCTTGATTTAGGGAACCTGCACAAAAACAGTTGTAACATTTTGGGCGGCGCCCCCGAAAGCATTGTTCCGCCCCCCGCACCCTGCTATACTGGAGGCAGTCTCTCTCAGGCAGGAAAGGGGAAAATCCGAGATGGAAACGGAAAAAAATTCCATTGTTTTTGACGCCGACAGCCAGGAACTGCGGATTACGACCTGCTATACCCTGGAACACTATCTGCGGCAGCATCTGGGGCCTTTGATCTACTGGAGCAGCTGGGCCAGTTTTTATGCCCGGGACCCCTGGATTCTCAAAATCAAGCGGGTGCGGCGCATCCGGGTCATGGGAAAATGGATGTGGGGTCTGATGGCCCTGTATGTTCTGGCCAAACTGCTTTTGGTGGCAAGAGATGGATTACAAGCCTTTGGTGTATTGGATATACTGGTAGTGATGCTTTTCCTTCTGGTAATTTTTGAAAAACGGATCATTCTGTGGGAGATCCGCCGGGTGGCAGCCGGCGGCAAGATCCTGCATATGCGGGGGATGAAAGCCACCCGGCAGCTGGTGGAGGAATGTTTTGCCGCCGCCCCGGTCTACTGCCAGCAGGTGGTCATTACCCCCAACGCCCGGCGGGTGAACAGCCTGCGGCAGGGGGACCCGCCCGTAGAGTCCCTGGGGCGGCGATACCTGAAGGTGATCCACCGGGAGGAGGAGGTCTGCCTTCTGCAGCTTTCCGAGAAGCGGAGCCGGTCCACCGTGACAGGCGCCGTCAGCCTGCATTTTGCCCGGGAGGACTACACCCCGGCGGAATGGGACCTGCTGCTGACCAAGCTGCGGGAGATGAAATATCTCTGAGAAAGCAGGAATATACAAACTGAATAAAACGCACAATACTATACAAAATGAAAATTTTGCCGCCCGCTTGACGCACTGCCCCGGAAAGCCTACAATAGACAAAGCCGCGCCCCTGGCCCGGCCCATCCATCCCTGTGGAGGAACCCTGCATGATCGTCTATTTTACCGGCACCGGCAACAGCCGGTATGCCGCCGAGTATCTGGCCCACCGCCTGGGTGACCGGTGTGTGGACCTGTTCCATTTTATCCGGGACGGGGTGGCCCCCGACCTGGTCTCCCACCGGCCCTGGGTATTTGTCTGCCCCACCTACGGCTGGCAGCTGCCCCGGGTGGTGGCCCGGTGTATCCGCAGCGGCCGCTTTGCCGGCTGCCGGGACGCCTACTTCGTCATGACCTGCGGCAGCGACGTGGGCAATCCGGTGCCGAAAAACCGTGCCCTCTGCGCCGAAAAACGGCTGGTCTACCGGGGCACCCTGCCGGTGGTCATGCCGGAAAACTACATCGCCCTGTTCAATGCCCCCCGTCCGACCCAGGCGCGGCGCATCCTGACCGCGGCCGGGCCGGTGCTGGAAAAGGCCGCCCTGACCATTGCCGCCCGGCGGGATTTTCCGGTGCTGAAAACCAACCTGCTGGATGCCGTCAAATCCGGGCCGGTGAACGCGGCCTTCTACCGGTTCCAGGTCAAGGCCAAAGCCTTTACCGTGTCGCAGGCCTGCATCGCCTGCGGCAAATGCGTGGCCCTCTGCCCGCTGGGCAACATCCGGCTCCAGGGGGGCCGTCCCATCTGGTCGGACCGCTGCACCCACTGTATGGCCTGCATCTGCGGCTGCCCCGCCAAGGCCATCGAGTATGGCCGGGGCAGCCGGGGCAAACCCCGGTACCAGTGCCCGCCCTACGAAGAAGCGTAAACATAAAAACAGCCGGACCCTTTTTGGGGTCCGGCTTCTTTTTCTCTGCCGGCTTTTGGCGGGGCGCAGGCGGTCCAGAACCTGCTTTGTGGGAAAATGGGGGGACCAAAAACAGGAAAACAAAACAGCTGCACAAAAAACAAGACACTTTTTTGTGCGTCCTGTGCAAAAATGTGAAAAAAGGGCCGGAAAGAGCTGTCCCCGCCCTTGCAGCCAGAGAATAGGACTGGTATACTGAAAGTACTTTCCCCAAAGGATGGCCCCGGCAGAAAATCTGCCCCGTAGCTGTAGGGGGAAGGCGGCAGGCGGAAGAAACGCGGCAAGTCGGACGCAGCCGTTACCCAATATGCTGTAGGCGCAATCCGGCAAGATCCGGCTGCGTTTGCAAAAGTAAGTCAAATATGAAATGGGAGGAAACATGTATGAAATTTTGTCCTAAGTGTGGAAATCAGATCAGCGATGACGCAATGTTCTGCCCCTTCTGCGGCAGCAACTTCCAGCAGGACGGGCAGGCGGCCCAGCAGCCTCAGCAGCCCGGCGCCCCGGCCCAGGCCTATTATCCCCCGCAGCCGGCTGTGAACTACATCCCGCCCTACGACCATACCCAGGAGTTTGACGCCAAGGACATCTCCGACAACAAGGTCTTTGCCATGATCATCTACCTGATGAGTGTGTTCGGCGTGATCATCGGCCTGCTGGCGGCCCAGAACTCCCCCTATGTGGCCTTCCACATCCGCCAGGCCCTGAAATTCACCGTCATTGACATTCTGGTGGGCCTGATCGCCGTGGTCCTTTTCTGGACCTTCATCGTGCCCATTGCCGCTTTGGTGGTGTATGCCATCCTGTGGGTGGTGCGCATCATCTGCTTTGTGCAGATCTGCCAGGGCAAAGCGGTGGAGCCTGTCATCATCCGCAGCCTCGGCTTCCTGAAATAAAAGGAGGAATGCAGCTATGTTCTGTCCCAATTGTGGCAAACCCTGCGCAGACGGCATGCGTTTCTGCCAGTATTGCGGTACGCCGCTGCAGGACGCCGGGCAGCCGGCTTCTGCGGGTCCCGCCTATAACCAGGGGGCAGCCTCCCGGCCGGCAGCGGCCCCGGCTTACACCCCCATGCGCGGGGCGGAAAGCCCTGTCATGAGCACCCTGCGGCGGATGGCCCGGTCCCCCCTGTATCTTACCTGCGCCATCGGGTACACCTGTATGATCCTGTTTACCCTGGCTTCGTCCCTTACCGGCGGTATGGCCGGCGGGCTGGTGAACACGCTCTCGATGCTGGCGGGCAGCTCCTATGAAATGAACTACCTGCTGGGGGATCTGTACAGCGTCATGCCGATGATCACCGGTGTGTCCTTCGGCTCGGCACTGGTCGGTCAGATCCCCGCCATCCTGGTGGCGGTGGGCATCTGGCTGGTATTTGCTTCTGCCATGGACAACTCTGGCGCGCCCCTCAAGACCACCGGCCTGACCATCATCCGGGTCATCCAAATCATCAGCCTGGTGCTGAGCTGCCTGATGTTCCTGCTGATAGAAGTCCTGATCATCATTGTCATGGCCACGGTAGGCCGGTATGACGATTCGGCCACGGGGATCTTCCTTGTGATCATGCTCCTTGTGGCCGTCATCGCCGCGCTGGATATCCTCTACTATGTCAAGCTCATGGGCACCATCAACAGCATCCGTCAGAGCATCTGGCGGGATGAGCCCTTCAACAAGATCTCTGCCTATGTGGCCGTGCTGAGCATCATCGGCGGTGCCGGGTCGCTGTTCTCCCTGCTGGTGGGCGGCGTTTTCGGTGCGCTGGCCAGCCTGGGCGCTGCTACGGCGGGCATCGGGTTCGGCATCTTCCTGTTCCAGTACCGCGGTCAGATGAACAATCTGATGATGCAGCAGTCCCAAAACAGCAACAACTGGGAATTTCTGTCCCAGAACCGGCCCCAGTAACAGATAGGGCGGAACCGCTTTGACGCTCCGCCTTTCGGTTCAAAAAAACACCCTGCTCTGCATGTGAACTGCACCCCATTTGTTAGACAGTATGGTATACTGAATAACAAGTGGGGTGCTTTGCTATGCCAAAAGGAATA
>CALXHP010000026.1 GCA_944388135.1 uncultured Gemmiger sp. | reverse complement strand
TCACCCGCATCAACAATGCGGTCCGTGCCCAGGGCATGAACTACTCCACCTTCATGAACGGCCTGAAGAAGGCCGGCATCGAGCTGAACCGCAAGATGCTGTCTGAGATGGCTATCCATGACGCCGCCAGCTTCAACGCCCTGGTGGAAACCGCCAAGAAGGCCCTGTAATAGAACTTCCAAAAGACTCACGCACACGCGTGAGTCCTTTTGCGTTTAAAGGGGCATCTGGCCCAAAGAAAACCGGGCAAGGTTTTGTTCACACAATTTCAGTTGATTTTGCCGCAGGGGGACGCTACAATGGAACGTGGATTTGACGCGGTGATCACCAGCCGCGACAACGCAAAAATCAAATACGCCTGCTCGCTGCGGGATTCGGAGAAGCAGCGTGCCGCCGACGGCCTTTTCTTTGCCGAGGGGCCCAAGCTCTGCCTGGAACTGGCCAAGAGCTGCACCCCCCGGGCGGCCTATGCCACCCAGGCGGCCCTGGCCAAAACGCCGGAACTGGCTGCTTTGCACCCCACGCCGGTGGCGCCCCATGTGGCGGAAAAACTGGCGGGGACCAAGTCCAGCCAGGGGGTCTTTGTACTGTTTGAAACGCCCCGCCCCGACCCGGACCTGCTGGGCAAAGCCCGGCGCATCCTGGCGCTGGAAGGGGTGCAGGACCCCGGCAACGTGGGCACCCTGCTGCGCAGTGCCGCGGCCTTCGGTTTTGACGCCGTGGTGCTGGGCCCCGGGTGCGCAGCACCCTTTTCCCCCAAAACGCTGCGCTCCTCCATGGGGGCGGCGGGGCGGCTGCCAGTGGTGCATACCGACGATCTGCCCGGCACCCTGCATACGTTGCGGGACCGGGGCGTCACCTGCCTGGCGGCGGCTCTTTACCGTTCCCGCCCTCTGGACGAAGCGGGGCGGGATTTCCCCGGCGGGGTCTGTGTGGTCATCGGCAGCGAGGGCCAGGGCCTGACGGAGGAAACGGTACAGGCCTGTGACGCCGCCGTGCGCATCCCCATGACCGACCGGGTGGAAAGCCTGAACGCCGGTGTGGCGGGCAGCGTATTGCTGTGGCATTTCCGGGGAGTGTGACCCATGGACAAGACCCTTGCCTGGCTCTGGCTGGCGGACGCCGTGGGCTCCGGCTGCCAGTATGCCCGGGAGCTGCTGGACCTCTGCCCCGACCCGGAAGCCCTGTATGAAGGGCTGCGTTCCGGCAGGGAGGCACCGCCTTTCTGCCTCAGCGACGGGGCGGCCCGCCAGCTGCTGGATACCACCCCTTTTGATTATGAAGAACGGCTGGACCACTGCCTTTTGTCGGGCATTGAGATCCTCACCCCCGACGATCCCGCCTACCCGGAGCGGTTCCGGGACCTGCCCGACCTGCCGCTGGTCCTCTACGTCACCGGCGACAAAGACTGCCTCAACGGGCGGCGCTATGTGGGGATGGTGGGCACCCGGCGCCCCGGCGCCTACGGGCGGCAGGCTGCCTTTGAGATCTCTTTGGAACTGGCCCGGCAGGGGACGGTCATCGTCAGCGGCCTGGCCGACGGTCTGGACAGCGAAGGCCATCGGGCTGCCCTTCAGGCAGGCACCCCCACCATCGCCTTTCTGGGCACCGCCATCGACAAGACCTATCCGGCGGCCAACGCCGCGCTGCGCCGTCAGATCGAGGCGGAGGGCGGTGCGGTCTGCAGCGAATATCCGCCCCACTATCCGGGCAAAACAACGGGGACCTTCCTGGCGCGCAACCGGTTGATCGCCGCCCAGTCGGAAGTACTCTGTGTGGCGGAAGCCCGGCTGCGCAGCGGTACCCTGAACACGGTGGGCCACGCCGAACGGTACGGCCGCCCGGTGCTGGCGGTGCCGGGCAGCATCTACAGCGCCCTGAGCCAGGGCACCAATGAGCTGCTGCGCACCCACCGGGCGGAGGTGCTCTGCCGTGCCGCCGATGTGCTGGAACGGCTGGGGGTGGCGGCGGAAGCCCCCGCCGAAGAAACCGCCGTTTTTTCGCCTGGGTCGGTCAGTGCCGACGCCCGGGCCGTCTACGAAAAACTCGGCCCCACTGCCCAGGGCGTGGACGCCCTGTGTGCCGCCACCGGCCTGCCTGCCGGGCGGGTGCTGGCGGCCTGTACCGAGCTGGAACTTTCCGGCGGCGCCCAGGCACTGCCGGGGCGGCGGTACATTGCTATCTAACAAAATTCAGGAGGAGACTATGGCAAAACTGGTCATTGTGGAATCGCCCGCCAAGGCAAAAACCATTGGCAAATACCTGGGGCGAAACTATAAAGTCACCGCCAGCATGGGGCACGTCCGTGACCTGCCGGCGAGCCAGCTTGGCATTGACGTGGAGCATGGCTATGCTCCCAAATATATCACCATCAAGGGTAAGCAGAAGCTGGTCAAGGAACTGAAAGCCGAAGCCAAAAAGGCGGACGGCGTGCTGCTGGCAACCGACCCGGACCGGGAAGGGGAAGCCATCAGCTGGCATCTGGCCAACATTCTGGGGCTGGACCCGTCGGCCCCCAACCGGGTGACCTTTGACGAAATCACCAAGAAGGGCGTCAAGGAGGGCATGGCCCATCCCCGGGCCATCAACATGGACCTCTTCAACGCCCAGCAGGCCCGGCGGGAACTGGACCGCCTGGTGGGCTACAAGCTCAGCCCCTTCCTCTGGCGCAAGGTGCGCCGGGGGCTTTCCGCCGGCCGTGTGCAGAGCGTGGCCGTGCGGCTGATCCGTGACCGGGAGATCGAGATCGAGAACTTCAAGCCTGACGAATACTGGAACATCGATGCCACCCTCCATCCCCAGGGCGCCCGCACCACCTTTGTGGCCCGGCTCACCGCCGGGGCGGACGGCAAAAAGCTCACCGTCACCAACAAGGAGCAGGCCGACGCCATCGTGGCCTCCCTGGAGGGGAAGGACTATGTGATCTCCAAGCTGGAAAAGGGCAAGCGCCGCCGTCAGCCCGCGCCGCCCTTCATCACCTCCACCCTGCAGCAGGACGCCAGCCGTGCCTACGGGTTCTCGGCCACCCGCACCATGCGGGCCGCCCAGACCCTCTATGAAGGCGTGGACATCGCCGGGCACGGCACGGTAGGTCTGATCACCTACATGCGTACCGACAGCCTGCGCATCGCCGACGAGGCCGCTGCCGCTGCCAAGCAGTTCATCGCGGGCCGCTGGGGGGACAACTATGTCTGCCAGACCCAGCGCAAGTGGAAATCCCGCTCCGCCACGGCGGCCCAGGATGCCCACGAAGCCATCCGTCCTTCCATGCCGGAGCTCACCCCCGACGAGGTGGAGCAGAGCATCAGCGGTGACACCGCCAAACTCTACCGGCTGATCTGGAGCCGCTTTATGGCCAGCCAGATGGCGGACTGCGTCCAGGATACCGTCTCGGTGACCATCGGGGCAGGAAACTACCTCTTCCGGGCCTCCGGCTTCCGGGTGGCCTTTGACGGCTTCACCGCCCTCTATGAAGAATCCACCGACGACAAGCAGAAAAAAGAGACCGCCCTGCCCGAACTGGAACAGGGCCAGGTATTGCAGCTGAAATCCCTGACGGCGGACCAGAAATTCACCCAGCCGCCACCGCTTTACACCGAAGCCACCCTCATCCACGCCCTGGAAGAGAACGGCATCGGCCGTCCTTCCACCTACGCGCCCATCATCACCACCATCGTGGACCGGGGCTATGTGGAAAAGGACCAGAAAAAGCTCAAGACCACCCCGTTGGGCCAGGCGGTGAACCAGGTCATGATGGACCAGTTCCCCGACATTGTGGACGTGAAATTCAGCGCCGACATGGAGAAAAAACTGGACGTGGTGGAGGCCGGCAAGGCCGACTGGGTCCAGACGGTGGATGAATTCTACCAGGGCTTTTCCAAGAGCCTGGAAGCCGCCGAAAAGAATATGGAAGGCAAGCGGGTGAAGGTGGAGGACATCCCCACCGATGAGATCTGCGAAAAGTGCGGCCGTCCCATGGTCATCAAGTCGGGGCGGTACGGCAAGTTCGTGGCCTGTTCCGGCTTCCCGGAATGCCGCAACGCCCACCCGCTGGTGAAGGACACCGGCGGCATCTGCCCGCTGTGCGGCGGCCATATGCTGGTGCGCAAGAGCGCCAAGGGCCGCATCTACTACGGCTGCAGCAACTATCCCAAATGCAACTTCATGACCTGGGACGAGCCTGTGCCGGAAAAATGCCCCCAGTGCGGCAACACCCTCTTCAAAAAGAAGGGCCAGCTCTACTGCGCCAAGGAGGGCTGCGGCTTCACCAAGCCGATGGAAAAGAAATAACCCGCGGGGCCGTGGGCCCTGCCGTTTCCCGTGGAGGAAAGTATGCAATGTAAGATCATTGGGGCCGGTCTGGCCGGGTGCGAAGCGGCACTCTGGCTGGCCGACGCCGGGGTGCAGGTGGACCTGTACGAGCAGAAACCCGGCAAGTTTTCCCCCGCCCATAAAAGCGAAGGTTTTGCCGAGCTGATCTGCTCCAACTCCCTGAAAGCCGAGCGCCCCGATTCGGCCTCCGGCCTGCTGAAGCTGGAGATGCGCGCCATGGGCAGCCATCTGCTGCCCGCCGCCGAGACCGCCCGGGTGGCAGCCGGCGGAGCCCTGGCGGTGGACCGGGATGTTTTCTCGGCCGCCGTCACCGACGAGGTGGAGCGCCACCCCAACATTACGATTCACCGGGAGGAAGTCACCGCCCTGGACGAAAGCGCCCCGGTGCTGGTGGCCTCCGGCCCCCTCACCGAGGGGGCTCTGGCCGAGGCCATCGCCGCCCTCACCGGCAACCACCGGCTGAGCTTCTACGATGCGGTGGCCCCCATCGTCACGGCGGAAAGCCTCGACTACGACAAGGTGTTTGCCGCCTCCCGCTATGGCCGCGGCGAGGCCGATTACTTAAACTGCCCTTTTAATAAAGAAGAGTATGAGGCCTTCCACACGGCTCTCATCGGGGCCGAGCGGGCACCCCTTCATGATTTTGACGGGGACCTGACGGTTTACGAAGGCTGCATGCCCATCGAGGTCATGGCCGCCCGGGGAGCCGATACCATCCGGTTCGGGCCTCTTCGTCCGGTGGGCCTGCGGGACCCCCGCACCGGTCACCGCCCCTGGGCCAACGTCCAGCTCCGGGCCGAGAACACCGCCCGCACCCTCTACAATCTGGTGGGTTTCCAGACCAACCTGAAATGGGGGGAGCAGAAGCGGGTCTTTTCGATGATCCCCGGGCTGGAACACGCCGAGTTCGTGCGCTACGGCGTCATGCACCGGAACACCTTCCTGGAAAGCCCCAAGGTGCTGACAGCCAAACAATATCTGAAAGAACACCCCAACGTCTTTTTTGCCGGGCAGATCACCGGCTTTGAAGGCTATATGGAGAGCGCGGCCAGCGGCCTTTTGGCGGCGCGGCAGATTCTGGCACGGCTTCAGGGCCGGGAACTGCCGCCGCCCCCGCCCCAGACGATGTGCGGCGCGCTGCTCAGCTATATCACCACCCCGAATAAGGATTTCCAGCCGATGGGCGCCAATATGGGCATTCTGCCCCGCACACCGGAGATCGACGCCATCCGCGACAAGCGGGAACGGTACGCCGCCCTTTCCGAGGCGGCACAGCAGGCCATGGGGGCCTGGGTAGAGGAGGATGTACAATGAAAATTCTGATTGACGCCATGGGCGGCGACAACGCCCCGCTGTGTGTGCTCCAGGGCGCGGCCCAGGCTGCCGCCGAGTACGGCGACGACACCCGGCTGGTCTTGCTGGGGGATGAAAAGGCCATCCGGGACTGCGCAGCCCAGAACAAGATCGATCTGACCCCCTTCGAGATCATTCCCTGCTCCGAAGTGGTGGATATGCACGACGACCCCGTGAAGGCCGCCCGCCACAAGACCGATTCCAGCATGATCAAAGGCCTGACCATGCTGAAAAACGGCGAGGGCGACGCCTTTGTCTCCGCCGGTTCCACCGGAGCGCTCCACGTGGGCACCAGCCTCATTGTGCGCACCCTCAAGGGCATCAAGCGCCCCGCCCTGGCCACCCCCATGCCCGGCGCCAAGCAGAACTTCCTGCTGCTGGACTGCGGTGCCAACGCTGAATGCCGCCCCGATATGCTCAACGCCTTCGGCACCATGGGCAGCGTCTATGCCGAAAAGGTCATGGGCCGCAAGGACCCCAAGGTGGCCCTGGTGAACAACGGCGCCGAGGATACCAAGGGCACCCCCATCTACCGGGAAGCCCATCAGCTCCTCAAGGCCAACCCCTGCATCCATTTTGCGGGCAACATCGAGCCCCGCTACATTCTGGACGGGGAAGTGGACGTGGTGGTCTGCGACGGTTTCGTGGGCAACGTGGTCCTCAAACTCACCGAGGGTGTGGCCAAGACCCTGCTGGGCATGCTCAAGCAGGTCTTTTTGAAGAACCTCATCACCAAGCTCAGCTACCTGGGCATCAAGGGGGGCCTGTCCGAGATCAAGCGGATGATGGACTCCGAGGAAGTGGGCGGCGCCCCGCTGCTGGGGGCGGCCAAACCGGTGATCAAGGCCCACGGTTCCAGCAAGGCCAAGGGCATCAAGAACGCCATCCGCCAGGCCCGCACCTGTGTGGCCAACGATCTGTGCGGCACCATGCAGACCGCCCTCAACGCCCTGGCACCCAAAGAAACCAACGCCTGATTCTGCCCACCCATGAAAGGAGCAACCTACCGTGCCTACCCATAAACCCGAAGAACTGCAGCAGGTTCTCCACTATCAGTTCAAGAATCCCGCCTTGCTGCGCATCGCGCTGACCCACACCAGCTTCGCCAACGAGAGCAAAGTCCCCACCACTCACAACGAGCGGCTGGAGTTTCTCGGCGACAGTGTGCTGTCGGTGGTGGCGGCGGATTATCTCTTCCACCAGTCCGACCGGCCCGAGGGCGAACTGACCCGGATGCGGGCCAGCCTGGTCAGCGAGGACGCCCTCTTCCAGTTCGCCCAGGAGATCCACCTGGGGGACTATCTGCGCCTGGGCCACGGCGAGGACCTGGGGGGCGGCCGCAACCGTCCCAGTGTGGTGTCCGACGCCTTTGAGGCGGTCATCGCCGCCCTCTACCTGGACGGCGGACTGGAAGTGGCCCGCAATTTCATCCTGCCCTTTTTGAGCGAGGGCAAGACCGCCGAGGAGGACTACAAGACCCGCCTCCAGGAGGTCGTACAGCAGAACCCCAACGCCCATCTGCGCTATGAAGTGGAGAGCGAGACCGGTCCCGACCATGCCAAGCAGTTTACCGTTGCCGTCTATTGCGACAAGGAACGCCTGGCCGAGGGTGTGGGCCGCAGCAAGAAGGCAGCCGAACAGCACGCTGCCAGGCAGGCACTGGACCGCCTGCAGTCCAAACGCTAAGGAGACCCTATGCGCCTGAAAGAACTGGAAATTCAAGGCTTTAAATCTTTCCCGGACCGCACCAAGATCACCATCGGCAACGGCATCACCGGCGTGGTGGGGCCCAACGGTTCGGGCAAGTCCAATATATCCGACTCCATCCGCTGGGTGCTGGGCGAAACCAGCTCCAAGCAGCTGCGCGGCTCCGGCAAGATGGAGGATGTCATCTTCGGCGGTACCCAGACCCGTGGGGCCATGGGCTATGCCTCGGTAACGCTGACCATCGACAACAGCGACCACGGCCTGGAGATGGACGCCGACGAGGTGACCATCGGCCGCCGGTACTACCGCAGCGGCGAAAGCGAATACTCCATCAACGGCCAGAACGTCCGCCTGAAGGATGTCTATGAGCTGCTGCTGGACACCGGCCTGGGCCGGGACGGCTACGCCATCGTGGGCCAGGGCCGCATTGCCGAGATCGTGGGCGCCAAGTCCGGCGAACGGCGGGAAATCTTTGAGGAAGCCTCCGGCATCGCCAAATACCGCTACCGCAAGAACGAGGCGGAGCGCCGCCTGGCCGCCGCCGAGGGCAACCTGGAACGTCTGCGGGACATTCTGGGCGAACTGGAAAAGCGGGTGGGCCCCCTGAAACGGGACAGCGAGAAAGCCCAGCAGTTCCTGGAACTGTCGGCCACCCGCAAAAGCCTGGAAGTGACCCTGTGGGTGGATGCCATCCGCCGTGCCAACGAATCCCTGCGGGACCAGCAGCGGAAGTACGAGGCCGCCCAGGCCGACTATGACCGCCTGAGCCGCCAGCTGGACGAGTTCGACGAGAAGAGCAGCGCCCTGCGGGAACAGGCCCAGGGCTATGTGCTCCAGGTGGAGCAGGCCAACGCCGACATCCGCGCCATCACCGAGGCCAACGCCGGCAGCGAGAGCCAGGTGGCCGTTCTGAAAAACGAGAGCGAGCACAGCCGGTTCCGCATCGACGAGGCCACCGCCGAGCTGGAACGGGCAGGCCAGGGCCAGCAGAGCATCCAGCGGGAGGCAGAGGAACACCGTGCCGCCATCGAAAAGCTGCAAGCCGGCCTGACCGAACTGGATGGGCGCATCGCCCAACTGCGGGAGAACCTGCGCACCCTGGAAGAAAAGGCAGCCGCCAGCGGCCAGCGCCGGGATGTCATCGACGCGGCCATGGCCCGGCTGCAGGACACCGCTACCTTCGCCAAGGTGCGGATCGCCGCCGCCCAGACGGCCGCAGACGCCGCCGATGCCCGGCGCACCGAAGCGGAGCACCAGGTCCAGGAAGCACGGGCCAACGCGGAAAACGCCGAAAAGGACAAGGTCCAGGCCGCCCGGCGTCTGCAGGAGGCCGAGGAGGCCGTCACCCGCAACGACAACATCAAGGCGGGGCTGAAACTGAAATTGGAAAGCCGCCGCCGCCAGCAGGCCGAAGCCGCCGACGCGCTGCAGCAGGCCGACAAGGCCCGGTCCAATGCGTCCCAGCGCATCCACATTCTGGAAGAGCTGGAACGGAACATGGATGGCTACCAGCAGAGCGTCAAGAGCGTCATGCGGGCCGCCGCAGGCCGCCGTCTCCGGGGCATCATCGGCCCCGTGGCGGGCATCCTGACGGTGCAGAAGGGCTACGAGGTGGCCATCGAGACCGCCCTGGGCTTTGCCTTACAGAACATCGTGGTGGAGGACCAGGGCTGTGCCCGGGCCGCCATCTCCTTCCTGAAAGAGGAACGGGCGGGCCGGGCCACCTTCTTGCCCCTGGATACCGTCCAGGGCAACCGGTTCACCGGCCGGCTTACCGGCACCGCCGAGGTGGCCGCCGACCTGGTCACCACCGACCCCAAATACCAGCATATCATTGATAACCTGCTGGGCCGCATCATCGTGGTGGAGGACCTGACCGAGGCCTCCGCCGTGGCCCGGAATCTCGGCTACCGCAACCGCATCGTCACCCTGGACGGCCAGGTCATCAACGCCGGCGGCTCCTTCACCGGCGGTTCCACCGCCCGCAGCGTGGGCGTGTTCAGCCGCAAACAGGAGCTGGACGAACTGCGCAGCAAACTGAAAAAACTGGACGAAAAGCACGCCGAGGCCGAGAAGGAACTGGCCGCCCGCAAGGCGGAGGTAGACAACCTCTCCGCCCAGCTGTCCGGCGCCGAGGCGGAAGGGATGACCGCCGCCTCCGAGCGTCTGCGGGCCAGTCTGGACCTGGACCGTTTGAATGCCGCGGTGGCCCAGTACGGCGAGACACTGCGCACCCTCCAGCAGGAGGTGGACGCCCAGCAGCAGGCCCGGGCCGCCAGCGAGGCGGAGTACACCGCCGCCGAGGCGGACCGCCGGAAAGCCGAGGAGGAACTGGAACGGTACACCGCCGAACTGGCCCAGCTGGGCGAGAGCACCGGCTCCCTTTCCGCCGAGCGGGAATCCATCACCGAGGAACTCTCCCAAAAGCAGATGCAGCGGCTGGCCGATGAAAAGGACATCAGCCTCCACGAAGCATCCCTGGAAAGTTTGCAGAGCCGCACCGGCGAGACCGAAGCCAGGGTACGGGAACTGCAATCCACCATCGAAGCGGCCAAGGCCCAGATCGAGGCCAACCGGCTGAAGATCGCCGAGATCGAGCGCACCCGCGCCGAAAACCAGCAGAAGATCGCCGCCACCGAGGAGATCATCCGCACGGCCAACGCGGCCCGGATGGAGACCGAGTCGGCCTCCGCCAAGCTGGCCCAGGAAAACCGTGCCCTCACCGACGAACGGGAGCGGATGAGCGGCGAGATGGCCCGTTTGGCCGAGCGCCGCACCGCCGCCGAAAATGAACTCAACGACACCAACACCAAGCTGTGGGAGGAATACCAGCTCACCGATACCGAGGCCCGGGCCCTCTGCGTGCCCTTTGACTCGCTGACCGAGCTGCGCCGCCAGGTGGCCGAGACCCGCAGCAAGATCCGCGCCCTGGGCAACGTGAATGTGGGCGCCATCGACGAGTACAAAGAAGTCAAGGAACGGTACGATTTCCTCAAGGCCCAGGTCACCGACGTGGAGAAGGCCAAGGCCGAACTCACCAGGATGATCGCCGAGCTCTGCAGCGAGATGGAGGAACTCTTCACCACCTCTTTCAAGGAGATCAACCGGCATTTCGGTCATATCTTCCGGGAGCTGTTCGGCGGCGGCCACGCCAAACTCTACCTCTCCGACGAGAACAACGTCCTGGAATCCGGCATCGAGATCGAAGTCTCGCCCCCGGGCAAGGTCATCAAGAACCTCAGCGCCCTGTCGGGCGGCGAGCAGGCCCTGGCGGCCATCTCCATCTACTTTGCCATCCTCAACGTCAACCCGGCGCCCTTCTGCATCCTGGATGAGATCGAAGCCGCCCTGGACGACGTCAATGTGGTGCGGTACGCCCAGTACCTCCGCCGGATGACCGAGCACACCCAGTTCATCGTCATCACCCACCGCCGCGGCACCATGGAGGCCGCCGACGTCCTGTACGGCGTCACCATGCAGGAGGACGGTGTCTCCAAGATCCTGCGTCTCGACCTCGAGAACGTCAGCGCCGACCTGATTTCCTGATCCCAAGGAGGAGGACCCCCATGTTTTTCTTTAAAAAGAAGCGCGATATCTCCGAAAAGGAATTTGAAGAACAGCAAAAGATGAAGCGCGGTCTGGAAAAGACCCGCACCGGCTTCTTCCAGAATATCATCAACACCTTCACCAACTGCCAGATCGACGACGATCTCTACAACGATCTGGAGGAGCAGCTCATCCTGGCCGACGTGGGCCCTGCCTGCGCCGTCCGCCTGGTGGATGAGCTGCGGGATGAGGTGGAGGCCAACCACCTGAAAACCGGTGAGGACGCCCTGAACGCCCTGCGGGGCATCATCTGCCAGGAACTGACCCCCCGGTACCCCCTGGAACTGGACGGTCACCCGGCGGTGATCCTGGTTATCGGCGTCAACGGGGTGGGCAAGACCACCACCATCGCCAAACTGGCCCACCTCTACAAGGAGCAGGGCCGCCGGGTCATGCTGGCTGCCGGCGATACCTTCCGCGCTGCCGCCAGTGAGCAGCTGGAACTCTGGGCCGACCGGGCCGGGGTGCCCCTGGTCCAGGCCGGGCAGGGGGCCGACCCCGCCGCCGTCATCTTTGACGCGGTGAAGAGCGCCACCGCCAAAGGCTACGATATGGTCATCGCCGACACGGCGGGCCGCCTGCATAACAAGAAGGGCCTGATGGACGAGCTGGGCAAGATCTCCCGCAGCGTCAAGAAGGCCAGCCCCGAAGCCAGCCTGGAAGTGCTGCTGGTGCTGGATGCCATCACCGGCCAGAACGCCATCAGCCAGGCCGAGGAATTCTGCCGGGCCGCCGGTGCCACCGGCGTGGTGCTCACCAAGCTGGACGGTACCCCCAAGGGGGGCTGTGCCGTCAGCGTCTGGGAAAACCTGGGCCTGCCCATCCGGTTCATCGGCGTGGGGGAGAAGATCGACGACCTCATGCCTTTTGACGCCCAGAACTTTGTGGAATCCCTGCTGCCCGAAGTGCCCACCCATAAGGAGGACTGACCCATGGTGATCTGTGCTGCCAGCAACAACGCCGGCAAGCTGAAGGAACTGCGCCGCATCCTGGAACGGATGGGCCATGAGGTGAAGAGCCTGCGGGAGCTGGGCATCGACCTGGACCCCGAAGAAACCGGCACCACCTTTGCGGAAAATGCCCGCATCAAGGCCAAAGCCTTCTGCCAGGCCAGCGGACTGCCCACCGTGGCCGATGACTCCGGCCTCTGCGTGGATGCCCTGCACGGCGCCCCCGGGGTCTACAGTGCCCGGTACGCCGGACACCATGGGGACGATGCCGCCAACAACGCCAAGCTGCTCCATGAGATGGAAGCCGTCCCGGCGGAACAGCGGGCGGCCCGGTTTGTGTCGGCGGTCTGCTTCCTGCTGCCCGACGGCCGGGAGCTGCTGGTGGAAGGGGAGTGCCCCGGCACGGTGGCCTTCACCGAGACGGGCACCAACGGCTTCGGCTATGACCCGCTCTTTGTCCCCGACCGGGTGGGCCTGCCCGACGGCACCACCGCCGAAAACACCGCCCGCCGCAGCTACGCCGAACTGGCGGACGAAGAAAAGGACGCCATCAGCCACCGGGGCCGCGCCATGGAAAAACTCCGGGCCGAGCTGCCCGCCTTTTTGGGGGAACAGTAAAACAGCCCCCGCGCATACGCTATATACAATAAGGAGAACTTTTATGCTCAACAGCAAACAGCGTGCCGCCCTGCGCGGCGCCGCCAATACCCTTGACCCGGTGTTCCAGATCGGCAAGGGGGAGATCGACGAGACCCTGATCCAGGGGGTGGGGGATTGCCTGGCCGCCCGGGAGCTGATCAAGGTGAAGGTGCTGGAAAACAGCGAGTATTCCGCCAAGGAAGCCGCCAACATCCTGGCCGAGGCCCTTTCTGCCGACTGCGTCCAGGTCATCGGCCGCAAGTTCGTGCTTTTCAAGCAGAAACCCAAAGAGAGCGCCTACACCGCGCTGCTGGCCAAATAATGAAGGTACTTTTGTACGGTGGCACCTTTGACCCGCCCCACAACGGCCATATGAACAATCTGCGGGCGGCCCTGGAACTGGTGCAGCCCGACCGGGCCATCGTCATGCCGGCGGGCACCCCGCCCCACAAGGCGGCCAGCGCCACCCCCGGGGCGGTGCGGCTGGCCATGTGCGGCTGCTTCACGGCGCTGTCCCCCGTGGTGGAGGTCAGCGACTGGGAGATCCGCCAGGGCGGGCGCAGCTATACGGTCCACACCCTGGAGATGCTGCGGCAGCGGTTCCCTGACGCTGCCCTCTATCTCAGTGTGGGCAGCGATATGCTGCTGACCTTCCGGCAGTGGCGCCGCTGGCAGGATATCCTGGCCATGGCCGCCCTGGTGGTGGAAAGCCGCCGCCCCGGCGACGATGCGGCCCTGGCCGCGGCGGCCCGGGACCTGGAAACAGCCGGGGGACGGGTGCTTTTTGCCCAGGCGGAAAGCTACCCCTGTGCCTCTAGCGATCTGCGCACCGGGCGCATCCCCCGGACGCAGTGGCCGGACTATCTGCCCGAAAAAGTGCTGCAAGTGATCGAAGCGCAGGGCCTCTACCGTGAGGCGGACCCCCTGCCGGAAAGGGAGGAATCATGCTGTGACCTGTGAAGAAGCCAAAGAACTGGTCAAACCCCGCCTGAGCCACAAGCGGTGGACCCATACCAAAAATGTAAAAAAAATGGCAATCCAGCTGGCCGAGCGTTGGGGCGAAAACCCTGAAAAGGCAGCCTTGGCGGCCCTTTTGCACGACAGCGCCAAGGAACTGCCCCGGGATGCCCTGTTGCAGATTTTTGCCGATAATGCTATAATAGCAGAAAATGCCCCGGCGCGTCCTGCGGCCATCTGGCATGGGATCGCCGCCGCCATTCTGGCCGAAACCCAGTGGGGAGTGACCGACCCGGAGATCCTGTCGGCCATCCGCTGCCATACCACCGGCAAACCGGGCATGAGCCTGCTGGATAAGATCCTTTACCTGGCGGATATGACCAGCGCCGAGCGCGACTGGCCCGGCGTGGAAGAACTGCGCCGCCTGGAGATGGAGGACCTGGATAAAGCGCTGCTTGCGGCGCTGAAGCAGAGCATTGATTTTGTAGAAGAAAAAGGCGGTGCGCTGGATCCCGAAAGCGTTGCCGCGTACGAGTATCAAAAGGCGCAGCTGGCCCGGTAAGGCGGCCTGTGCGCCGTAGACTGTGAAATGCCATGTACAGGGAGGAAACGTTCATGAGCGAACCGCGTAAGCTCCACACCGGCGGCGCGTCCGGCGGCCAGTATTCGTCCGCCCGGCCCCGCGCTGCCGGTTCCGGTATGCAGGACCAGGACCAATATGAAGCCGCACGCCGCCGCGCCCAGCAGCTGGCCAACCAGAACGCCCATCGCCGGGTGGTTCAGCAGCCCGTGCGCACCGCGCAGGGGCGCCATATCCGGCAGACCCCGCCCCCCCAGCCGCCTGTACAGGAACCGGTCCGGCAGCCGGTGGAGGCCCAGACCCCGCCGCCGGTGCAGGAACCGGAAGCTCCCCGGGAGCTGACCTACGCCCAGCGTCAGGCACTGGCCTACCGCGCCGCGGCAGAGCGCAAATATGGCAATACGGTCCGGTTCCCGGCCCAGCGCCGCACCATCCGTCAGCCGGCCCAGCCTGCCCAGCAGACCCATACCGCTGCGCCCCAGCAGCCAGGGCCTCGCACCCAGGTACAGAATCTGGACGTGCGCAATACCCAGGGCAGCAAACCGGCGTATGACTACAATGCCGACCCGGCCCCGGCAGCGGGGGGCATCCGGATGGAGCAGCCCGAAGGCGCCAAGCATGCCGCGCCGGAAGCCGCCGAAAAATCCACCTACCGTGCCGCCCGATCCGGCGGCAGCGGCGGCCGCAAACCGCCCCGGGACGGGGAGCCGCCCCGCGGCAAAAAGGGCGGCAAAAAAGGGGATGACGGCGGCAAAGGCAAGGGCAAAAAGAAAAAGAAGAAGGGCCTGTGGTGGAAGATCCTGCTGGCCACCCTGTGCATCATCCTGCTGATCTTCGGCGGCGCATACATGTTCATCATGGCGGCCATTGCCCCCGAAGGCGGTGCTATCAAGATCAGCCAGCTGATCAACACCCCCAAGGAATTCCAGGGCAAGGAACTGAACATCCTGGTCACCGGCGTGGA
>CALXHP010000025.1 GCA_944388135.1 uncultured Gemmiger sp. | reverse complement strand
AAGGTCTTTTTCACTATATAATCTCTTTACACTCCCCGGCATAGCCGGGGGTTGTTGTTACGCTTAAGCTGACAACAACAAAAGCGGGGCACCCCCAGGGGTGTCCCGCTTCTTTGTTTTTCCTTACAGATCCGGCACGGTGTCGATGTCCTCCACATCCACCAGACGATAGCCCCGGGCCGCCAGGGCTGCCGCCAGCATTCCCTGGCCGTCGATGAGATGTTTGGAGAAGGTGCCGTCATAGATCTGTTTGACGCCGCAGGTAGGGCTGCGGGATTGCAGCACCACCAGGTCGATGGTCTGCCCCTGGATCTGCGCCAGGGCCTTGTCCACCCCGGCACGGAAGGCGGCATCCACCTTTTCGCCATACTGGTTGTAGGCCACCCCCTGCCGTAGTTCCACGCAGGGCCGGGGCACACCCAGGCCCCCCAGTACCTCGGGGCATACGGGGATCACCTCGTGGCCCGCCAGCCGCCGGAGCAGGGCTTCGTTGCGGTTGTTCTTGCCGTTGTATTTGCAGTTTTCCCCCAGCAGGCAGGCGCTGACAAGGATTCTCATGGCCGGTCCTTCCTTTCGGTACAGCTTTCTGCCCCGATTATACCAGCCTGCGCGCCCTCCTGCAAGGGCCGGTCAGATAAATTCCCGCCAGCTGCTCTCCGCCCGGGCCTGAAGTTCCTCCAGTTCGCTGCAGAGTTTCTTGGCCCCCGGGCTGGCGGTGGGATAATCCTTTTCCGCCCGTTTGCAATCCAGCACCCCCTGGCCGCTGCCTTCCGCCAGCATGGTGGCCAGGTTCCGGGTGGATTTGTCCAGCATGGTGCGGGTGCGGATGCCCATGCTCACGCTCATCCGGTTGGCAGCGCTCTGTCCGTGGGCCTGGGCCCCGATGGCATCCAGCGCCGTGTGGGCTGCCTGGTTGATCCGGCGGTATTCCCGCTTCTGACGCATCATCTCATCTTTCAGCCGCTGGTCGTGGGTCAGCCCCATCAGTTCATCCAGGGTATTCTTGCCCATCTCGGTATTCTGGACAATCTCCTGGAGCATCTTTTCGTTGTCGTTTTCCATAGTAAAAACCCCCTTGTGTACTTGCGTCAAGCATAGTATGTACACAAGGGGGATTGTTTTATGCACGGTTCACAGACGCTGCTGGGCCAGAGCCAGCATCATCTCCCAGGAGGAAGTTTCCCCCCACTCGGCACTGGCAGCAGACACCGTGAAGGTGCCCCGGCGGGCCAGCGTGATGCTGAACACCCGGCGGGAAGATTCCAGCGCCTGATTGATGGTCTGGGCCAGCTGGGCCGCCGGAGTACCCACGGTAATGACCACAAAGAGGCCATCCTCCAGCCGGGCCAGAACGGCGTGGTCACGGTCGGTGCCCACCGCCAGCTGCAGAATCCCGGCAGCGGTATTCAGGCAGCATTCCGCCGCCTGCAAGGACTCGGTGTTGCGCAGCGTCCAGTATTCATTGACGCGCAGCATCACCGCGCCTACCGGCTTGCCATGCGCGGCCTGCTTTTCGGCGTAGCTGCGGTATTCTTCCTGGATGTAGCGGTTGTTGTACACGCCGGTGACATAGTCCCGGCGCATATCCTCCTGGTACTGGGCCATGGCACGGTCATAGGAGTTCTGGGCCCCCGCCGAGGCATTCTCGTCATGGGGCAGCCGGCAATGCACCAGCAGCACGCAGGGCCGGCCTTCGATCTGGATGCTCTGATAGATCCGCATCTCGTCCCCGCCATCCGCCTGCACCAGCTGCATGCCGCGGCCCGTCCCGTCCAGCATGGGCACCGGGCTGCTCTCTCCGCAGGGCTCCAGTGTGGAAGAGTCCAGCAATGCGCCGCGGTACGGGTCCAGGATCTCCACCCGACCAAACAGCTGCTCCAGCGCTGCGACCTCCACTGCAAGTTCTTGCTTCGTATACTCCAGCTTCATATCGCTCCCTCACTTGCGAAAAGCATCTTCCGACCCGCACACAACGGGCATTGTATATACATGTATATTACCACAAATACGCCCGTTTTCCTAGATGGCCGTTGCACAAAGAGTTCGACAGCAGACGGTTCAATACTGGGCGATGTTTACAAATCACACTTTTTTCCTCCGGGGCGGCAGCGGATCGGTACGGAAGTACCGCGCCGTCAGGGTCCGGATCTCCTTGGCCAGAGCCGGGGTCAGCGCCTTATCGTCGGCACGCCACTGCCAGTTGCCCTGGGCCTTGCCGGGGGTGTTCATCCGGGCTTCGGCGGGTGCTTCCAGCCAGTCCGCCAGGGGGATGACCGCCAGCGCCGCCGGGCTGGCCAGAACGCCCCGCAAAAGGCCCCGCAGCAGGCCTTCCCGCTCGGTAAGGGCAAAGTAGTCGATGGCCTGCTGACGGCCTTCGGCGCCCAATTCCTCACTGAACCATCCGGCCAGGGTGTTGTTGTCGTGGGTGCCGGGGTATGCCACACAGTTGCGGGGGTAATTGTGGGGCAGGTCCACGCTGTCCTGCCCGGTAAAGGCAAATTGCAGCACCTTCATACCGGGGAAGCCGCTTTCTTTCAGCAGCTGCCGCACCGAGGGGAACATCTCGCCCAGGTCCTCGGCCACAATGGGCAAATCCCCCATGGCCTGATGAAGAGCCCGGAAAAGGTCCATTCCGGGGCCCTGCTCCCAACGGCCGTTGCGGGCGGTGGGTTCCCCCGCCGGGATGGCCCAGTAGGTGTCAAACCCGCGGAAATGGTCGATGCGCAGGATGTCATAGATGGACAGCGCATGGCGCACCCGGTGAATCCACCAGGCATAGCCGGTCCTTTTGTGGTACGCCCAGTCATAGAGGGGATTACCCCACAGCTGGCCGTCCTCGGCAAAATAGTCCGGCGGGCAGCCCGCCACCCGGCGGGGTTTGCCCTCCTCGTCCGTTTCAAACAGATCGGTACCGGCCCAGGCATCGGCGGAGTCCGGCGCCACATAGATGGGAATGTCCCCCATGATGGAGACCCCCTTGGAGGCTGCATATTCATGCAGCGCACGCCACTGGCGGTCAAATTCATATTGCAGGAACGCCCAGAACTCCATTTCCTTGCCGTGTTCGGCCCGGAACTGGGCCAGAGCGGCGGGTTCCCGGCGGCGCAGGGCACGGGGCCACTGCTGCCAGTCGGTCATGCCGTTCTCTTCCTTGATGGCCATATAAAGGCAATAGTCGGGCAGCCAGTCCGCCGACAGGAACTGGAACCGGTACCAGTCGTCGGGATAGGGGGTTTCGTACCCCGGCAGCGGCCGACGTTTGAGGAAGTTTTCATAGGCTTTGCGCAGCACCGGGAAACGGCGCTCATACAAAGTGCCGTAATCCACATGGGCGGTATCGCCGCCCCACTGGATAAAGGCATAATCCTTGCGTTGGAGCAATCCGTCCTTGGCCAGCAGGTCCAGGTCGATGAAATAGGGGTTGCCTGCAAAAGCCGAGCAGCTCTGGTACGGGCTGTCCGCATAGCCGGTGGGGCCTACAGGCAGGATCTGCCAGACGCTTTGTCCCGCCCGGGCCAGAAAATCCACAAACCGCCGTGCCGGAGCGCCCAGGCTGCCGATGCCGTACCCGCCGGGCAGGCTGGAGATGGGCAGCAAAATGCCGCTGCAACGTTTCAGTTCCATGTTCATTCCCCTTTTCCATATAGTCGCGGCCTGCACAGGGCAGACCCTTTATTCCTCTGCTTGCACAGCCCCCAGGGCTTCCAGGGCCGCTTCCGTAAAGGCCTTGCGCTCCGCCGTGGTGCGGCCGGAACTGTCCTTCAGGGCTTCTTCGTTGGCCTCCAGGGCATCCGCCTGGGCCTGGGTGACGGTGACCCCCGGCAGGATGCCGGTGCCCGCCTGCTCGATCTGCATGGCCCCCAGGGCGGTGGTGTCCGAGGCGGTGTTCCAAGGGGTGATGACCCCCAGTGTCTCGGTGAGGGTGTTCTCCCCTTCCCCGCTGCTGTAGAGCCACAGTGCCGCACTCTTGGCCGCCTTCTGGGCGGTCTCGTCGGCACCGGCGCGTACCGTCAGGTAACCCACGTCCGCCAGGACAGGATAGTTCAGCAGACCGGTGAGGTTGTATTCTTCTGTGGAGAGGTCACTCTCCTCCAGGTTGCACTTGAAGGGGATCAGCACCAGATTCTGGCAGGCCTCCGATCCATAGGCGGAGAGCAGGTCGGTGAGTTTGGCCCGGCGGAAGAGGGCCGTCTCATCGCTTTCGGCCAGGTTGTCCCATTCCAGCGCCACGGCGCTGTAGACACCGTTCAGCGGCCCGGTGAGGGTATCTTCATTCACCTCGCTGCCTGCCGCCAGCATGGCCGCCGTATAGCCCGCCGTACGGTCCATGGGTTCGGAAAAAACACCGGTGGCGTTCAGGGTATCGGGCTTGGTCTCGGGCAGGGTGTAGTCGCTGCCGTTCAGGGTCACCGTGGCAGCTTCCGGTTCTTCCAGCCAGGCCTGAAGCGTCTCTACAAAATCGCTCCACTCATCCCAGCTGGCGTTTTGCAGGGCGGTCAAGCCCCCTTCCCCCAGCAGGGAGGTCACCACCGCACTGTTGGCCCAGTAGCCGTAGAGGCTGCGGCCCAGGGGCAGGGCGTCGGTGCTCTCGGTGATGCCCGCCCGGGAAGCCGCGGCCGCCAGCAGGGTATCGCTCATCACGTCCACCCCTTCCAGCAGATCGCCGGGGGTGTGGTCCAGCACTGCCAGGTCGGCGGCGCCCACATCCTCGGTCACCTGCAAGGTCACATCCCGGGCGGATGCGTAGGCCTGCAGGGCGGGCATCAGGGCGTCAGTGGCATAGACATTCAAGGTCTGGGGCTGGGGCGCCGGGGCGGCCTCCACCGTGGCTGCTTCCCCGGCAGACTGCAGCGGGCCCGCCGTGCAGCCTGCCAACAGCAGCGCCGGCAGGGCCAGCGCCGCGAAACGAATCATCTTTTGCATAGGACTGTTTCCTTACGTTCTGTGATAAAAATCGTACTGACTTTTATTATATAAGATTTCGGTGTTTTTTTCCACACCTGTTTTGTGCTATAATAGGAAAAATTCACAAAAAAGGAGGTCACCGTTCCCCTGTGACCGAGAAATTATACGAAACCGATTCCTATCTTCAACGGTTCACCGCCACGGTGCTGGCCTGCACGCCGGCCCGGGACGGGTATGCCGTTGTGCTGGACCGCACTGCCTTCTTCCCTGAGGGCGGCGGCCAGCCCTGTGACACCGGCCGCCTGGGGGATGCCCGGGTACTGGTGGTCCATACCGACGGAGAGACCATCACCCACACCACCGATACCCCGCTGCCGGTGGGGGCCCCTGTAGAAGGGATGCTGGACTGGCCCGCCCGACTGGATGCCATGCAGCAGCACACCGGCGAGCATATCCTCAGCGGCACTTTGCATCGGCTTTATGGAGCGGAGAATGTGGGCTTCCACATCGGCAGCCCCTATGTGCGGATGGACACCAGCATCCCCCTGACGGCGGAACAGCTGGCCGAGGCGGAGGCCCAGGCCAACGCCGCCGTGCGGGCCGACACACCGGTGCGGTGTTACATTCCCGATGCCGGGACGCTGACCGCCACCGAGTACCGCAGCAAAAAGGAGCTGGAAGGTCCGGTGCGTCTGGTGGAGGCGGGGGGCGACCGGTGCGCCTGCTGCGGCACCCACCTGGCCCGTACCGGGGAGGTAGGGCTCATCAAGATCATCTCCGCCCAGCACTACAAGATCGGGATGCGGCTGGCAGTGGCCTGCGGGCAGCGGGCCTATGAAGCGGTAGCCCAGGGTTGGGCCGATGGCGAAGCCGCCGGACGGCTGCTCTCCGTGCCGGTGGGCAGTCTGACCGATGCTGTGGCCCGGCTGCAAGAAGGCGAAATGCAGCTGAAACAGCGGCTGGCCGCTTTGCAGAACGTCCTGGCCGCCGCCTATACCGTAGCCGCCGAGTCCGGGGTCCCCTCCACCGTATGGGCGGAAGGCGCCGACGGGGACGGGCTGCGGCGGATCGCCATGGCCATCGCCGCCCAAACCGGCGCCTGCTGCTGTGCCCTGGCGCCGGGCGGGCAGGGCCTGGCCTACGCCCTGGCTGCCGCCCCGGGCAGCGATGTGCGCCCCCTGTGCAAATCACTGAACGAAAGGTTCCAGGGCCGCGGCGGTGGAAAACCCGCCTTCTGCCAGGGAAGTCTTTTGCAGGGGGATGCGGCAGAGGTCCGCGCCTTTTTGACCGAAAATCTATAAACGATCAGGAGAAACTACCGTTATGCGCATGCGATTCAAACCCTATGCACGGCCGGAACTGCTGGCCTGCGATTTCCACGTCCACGAGCCGCTGACCCACGCCGGTCACTGGCATGAACTGTACGCCCGCCCCGATCAGCCCTGGCACCTGGAGCTGGGCTGCGGCAAGGGCGGCTTTCTGGCCCAGATCGCCCCGGCTCACCCCGACATCAACTACCTGGGCATCGACATCACCGACAAGGTGCTGATCCTGGCCAAGCGGAAGGTGGAGGCCGCCTACGCCGCCCGCCAGCTGCCCCCCGACAACGTAAAGATCGCCAGCCTGGACATCGAACGGATGGGCAACGCCTTCTCGCCGGAGGACCGGGTGGCCCGGATCTACATCAACTTCTGCAACCCCTGGAGCAAGAACGCCGGCAGCAACAAGCACCGGCTCACCCACCCCCGCCAGCTGCTGCAGTACCGTGCCCTGATGGACGAAGGGGCCGAGATCTGGTTCAAGACCGACGACGATGATCTTTTCCATGACAGCCTTTCCTACTTTCCGGCGGCAGGATTCGAGATAACCTGGCAGACCTTTGATCTTCATGCCAATGAGCCGGACTGGAATCTGCGCACCGAACACGAAGGGATGTTCAGCGAACAGGGCATCCCCATCAAGGCGCTGATCGCCCGCAAGGGACCCGACGAGACCGTCCATTGGGTGGAGCCCAAGGAGCTGGCCCGCCAGCAGGAGGCCCCCGATGACCCCGCTTGAGACCGGTGTCCGCGCTCTGTACTGGTTTTTCGTCTACGGTGTGCTGGGCTGGTGTGTGGAGGTCATCTATGCCGCCGTCCGGGAGCACCGCCTGGTCAACCGGGGTTTTCTCTGCGGCCCCATCTGCCCCATCTACGGCTTTGGCATGGTGGGCCTGCTCCACTGCATGTACCGGCTGCCCGCCGGGGGCAAAAGCCCCGGTGTGATCACGGTGTTTCTGGTGGGCATGGTGCTGACCACCCTGATCGAACTCATCGGCGGATGGGCCCTGTTCCGGATTTTCCACATCCGGTGGTGGGATTACTCCCAGCTGAAGGGGAATCTGGGCGGTTATATCTGCCCCCAGTTTTCCCTGCTGTGGGGGCTGGGCAGCGTCATCATGATCAAAGTGGTCCATCCCCTGCTGGCCAACGCCGGGGATCCGCTGCCCCTGCGGGTGCTGCTGCCGCTGGACGGTGTACTGCTGGTGTTTTTCCTGGTGGATGTGGGCGCTTCCACCGCAGCTGCCGCCGGCCTGAACAAACGGCTGAAAGAGATCGACGAACTGCGGGCCAGACTGCGGATCTCCAGCGACAAACTCACCGAGGTGCTGGGCACCGGCGCCATGACTGCCGACACTCTGCTGGACGAACAGAAACTGCAGCTGGCCCTGGCCAAGCTGGAAAGCCGGGACAACGTCGACGCGTTGCGTCTTGAGCTGACCTCCCGGGCCGAAGCCCTGCGGGCCAAGCTGCGGGACGCCTACCGGGACAGCCTGGGTACCCGGCGTCTGCTGCGGGCCTTCCCCAAGATGCAAAGTCCCCGGTACAGCGAGACCCTGGCCTCCACCCGGACCGCCCTGGTCCATCTGCGCCGGCTGGCCGGCAGCGCCAAAGCGGCTGCCCGGGAAGCCGCCGACAAACTGCGCAAGCCGGAAGCCTGACCCCATTACCAAAAAAACGGACGTTCCCTTTGGCGGGAACGTCCGTTTTTATTGTTGTTGGAAAAAATCAGTCGATGGTGACCGTCCAGGTGAAAGTCTTTTCGGCGCCGGGTACCAGGACCTCGTGCTTGCCTTCCTCGTTCACCGAGTTGGCCCAGCCGTTCCAGGGCTCCATGCAGACGAAGCTCTCGGCATCCTGCTGCCAGAGCACCCCCTTGCCGAAGGTGGCCTCGTCAAAGCCCACAGTGACCTTGTGGCCGTTGCCCTCATCGGTCAGCACCATGGGGCTCTTCACACCGGTGAGCAGCCGGATGGAATCGGCACTGCCCGGCTTGCGGGTCAGGGTGATGACTTCCGGTGCGGCGTGCTGTTCCCCTTTGGCATCCTCGGAGCAGGTAGCCGCCTGGATGGCAAAGTGGACGTTTTCCAGCTTGCTGGCCGCAAAGTAGGGGTGGAAGCCCACGCTGAAGGGCAGGTCCTTGCTGCCGGTGTTGGCCACGGTCAGGGCCAGGGTGGCGGTGCTGCCTGCCAGGGTGTACCGCATGGTCAGCAGGAAATCGAAGGGATAGACGAACTTGGTCAGGCCGTTGGGGGTCAGCGTCAGTTCGATGGCCTCATCGTCGGCGGTTTTTACCTGCCAGGGCAGCAGGTCGGCAAAGCCGTGGACCTCCATGGGGTAGGCCACGCCGTCAAAGATGTGCACGCCGTTGTCCGGCTTGCTGCAGCTGGGGAACAGGATGGGAATGCCGCAGCGGGGCCGGTCGGTGGACTCGAAGTTCTTGTCCCGCAGCCAGAGGTACTCCTCCCCCTTCTTGGTGAAGGAGGTAGCCATGCCGCCCTTTTCGGGGGTGACGGTGAGGGCATAGTCGCCGTCGGTCAGGGTCAGGGTGGCATAACGTGCGCCGTACTTTTCGTAGGTTCCGGTCTTGATGGTAGACATACAAACACCTCATTTCAGGATGGGAACGGCCGGGGGCCGCTCCCTGTTGTTACCAGTATATCACAGCACCACGCCATCTTTAAAGATGGAAATTTCCCGGAAGCCCTTTTCCTCGGCACAGGTCTTTTTGCCGGAAGCCACTTCCAGCACCAGCTTGTACAGGTCGGCACCGGCTTCATCCAGGGTGCGCTCCCCGTCGGCCACCACACCGGCGTTGAAGTCGATCCAGGTCTTTTTCTTGGCGGCCAGCTGGCTGTTGGTGGCGATCTTCAGGGTGGGGGCCGGCGCACCGAAGGGGGTGCCCCGTCCGGTGGAGAAGAGCACCATATGGGCGCCGGCAGCGGTGAGGGCGGTGGCCGACACCAGGTCGTTGCCGGGGCCGTAGAGCATGTTCAGGCCCTTGGTCACCACCTGGTCGCCGTAGCCGATGACGTCCATGATGGGGGCGCTGCCGCCCTTCTGGACACAGCCGCAGGACTTGTCCTCCAGGGTGGTGATGCCGCCCTGCTTGTTGCCCGGGCTGGGGTTGTCGTAAACCACCTCGTTGTGGCTGATGAAGTATTCCTTGAAGCCGTTGATCATCTTGACGGCCTTTTCAAAGACTTCCTGGTTCTGGCAGCGGTCCATGAGGAAGCCCTCGGCACCGAACATCTCGGGCACCTCGGTGAGGACGGTGGAACCGCCCCGGGCGCAGAGCATATCGCTGAACCGGCCGATGGTGGGGTTGGCGGTGATGCCGGACAAACCGTCGGAACCGCCGCACTTCATGCCGATGACCAGCTCGCTGGCGGGGATGGGCTCCCGCCGGAACTGACCGGCGTAGGCAGCCAGCTCCTTCAGGATCTCCCGGCCCGCCACCAGTTCGTCCTCCACGTCCTGGCAGGTGAGGAATTTCACCCGGTCGGGGTCATATTCCCCCAGTTCGGCCACAAACTGATCGTGGGTCAGGTTCTCGCATCCCAGGGAGAGGACCAGCACGGCGCCTGCGTTGGGATGCCGCACCAGGGAAGCCAGCAGTTTGCGGGTCTGGGCATGGTCATGGCCGGTCTGGGAGCAGCCGAAGGGATGGGTGAAGGTGTACAGGCCATCGATGGAACCGGTGACCAGGTCCTGGTTGTCCCGCACCAGGGCTTTGGCGCAGTCGTTGACGCAGCCCACCGTGGGGATGATCCAGATCTCGTTGCGGATGGCCGCCCGGCCGTCCTTGCGGCGGTAGCCCATAAAGATCTCCGGTTCCGCCGGGGTCAGGGGATGCACGTTGGGATGGTAGCTGTATTCGATCTCACCGGAAAGATTGGTGTGCACATTGTGGGTGTGCATCCAGGTGCCGGGGACAGCGTCCGCCGTGGCATGGCCGATGGGGAAACCGTATTTGATGACATTTTCCCCGGCGTGGATGGGGGCAATGGCCATCTTGTGGCCCTGGGGGATATTCTCCACGGCGGTGACGGTGGTGTTGTCCACCGGGACAGCCGTGCCCTTGGCGATGGGATGGAGGGCGACGACCACGTTGTCTTTGGGATGGATCTTGATGGCGAGCGGCATGTGTTCTTCTTCTCCTTTGCTTTGATTGGATAAAAACAGGGCCGGAGGGCAAATTCCGGCCCCATACAGGTTCGGTTTACAGGCAGGCGGCGTAGGCAGCCAGGGCGCCCTGCTCGCGGATCATCGTCAGGTTCTTGACGGTGGCCTCCTCGAAGCCGGGAACCTTGGTCAGGTCCTGACCCCACATCTGCTCGTTGGTCATGACCGCATGGACCAGGGTGGGAATGTCGTCGTCCTTGTGGGCGTTGTAGAATTCCAGCACCCAGCGGTCGTCGCTGACCGTGTAGGTGTTGCCCTTGGCGCGCTTGCAGACCAGGCCCGCGTCGGTGAGCTCCTGCACGTCATTGCTGTAGAAGGCAATGTAGGCCGCAAAGCTCATGGTCAGGCAGGTGGGCAGCTTGCCGTTCTTCTCGATGTATTCCAGGAAGGAGGGCATGTTGCGGGCACGCCACTTGGAGGTGGAGTTCAGGCTGATACTCATGAGTTCATGGTTCACGAAGGGGTTGTTGAACCGGTCCTGCACGGCGGCGGCGAACTGCTTGCAGTCCTCCTGGTCCAGGGGCAGGATGGGCACCACTTCGTCCAGCAGCATCTTGTTCATATAGCCCAGGATGGTCTCATTGTGCATGCAGTCCCGGACGATGTCGAAGCCCGCCAGGTAGGCACCCAGCACAAAGCCGGTGTGGGCGCCGTTGAGGATGCGCACCTTCCGCTTCTTGTAGGGGCTCATATCGGGGGTGACAAAGACGTGGGACTCCAGCCCGGCCTTGCGGAAAGGCAGCACATCGTTGAGCTTGGGGTCGCCCTCGATGACCCAGACGCCGAACACTTCGCCCACGTCCAGCAGCGGGTCGGCATAGCCGTGCTTTGCTTCCAGTTCGGCCACTTCCTTGGGGTCGCGGATGCGGCCCGGCACGATGCGGTCCACCAGAGAGCCGCAGAAGGTGCAGTCCTCGTTGACGTACTTTTTGAAGCCGTCCTCCAGGCCCCACTGGTCGATGTACTGGTTGACGCACTTCAGCAGTTCCTTGCCGTTGTTGTCGATGAGCTCGCAGGCCAGCATCAGGATGCCCTTCTTGCCCGCCTGGTAGCGATGGTAGAGCACCTGGGTGAGCTTGGCCGGGAAGCTGGAGGGCGGGCAGTCGTTTTGCTGGCAGGCGGGATCGTAGACGATGCCGGCCTCGGTGGTGTTGGAGACGATGATCTCCAGATCATCGCTGGCAGCCACCGCCATCATCTTGTCGTAATCTTCCTTTTCATAGGGGTTCAGGCAGCGGGACACGCTGGAGATCACCCGTTTGTCGTCCACCTTCCGGCCGTTCTCGCTGCCCCGCAGGTAGAGGGTGTACAGGCCCTGCTGATCGTTGATCATCTTGGCAAGGCCCGGGGCGATGGGCTGCACCAGCACGCATTTGCCGTTCCAGCCTGCCTTTTCGTTGGCCAGGTCGAACCAGTAGTCCACAAAGGCGCGCAGGAAGTTGCCTTCGCCGAACTGGAGGACCTTTTCGGGGGCGTCCTTCAGAATGTATCCGTCATAGCCGGACTGTTGCAAAACTTGATAATTCAGCGTTTCCATAAGCATATTCTCCCTTATAATTCCGTTCCATTCGACCGCGGAGTACTTGCCGCAGCCGGCGCCTGATTCCTGTTTATTGTACGTCTTTCGGCGCTTTTTCGTCAAGGCAGTTTCCCGACCGAAGGAACATATTTTGCGCACATTCTTTTGAAAATTCAGGTTTTCACATCCTGCACAAGAAAAGCAAGGTTTTTTTGGTAATTTTTTCGATTTTCCCGCAACTTTTACAACTTGTTGACACCGTCACAATTATGTATAATAGTACCAGAGTATGCGTTTTTCGCCCGCCGATCCAGTGCAAACTTTGTACTGTCGGTCCGGCGGTGCGCAGCCCCGTTTCGCACCGGTCTTATTATAAATAATGTAAGGAGCGTCTGTACATGAAAGCATTTATGGACAAGGACTTTTTGCTGGAGACCCCCACCGCCCAGCATCTGTACCACGATTATTCGGCCAACCTGCCCATCATCGACTACCACTGCCACATTCCTCCCCAGGAGATCTACGAGAATCGCCGTTTTGAGAACATTGCCCAGGTCTGGCTGGGCGGCCACCAGGTCCTGGCCGACGGCAGCGACTACTACTTCGGCGACCATTACAAGTGGCGTGTGATGCGTTCCAACGGCGTGCCCGAGGAATACATCACCGGCGACAAGCCCGACCGCGAGCGCTTCCAGAAATTTGCCGAAGCCCTGGAAATGGCCATCGGCAATCCCATGTACACCTGGTGCCATCTGGAGCTGAAGAAATACTTCGGCTACGAGGGCGTCCTCAACGGCGAGACCGCCGAGGAAGTGTGGAACCTCTGCAATGAGAAGCTGCAGAACGATCCCAAGCTGACCGTACGCGGCCTCATCGAGCAGAGCAACGTGGCCATGGTGGGCACCACCGATGACCCCGTGGACTCTCTGGAATGGCACAAGAAGATCAAGGAGGACGACTCCATCAAGCTGGTGGTGGCTCCCTCCTACCGTCCCGACAAGGCCCTGAACATCCGCAAGGCCGGTTTTGCCGAGTACATCCACAAGCTGGAAGGTGTGGTCGGCCGTGAGTTCAAGTGCGTGGACTGCGTGGTCAGCGCCCTGGAAGAGCGGCTGAAGTTCTTTGTGGAGATGGGCTGCCGCGCCTCTGACCACGGTCTGGACTACGTGCCCTTTGTGGAGACCGACGCCGACAAGGCCACCGCCGCCTTCAAGAAGGCTATGGCCGGCGAGGCGCTGACCCAGGAAGAGGGCGACGCCTACACCACCTACGTGCTGCTGGCCCTGGGCCGCCTGTACAAGAAGTACAATGTGGTCATGCAGATCCACTACAGCTGCCTGCGCAATGTCAACGACAAGATGTACAAGAAGCTGGGCCCCGATACCGGTTTCGACATGATCGCCGTGACCGACTGCAGCGCTTCCATCAGCAGCCTGCTGAGCAACCTGACCTCCACCGGCGAATGCCCCAAGGTCATCCTGTACAGCCTGAACCCCACCGACTTCGACATGCTGGGTACCCTGATGGGCGCGTTCCAGGATGACGAGATCCCCGGCAAGATCCAGCTGGGCTCCGCCTGGTGGTTCTGCGATACCGACGACGGCATGTACCAGCAGATGAAGACGCTGGCTCGCCTGGGCCTGCTGGGCAACTTCATCGGCATGCTCACCGACAGCCGCAGCTTCCTGAGCTACACCCGTCATGAGCTGTTCCGCCGCCTGATGTGCAACCTCATCGGCAACTGGGTGGAGAACGGCCAGTACCCCAACGACGAAAAGACCCTGAAGAAGATCGTGGAAGGCATCAGCTACTACAACGCCAAGCGGTACTTCAACCTGTAATTTCCCCTGTATAAATAGGAAAGAGGGCCACCGGAAGGTGGTCCTCTTTTTTGGGTTCGCTCACATCTTGTGGTCGGCGAAGATGGGGTCATCCTGCCACAGCACCACGTGGCCCGCCGCCCGGGTCTTGTTCAGGTCGATGATCCGCTGGTTGCTGGACCCCCGGAACCGCAGGCTGATGTCGTATTTGTCCTGCACAAAGTCCCCGTCCACCAGCACGTCCAGATACTGGAGGAACTCGTCGGTGACTTCGCACCGGCCGGGACCCGGCTGCAAAATTTCACTCTCATAATGGTTGCCGGTGTAGCACCAGATGGTCTTTTGGGGGAATAATACCTTTACACTCTTCACAAAGGGCAGCAGTTCCCGCTGGTTTTCCGGCTCAAAGGGTTCGCCCCCCAGCAGGGACAGCCCGTTGATGTAGTCCGGTTCCAGGCTTTCCAGGATCTTGTTGCGGACTTCCTTGGTGAAGGGTTCCCCGTAATGGAAATCCCATGCCACCGCGTTGAAGCAGTTGGGGCAATGCCGCCGGCAGCCCGACACAAACAGGCTGGTGCGCACCCCCTCGCCGTTGGCAATATCGCAGTATTTGATGGTTGCGTAATTCATACGGACAGACTCCTTTTATCTTGCACGGCACCCCTATATCTTGTGGCTGCCGGTTCTTTATCCCCTATGGGCATCCACAGTATACCAGTTTTGACGTTCCGCCGCAACCCCCGGGGGCCAAATCGGCCGCGTTTTTCGTCGATGCAACGACGTTTTGTATACTTCCTCTCAAATTTACCAAAAAATGCCGGTAATTTTCGTCATCCAATTTTTGGACGATGGGACGCCAAAAACGGAATATTTTGTTTTGTCTTGTTCCAAAACCACAACATCTTGTGGTTTTCACCCTTGACTTTTTGTTGTTGGCGCTGTAAGATAATGGTGCTCTCCAATCGGGCATATACGATTTGGCATACATACCATTCATTATACAATTCGTTATATATCGTACTGTACTATTCATATTGAGGAGAACCACCATGAAGATCATCAAGCGCAACGGCAGTGAAGCCGTTTTCGACATCACCAAAATTATTGCGGCGGTCACCAAGGCCAACAATGTTGTGCCCGAGAGCCAGCGCCTGACGAATCACCAGATCATCGAGCTTGCCGACAAGGTCCAGGCCACCTGCCTGAACCGCGGCCATGCCATGAACGTGGAAGAGATCCAGGACATTGTGGAAGATGCCATCATGGCCACCGGCGCCTACGAGGTTGCCCGCAAGTACATCACCTACCGGTATGTACAGAGCCTGAAGCGCACCCACAACACCACCGACGACCGCATCCTGTCGCTGATCGAGTGCAACAACGAGGAAGTCAAGCAGGAGAACTCCAACAAGAACCCCACCGTCAACAGCGTCCAGCGTGACTATATGGCCGGTGAGGTCAGCAAGGACCTGACCATGCGTATGCTGCTGCCCCCGGAGGTGGTAAAGGCCCACGAGGAAGGCATCATCCACTTCCACGATGCCGACTACTACGCCCAGCATATGCACAACTGCGACCTGGTGAACCTGGACGATATGCTCCAGAACGGCACCGTCATCAGCGGCACCCTCATCGAGAAGCCCCATTCCTTCTCCACCGCCTGCAACATTGCCACCCAGATCATCGCCCAGGTGGCCTCCAGCCAGTACGGCGGCCAGAGCATCAGCCTGACCCACCTGGCCCCCTTTGTGGACGTGAGCCGCAAGAAGATCCGCCGGGATGTGGAAGCGGAAATGAAGGAGCTGGGCATCGATCCCGGTGAGCAGAAGATCTCCGAGATCGTGGAAGCCCGCCTGCGGGAAGAGATCAAGCGGGGCGTCCAGACCATCCAGTATCAGGTGGTCACCCTGATGACCACCAACGGTCAGGCCCCCTTCATCACCGTCTTTATGTATCTGGGCGAGGCCGGCGACAACCAGCGCCTGAAGTCCGACCTGGCCATCGTCATCGAGGAGATGCTGCGCCAGCGCTACCAGGGCGTCAAGAACGAGGCCGGCGTCTGGATCACCCCTGCCTTCCCCAAGCTGATCTACGTGCTGGAGGAGGACAACATCCGGGAGGGCACCCCCTACTTCTACCTGACCAAGCTCGCTGCCAAGTGCACCGCCAAACGGATGGTGCCCGACTATATCAGCGAGAAGAAGATGAAGGAATACAAGCTGTCCAAGGGTGAGACCGAGGGCCACGGCGACGTCTACACCTGCATGGGCTGCCGCAGCTTCCTGACCCCCGACCGCTCCGGCAATGGCTGGGACAACATCGCCAACGCCCAGAACTACGACGGCAAGCCCAAGTACTACGGCCGTTTCAACCAGGGTGTGGTCACCATCAACCTGGTGGATGTGGCCCTGTCCAGCGGCGGCGACTTCGACAAGTTCTGGAAGATCTTCGATGAGCGTCTGGAACTCTGCCACAAAGCCCTGATGTGCCGCCACAACCGTCTGAAGGGCACCCTGAGTGACGCCGCCCCCATCCTGTGGCAGTACGGCGCCCTGGCCCGCCTGAAGAAGGGCGAGCCCATCGACAAGCTGCTCTACGGCGGTTACTCCACCATCAGCCTGGGCTATGCGGGCCTGTATGAGTGCTGCAAGTATATGACCGGCAAGAGCCATACCGACCCTGTCGCCAAGCCTTTTGCCCTCCATGTCATGCAGCATATGAACGACGCCTGCCAGACCTGGAAGAAGCAGCACGACATCGACTTCAGCCTCTACGGCACCCCGCTGGAGTCCACCACCTACAAGTTCGCCAAGTGCCTGCAGAAGCGGTTCGGCATCATCCCCGGCATCACCGACCGCAACTATATCACCAACTCCTACCACGTCCATGTCACCGAGCAGATCGATGCCTTCACCAAGCTGAAGTTCGAGAGCGATTTCCAGAAGCTCAGCCCCGGCGGCGCCATCAGCTACGTGGAAGTGCCCAACATGCAGGATAACCTGGAAGCCGTCATCAAGGTCATGCAGTTCATCTACGACAACATCATGTACGCCGAGCTGAACACCAAGAGCGACTACTGCCAGGTCTGCGGCTACGACGGCGAGATCA
>CALXHP010000024.1 GCA_944388135.1 uncultured Gemmiger sp. | reverse complement strand
AAAAAATCCGCCGCCCAGAGCTTTGCCGGCAACGTGATGAAATATTCGGTGGCCACCTATCTGGGCTTTGTCATCACCGGTGTGGCCCTGGTGGTCAAGGGGCTGCTGCCCAGCGCCGTGCTGGGCGCCCCCGTCACCTTTATGACCTACACCGCCACCTTCATGAACATCGGCATTCTGGGGCTGGACCAGGCACTGCTGCGGTTCTACCATGAACCCCCCGCCGGGGCCAAACCCCGCCAGCTCTTTGCCGGGTGCACCCGCT
This sequence comes from uncultured Gemmiger sp., assembly GCA_944388135.1. Lineage (GTDB taxonomy): Bacteria > Bacillota > Clostridia > Oscillospirales > Ruminococcaceae > Gemmiger. The sequence goes on along the minus strand of CALXHP010000024.1, from coordinate 18,315 downwards.
TTTCGGTGCTCTTCATGCTGGTGCTGGGGGTGGTGTGCAGCCTCTTCTTCGCAGAGCCCCTGGCCGCCGCCCTGGGCCTGGCCGTGGCCGGGCCGGGCATCGTGCCGCTGCTCTTTGTGAACGCCGGGCTCTACATGCTGGTGCGGTACCTCAACGTCCTGCTTCGGCTGGAAAACGACCTGCGGGCCTACACTGCCGAGACCCTCTGGATGCAGACCTGCTACAATCTGGTCTATCTGCTGCCGGGCTTCTTCACCTCCAGCGTCACCATCCTGGCCCTCACCGCCATTCTCAGCTTCGGCGTGGTGGCCATCGCCTTCGGCTTCAAGTACCGGGCCGCCGTCTTTGGTGCCCTGCCCGCCCCCATGGCCGCCGGCATCGCCCGCACCGTGCTGCCCTACGGCATCGCCCTGGCCCCGGCCCAGATCCTCTTCAGCTTGTCCAGCGGCGTCTGCCTCTCCTTTGTGAGCAACTACTGCGGCGACACCGCCCAGGGCCTCTTTGCCTTCGGCTACAGTCTGGCCCAGCTGGTCACCGCCATCCAGGCGGGCTTCTCCACCTACTGGGGGCCCTACGTCTACGCCCACTACCGGGAACAGCAGGAGCGCATCGCCCGGGTCCACGACGTGCTGAACCTTCTGATCTTCGGCTTCTTCTGCGTGCTGGTCATGTTCGAGGACGTGGTGTTCTGGATCTTCTCCAACAAGCGGGACTGTCTGGTCATCTTCCCGCTGCTGATGCTGGCGGTGGTGTTCAACATCCTCTGTGAGGGCACCGTCTACGGCAACTCCATCGCCCGCAAACCCTGGCACGATACCATCGGCATTGCCATCGGCGCCGGGTCCAACTTCCTGCTCTGCACCCTGCTGGTGCCCTCCTTCGGGCTCACCGGCGCGGCTCTGGCCCTGGCCGCCAGCAACGGCCTGGCCTTTCTCTACCGCTCGGTCACCGGGCAGATGTACTACCGCACCATTCCCAGCTTTCCCAAGACCATCTCGGGCTTTCTGCTGGCCTTTGCGGTGACCGCTATCGGCACGGTGCTGTGGCAGCACTTTGCGGTAAAATTCGTGCTGGTGGGCGCGATTTTGTTTATCTATTGCACGCTGTACCGTGCACAGCTCGTAAAATTGTGGCAGATGGGGCTGGGCATCCTGCGGCGGTATCTCGTGAAAAAGTGAGGAACGATCATGAAACATTGCGGCACTCAGGAACTGGAAACCGGCCGCCTTGTGTTGCGGCGGCTGTCGGTGGACGACAGTGAAATGATGTACAACAACTGGTCCAGCGACCCCGAAGTGGCCCGATATCTGCGGTGGAACGCCCACCGCAGCTGGGCCGAGACGGCGGAACTGCTGAACGAATGGGAAAAGCACTACCCCGACCCCACCTACTATCAGTGGGGCATTGTGGAAAAGCGCAGCGGGGTGCTCTTCGGCACCATCAGCATCTTTTCCGCCGTGGATATGAAAACCGGCTGGCACCTGAACACCGAGCGGCTGGGCCCCACCTGGGAGACCGGGTATGCCCTGGGCCGCAAGTGGTGGAACAAGGGCTATGCCACCGAGGCCCTCTGCGCCGTGCGGGATTACTGGTTCGGCACGGTGGGGGCCCTTTGGCTGGCGGCCTGCCATGCCAACGACAACGTGGCCAGCAGCGCCGTGCTGCAAAAGGCAGGGTTTGTCTACGACCACGACGTCACCGACCACAAATTTGACGGCACGCCGGTGCCCTGCCGGGCGTACCATCTGATCAAAGAGGACTTATGAGCGAGATAACCTTGGATTTCGGCACCACCGCCCAGAAGCGCACCGAGGGGGAAGCTATCCCGGTGGTGCTGCTGGCCCTGGACCAGGGCCGGTACGATATGGCCCGCAGCTTGGATGAGCTGCGGGCGCTGGCCGATGCCAACGGCATGGAGGCGGTGGCCGAGGTGGTGCAGAAGCGTTCTGTGCCCGAAGCCGCCACCCTGCTGGGGGAAGGCAAGGTGGCCGAAGCACGCCTTGTCTGCCAGAACCTGAACGCCCGGGCCGCCATCTTTGACGGCGAGCTGACGGGCAGCCAGATCCGCAACCTTTCCTCCGCATTGCAGGTGGAGGTGCTGGACCGGACCATGCTGATCCTGGAGATCTTCCGGGCCCGGGCCACCACCAATGAGGGCAAGCTCCAGACCGAACTGGCCACCCTGCGGTACCAGCTGCCCCGGCTCCAGGGCCTGGGCGAGAGCCTGAGCCGCCAGGGCGGCGGCGGGGGCGGCGGAGCCGGTGCCCGCCGGGGCGCCGGTGAGACCAAGCTGGAACTGGACCGCCGTCATCTGCACCAGCGCATCGAACACCTGGAAGGAAAACTCCGGGAGATGGAAAAGCGCCGTGGCGAGACCCGCCGGGCCCGCCGGAAGAACAACGTGCCGGTGATCGCCCTGGTGGGCTACACCAACGTGGGCAAGTCCAGCCTGCTGAACGCCCTCTGCGGGGAGCAGATCTTTGAGGCGGACATGCTCTTTGCCACCCTGGACCCCACCGCCCGCAAGCTGACCTTGCCCAGCGGGCTGCAGGTGATCCTGGTAGACACCGTCGGCTTTGTGAGCCGCCTGCCCCACCACCTGGTGGAAGCCTTCAAGAGCACGTTGGAGGAGGCGGCCTTTGCCGATGTGATCGTCAAGGTGGCCGACGCCTCCGACCCCCAGGCCGCCGAACAGCTGGCCGTCACCGACGAGGTTCTCTCCACGCTGGACTGCGACGAAATTCCCCAGCTGGTGGTCTACAACAAATGCGACGCCGCCAACCTGACGCCCTACGACCCGGCCATGCTGCTGACCAGCGCCAAGACCGGCCGGGGTCTGCTGGAGCTGCTGGCCCGCCTGGACGAGGAGCTGGCCCATCGGGTGCGCACCATCGAGGTGGTGCTGCCCTACGACAAGCTGGCCTTGGCGGACATTCTGCGCAGCCGGGGCAGCGTCCTGGCCGAGGAGTACCGGGAGGACGGGGTCTTTTACCGGGGCACCGTGAAGATCGACGATCTCCACCGGTTCGAGCCCTATCTGGTCTGAGTTGACAGGCCCCGCCGGGGCCGCTATACTTTCGATAGAAAGAAACACAGTACAAACACAGTACAAACAATAAAGGGGTTTTGTTTTATGGCATCCAATGTACGCACCCGCTTTGCGCCGTCGCCCACCGGCTATATGCACGTGGGCAACCTGCGCACCGCCCTGTACACCTACCTGCAGGCCCGCCACAACGGCGGCACCTTCATCCTGCGCATCGAGGACACCGACCAGGGCCGTCTGGTGGAAGGTGCCACCGACATCATCTACGGCACCCTGCGGGCCACCGGCCTGACCTGGGACGAAGGCCCCGACATGGGCGGCCCGGTGGGGCCCTACGTCCAGAGCGAGCGGATGGGGATGTTCAAGCAGTACGCCGAACAGCTGGTGAAGGCGGGCAAGGCCTACTACTGCTTCTGCACCGAGGAGCGGCTCAACGAGCTCCACGAGGCCCAGCGTGCGGCGGGCGAGATGACCCACTACGACGGCCACTGCCGCAACCTTTCCCAGGAGGAAGTGGCGGCCAAGCTGGCCGCCGGCGAGCCCTATGTCATCCGCCAGAAGATCCCCGAGAGCGGCGTAGCGGGCTTTGACGATGTGGTCTACGGCCACATTGAGGTGAACGTCAGCGAGCTGGATGACCAGATCCTCATCAAGACCGACGGTATGCCCACCTACAACTTTGCCAACGTGGTGGACGACCATCTGATGGGCATCACCCATGTCATCCGGGGCAGCGAGTATCTCTCCTCCACCCCGAAATACAACCTGCTCTATGACGCCTTCGGCTGGGAAAAGCCGGTCTACATCCACTGCCCGCCGGTGATGAAGGACGCCCAGAACAAGCTGTCCAAGCGCAACGGCGACGCCAGCTACCAGGACCTGGTGGCGAAAGGCTATCTGCCCCAGGCGGTGCTGAACTATCTGCTGCTGCTGGGCTGGGCGCCGGAAGGCGAGCAGGAGATCTTCTCTCTGGACGAGATGATCAAGATCTGGGACCCCTCCCGTATCTCCAAGTCCCCGGCCATCTTCGATCCCCTCAAACTGCGGGCCATCAATGCGGCCTACATCCGGGCCCTGCCCCCCGAGGAGTTCCGCCGTCTGGCTGATCCCTTCATCGACAGTGCCGTGCACCGTGACATTGACCGGGACCTGCTCTGCGCCAACCTGCAGCCCCGGTGCGAGGTGTTGGAGGACATCCCGCCCCAGTTGGATTTCTTCGACGCCGTGCTGCCCTACGATGCGGAACTCTACCGCAACAAGAAGCAGAAAACCACCCCGGAATCCGCCAAGGAGGCCCTGACCGCCCTGCTGCCCGTGCTGGAGGGTGTGACCGACTGGAACCGGGACGCCATCTTTGACGCCTGCAAGGCCCAGGCCGAGGCGATGGAAAAGAAGAACGGCTGGCTGCTCTATCCCCTGGGCATCGCCCTGTCGGGCAAGAGCCGCACCCCCGGCGGCGGCACCGACCTGGCCGCTATGCTGGGCAAGGAGGAAACCCTCAACCGCCTGCGCACCGCCCTGGGTGAGGCGTGACCCCGTACAAGGGGGCTTGTTCCTGTTCTTTCTTTGCAAAGAAAGAACCAAAGAAACTCTAATCAAAAACCGGAGGCCTATGGCATACGCCATGGGCCTCCGGTTTTTAAGTAAAAGTTCTTTTGGTCCTTTTCTTACAAGAAAAGGACAAGAGCAGGGCGCTCCCCTGTACAGGGTCAATCCTCATCCGAGAAGTTGCCCAGCGCCTTGGCCTGGTCGATGACCTTGGCCTCCAGCATCTGGGGCAGGGTCTCATACCGGACGAAGTCGAAGGTAAACCAGCCGCGGCCCTGGGTCAGCTGCCGCAGGAAGGTGGTGAAATCCTGCATTTCGGCCATGGGGACTTCCGCCTCCACCACCTGCATGCCGTCCTCGTCGGGGTTCATGCCCAGCACGCGGCCGCGCCGCTTGGTGACCTCACCCATAATATCGCCGGTGTTATCCGCCGGGACGTGCGCCTGCAGGGCGCCGATGGGTTCCAGCAGCACGGGGCCTGCCTCGGGAATGGCCGCCTTATAGGCCAGCTTGGCCGCCATGATGAACGCCATTTCGCTGGAGTCCACCGGATGGTAGCTGCCGTCCAGCAGGGTGGCCTTCATGCCTACCATGGGATATCCGGCCAGCACACCGTGCTCGGCGGCCTGGCGGACACCCTTTTCTACTGCCGGGAAGAAGTTCTTCGGCACGCTGCCGCCGAACACATTCTCGGCAAATTCAATGTCCTCGCCCTCAATGGGCTCGAACTGGATCCAGACATCGCCGAACTGACCATGTCCGCCGGTCTGTTTCTTGTGGCGGCCCTGGGCCTTGCAGCTCTTGCGGATGGATTCCCGGTACGGTACCCGCGGGGCTTCCAGCGTGATCTCCACACCGAATTTGTTCTTGAGTTTGGCAACCGCCACTTCGAGATGCTGGGTCCCCAGACCGCTGATGATCTGCTGTTTGGTTTCGGGGTCCACCATAAAGGTGATGGACGGGTCCTCCTCCATCAGGCGGGCCAGCGCGCCGGACACCTTGCCCTCGTCGCCCTTCTTGGCCACCTTCACCGCCATGCGATAGCAGGCAATGGGATAGGTAGGCGCGGGCAGTGCTACCACACGGGCGGGGTCACACAGGGTGTCGCCGGTCTTGGCCGTGGCCAGCTTGGCCACTGCGCCGATGTCGCCGGTGCCGATGGCCGGGGTATCGGTCTGCTTCTTGCCGCAGACAGTCAGGGTCTTGCCCAGCCGCTCGGGCTGACCGGTGCGGGCGTTCACCACGCTGCTGGTGGCCGTCAGCTTGCCGGACAAAACTTTGATAAAGCTCAGCTTGCCCACAAAGGGGTCCGCCACCGTCTTGAACACATAGGCGCAGAGAGGCGCGTCGGGGTCGGCGGTAACTTCCACCGGCTCGCCGTCCTTCGTCTCGCCCACGGCCGCGGCGGTGTCCGCCCCGGGCAGCAGCACGTTCATGTTGTAAAGCAGCATATCCAGCGCCTGGTTGTTCACCGCGCTGCCGCAGAACACCGGGGTGATCTGACCGGAACGCACGCCGGTGGCCATGCCCTGTACGATCTCCTCGGTGGTGAAGGGTTCACCCTCGAAGAATTTCTCCATCAGGGCTTCGTCGGTCTCGGCGATGGCCTCGCTCATGGCCTGGATCAGACCCTCGAAACGGTGGCCGATGTCCGGCAAATCGATCTGGATCTGCTTGCCGCCTTCATACTTGAAAGCCTTCTGGCTGAACAGGTTGATGTACGCTACGGTGCCGTCGTCCAAACGCACCGGCACGACGCAGGGGCAAACGCTGGGACCGAATTCGATCTTCATCTGCTCCAGAATCTTGAAATAGTCGGCGTTCTCGAGGTCGGTCTTCGTCACAAAGATCATCCGCGCCTTGTTCTGCTTGCAGGCCATGCGATAGGCTTTCTCGGCGCCCACGCTGACGCCCGAACGGCCCGATACGCAGATCAGCACACTCTCGGCCGCCATGACACCTTCGGCAGCGCCCGTCTCAAAGTCGAACAAACCCGGAGTATCAATGAGGTTGTACTTGATGCCCTCATACTCCACCGGGATCACGCTGGAATTCAGCGAGGCTTTGCGGCGCACTTCTTCGGGATCAAAGTCACTGGCGGTGGAGCCGTCTTCCACACGGCCCATACGCTCGGTCGCGCCGCTCAGATACAGCAACGCTTCGGTCAGCGTCGTTTTGCCGCACCCGGCATGACCGGCTACCAGAATGTTGCGGATGTCTTTGCTTGCGTAGTCCATGAATCGTCAAACCTCTTTTCGCGCCGGGGCCTTCACGCATGCCCTGCGGCGTAGAATTATGGTGAATTTGAACATTTCTCACCGATTGATACTACTTTACCACATATTTGTGGAATTTTAAACAGTTTTTTCGGATTTTCTGGAAATATTTTTAGTTAAGTGTCAAATTCTCCCCCTCTGTATGGATTTTTGCCTCATGGCTGGGCCAGCCGCACCACCGCCACCGTGATGTCGTCCTGCTTTTCCCCTGCGCGGCGCACCGCCGCGTCGGCGATGGTCTGGGCCGCCTGCTGGGGGGTATGCCCCAGTTTGGCGCAGAGCTGCAGCTGTTCCATCAGCCATTCGCTGCCGTCGGTCAGGGCCCCGTCACTGACCAGTACCACCCAGTCCTCTGCATCCAGGGCAAAGGTGGTGGACCGGCCTACCAGACTGTCCATCACCCCCATGGGCAGGCTGGCCCCCTCCAACATGCGGGGCACCCCACCCCGCACCAGAAAGCTGGGCGCCGCCCCGGCCTTGAACAGCCCGGCCCGCCCGGTATACAGATCAATGGTCAGCAGGTCCAGCGTAGCGCCGGATTCCTGCTCGGCACTCTTCAGGCCCAGCGCCACGTTCACCAGCCGGGCGGCACTCTCCGCCGCAAAACCGGCCCGCAGCAGCTGGCTGGTCAGGCGGGCAGCCATCTGGCCGTCCACCGCCGCCGGTCGCCCGGTACCCATGCCGTCGCAGAGCAGCATCTGGGCCCGGCCGGTGGCATCACAGAATTGTTCCCAGGCATCCCCGCTCACCGTCTGCCCCTTGGCCGGTCGGCCCGCCGCGCCGAATTCGGCACGGAACACCGGGCGCTCCCCAAAACTGAGCATCGTTACGGTACGGCAGTGGGTGATCTCGGGGATATCCAGATCACGGCGGCAGATACGGCTCACCTCCCCGGTCAGCCCCGTGATCTCTTCTTCGGTAAAACGGGTACGGGCAATGGTCACCGCCACCGTCAGGCGGCCCGCGAGGTCTGACGTCACGCTGCATTCCAGGGCATCCAACCCCAGTTCCCCAAAAAGCTGGGTCACCTTGGCCTCCCGCCGGGGGTCCGGCAGACCGGCCTGGCCCAGCCGTCCCGCCAGTTGGGCCAGTGCCCCCGCCAGGGCGCTGTACTGCTCGGTGAGGGCGGTACGCAGCATGGTGGCCCGGGCCCGGGTCTGGCGCCGGCTGCGCCACAGACGGTACCCGTGGTTGGCCGCCGTGCAGAGGTCGCTGGGATGGATGCACACCGACAGCTGCCCCGGCAGGTCCTCCACCTCCACATGGCCGCTGCTCTCCAGGGTGGGTTTTAACTGGTACAGCCCGTCCATGGCCGTGGCGTACCCCCGCACCCAGCAGCGGTTCCGCCGGGTACAGGTCTGGCAGGTGGTGCGGGCGATATGCTCCACCACGAAGTCGAAGTTTTCCCCTTTGGGGGGCATCTGCCGGGTACAGACGGCGTTGACGGTATCGGCGATATCGCTCAGGGTATCGGCCACGCCGGCCAGGCGGCGGGCAGCCCCCGTAAGCCCCTGGGTCTGGGCAGGGGGCGCCGGGGGCGGAAAGACGGTGCGCAGCCATTCCCCCGGCAGCGCCACCGCCACACAAAGCCCCAGTCCGCCGCCCACGGCCAAGGGCAGCACCCCGGCGGCGTCGGGGGCGGCCAGGGCCCCCACCGTGCAGCCGGCCACGAACACCCCTGCGCAGCGCCACCGCTCGCCGGGGAAGAGGCAGGCCGCTCCCAGGCTGCCCAGCGCTACACTGAGCGCCGCATAGCACAACGACGGGCTGGCCGCTGTGAGGGCCGCTGCCAGGGCAATGCTGAGCACCGCCGTCTGTTCCAGGGTGCCCGCAATGGCCGCACAGAGCCCCGCCGCTGCCGCCAAGGCCAGGCCCGGAGCCAGCGGTCCTAGGGTACAGCGCTGGAGGCAGGCCGCCCCCACCGCCAGCCAGAGGCAGACGCCCTGGGGTTCCTGTACCGGAAAATGGAGGAACGCCCAGCCAAGTCCCGCCGCCAACAGCGCCGTGCATCCCGTGGCGACGGTCTGCCCGGGGTCCAGGATGCCGCCTGCAAAAAAAATTTCTGCCAGTTGGATAGCCGCCAGGGTGATGCAGCCCGCCAGTGCCCCCACGCGGGGTTTGCCGCCGCTGAGCCACCGCCCCGCCACGGCAGCCGCCAGCGCCCCCGCCAGCTTGAGCCCCATGGCCAGGGGCTGAAAGGCCAGGCTGCCGGCCAGGGCCCCCACCCCCGATGCCAGCAGATAGGCGGGCGGGCAGCCGATGGCCCATGCCAGCCCGAAAGGTGCCGCGCCGCCCCAGACCTGGCCGGCCCCCAGCACCGCCCCCGTAAGGGCTGCGGCCCCCTGCCAGGCCAGCGCCGACCACCGCGCCCCCGCGGGGAGCAGCGCTTCCAGGTCCAGGACCGGGGTATGTACTTTCTCATTGGTATTGGTAAAGACAGCCATAAATTCGGTTCCCCCTTTATGTTGTATGCCGTACGGTAGCTGCACTATACCACGGCGGAAAGGGGAGTTTTTGCCGCAGGCCGGGGAAACCCAAAAACTAGTGGGAAACTGTGCCAATGCCCCCCGGGGGGACAAACCCTGCCCAAAATCCCGGCAAAAGTCCGGCGTATCCGGCGGGGAGCCGCAAAACAACAAAAAAGGCAGCCCCTGCGCACAAAGTTCGCGCAGGAGCTGTCGTCAGGTCAGGTTGAAGTAGGTGCAGATGCAGTCGTAGTAGGTCCGGGCGGCCGTCTGGCAGCCGTCGCCGGAGAGCAGGTCCATATCGCCGGCATTGCTGATGAACCCCTCCTCACAGAGGACCGCCGGGCAGCCGCAGGCTTCCAGCACCGTGAAGGTGGGGTCCCACCGGATGGTGCTGTCGGTGGACTCGTAGATCAGTTTGTTGTCGTTTTCATCATAATATAAGTACCGCACCCCGTTGGCGCCCCGCAGCCGCAGTCCCAGGTCGCTGAAGGCGGTGGCCACCAGCTGGCCGAACCGGAGGCTTTCCCCATTGGTGGAAAGGTTGGGCGGGGCGGCGTAACACTCGAAACCGCTGGAAGAGGGGTCCCCGTCATAGTTCAGATGGATGGAGAGCAGCAGCTGCGCCCCCGCGGCCTTGGCCACCGCCCCCCGCTCGCTGGGTTTCAGGTAGGCAGAACCGTCGGCGGTGAGCACCGGGGCAAACCGGCCGTCCTCCTCCAGCAGGTCATAGAGGGCCCGGGCCGTGGTCAGGGTGATGTCGTTCTCGCGGAGGCCGTTTGCCTCGCTGCCGTAGTCCTCGGCGCCGATGTTGGGGTTCACCCCGCCATGCCCCGGGTCGATGGCCACCACAATGCGGCCGTCACCGGTTTCGCCAGCCGCGGCGGCGGTGCCGGAAGAGGCGCCCTCCGGGGAGAGGTCCGCGTCGGTCTCCACCTGGTCCCGTTCGGGGTCGGACAGCGTGTTCTGGTGGGCCGGGTGGGTGTACCACAGAATATACCCCACCGAGGATACCAGCACCAGGGCCGCCAGCGCAAAGAGCAGCCCCCGCAGCCGATGCCTGCGGCGGCGCCGCCGGGCCCGGGCGGTATACACCGGCCGGGCAGGGGTCTGGGTGCGGGAGGGTGGGTCCTCGTAAAACACTACACGTCCTTTTGCCATCTTGTTCTCCTTTGCTGCAGGATGCAGACTCTGTATAGTTATCCTACCGCGGAGTTGTGTCGAAGTTGTTTCAGACTTGTAACAGTCTTGTGGGAATTGAATCTTGCGCCATTCCTGGAAGGCGTTTCGGGGCGAAAATTTTGCTCTGGTCCACAGGCTTTTCAAAAATAGAACGGTGTACCGCGTTCTGTCGGTTTTTGTCGAACGGTTTTGAGTTTCCAAATATTGACAATATTACCAAAGACTCGTATAATACCTACAAGAAGTTGCGTCAGGGGACAAAAATCCCCACCATATTTTGCAGGAATCGCCGCGGTCCGACACTGCGGTAACAGGAGGTTTTTCCGATGATTTCAACCGGGATTGTCCGTCACATCGATGCACTGGGCCGCGTGGTGCTGCCCAAGGAACTGCGCCGCACCTTCGGTATTTCCACCGACACGCCGCTGGAGATCCTTACCGAAGGCGACGCCATTCTGCTGCGCAAATATCGCCCCGCCGATGCCTGCGCCCTCTGCGGCGAGGTGGTGCCGGGGTCGGTCCAGCTCCATGGCAAATATGTCTGCCCGGCCTGCCGCAAAGCGCTGACCGGCAAATAAACAGACAGACCGCCGTTCCCGTGGGACGGCGGTCTGTGTTTTCCGATCATTGGGGGCTGCGCAGGTCCCGCATGGATTCCTCGGCGTTTTTCACCAGGTTCAACAGGCTGGTGGCATGGCGGGGATAGTCGTGGGTGAGCCGTTCGGTGGTCAGCCCCAGGGTGGCCGGGTCGGCGCTGTCCCGGGTGCCGTCCTCCCCCTTCAGGATGGCGGCCAGGTCCGCCTCGGTAAGGCGCATGGAGGCATCGGCCCCCGCCTGCCACCGGGCAGCCCCTACCCGGAACATCCCTTTCACATTCCGGGGGGAGGCATCGTGGAGCTGGCGGAACACCTTGTAGACCGCCAGCATCAGGTACCGGCTGACCGCATTCACCAGCTCCTTGTCGCCGCTTTCCTGAAGCTTGTCGTAGAGGATGTCCAGGGAATTCTCGATGAGTTTTTTGTACATGGTGGGCAGTACGCTGCCCCGGTAGACGCTGCCGCTGGTGGCGGAGTTGGTATCGGGCAGGTCCTCCACCCGGATGGTCTGGCCGCTGCGCTCGGCACTGCGGCCCAGCAGATAGTCGCAGCTGACGCCGTAGTAGTCCGCCACCTGGACCACAAAGGCCAGACCGCATTCACGGATGCCCTTTTCATAATGGGAAAGCTGGGCCTGGCTGATGCCCAGGTCCTGCGCCGCCTGTTTCTGTGTGATGCCTCGTTCTTTGCGCAGCAGCGTAAGAATCCGGCTGAACTCCATGGCCATATCGATCCTCTTCCGGGGTCCGCCCCACCGGCGCCGCAGCGCCGGGCCGCCGGGACGGGCCCGCCCATAATTTCTACGTGTTGTATATTATATCCGTCAAAAAACATTTTGTAAACCCGGATTTCGACGGGTTCGGGCAGATTTTGGCGCTCCACGCAGAGGGGCGCCGGGGCGGCGCCTACATTTGGGGACCCCGGGCCGCCCACAGGTATAAATATTGTGGGCAAATTTTGGAAAAGAGGGTCGGCTCCTTGTTTTTGTAACCAAATTGTAATTATTTTTCGTTGCAGAACGGCCGGTTTTGGGGTATGCTGATAGCGATACCCTTTTAAGGAAAGCGAGAATACACTGTGAAATATTACAAACTCCATCTGATCCGCCACGGTCTGACGGCGGGCAATCTGCAGGGCCTGTACATAGGCAGCGGCACCGACCTGCCCCTGTGTGAGGAGGGCCGCGCCCAGCTCCGGGAGCTGAAAGACCGGTTCGTTTACCCCGATGTACCGCTGGTTTTTACCAGTCCCCTGCTGCGGGCCACCCAGACGGCGGAGCTGCTTTTTCCCGGGGTACGGCAGATCGAATTGCAGGACCTGCGGGAGATGGCCTTTGGCAAATTTGAGGGCCAGCCCCTGCAGCAGCTGGTGAAGGACCCGGAATTTGCCCGGTGGATGGACCCCACCAGCCGCACGGTACCGGAAGGGGCCGAGGACCGGCAGGCCTTTTTCAACCGCACCTCGGGCATGCTGATGAAGATGTTTGAGTACATGCTGCGCACCCACACCCAGGAGGCTGCCTGTGTGACCCACGGCGGCGTCATCATGAACATGCTGGCCCAGCACGCCCTGCCCTTCCGCAAGCCGGAAGAGTGGATGACCGACCCCGGCGCCGGCTACAGCGTCCGGCTGGACGCCGAAATGTGGATGCGGGACCACCTGGCGGAAGCCTACGATGTGGTGCCCACCGGCTATCTGGACGAGATGGAAGAATAAAACCAACCCCCGGCAGGGTACCCTGCCGGGGAGTTTGTTTTACGGGCGGCAGGTTGCTTTCGGGGAGCAAACATGGTATGCTGGATACAGACAAAAAAAGACGGAATCTTTGCTCCCTGTACAAAGGTCCCGCCCCCGAAAGAAGGAGGTTTTCCCCATGAAAAAACCTGCATGTTCCCTGCTGCTGGCCGCTGCCTTGCTGGCACTTACGTCCTGCGGCAACCCCGGCCTCGGCGCCCTGGCCTCCCGCCCGGATGAGGAGGAGGACCGCCCCCCTGCCGTAAGCACCCCCGCCGTGGACGAACCGGCGGACGACGGCGACGCAGCCCCCGGGTACCCCGACCAGGACGGCTATGCCGAAGGCCACATCGGCGATACCATGCACACCTATTTCTTTGATTACACCGTCAACAGCGCTCATCTGAGCAGCAACTACGGGGGCTCCTCCCCTGCCGAAGGCTGCACCTTCCTGGTGGTGGACATCACGGTGGAAAACACCACCAACCAGAGCTATGACATGTACGATACCGATTTCCAGGCCCAGTGGGGCAGCGACGGCGCCGACGACTACCGGGTGCCCATTACCACCGACATGGAGACCGGCCAGGAACTGTCCCCCCTCACCGACGAACAGCTGCCCGGCACCTACCTGCTGGGCATCGGCGAAAAGCGGGAGGGACTGCTGGTCTACGAAGTGCCCCTGGGGTACCGGGACTTTTCCATCTCCTATATGGAGTACTTCGACGACGACAGCACCGGCGACCTCTTCTTTGTCTACTTCACCGTGGCCCAGGCGGAAACGGGCCTGACCCAGACCTGAACCTTACCCCACAAAAATCCCCGGCAGGAGATCTCCTGCCGGGGATTTTTCTTTGCGGTTTATCCGCCTTCCGTGGAGGAAGCGCTTTCCGCGGGGGGCGGGGTGGGCTCGGCGGTGACCCCCGCCGCGTCCAGAATGGCCTGGTTGTCGGCGATGGTCTGGTTCAGGCTGTCCACCAGCGCCTGGGCTTCGTCCCGCTTGGTGATCAGGTCCTGGTTGCCGCTGTCTGCATCCAGGGCCGCCTGGGCTTCCTCCAGAGCGGTCTGGGCGTCGGGCAGCTGGCTGTTGGCATCGGTCAGGGCCTCCTGGGCGTCGATGATCTTCTGCTGGGCGTCCATCTGGGCCTGGGCTGCCGCGGCGGCTTCGTCGCTGATGCCGCTCTCCAGCAGGGCCGGTTTCTCCGGCAGGGTCTGCTGGGTGCCGTCGGCACCGGTGAGGGTCAGCCCCTGGCCATAGTAGCCGCCCCAGATGGCGATAAAGCTCTTGCCGGGGTTGACCACCAGGGGCTGGCCGCCGGCATCGGTAAGCTGCAGGGGGGCGGTGGCGTCCTCCTTGGTCCACTGGATCTGCTGCCAGCCCCCGCCCGTAAGGTAGAGGCCGGTGCCGCCGGTCATATCGTAATCCCGGGTGTAGCCGTCATCCTTGATGCCGCTGGAGGCGTAGAGGACAAACACATTGGTAAAGGCCACCTGCTGGCCGTTGTCCGCATCGGTGGTGGGGGAACCGTCGGCGTTGGTCTTGACGTAAAGGCCGGTGTCGGCGGCATAGGTCAGCTGTTCACTGTCGCTGGGTGAGAAGGTGATGGTCAGGGCCGTGGCGTTGCGGGCGCTTTCTTCCACCGCCGGGCGCTCCCCAAAGACAAAGAGGGGGGAGTTGGCCCCTTCCAGCGAGGTGACATACTGGTTCAGGCCGTTCTTGATCAGCTCGCTGGTGGTGTACCAGCAGTTTTCCTCCCGGTAGCCGGCATTCTGGCGGTCCTGGTCAAAGGCAAAGGCCGCCTTGCCGATGTGGTAGCCGTCCAGGTCCTGGTAGCTCAAGGCGTTGAGCAGGTTGGAGGCATAGATGTTCTTGTCGATGTGCACCGGCACCGCGTTGAGGGGCAGGGCCAGCTGAAGCAGCAAGTCCCGGCCGGGGCCCACCGGGCCCGCCTTGGAGATGTTGTCCGCCTTGGAGTAGATGGCCATCAGGCTGGCGGTGGTGCCCTCGGTGACACCTTCCACCAGCACGTCGGCGGTGGACAGCCCCCAGTTGGGCGCTGCCCCCTCCAGGGTGCGTAATGTCACTGCCACCGGGCGGACATTGGTATAGTCGCCGTCGGCCACACCGGTCAGGGGGTTGGGCACCGGATCGGCCTGGGGGGTGGGTGTGGCGGTGGCCGCCGATTCCGAGGTGGAAGAGATGTCCACCTTCTGCCGGTTGCAGCCGCCCAACAGCAGCCCCGCCAGAAGGACGGCGGTCAGGCCCAGGGCCTGGATACTACGTTTCATAAAAGGGTCCTTTCCAAAAAAACAGCGCAGCCCGCGCCGGGCGGACTGCGCTGGTATGCTCATAGGCTCGTCTACCGGCGCCGGATCAGCCCACAGCCTCGCCGTCCTCCTGGACGGTATCGGCAGGTGCCTCGGCGCTGTCGGTGCTTTCTTCGGCGGGTGCCTCGGCAGCATCGCCCTCGCCGCTGCCGGTGGCGCTGTTGGTCAGGTCATCGGTGCTCATGCCCAGGGTCTCGCCGGCCTCGGCGTCGTCCTCCACATAGCTGCTCTCATAGGTCTTGGTGGTGGCGCTGCTCAGGTCCACCCCGTCCAGCGTGCTGTGGACGAAGTTCTCGGCATAGTCCACATCGGTGACGGCCACATAGCTCTTGCCGATGTTGATCTCCACGGGGGTATCGCTGCACTGGCCGTCCTCGGTGAGGTAGTACAGCCGCAGGGCCTCCAGCGGGGTGCCCTTCTGCCAGTAGATCTTTTCGCACTTGCCGCCGTAGCAGTAGTAGCCCACGCCGCCCCAGGCATATTCCACATACTGCAGGTCCTTGGCCTCATGGCCGGGATAGGTGTGGATGTCGGTGTAGAGGACGATGACGTTGGGGAAGCTCAGGACGGTGTTGTCCGCCGCTTCGTCCACGGTGTCCCGCCACTGGCCGTCGGTGTAGTTCTGCTGCATCTTGTAGGTGTTGGAGGCACTGTCATAGATGAAGCGGGTCTTGTAGGAGGGGCTGTGCTCGATCTCGATATACTCGCCGTCGCTGACCACCGGGCCGTACTTGTCGCTGTAGGCGCTGTCCAGGCTGTTGGACAGGTCGCGGGTGGTGCCGGTGCGGTAATCCACGAAGTTGAAGAAGGTGGAGTTGTAGGTGCGGTCCATGTCCACGCTGTTGTCCTGGATATACTGGGCAATGTTGTCGGAGTTGGTGTACATGGTGTGCTCTTTGGCTAGGGTGCCGTTGTTGTAGCAGCCGCCCTGCCAGTTGACACGGCCGTAGTCACGGTAGCCGTTGGCGCCGTCGTTGTTGTTCAGGTTGCCGTAGCTGTAGTCGATGGCATACTGCTGCATGACCACCGACTGGCCCTCATGGATATACAGGGCCTGCCAGGGCAGGATGAGACGGAAGAACTGGTCACGGCCGGAGCGCACGGGGCCGATCTCGCCGATATCCTCATAATCGGTAAAGACGGGCATGAAACGGGTGATGCCGCCTTCCACCTTGATCTCGAAGAGGATGTCGGCCTTGGAGAGGCCGCGCTGGGGGCGGGCCGCCACGATGTTGTTCACCATGACAGCGGTGATGCGCTGATTTTTATAGTCGTCGCCCTGGGGCTCACCGGTGAGCACGTTGGCCATATAGGGCTCCAGCGACGGTTCCGGCGTCGCGGTGACTTCCGGCGTGGTGGTGCTGGAAGATTCGGCCTCTTCCTTTTTGCAGGCGGCCAGCAACACGCACAGCGACAGGATGGCCATGACGAGCAGAAGCTTACGTTTCATTCACTGTTCCTCTTTTCTGATTGAAATCCGTCCGGGCGGCAGGGCGCACACAGACTTTTGCCGACGATAAGTTAGTTCTATTGTAGCCGCTTTGTAATCATTTGTAAAGGCAGGCGGCACAATTTTACAATTGGTACAAACGGGGTCAGCCCCGGGTGGTGAGCCAGTAGTCCCCCATGCTGGACCCCGGTTTGCCGGTGCATTCATCCTTCAGGTAGTCCCCCAGCCCCGCCGAGGCCGGGTCCCAGGCCAGGGCCTGGGCTTCGGTGGCAAATTCCACCTCGGCGTACCAGAAGGCGGTGGGCAGGCCGGGGTCCACACAGTTGACCTCCAGGGTCAGCCCGCCGGGCAGGGCATAGCTCCGCCGTTCCTTATGAATAAGGGGCTTGCCGATGAGATGCTCCAGCCGGGCAAAAAGGTCGGCGTCGATCTCGGTCTCGATCTCCTCCCGGCTGAGGGTCCCCTCCCCTTTAAAACAGAGCACCAGCGCCGTGGGGCCCCCTTCCAGCGCTTCCCGCCGGATGCGCACCGTGGGCCGCACGCTGATGTAGCCCTGGTCCATCCGGTAATCCCGGGTCAGGGGCAGGCCCTCCGGCCAGCCGGTGACCATCCATTTCCGTTCGATTTCCATAGTATACCTCACTCAGCGGCCCGCAGGGTGTCGTTTTGGGGCTGCTGTATCAGTATACCATACTTCCCTTCCGGGGGCGATGGACAATATTGCCAGTTTTTGCCTTGGATTCACACCGGATTTGAGCAGTTCGCCAGTTGCATTTTTCCATCACACCCCGTATAATGGGAACATAACAGCAAGGGCGCTGCGAATGTGTTTTCGCAGCGTCTTTTTCTGTACTATAGAGTTTGTGATGTAAGGAGTAAGTAGTTATGGCAGCAACCGTCATGGAACTTTACGGCAGCAAAGTCTTTAACGAGCACGAGATGCGTGAGCGTCTGCCCAGCTCTACCTATAAGAGCCTGAAGGCCACCATCGAAAAGGGTCAGCCTCTGGATCTGGAGGTGGCCAATGTGGTGGCCAGCGTCATGAAGCGCTGGGCCATCGAGCAGGGCGCCACCCACTACACCCACTGGTTCCAGCCCCTGACCGGCATCACCAGTGAGAAGCACGACGGCTTCGTCAGCCCCCAGCCCGACGGTACCGCCATCATGGAATTCTCCGGCAAGGAGCTCATCAAGGGCGAGCCGGATGCTTCCTCCTTCCCTTCCGGCGGCCTGCGTGCCACCGCCGAGGCCCGCGGCTACACCGCCTGGGACCCCACCAGCTACGCCTTTGTGAAGGACGACGTGCTGTGCATCCCCACCGCGTTCTGCTCCTACACCGGCGAGGCCCTGGACAAAAAGACCCCGCTGCTGCGCTCCATGCAGGCCATCAGCGACCAGGCCTGCAAGGTGCTGCACCTCTTCGGCAAGGATGTACCCCGGGTAGCCACCACCGTCGGCCCCGAGCAGGAATACTTCCTCATCCGCAAGGAAGACTACGAGAAGCGGCTGGACATCGTCCTGACCGGCCGTACCCTCTTCGGCTCCGCCCCCTCCAAGGGCCAGGAGCTGGAAGAGCACTACTTCGGCACCATTCGCCCCATCGTTTCCGAGTTCATGAAGGAACTGGACGAGGAGCTGTGGAAGCTGGGCATCCCCGCCAAGACCAAGCACAACGAGGTGGCCCCCGCCC
>CALXHP010000023.1 GCA_944388135.1 uncultured Gemmiger sp. | reverse complement strand
ACAGCCCTGGCACGCCACCGGACTGCCTGTGAAGGGCAACAAAAAGCGGGCGGAGGAGATGCTGCGGGAACTGCGCCGCAGCTTCACGCCACCCAAGCCCAACCGTAAAGAGGAACTAAGCCCCGATATGCTGTTCAGTGACTATATGCTCTACTGGCTGAAAATCATCCGCCCCGCCGTGCAGGAGACCACCTGGTCCTCCTACAACTTCAATGTGAAGAACCACATCGTCCCCTACTTTGAGCCCACCGGCATCACGCTGGGCGGGCTGCAGGCGCGGCATATCCAGAGTTTCTACCTCCACGAGCTGGAAACGCTGAAAGCCACCAGCGTACTGCGGCAGCACGCCAACCTGCACAAGGCGCTGAAATACGCCGTGAAGCTGGACCTGATCCCCGGCAACCCGGTGGACAAGGTGGAGCGGCCCAAGCCCGAGAAGTACATGGCCGCCTACTACACCGCCGAGGAGATGGAGCAGCTCTTCGAAGCCGCCCGGGGCCATCGGCTGGAACTGATCATCCAGTTTGCGGCCTTCTATGGACTACGCCGGGGCGAGGTACTGGGCCTGCGGTGGGACGCCGTGGACTTTGAGGCGGGTACCCTGACCGTCCGCCACATCGTGACCAGCACCAATCTGGAGGGCAAACACGTCCTGGTGGAGGCGGACCGGGCCAAGACCAAGTCCAGCCTGCGCACCCTACCTCTGGTGGCCAGCTTTGCCCAGCGGCTGCGGGCATTGAAGGAGCAGCAGGCCTACAACGAGAAGCTGTGCGGCAACTGCTACAACCAGAAGTACAAGGGCTACCTCTTCGTGGACGAGATGGGCAATCTCATCCTGCCCAACGCGGTGACCGACGGCTTCGCCAAGCTGCTGGCCGACCACGGCCTGCGGAAGATCCGGTTCCACGATCTGCGCCACTCTTGCGCCAGCCTGCTGTTCAAGCAGGGCGTGCCCATGAAGCAGATCCAGGAATGGCTGGGCCACAGCGACATCTCCACCACGGCCAACATCTACGCCCACCTGGATTCCCAGTCAAAACAGCTCAGCGCCGCCACAATGGAGCAGGCGCTGCCGCTGCCGGAAGAACTGCCTGAAAACCGGTGGTAATCCTACATTGGTTCAGAGCGCGAGCTCCCGACGCAGGTCGGTGAGCCAGCCGGGCGGCGTATCGGTGGCGGGCAGCAGTTCCCCGTTGCGGTAGAAAGCCACCACCCGGAAGCCATTGTCGTTGTCATAGAAGGTTGCCTCGTTGCACAGCGGCAGCAGCTTGCCCAGGTCCTGGAAACGCCGGGCAAACCGGCGCTCCACGTCCTGAGTCGGGATGTCGTGGCCGCCGCGGGCCACCCGGTTGGCGATCCGACGGACCGATTCCTCAGCAGTATCCAGGCCCACATAGTACAGTCGTACGGTGTAGCCCTTGTCCCGGGCCGCGCGGGCCATTTTGCGGGAGAAGCTGCCCGAAAGGGTGCTTTCCTCGGTGAAGTCAATGCCCTGGGCAAGGCAGTCCTGCAGTTTGGCAACGGCAGCCTGACCCCCGGCATACTCATCGCCGCCGTGCTGGGCCGTCAGTCTGTCGGGGTCCACGATAACGCCCAAGTCGTCCAAACAATCCTTCAGAACACCGGACAGGCTGCTCTTGCCCGCCCCGTTGACCCCGCCCACGATGGTAAATGTCGGCATAGCGCTTCCTCCCAAACGGCAAGGGGTTCTTGCCGTGAAAATACAAAAATACCCTCAGGAAGATTCCTGAGGGATTTGGCGGAGATGGTGGGAGTCGAACCCACGCGCCTCTCTCGAGACCTAAAGCATTTCGAGTGCTCCCTCTTACGACCTCTTGAGTACATCTCCCTATTCGCCGTTTTACACGGCGTACAGTGTATTATAGCAAAATTTCCCGCAGCTGTCAACGCAAACCCTCAGAAGAGCCGCTGTTTCTGGGTGGGTTTGGGGTCAAAGGGGGTATCCTCGTGGTGGCGGCGGATGAACACCTGCTTGGTCTTTTCGGTGACGGTGCGGCCGTTGTGTTTGGGCACGGTGTAGAAGGTCCGGCTGATGTTGTAGTACCCCCGCAGCCGCTGGACCAGGTACTGGGCCACGGCGGGCAGGCAGTCGGTGTCCTCGATGTTTTCGTAGTTGTAATCGCCGTAAAGGAAAGGGATCTCGTCGTTGCCGGCATAGAGGGTAATACCCGCCTCATCCAACACCACTTCCCGGATGACGCTCTGGTGCAGGCCGGCGGTGCCGCACTCGGCGGCCAGCTTGGCAGCCCGGGGGCGCTGGGCCAAAGGGACGCTCTGGGGGTCCAGTTTTTCGGTACCCCGCTGGCCGATCTCCAAAAGGATGTCCCGCATCATACGGCTTTCCAGCAGCGGGCGGATGCGTTCCCGGGCACGGGCTTGTTCGGTCTTGTTCTGAATGGCAGAAATCAGGCCCATAGGGGCGCCTCCTTTTACGGTAACAATTTGTTTACAGTATACCACATTGGACGCAAAAATGACAAGCATGACCCACACAAAAAACGCCGCGCTTCCTGCGCGGCTTGTTGTGGAAATTGATGCGGGGTTTTCCTTACCCCTGGGCCTTCTGGAAGCGGACCACACCGGTACGGTCAAGGGCGACCATCACGGCGGGGATAAGCACCAGCTGGACCACGATGCCGGGCACGGCGGTGAGCAGTGCGCCGGACAGGAATGCCTGGAAGGTGAAGGCGTTGCCGGCCATACCCAGCAGGATGATCTCGGCCAGACCCCAGACCAGGCGGCCGCCGATCATGGCGGCGATGAGGCTGCCGTAGAGGGCAGCCACTCCCCGTTTTTGCACAGCGGCGTAGACCAGGCCGATGATGAGGCCGTAAGCGGCCAGTTCAAAGGCCATGGCGATGGCCACGGGGTACATGGGGGGCATACCGAAGAGCACCGACCGCAGCAGCGGGGCCACAAAGCCGATGACCAGGCCGTACTGCCAGCCGCAGATCAGACCGCAGAGCAGCACAGGGATGTGCATGGGCAGCAGCATATTACCGATGGTCGGGATGCCGCCGGTGATGATGGGCAGCACCAGGCAGAGGGCCAGAAACAGTGCTGTCAGCACCAGTTTGTAGGTTTTTACGCGGGTATTCATACAGGGAATCTCTCCTCATCAAAAAGTGTTCCGGCGCGGCCCTTCTGGGCCGCCGTTGCCTTCCTGGCTTTTCTCAAAGGAACCATACTGTATTTTACACCGTCATGGCGGTGGTGTCCAGCAGAAAATCACAGTGCTCTTCGGGGCGGCAGGCGGCCAGGTAGCCTTCTTCCAGAGGGATCCACCGGCTTTCAAAGGCAGCAAAGTGGTCCCCTTCCCGTTGCTGCAGCCGCCGGCGCTGGCAGTCCGGGGCGCAGGTCAGGAACACCTTGCAGGCAAAAGGCGTCTGCAGGTCCGGGTGGAGGGCGTAGCTGCCTTCCAGGATGGTCAGCGGCCGGGGCGGCAGGATTTCACCGTCCTGCAAAGCGCCCAGGCGGCAGACGTAAGGCCGGTACCGGGCCGGTTGTCCGGCCAGCAGCGGGGCCAGGACCTCTTCCCGCAGGCGGGCAAAATCCATATTGGCGCCGGGGTGTTCCGCCCAGTCGGGGCGGCGTTTGGCGGGGGGCAGGTAGAAGTCATCCATATGCAGGACCCGACAGTCCAGCTGCTGACCCAGCCAGGCGGCCAGGGTGGATTTTCCGCTGCCGCACCGGCCGTCGATGGCCAGCAGGACCGGTGCATCGCCCTGCCGCAGGGCACGGGCGGCAGTCAGCAGAGGTGCCGCGGCCTCAAACAGAGCGGCGCTCATTCTTCCAGGGCCCGCAGGGCCAGGGCCACGGCGCTTTCCAGGTATTCTTCCAGGCGGCAGTCCTGGGTGCCGGCCACCTGGACGCCGCAGTGGGAGGAGGGGATCAGGATCTTTTCCGCCTCCGACCCGGAAACGGCGGTGGCCATCCGGGGGGAGACCTCGCCCAGGATGCCGTTGGCCAGGATCATCCCGATGGGGCCCAGGATCACATCCGCCCGGGAAGCATTGTACACCACGGCGTTTTCCCCGGTGGCGCCGCGGCGGGCCCCGGCTTTCAGCATGGCGTTGGTGGCCAGCACGTTGGTGCCCACGGCCAGCAGGTCACAGTCGGCGGGCAGCGCGGGCGCCAGCATCTTGATGAGCTGGGTGCCCATGCCGCCCCCCTGACCGTCCAGTACCAGTACGATTCTCTTGGAATTCATCCTCTATCTCCCTTTCTCTTCTTTCTTTGAAAAGAAAGAAGCAAAGAAACTTTCACCTTATATCCCGGGTGCCGGGCTGCATCCCGATATATGCAAACCCGCCGTAACTGCCCGGCCACCCGGACCACTTCCCTTTTTCCTTTTCCCTGTTGGGAGTTTCTTCGGTTCCTTCTTTGCAAAGAAGGAACAAAACCCAGAAGGAACAAAACACAAACAAAAAGCGCGGCCCTTTGCAGGCCGCGCAGAGTGTGCATTTTCGCTTATTCAGCCTGGATTGCACCGGTCGGGCAAACGCCCTCGCAGGCGCCGCAATCGATGCAGGAACCGGCATCGACCACAGCCTTGTCCTCCATGCTGATCGCGCCGACGGGGCAGGTGTCAACACATGCACCGCAAGCAACGCACTCGCTGGAAACGGTATGAGCCATCGTGAACTCCTTATCTCCGTGCTGATTGATGTCCCCTACCGGCCCTGCACGGCTGCTCCCCGGTATGGTGCCACAGCGGGTAATAGCTGCCTACTGCGTTACAGATAGTGTAACACATTGCATAAAAATTCGCAAGTGCCATATCTTGAAATTTTTCACAATCTCCCCCCAAGACAGGGCAGAGGGAAATCATTCCTGTTCGGGGTCGGGGGCCTTGGGCACCCGCTTGCCGCCCCGCAGATAGACGCATTCCTCCCGTTTGTAGACCCGGGGGGCCAGGATCTCCACGTTGGAGCGGACCTTCAGGGTACCGGCCACCACATTCACTTCCACCACGGTGCCCTCGCCGTCGGGGGTGCGCACGATGCTGCCCGGGGTGGGGGTGATGGAGTTCAGATACTCGTAGCTCTTCTGCTCATAGGCCAGGCAGCACATCAGACGGCCGCAGGCGCCGCTGATCTTGGCGGGGTTCAGGCTCAGGCCCTGTTCCTTGGCCATCTTGATGGAAACAGGCTGGAAGTTCTTCAAAAACCGGCTGCAGCAGAAAGGCTGACCGCAGAGCCCCAGGCCTCCCAGCATCTTGCTTTCGTCCCGGACGCCGATCTGCCGCAGTTCGATGCGGGTATGGAACTGGGAGGCCAGGTCTTTGACCAGTTCCCGGAAATCCACCCGGTTGTCGGCGGTGAAGTAAAAGACCAGCTTGCTGCGGTCCAGGGTATACTCGGCATCCACCAGCTTCATCTTCAGCCCGTGGGCGGCGATGCGCTGCTCGCAGATCTCGAAGGCATGCTGGACGTCGGCCCGGTTCTGGCGCATCCGGCGCACATCCACGGCGTCGGCCACCCGGATCACCGGCTTCACTTCCCGGGCAAAGCCCGGCACCTCGTGGGGGCCCCGGACCACCTCGCCGCACTCGGTGCCCCGGGCGGTGGTGACGATGACAAAGTCCCCCTGCTGGATCTCCAGCTCGCCGGGGTCAAAGTAGTAGGCCCGGCCGTTCTCTTTGAATTTTACAGAAATCACTTTCATTGGCATATTCCTTTGTTGTTCAGGCGATGCGGGCCGCCAGCAGTGCCACGGCCAGCCGCAGGTTGCCGTTGGCGTTCACGGCACGGCGGGTCTCGGCCCCGGCCCGCAGGATATCCGCCGCCGCTTCGGGACGCAGGCCGCCGCACTGGCGGGCGCCGTAGTCGGGGCGGCGCAGCACGGCGCTGCACAGCTGGTCCAGCTGCCACAGCACCCCCAGAAATCCTTCCCGGTCCCGCTCGTATTTGGTCAGCAGGGCCAGGGCCCGGTAGGTATCGTTCTGGGCTGCATAGCCGCAGAGTTCCTTGGCCTGGGCCAGGGCGCCCCGGAAGGCGGCATCCTGGTGGGCCCGCAGGGCGGTGCCAATGTGCCCTTCATAGAGGAAGGCCAGTTCCTCGGCCAGGGGGGCGGGCAGTCCCCGTTCCCGCAGCAGGGCGGCACATTCGGGGCCGGGCACCGGCGCGATGGTATAGGCGGCGCACCGGCTGCGGATGGTAGGCAGCACGGTGGCGGCGCTGGTGGCGGTCAGGAGGAAGAGCACCCCCTCGGGAGGTTCCTCGATGATCTTCAGCATGGCGTTGGCAGAGGACCCGTTCAGGTTCTGGGCGCCGTAGATAAAGAGCACCCGGCCCGTGGCGTCGGTGGAGAGGGCGGAATGCTGGATGGCCTCCCGCATCTCCCGCACCCGTTTGACGGGGATCTGGCCGCTGGCGCCCTCCCCCTGGAGGACGAGGCACTCGGTGTCCTCCTGTTTCAGGACGGCCTCGGCGTGGGGGCCGCCCCGGGGGTATAAATAATCGGCAGCCAGGCACCGGGCGGCGAAACCGGCGCCGCAGCCCGCTTCACCGATGAGCAAAACCGCATGCGGCAGCCGGCCGGTGCGCAGCGCGGCGCCCAGTTCGGCTTTCAGGGCGGTATTGCCGGCCAGACGGTCCAGCATCACAGTTTTTCGAAGCGCTCCACGTTGGTGACGATGACGGTGGCGCCGCCCACGGTCACTTCCATGGGCATGGCGCTCTCGATGCCCAGGCCCAGGGTGGCGGTGCCGGGAACGATCTCGGTGCGCTGCTTGCAGAACTGGGAGATGATGCCGATGCATTCATCCACCTTTTCGTCCTCGGTGCAGATGAGCAGCGTCATGTTGCCGGCCATCAGGAAGCCGCCGGTGGTAGCCAGGCGGGTGACGTAGAATTTGTGTTTGAGCAGTTCGTTGCAGACTGCCCGGGAATCTTCTTTATTGACGATCGCGGTGATGAGTTTCATACCAAAAACCTCCTTAAATACGCGATGGAATGATTACCAGCGGTTGTTGCGGTTCTGCCAGTCCCGGCGGCGTTTGTAGCCCAGGATGGTATCCTTGCACCAGAAGAAGATCTCCCGGGTGAAGAACACCAGAAAGCCCAGCAAACCCAGCACCAGGCTGATGCGGGTGGCCATATTGCCCAGAATGAACTCAATGAGCCAGACGGCCAGTTCGAACCAGCCCAGGTACTTCATTTTAAAGGGGATGATGCCCCAGAGCAGGGCGCCCTGGTCGGGCCACATCCAGCAGTAGGCGAACATCATGCTCAGGTAGATGGCGCTGGGGGTGCCGTAGCCGGTGAACCAGGCGCCGATCCAGGTTCCCACCAGGCCCAGCAGGACATAGAGGGTCATCCGGAAATCCCCCCACACCCGGGTCAGGGAGTTGCCGATCCAGAAGTAGAACACCAGGTTGAGGATGCCCAGCACGCCGCCCAGCCAGATGGGATCAAACAGAAAGGTGATGAGCCGCCAGACCTGGCCCTGGAGGACGTCCGCCATATTCAGGTCGATGTAGGACCCGAAAAAGCGGTTGATGGTAAGGATGATAAGCCCCACGGCCAGCTGCCCGAGGAGCAGGCCGTTGACCAGATAAGGGATACCGTACCCGCGGCAGCGGCGGTCCAGTTTGTCGATCCAGTTCATGGAAGAAAACCTCCGTGGATGATGGGTGAACGTTTTGGATAGTTCTGTTTATTGTACCATTTTTGGGCGGTCAGTGCAACCGTTCCCTGTCGAAGGAAGGGCGGTTCAGGCCAGCACGGCCAGTGTTTTTCCGTCGCCCCGGCCACTGTGGTGCAAAGCGGTGCCGTCGGCGTTGAGCGTCCGGACGGCCTGCACAAAGGCGGGGGTCACCGCCTCGCCGGGGGCCAGCAGGGGCACCCCGGGGGGATAAGCCCAAACATACTCAGCGGCGGTCCGGCCCACCGCCTCTTCCAGGGGGCAGCGCCGGGCGGGGCGGAGCAGTCCCTCGGCGATGGTGCACCGGGCGGGACCCGGGGCGGGCAGCAGGGCACCGGCCCGGGGTACCGGCGGTTCGGTCCGGTCCCGCCGGGCAAGGAACTCCGCCAGCCGGTCCAGAGCCTCCTCCCCGTCGCAGGGGCTGGTCATGGCCAGCACGTTGGGGCCGCAGACCATCTCGGGTTCAAACCCGGCCTCCCGCAGGGCTGCCGCCCCTTCCCTGCCGATGCGCATAAGGATCTTGCCGTCGTCAAAGGCGTAAAAGTCCCGGCGTTCGGGGCCCAGGCCCAGCACCGGGGTGCGGCGCCAGCCCCGGGTCGCGGCGGCAAACCGGTCCAGCCGGGCCCGCCAGGCAGCAAAGGCGGCGGGGCCTTCTTCTTTCAGCCAGCCGGTGCAGCCGTCCAGGCTGACCATCAGGGGGTAGCTGGGGGAACTTGTCTCAAAGACATCCAGTTCCCGTTCCACGGCATCGGGGTCCGACAGGGAGCCGTTCAGGTGCAGCCAGGCGGTCTGGGTCAGGCTGGGCAACGTCTTGTGGGCGCTCTGCACCACCAGGTCCGCCCCGGCCGCCACCGCGCCGCCCCACCAGCCCCAGGGTTCGGCCAGGGGCAGGTAGTGAGCGCCGTGGGCCTCATCCACCAGCAGGGGCACGCCCCGGGCGTGGCAGAGGTCGGCAATGGCTTTCAGGTCGCTCTGGACCCCCTCGTAGGTGGGGCTGGTAAGGATGACGCACCGCACCCCGGGGTGGGCGTCCAGGGCGGCGGCCACCGACGCGGGCGGCAGGCTGCCGTAGACCCCGAAGTCGGCCACCACCGGGGGTACCAGATAGTGGGCAGTGAGGTGGCCCAGCTCGATGGCATGGTAGACGGCCTTGTGGCAGTTGCGGGCCACCAGGACCTCGCTGCCGAAGGGGGCCAGGGCGCGGATGCCCGCCAGCAGCCCCACGGTGGAGCCCCCCACCAGGTACCAGCACCGGGCGGAGCCGTAGAGGGCGGCGGTGCGTTCCATGGCCCGGGCCAGGATGCCGTCGGCGTCGTGGAGGTCGTCGGCGCCGCCGATCTCGGTGAGGTCGAAGGCGTAACACCCCAGCCCCGGCGCCGGGGCCACCCGGCGCTTGTGCCCCGGCATGTGCAGCGGATACCGCGCCGCCGCCAGTGCTTCACATTGTTGTTGTAAGAGAGATTGCATCATTTTTGTTCCTACTTTCTTTGCAAAGAAAGTAGGCAAAGAAACTCTAAACAAATAGCCCAAAAACAGGGCAATATCGGTCAGTAAGCAACTTCGCATTCACTGGGTTTTCACGGGAAAGCCCCCCATTCCTGGTCAGGGCCCGCCTCACTCCAGCACGATCTCCGCCTTGCTGCCCGCCCGGGTCTTGGTCACCCGGATCTGCCGGGTCAGGCGGGATTGCAGGGCCTCCACATGGGAGATGACCCCGATGAGCTTGTCGCCCCCGGCGAGCCCCGCCAGGGTGTCCACGGCCTTTTCCAGGCTGTCGGCGTCCAGGGTGCCGAAGCCCTCGTCGATGAAGAGGGTCTCGATGGTGACGCCCCCGGCGTTCTGCTGGATGGTATCGCTGATGCCCAGGGCCAGGCAGAGGGCGGCCATAAAGCTTTCGCCCCCCGAAAGACTGCCCACCGGGCGGGTCTTGCCGGTGTAGGCGTCAAAGACATCCAGGTCCAGGGCGGTCTTGCCCGCCAGGGCCTCGCTCTTGCGGCGGAGCAGCCGGTACTGGCCGTCGGTCATCCGGTTGAACCGGAGATTGGCCGCCTCCACCACACCGTCAAAGTAGAAGGCCTGCACATACTGTTCAAAGGGCAGCTTGACCTTGCCGGCCAGGTTGCCGTTGATGGTCTTGGAAAGGTTGTCCCACATGGCCCGCTTTTCCCGGGCGGCGGAGAGGGCCCGCAGGGTCTTTTCCATCCCCTCCAGGGCGGCCCGGTTGGTGTGCAGCCGGTGGACGGCGGCATCCCGGGCGGTGGTGGCGGCGGCCCGGTCGGCCCGCAGATGGGCCAGGGCCTGCTGCAATTTGGCCAGGGTGTCCGCTTCCTCCCGGCCGGGGACGCTCTCCTGCATCTGCTGCACCCGGGCGGAGGCCGCCGCGTGGCCCGCCTTGGCGTTGGCCGCCTTGCGGGCCGCCACAAAGGCCTGTTTTTCCAGCCCTTTCAGCTGGTTGTTCAGGTTGTCCAGCTGGTTGGACAGGGCCTTGGCCTTGTCGCTCTGGCGCTTGTATTCCTCGTGCTGGGCCCGCAGTCCTTTCAGACCTTCGGCCAGGCTGTTTTTCTGTTCTTCCAGGGCGGCGCGCAGCTCTTCCGGGGTGAGTTCCTCCGCCGGTTTGCCGGTATACCGCCCGGCGCGGCGGGCAAAGAACGCCCCCGCATCCCGGGTCAGGGCGGCCCGCAGTTCGGCAGCCCGGGCAGCCGCATCCCCCGCCGTGCGGGAGGAAGCCGCCGTGTCCCGCCGCTGGGCGGTGAGCTCTTTTTCCCGCTCTTCCAGGGCCTGCTCGGTCACATGGTCCTGGGGCAGCTGGGCCGGGCAGGGATGTTCGGTGGAACCGCAGACCGGGCAGGGCTGCCCCGGCTGGAGCTGCTGGGCCAGCAGGCCCGCCCGGTTGGCGTTCAGCTGCCGCTGCAGCGCCGCGTACCGGGTCTCGGCCTCGTCCAGGGCGGCCTGGGCTTTCATGTAGTCCTGCTGCCGGGCGGCGGCGGTGTCGGCGGCCTTGTCGGCAGCCGTCAGGTTCCGGAGCAGATTGTCACAGCTGGCGGTGAGATTTTCCGCCAGTTCGATGTGGTGTTCCAGCCGCACCTGCTCGGTATCGGTCTGGCCCAGGGCGGCCCGGGCGGCTTCCGTCTCGGCGATGGTCTGTTTCAGCGTCTCGCTGCGGGTCTGCAGTTCGGCCTGGAGGGCTTCGGTCTGGCGCTGCACCTCGGCGGTGCGGGCCTCCTCGTCCACCAGCCCCGCCAGCTGGCGGCGGCGGGCGGCGCGCTCCTCGGCCATCTTCACCCCGGCGTCCCCCCGGGCGATCTTTTCGTCCAGGTCTGCCATGACCTGGTTCTGTTTGGTCTCGATGGCTTCGTCAAACTCCAGCAGCCGTTTGGCCAGCTCCACGGCGGAAGCCGCCGTAAAGGGGTCCCGGCTGTCCTGGACTTCCCGGAGTTTTTCCGCCGTCTCCTCGTCGGCGCCGGCGGCCAGCAGGCTGCCTACATGCATCAGAAGGACATCGTCCAGACGGCGGCAGGCCTCGTCGGCCTCCCGGGCGTGCTGCACGGCGGCCTGGCCCAGCCGCTGGTGGTCGGCGGTATCGAAGATCTGCCGCAGGATGGCTGCCCGGTCGGCGGAGGGGGCATTCAGCAGCCGGGTAAAGTCGTTCTGGGCCAGCATGGAAACCTGGGCGAACTGTTTGGCATCGATGCCCAGCAGTTTGACGACGGCGGCAGTCACCGCTACGGCGCCGGAGACCGGTTCCTCCGGTTCCCGGATAAGTTCCGCCCGGGGCGGGCTTTTGACGATGCCGCTGCCCCGCTTGGCGGCCCGCTGCTGTTCGGGCCAGCGGCGCACCAGATACTTGCGGCCCCGGTGGGTGAAGGTCAGTTCCACAAAGGTTTCCGCTTCCGGGGCGGCGAAATCGCTGCGCAGCATGGTGGTTTTGCGGTTTTCGCCGGTGGTCTCGCCGTAGAGGGCGAAGGTGATGGCGTCAAAGAGGGCGGTCTTGCCCGCGCCGGTGTCGCCGCCGATGAGGAAGAGGCCGCTGCCGCCGAACCGGGAGAAATCCAGTTCGGTGCGTCCCGCATAGGGGCCGAAGGCGCTCAGGGTCAGGTACAGGGGTTTCATGCTTTGGCGGCCTCCTCTCGCAGCTGCTTCACGGCCCGGGCCTCGTCGATGGTCAGGGGCCGTCCGTTCATCTGGGTGAAAAAGTCCTGGAACAGCTCGGCAAAGGGTTTGCCCCGCACGGCCATGGCGGCGTCGGCGGGTCCTGCCGTGGTGCCCCGGGGCTGGTAGTCCAGCCGCATGGCGTTGGGGTAGGCGGCCCGCAAGGCGGCCATGGCGTCGGGCAGGGGGGTGGGGTCAGTGAGGGTGGCCCAGATGTAGTCCTGGGTATCGGTGGGGTGCTCGATGAGCTTGGCCAGGGGGCCCGTCAGGTGGCGCATGGCCCGCCGGGGGGTCAGGGGCAGCAGGTCGATGTGCTCCACGCCCCGGCGTCCCAGCTTGATGAGGGTGGCGGATTTCTCGGCGCCGCACTCGTCCAGATGGTAGCAGAGGGGCGCTCCCGCGTACCGCACGATGTCCGATCCCACCCGCTGGGCCCGGTGAATATGGCCCAGGGCGGTGTAGGTAAAGCCCTCAAACCGGGCGGCGTCGATGGAATCCACGGTGCCCACGGTCAGAGGGGCGGTCTCGCTGCCGGAGAGCTGGGGCGGGCAGACCCCGGCCACCACCATCTGGTGGGCCAGCAGGACGCGGCGGGGTGCGGCGGGCTGACAGGCTGCCAGGGCGGCGGCCACGGCGCTGTCGTAGTCGGGCAGGTCGGCATCGGGCAGGAAATGGCGGACGGTGGCCGCCCGCACAAAGGGCAGCAGGGTGAATTCCACCGGGCCGAACCGGTCGCTGAGGACGATCTGCCGGGGTGTTCCGGTGAACCGTCCCGCCAGATAGACCCCCTGCCCGGCCAGCAGACCGGCGGCAAAGTCCAGCCGTTCGGCGCTGTCGTGGTTGCCGGAGATGGCCAGCACAGGGATCTGGCGTGCCGCCAGCTGGGTCAAAAACCAGTCCAGCAGGGTGCAGGCCGCCGCGGGGGGCACGGGGGCGTCGTAGATGTCCCCGGCCAGCAGGACGGCTTCCACCCCCTGGTCGTCACACAGGCCCAGCACCTGTTCCAGAATGTAGCGCTGGTCCTCCAGCAGATCGAACCCGTTGACCCGTTTGCCCAGGTGCAGGTCCGCCAGATGCAGTAGTTTCATGCAGTCATCTCCAAAGTTTCTCCCAGGTGGTGATGTCCAGCGTCACGCCGGGCAGCACTTCCACGGGCACCGTATCCGCCTTGCGGAAACGGCATTTCTTGCAGAACATTTCGGCTTTCAGGTCCCGGGCCCATACCTGCATGTACAGGCGGCTGCGGCCATCCCCTTCGGCCAGTTTCTGGGCGTAGGCCACCACGCTGCGGCCGATGCCCTGGCCCCGGGCCTTCTCTTTCAGAAAGAGGCGGCTCAGGCAGAGGGCTCCGGCAGGTCCCAGGTCCATGGCGAAGTAGCCCACCGGCTCGGTGCCCAGGTAGATGAGGAAATAGTTGATGACGCCGCTGTGGATCTCGTCGTCGGTGAGCACATCGCTCTGGTATTTGTCGGCCAGGGCGGCGGCCACCTTGGGGGTGAGCTTGGTGTAATGCTGCACAAAGATCTCTTTGGCCAGCTCGCTGACCAGCTCCACATAGCGGGTCTTGGTCACTTGTTTGAAGGTCGGTTTCATGGGCACACTCCTTTGGTCAGGGGCTTTCTTCGATGGTCAGGCTGGCTTTGGCAGGCAGACAGGCCGCCCAGTCCCCCACCTGGCGCAAGGTGCCGAAGCCCTCGCAGGTGTGGTCGGGGCAGGGGCTGTCCACAAAGGCGATGCCGCCTTCCGCCACCTGCAGATGGATGGTATACACCCCGGTATCGATGTCGTACCGGGCGTCTTTCGTCAGGTCGATGGTCCTTTCCTGCTGGGGGTCGCCGTACCGCAGCACCGCCACGGTGCCGGTGCCGCCGGGGTGGGTCAGCCAGAACAGCACCCCCGCCAGCGCCAGCAGTACCACCGTAAAAATCAGTTCTTTCCGGTAGGTTCGCAAAAATCTCACGGTTGGTTATTCCTCTTTGTCAAAATCCAGTTCCAGCCGCAGCCCGTCGGTGCCGGCCACGGCGTCGGGGTAAGCCCGCCGGGCGGCGGCCAGGCCCGGTTCCAGGTCGGTGACGGCGGCGGAGTAGTGGGTCAGCCAGAGCCGCCGCACCCCTGCCCGGGCCGCCAAGGCGCCGGTTTCCCGGCAGGTGGCATGGCCGTAGAGTTTTGCCTTGTCCAGGTCGGCGTCGTCGGGGTAGGTGGCGTCCATGCAGAGCAGGTCGGCCCCCCGGGCGGCTTCTTCCACGGCGGCACAGGGGCGGGTATCGGTGGCGTAGACCACCGTCAGACCCCGCCGGGGCGGGCCCAGCACCTGGTCGGGAGTGAAACCGTCCACCGCCTCCCCGGCCTGCAGCCGTCCCCACAAAGAGACCGGCACCCCCGCCGCCAGGGCGCGGGCGGTATCGAACCGTCCGGCCCGGGGCAGGTGCAACGCATAGCCGCAGCAGGGCACCCGGTGTTCCAGGGGCAGCGGTGTCACGGTGAGGGGGCCTGCCCCGAAGGGTTCGGTCCCGGCTTCCCGCCAGTGGACGGCAAAGGGCAAAGGTCCCGCCAGGGCTGCCATAGGCCCCGCCACTGCGTCCATCCCGGCCGGGCCCACCACCGTCAGGGGGGCGGTGCGGCCCAGGCTGGAAAGGGTCTGGAGCAGCCCCGGCAGGCCCAGGATGTGGTCCCCGTGGTAGTGGGTGAGCAGGACATGGGTGATGCGGTAGGCGCTGACGCCCCACCGGCGCAGGGCGGTCTGGGTACCCTCGCCGCAGTCCAGCAGGACGGTGCCCCCGCCTACCGAGAGAGCCAGGGATGCCAGGGCCCGGTCGGGCAGCGGCTGGGTGCCGCCGGTGCCCAGCAATGTGACGGTGATCATGGCCGAAGCCCCCCTTTCCCAACAGTACCCCAATTTACAGAGTACATTATAGCACATTTGGCAAGCCCTGAAAAACCCGCCGGGGAATTTCACATTTGGAGATTGGATGTTCTTTTCTTGCAAGAAAAGAACCAAAAGAACTCTCAACAAAAATCCCCCGCAGGGAATTACCCTGCGAGGGATTTTTAGCTGGAATTTCTTCGGTTCCTTCTTTGCAAAAAAGGAACACCCCATCGCCATCGGCGGACATGCGCCGACGAGGGCGATACCCTGAGAGCGTTTCACCCGGTCCGAGTCGCCGCGGCGCGGCATGAGGACAGGGTGGGACGCGACGGTGGGTGTTCAAAGGGCTGCGGAGCCGCGCGCCGCCTGCGGCGGATACAGCAAGGCGCAGCAGGGGCCGTGGTCACAGAGGGCGAGCCCCGCTCAAGGGGTGCTGCCCGATGTGGGCACCACAACCCGGCAGTGCAGGAGACGCGGCGCAGCCGCTGAATCCGAACCTCCCTTTTGAGGGTCTCTTACCGCGCGGCGATGCATTCGATCTCCACCAGGGCCCCTTTGGGCAAAGCGGCGATCTGTACGCAGCTGCGGGCGGGGAAAGTCTCGCCGAACATCTCGGCGTAGACTTCATTGACGGTACCAAAGTCCTTGAGGTCCTGCACAAAGACGGTGGTCTTGACCACATCGGCCAGGGTCAGACCGGCCTCCGCCAGAACCGCCTTGAGATTTTCCAGGGACTGGCGGGTCTGGGCGGCAGCGCCCTCCGGCAGGGTGTTGGTGACGGGGTCCAGGCCCAGCTGGCCGCTGCAATAGACGGTGCTGCCGGTATCCACAGCCTGCACATAGGGGCCCAGGGCGGCGGGGGCTTTGTCGGTGACGATGCGTTTCATACAAAACAACTCCTTTTGCGGTAGAATGGTACCATTGTACTCCATCCCGGCGCAAAAGGCCAGTCCCCTTTTACGCCTTCACCTCGTTCACCAGCTTTTCGCCCCGGGCATAGGCCCGGGCGTTCTCCATCGTAATGATGGCAATGCTCTGCAAGGCCGTCCGGGTGAAGAAGGCCTGATGGCTGGTAATGACCACGTTGGGGAAACTGAGGAGGATGGGCACCACTTCGTTTTCCAGCACGGTGTCGGAGAAATCCTCAAACACCTGGCCGTCCTCGTCCTCGTAGACGTCCAGGCCCACCCCCGCGAACTTGCGGTTGCGCAGGGCGTCGATGAGGGCTTCGGTCTCGATGAGGCCGCCCCGGCTGGTGTTCACCAGGATGGCGTTGTCCCGCATCTGGGCGATGGTGTCGGCGTTGATCAGATGATGGGTCTCGGCGGTGAGGGGGCAGTGCAGGCTGACCAGGTCGGCAGCCCGCAGCAGCTCATCCAGCTCCACATAGCGGACGATGCCCTCCAGGTCGGGGTTGTGGTACTGGTCGTAGGCCAGCACCGTCATGCCGTAGCCGTGGCAGATGCGGGCCATGGCGGCGCCGATGCGGCCCGTGCCGATGATGCCCGCGCAGGAACCGTAGAGGTTGTAGCCCAGCAGGCCGTCCAGGGCAAAGTTGTTGTTGCGCACCTTGATATAGGCCTTGCAGATGCGGCGGTTGGCCGCCTGGGCCAGGGCCATGGCGTGTTCGGCCACGGCCTCGGGGCTGTAGCCCGGCACCCGCAGCACCGTGATACCCAGCCGCTTGGCGGCCTCCAGGTCCACGTTGTTGAAGCCGGCGCAGCGCATCAGCAGCAGGCGGATGCCCGCGGCGGACAGGGCTTCCAGCACGGGGGCCGAGCAGTCGCTGTTCACAAAGGCGCACACCGCGTCGCCGCCCTTGGCCAGGGGCGCAGTGTCCACGTCCAGATTGGCAGCCAGAAACTTGATGGAGCAGCCGTACTCCGGGTCGGCGGCCAGCAGGTCAAAGTACAGGCGGTCGTAATCCCGCGTACCGTAAAAGATGATCTTCATAACAGGGGGGTCCTCCTTTTGCGGTAGTATGTGTTGTCAACCTGTATACTATACCGGATTTGCCGCCTCTTGTATGTTGTTCCGGCAACATTTTCCTCAGGGAATCTTTTCCACCGTGATGCAGACGATCTCGGTTTTGCCCTGGGTGCGCAGCCGGTACCCCCAGGTGCCGGTGCCCCCACTGACAATGGCGGTGCAGCGGTCGCTTACCTGTTTGCGGCCGTAGTTGCGCTCGTTTCTGGCCACCATCCCCGCCGCGCCCGCGGGCCAGATCTGGCCGCCGTGGGTGTGGCCGCTGAGAATCAGGTCCGCCCCCGCCGCCGCGGCATTCTTGAAATCCCGGGGTTCGTGGTCCAGCCAGACCGTGTAATGGCCGTCGGGTCCGCCGGGGAGCAGCCGGTCCGCGGAAAGCCGCCGTCCCTCGGTGTAGAGGTAATCCTTCCGGCCCAGGATGCGCACCCCCTGCACCATCACGCCGGTGTCCTCCAGCAGCCGCACCCCCGCCCGGGCCAGGGCGGTCTCCAGGGCAGCCCGGTCAAAGCTGGGTTCCCGCCAGTGGTGGAAGAGGTCGTGGTTGCCCAGCACGTAGTACTTGCCCAGGGGGGCTTTCAGTTCCCCGAAGAGCTCACAGAAGGCCTGGAACTCCTCCGGCTCGGTGTATTCGTCGAAGATGTCCCCGGTGAACACCAGCAGGTCGGGGCGGCAGGCCTCCACAGCGGCCCGCAGTTCGGGGATGCGTCCCCGGTGCATGGCGGCGCGGGGGTTGGGGTGGATGTCGCTGATCTGGACGATGGTGAGCCTGCCCCCGGGCAGGGGCTTCCGGGTGGTCAGGTGGTACCGGGTGGTGCAGAGGCGCATAGCCCGGGTGCGGCCCCGCCACCAGATCAGGGCGGTGAGCAGCCAGGGGGGCAGCCCGTCCAGCCAGAGAATCTGAAAGACCTGCCACACCGGCCCGCCCGCCAGCCGGGCTGCCAGCCCCGCCAGATTTCCCAGGCAATAGAGGGCGGTCAGGTAGCCCACCAGCACGATGCCCAGCCCCAGAGGGTCCCGGGCCAGCCAGCCCAGCAGAACCACCATCAGCAGGGGCAGGCCGTAGCAGAGCAGCGGCCAGGGGGCCAGCCATTCCAACGGCGGCAGCTGCAAAAAATTCAGGTAGAGCAGCACCGCCAGGGCCGCCTGCCCCACCCGGGGCAGCACAAACTGAAAAAAGGGAGGATACATAACGGGGCCCCCTCCTGCGGGGCGATGGTTAAGAAATGGAAAATCCCGCGCCGGGCAGGCGCGGGATATAAAAATCAGCTTTTACTGTTCCTTTTCTTTGATGGCCTTGTCGATGGCCTTGGCCGCTTCCTTACCGGCGCCCATGGCCAGAATGACGGTGGCCGCACCGGTGACGGCGTCGCCGCCGGCGTAGACGAAGGGACGGCTGGTAAGGCCGTCGGGGCCGTTGGTGATGAGGCAGCCGTGACGGTCGGCGTCCAGGCCGGGGGTGGTGGACCGGATCAGGGGGTTGGGGCTGGTGCCCAGGGCCATGATCATGGTATCCACATCCAACTCGAACTCGCTGCCCTCCTTGACGATGGGACGGCGGCGGCCGGACTCATCAGGCTCGCCCAGTTCCATCTCCACGCAGGTCATCCCTTTGACCCAGCCGTTCTCATCGCCCAGCACCTCCACGGGGTTGGTCAGCGTCTTGAAGATGATGCCTTCCTCCTCGGCGTGCTCCACTTCCTCCTTACGGGCGGGCAGCTCGGCCATGCCCCGGCGGTAGACGATATAGACGGTCTCGGCCCCCAGCCGCTTGGCGCAGCGGGCGGCATCCATGGCCACGTTGCCGCCGCCTACCACGGCCACGGCGCGGGACTTCATGATGGGGGTGTGGGAATCGGGCAGATAGGCCTTCATCAGGTTGACGCGGGTGAGGTACTCGTTGGCGGAGTAGACGCCGTTGAGGCTCTCGCCGGGGATGCCCATGAACCGGGGCAGACCGGCGCCGGAAGCGATGTAGACTGCCTCGAAGCCGTAGTCGTTCATCAGTTCGTCGATGGTCAGCACCTTGCCGATGACCATGTTGCATTCGATGTCCACGCCCAGTTCCTTCAGGCCTTCCACCTCGTGCTGGACGATGTCCTTGGGCAGACGGAACTCGGGGATGCCGTACATCAGCACGCCGCCCGC
>CALXHP010000022.1 GCA_944388135.1 uncultured Gemmiger sp. | reverse complement strand
CGGGCCATGCTGACCCAGTACAGCAGCGCGAAGATGATGAAGATGGAGATCATGTTGGGGCCCAGCTTCTGCATCCAGTCAAAGCCGGGCTGCTGGGACAGCGTTTCCAGCGGGTCCTTGAGCGCGGTGCCCAGCAGGATGATGAGCAGGATGTCGGGGATGGTGTTGAGGATGTCGGTGATGCGCATCATGATGATGTCCACCCAGCCGCCGGAAAAGGCCGAGATGGCGCCGTAGGTGGCGCCGATGACCAGCACCAGCACCGAGGCCAGCAGACCCACGGACAGGCTGATCCGGGTGCCCATCATCAGGCGCACCGCAAAGTCGCGGCCGTTGCGGTCGGTGCCCAGGATGTGGGGGAAGACGCTCTCGCCCTGTTCGATGAGTTTGAGTTCCTCGCGCCCGTACTCAAAGGGGGCCAGGTTCTCGCTGTATTTGATCTGCTGGTCGTAGGCGTAGGGCCAGAAGGCCGGCAGCACATAGGCGAAGATGGCGATGAGGATGATGGCCACCAGGCTGACCATGGCGATCTTGTTTTTGCGCAGGCGGCGCAGGCCGTCCTTCCAGAAATTGACGCTGTCGCGCATGACGACCAGGCTCTGCTTCTCCTCCTGCGAGGCGGGCAGGAAGTCGTCCACGTTGAGCTGCAGGCTCAACGGGTTCTTTTTCAGGTTTCCCACAGCTTGCTCCTCCTTATCTGAGTTTGATGCGCGGGTCAATGACTTTGTACAGGATGTCCACGATCACGTTGGCGATGATGACCATGGTGGCCAGCAGGATCGTGGTGCCCATGATCATCGTGTAGTCGCGGGTGTTGATGGCCGAGACGAAATCGCGGCCCAGGCCCGGGATCGTGAAGATCTTTTCCACGACGAAGGAACCGGTCATCAGGGAGGCCAGCATGGGGCCGACGTAGGTGACGACAGGCAGGATGGCGTTGCGCAGGGCGTGCTTGAAGAGGATCTTGACGCTGGAAACGCCCTTGGCGCGGGCCGTGCGCATATAATCCTGGCCCATGACGTCCAAGAGGCTCGACCGCATCAGGCGGGTGATATAGGCGGTGGGGTAGATGGCCAGCGCCGTGACCGGCATGATGTAGGCCGCCGGTTCGTTCAGGCCCGTGGTGGGCAGCAGCTTCAGGTTCATGCCGAAGGTATACAACAGCAGCACGCTGGATATGAAACTGGGGATGGCGATGCCGCAGGTGGCGAACACGATGATGGTGTTGTCGGCCCATTTGCCGCGGTTATACGCCGAAACGCACCCCAGCGGGATGCCCACGCAGAGGGCCACCGCCACGGCGATGCCCGCCACCTTGCAGGATACCGGCAGCTTGTCGGCAATGATCTGGTTGACGGTACGGCCGCGCTGTTTCAGGCTCAGGCCCATATCGCCGTGCAGCAGCCCGTTCATATAGTTCAGGTACTGCACGCCCAGGGGCTTGTCCAGGCCGTATTTTTCTTCCAGCGCCTGCTGGGCCGCCGCACTGATGGATTTTTCAGCCACGAACGGCCCGCCGGGGACCAGGTTCATGATGAAGAAGGTAAGCGTCGCCACGATAAACATGCTGAAAATGCCCATCGCCACACGCTTGAGGACGTACTTCGCCATTGTGTTGTGCCACTCCGTTTCATTATGGAATACAGTTTTGCCGTATCCGGGGGGAAAATTCACCGCCGCCCCCGTGCCGCGCACACGGTTGTGCGCTATCCGCGGACAGAGCAGAGAATAAAAAAAGCGGTGGTGGTTGCGGCTGCACAAACACCATCGTTCATACCCGGAATCTTAACTATTATAATGGAGATATCGGCTTTTGTCAATTCCAGTATCTTGCTTATTTTTAACAATTCATGCAAAATTCGCCCCCAAAAATGTGAAATTTTTCAGTTTGGCCGTATATATCGCCCTCCGCTGACACAGGTTGGTTTTATCTGCCCATACTTTCCCGAAGAAAACCGCTGCCCCTATTCTATCCGGCGGTATCGGGTTTGCCAACAGAAAGGAGAAGGAATGTATGCAAAACGCAACCACATCTTCTTATGGCCATTGGCTGGAACAG
This sequence comes from uncultured Gemmiger sp., assembly GCA_944388135.1. Classification (GTDB taxonomy): domain Bacteria; phylum Bacillota; class Clostridia; order Oscillospirales; family Ruminococcaceae; genus Gemmiger. Next base: position 16,901 of record CALXHP010000022.1, on the reverse strand, counting down.
CAGGAATACAGTCCTGCCACCATCCGGAAATATACCCGTGCGGTGGAACATTTTTTCCGGGATACCCGCAGTGCTCCTCTTCCCGCCAAGGAAACCGTCGCCGCCTGGCGAGATGATCTGGTCCGGCGGGGCTATGCCGTAACAGCCGTAAACGCCCTGCTGGCGGCGGTAAACCGCTACCAGGATTTTTGCGGCAATCCTGCCGGCAAGGCCCGCCCGCTGAAGTGCCAGCGCCGGGTTTTCTGTGATGCCGACCGGGAACTGAGCCGTGCGGAATATTTCCGCCTGCTGCAGGCTGCCCGCAACAGCGGGCAGCAGCGCATCCTTTTGATTCTGCAGACCCTGTGTGCCACCGGTATCCGTGTGTCGGAACTGCGGGCCATCACCCGGGATGCAGTGCGGCGCCGCAAAGCCACGATCCGCTGCAAGGGCAAATGCCGGGAGATCCTGCTGCCCGCCGAACTCTGCCGCAGGCTGGAAACATGGTGCCGGCGGCACCGCATCCACTCCGGAGCGGTGTTTGTGACACGCACCGGCACACCGGTGGACCGTTCCAACATCTGGAAAGAAATGAAGGCCCTGTGCGATCAGGCCGGTGTGGCGCGGAAAAAGGTATTTCCCCACAATCTGCGGCATCTGTTCGCCAGGACCTTTTATAAAATGGAGCGGGATCTGGCCAAGTTGGCAGACGTACTGGGCCATTCCAGCATTGAAACCACCCGCATTTATATTATGGAAAGCGGCGCCGAACACGAACGCCTGCTGAACCGAATGCATCTGCTGCTGTAATACAACGAAAGTATGGTTCTGTTGTAAATACATAACAATTGCAAAAAGGCCTGCAGCGCATACAGAAAAAATGCACCTGTAAGCCTTTTACAAATAGTATCACATGGGTCTTTAAAAATCAAGTTTGATGTGATTGCCGTATATGTTTTTGTAAAAAACGCATAAAAAACCTCCCGGACAATTTGCTGTGCAATTTGCCCAAGCTTCTTTTGCGCCGTTTTTCCGGAACGCCTCCGCAGCAATATGATCGCCGCGATGTTTCTCAGTCATTTACAACAGAACCATACTTCCGTTGTAAATCGCGGCGGGGGATTTTTTGATCAAAATTCCCGGACCTGTGGGAAGGAGGGACAGCAGACACGGGCAGTGTGAAACTGCCAAAAGAGACCGATATTGCAAAAGGAGGAAATCAACCCAAATGAGAAAAAACGGAAAACGCATCGTCGGTGTGGTTTGCGCCCTGGCCATGCTGGCGGCCATGATGCCGCCAACCGCCCTGGCCGCAGACCCTCTGACCTCAAGCACCACCGTCCTTACCGATCAGCTCCCTGCAGAAGCGGACGATCTTGATCCCGCAGGTACCGCCGCATCGGGAACCGAATCCGGCAGCACTGCTGCCGATTCCGGCACGGAGACGGCAGACACCACCGGGACATCGACCGAAAGCACCGGCGAAGGCAACACCCCCGCAGCTGATGGAGTCGAGCAGCCCACAGATACCGAAACCCCTGCGGACGTTCCGGCCGAGGAACAGCCCACCGCCGGTCCTTCCGCCCCTGCCGTACCTGACAACAGCCTCTCTGCCCCGGTAACCGCCAACGGCGATACCGCGCCGGGCATCGCGCCGCTGGTAGAGAATGCCGTCGCCAAGATCGGCGACACCACCTATGCCACGCTGGATGAGGCGGTTGCCGCTGCGGCGGAAGGCGCAACCATCGAACTGCTGCAGGATTGTGAACTTACTCAGGGCTTCAACAAGACCCTGACCTTTACCGGCAACGGCAAGATCACCGTCAACAAACAGCTGACCTCCAGCGGGGAGGGCTGGATGTGCTTCGGCCTGGGCGATCCGTCCCGCGTGCTCACCTTTGACGGCTCCGGCGTGGAATTGGAGTGGAATTCCGAAGAGGGCACGACCCCTTGGCTGATGCTCTCCCTCAGCGGCGCGCTGAATGTGACCAACGGTGCCAAGGTGACCTTTACCGTAGACAGCGGTGCCTCCGGCAACCGTAATGCCATTTATATGAATGCGGGTTCCTCTATCAATGTTTCCAACGGTTCCACCTTTATCATCAAGGGTGACCAAACCCAGGGCAAAGTAGGGCAGGGCCTCCAGCTGGACAAGACGGGTACGGCCAATATTAATGTGACGGGTCACAGTACCTTCCTGATCGACGGTACCAACCGCGGCTATGTGAACAGCCCGTCCATTTATGTGGAAGACTCCACCTTCACGGTGCAGAACTGCACAGCCAACGCGTCCAATGGCGGCAACTTCGAGGCGGTCAATTCTACCGTCACCTACCAGAATAACGCGGGGCACGGTCTGTCGGCCGACGATGTGATCCTGATCAATTCTACCCTGACTGCTGACAATAACGGTTATTATGGCGCGCGGTCGGACGGCAAGTTCCTGGTGAACAGCACTTCTACCCTGACCGTCATCAACAACTCTGCCCGCGGCGATTTTGCCGGTCTGAAGCTTACTTCCGGCGTGACGGACGGCCAGGTGGAGGCCGGCGCTGTGGTTACCATTACCGGCAACTATTGCAGCGGCCTTTCCAACAACGGCAAGTGCGTCTTTGCGGAAGGTTCCAAGCTGACCATTACCAACAACAACAACGACAAGGGCACCTCCAGCCATGGCGGCGGTATCTACAACTCCGGTTCTGCTGCCAAGCTGACGCTGCCCTCTGACGCGGTCATCTATAACAACCATTCCGAAACCGACGGCGATGACATCTTCAACAACAGCACCGCCACCATCACCTTCCCCGCGGTAAACGGCAGCTGGATTCTGGACGACTGTGAAGATGCCATTGATGGTTGGTACTATGACAACGCTGACAGCCGTTGGAATGTTCACGATAAAGACCTTTATTCTGCTACCCTGTTTACGGATCTGAACAATGGCATGGCAACCGTAGCTTCCCAAAAGCTCTGCCTGAAAGCGGCCCATGCCGAAACCGCCACCCTGCAGCCTGCCGACATCACCATCTATATGGGCGGTGATGCAGGCTATGAGGGCGTGGCCGAAGCGGACGGTTCCATCACGGGCAGCAACTCTCTGCCGGAGCCCGGCTATTACATCACCCTGCCCGACAAGGTCAACGAGGCGCTGCAGGCTGCGGGCCGCGTGGACGCCGACAATACGCCGGTCAACCTGTCGGATCTGATCACCATCTGCACGGTGGGTGCAGAGGAGCAGCATGACTGGCAGCTCCAGAAATACGGCAACACCTATTCCGCGGCGTTGGGCAAGTATATCTATGCCATTACGCCTGTGGGTGAAACCAATCCCTTGCGCCTGACTTTCACCAACGGCGACACTGTTATCGACCAGGATTCCTTTATCCTGTCTGAGGAACAGACCCTGCAGACCGAGTACGATATGGACATCTACTCTGAGCTGGTGGATGCCCGGCAGGTGTTCCTGAAAGTTACCATCCCCGGCCAAGAGCCCTATTACTGCAATGTGGACACCGCCCCCGGCAAGCTGAACGTGCGTTACGTCACCGGCAGCCAGGACAGCGTGGTGACCCCCGCCTATGACAGCATCGAGGAGGCTTCCGCGGCAGACAACCCCAACAAGACCGCCCTGGACAAGGCCTATGTGATCCGGGACCCCTATACCAAATTCTATATCAACAACAGTGATGTGGATGTGACCGAGGGGAATGGATTCGCCCTTGTTTCGCTGCTGTTTGACGATATCGTTTCCAGCGCCAACACGGAAGGTGTGGAGGACTACAAACAGCTTCTCACCGACAAGGCTGTCCAGGCGGCAGCTTCCGGTCTGGTGAACGTCCAATCCCAGGCCAAGTACCTCGACCTGGTGGATGCCAACAACGGCAACGTCTGGCTGACCACCGACGATCCGGTTACGGTTTACTGGCCCTACCCCGAAGGAACCGATGCCTCCACCGATTTCCGTCTGGTCCACTTTGAGGGTCTGGACCGTGATATGCCCACCGACGAGGTGACCGACGATATTGCCGGAACGGCTGCCACCGTCATGCCCATCTCCAAGGATGAGTACGGCATCTCCTTCATCACCTCCAGCTTCTCTCCCTATGTACTGGTGTGGGGCGACACCCCCGCCGTACAGAACCCCTCCAACGAATCCGGGACGCCTGCTTCCACGCCCGCGCCCACCGCGACCCCGGCTCCTGCCGCAACGCCTGCCCCCACCGCCGCACCGGCAGTGATCCCCCAGACCGGGGATTCCCTGCCCCTTGCGCCTCTGATGGGTGTGGCCGCCCTGGCCGTTGTTGCCTTTGTGGCGCTGCTTATCGGCAAGAAACGTCGTGACCGCTGAATGACCTTCCCGGTCCATTCCGCCAAATAAGTGAAGAAACCCGCCCTGCTTCGGCAGAGCGGGTTTCTTTTTTCAGAATCTTCCTTGCTTGCAGCCGGGACGCAAGACGGCGGGCCCTTACGGGTTGCGGTACCCGCATCGGCCGGTGACCCTTGGGACGGGGCTCCGCCTCTGCGACCGCGGCCCCTGCTCCGCCTCCCTGTTTCCGCCGCAGGCGGCGGTCGCCTTTGCAGCTGTCCGAGTCCCTTCCGGCATACATTCCGGGTGTTCCGGATTTTTGCAATAAAAAAACGGCTTCACATTTCTGTGAAACCGTGGTGCGCCGGAAGGGGCCCCTCTACCCGCGCTCTACCAAAAGCTCCGCAGGAGCTTTTGGTGCCCGCCGGACCTGGCGGCGGGCCCTTACGGGTTGCGGTGCCCGCATCGGCCGGTGACCCTTGTGGCGGGTCCCCGCCTCTGCGACCGCGGCCCCTGCTCCGCCTCCCTGTTTCCGCCGCAGGCGGCGGTCGCCTCCGCAGCCGTTCGAGTCCCTCCGGCGGGAGATTCCAGGCATTCCGGATTTTTTCAATAAAAAAACAGCCTTACATATTCTGTAAGGCTGTGGTGCGCCGGAAGGGGCCCCTCTGCCCGCGCTCTACCAAAAGCTCCGCAGGAGCTTTTGGTGCCCGCCGGACCTGGCGGCGGGCCCTTACGGGTTGCGGTGCCCGCATCGGCCGGTGACCCTTGTGGCGGGTCCCCGCCTCTGCGACCGCGGCCCCTGCTCCGCCTCCCTGTTTCCGCCGCAGGCGGCGGTCGCCTCCGCAGCTGTTCGAGTCCCTCCGGCGTAAACTCCGGGTGTTCCGGATTTTTGCAATAAAAAACAGCCTTACATTTTCTGTAAGGCTGTGGTGCGCCGGAAGGGACTCGAACCCCCGACCTTCTGATTCGTAGTCAGACACTCTATCCAGCTGAGCTACCGGCGCAAGTGCAGTTAGTATAATACCACCCACCCTTGGAAATGTCAAGGGATTTTTTCAAAAAAAAACATTTTTTTCAACCGGTCCCTGCCCGGCTCCGCCTTGCTTTTTGTCCGGCCCTGTGGTACCGTAATAGCAGGAATCCCACCGGCTGTTCCACAGCCGATTCTTTATAAAGGAAAGGAGCCTTTTCATGAACGCTTCCGAACTGTATACCCTCTGGCGCGCCCGCGCCGGGGAGGACCCCGACCTGACCGCTGAGCTGGACCGCATTGCCGGAGACGCCGACGCCATCAACGACCGGTTCTACCGGGATCTGGCCTTCGGTACCGGCGGCCTGCGGGGCGTCATCGGCGCCGGCACCAACCGGATGAACATCTACACCATCCGCCGGGCCACCCAGGGCCTGGCCGACACCCTGAACGCCTCCGGCCTGCCCAAAAAGGTGGCCCTGGCCCACGACAGCCGCCACAAGGGTGAACTCTTCTGCCGGGAGGCTGCCCGGGTGCTGGCGGCCAACGGCATCACGGCCTACGTCTACCCCCGGCTGGAACCCACCCCCGCCCTCTCCTGGGCGGTGCGGTACCTGGGCTGCGGCGCGGGTATCTGCGTCACCGCCAGCCACAACCCCGCCAAGTACAACGGCTACAAGGTCTACGGTGCCGACGGCTGCCAGATCACCCTGGAGATGGCCGACAAGGTGCTGGCGGCCATCGGCAAACATGACTATTTTGACAGCCCCAGACTGGCCGACTACGACGAGGCGGTGGCGGACGGCCGCATCGTGACCATCGATGACCAATGCCTGTCGGACTTTGTGGACGCCGTGCTGGCCCTGCGCCCCGGCAACGATGTATCCCACCTGAAACTGGTCTACACCCCGCTCAACGGCACCGGTCTGGAGCCGGTGAAGCTGCTGCTGGGCCGCATGGGGGTGACCAACGTGACGGTGGTGCCCGAGCAGGAGCAGCCTGACGGGGACTTCCCCACCTGCCCCTACCCCAACCCCGAGATCCGGGAAGCCATGGAGACCGGCCTGAAGCTCTGCGACACCGTCCACCCCGACCTGATGATCGGCACCGACCCCGACTGCGACCGGATGGGCGCCGCCGTGCCCGACGGCCGGGGCGGCTACCGGCTCATCACCGGCAACGAGATGGGCGTGCTGCTCTTTGACTACATCTGCCGGGTACGGCAGGGCAATGGCACCATGCCCAAGGACCCCGTGGCGGTGACCACCATCGTCTCCACCGACATGGCCACCCCCATCGCCGCAAAATACGGCGTGGAACTGCGCCGCACTCTCACCGGCTTCAAGTTCATCGGCGAGCAGATTGGTCTGCTGGAGGCGGAAGGCCACGTGGAGCGGTATATCTTCGGCTTCGAGGAGAGCTACGGCTATCTGTCGGGCGGTCACGTGCGGGACAAGGACGGCGTCAACGCCGTCATGCTGGCCTGCGAGGCCGCGGCCTACTACGCCGCCCGGGGCATGAGCCTGCTGGATGCGGTGAACGCCCTCTACGCCGAGTACGGCTGGTACCGCAACGCCCTGCACAGCTTTACCTTTGAGGGCGAGACCGGCATGCACACCATGCAGGGCATCATGGCCCGGCTGCGGACCCAAGCCCCCGCCGAGATCGCGGGCTACGCCGTCACCGGCATCACCGACTACACCGCCGACGGCACCGGGCTGCCCCGGGCCGACGTGCTGGAATACCGGCTGGAAAACGGCGCCAAGCTGATGGTCCGCCCCTCCGGCACCGAGCCCAAGGTGAAGGTCTATCTTTCCGCCGTGGCGGAGAGCGCCGAGGCCGCCGACGCCATCAACGCAAAGCTGGCCGAGGCTGCCGCCGCCTGGATGCACTGATTGTTTCCTGATACAAACAAAACCGCCGGAAGGGTCCCAGGACCCTTCCGGCGGTTTGTTGTGTTTATCCTTTTTTCCGGTGGTAGCTGCGCCGGCGGCGCACCGGTTCCTGCCCCGGTTTGGGGGAGTAGGCGTTGTAGTTCAACAGATAACGTTCGTGGGTGGGGGTGCGGTAGAAGGCCTGTTTGATCCGTTCCAGCAGGCCGGCATTCTCGCCCGGCGCCCCGCAGACCATGACCGCAAACTGGGTATCGCTGTAGCGGGCGGCCACATCGCAGCTGCGCAGGAAGGTGCGCAGCAGATCCTCCAGCACCTGCATCATCCGCTGGGTCTCGGCCTCATCCTGAGCCTGCACCGGCACCATGGTCACCAGCAACAGAAACACCGGTACCCCGTACTGGGCCTGGATGCCCCGCTGCATCCGGTAGATCTGGCCAAAGGTCTCGAAGGAGCAGATCATTGCCCCCTCATGGATTTCCCGGGGCAGGGCCGCCATCAGGTGGCTCATCTCGTTTTCCATGTTCCGGTCGGCCTGGCGGGCCTGGCGCCACATGGCACCCACCCGGCCGGGCTGTACCGCATGGTGCAGGCTGCCCAGGGCCAGGCCCCGGCGCATGACCTCCTGGGCCTCCTCCGGGCGGCCCAGCGTTTCCAGCGCCATGATCAGCTCCAGATAGATCCGCTCCGCCCGGGGGTTCTTCTCCAGGGCGCTCCGGCACAAGGCCACCAGGCGCTCGTTGTCTCCGTCCTTTTTGTACTGTTCCAGCACATGGATCATCGCTGCCCGGTACAGCACATGGAGGCGCACGGCGCTGCTCTCCACCCAGGGTTCATCCGCCGAAAGAGGCAGCAGACGGCCGCGGTAGATGGCAACGATCTGCTCCTCCAGTTCCAGACGGCGCTGGGGGTCTTTTTCCTGCCCGGCCTGCATCACCAGGTCCTGCATCTGAAAGACGTCCACCTCGCAGGGCAGTTCGGGGTTCCACTGATAGCATCCCCGGCTGGTGAGGATGCAGTTTTCCAGGATGGTCAGATTTTCCTGGGCGATCATATTGCGGAACCGGTGCAGGATGGCCCGCAGGGCCATATCGGGGTTGGCGCTGCGCTCACCGCCCCACAGGGCATCGGTCAGCGTCTTGTGGGGCACCCGTGCCCCCCGCTGCAGCACCAGATACTGTACCAGAGCCGTTGCCTTGCGGGACTGTGACAGCTGGGTCAGCACCTGACGGCCGTCCACCAGGATCTCAAACGCGCCCAGCATCTTGATTTCAACTTTTTCCATGGACTCTCACTTTCCTCAGAACGGTAGAGTTCAAAGCGACCCGTTCCCGATTTTTTTGCCCCTTTCCTATACATCTCAGTATACCAAGCGGGACGGGTCTTGTCCAGTAAACAGGATTATTCCACCCACATTATTTTTGTTACACTTTCATTTTTGCACAAAAAGCCGGAATTTGTTCTCTCATTGTTCCGCTGCCTGCCGCCCTGCCGCCAGCAGCCTGGTCAGCCAGGTGGGCACCGGGGCCCCCATGGCGGTGGCATTTTCGGCAATGGAACCCAGTTCGGTAAAGATATACCACACCAGGATCACCGGCAGCACCAGCACGGTGTACTCCAGCTTCAGGGCGGGCAGATGTTCCACCACCATACCCAGTACACAGTCGGAAAGGGCAGCCACCAGCACCACCAGGATCATGCCGCCTTTGTGCCAGATCCCCGCCCGGGCAGCGGCGCTGGACCAGCTGCCCTTGGCTGCCGCCGCGGCGCTGCCGCTGATCCAGTCCAGCACCATGCAGGCCACCCAGGCTGCCACCAGCCAGCCCAGCCAGCCGAAGGCCGCCCCGAACGCCCCTGCTGCCGCCGCAATGACCGCTTTGACCCCAAGAAACAGGTTGTCGTTTTCCATAAAAGCTCCTTTCCGGGCCTCAGGCCCAACGGCTGGTGTACAGTCCCTGGTCGGTAAGGCCCCGGGCTGCACACACCGCCAGAATCGCATCGGCATCCCCCTGGCTCACCGGCCCCACCGTGATGATCTGCAGCCGGGTCTCGGGGGCGGTACCGTAACTGCCCGCCCGGTTTTCGGTGCCGCTGTAGGCGGTGGGGTCCAGCCCCCGTCCGGTGGCGGTGGCCCGTACTTCCAGGTGGCAGTGCCGGTAGGGCGGGTCGTTGAGGGCGGCGTTGCCGGTGTTGCCCATGACGGCCAGGGGGTCTCCGCTGCGGACGGTCTGCCCCGCCTGCACCAGCAGGCGGTCACAATGGCAGAAATAGAGATAGTTCACCGCATCAGGGGTCTGGCCGGCATCCAGCTGCACGCAGAGGTAATACCCCCACTCCCAGGTTTTGTTGCTGTGGTCGGTGACGATCCGCGCCGTGATCACCCGGCCGGCAATGGCTTTGCGGCTGCCGTCGGCGGCGGTGTAAAAGGGCATCCGGATGGTCTCCTCGTCCACCCCCACCAGGTCGATGCCGCCGTGCCAGGTCTTTCCCCCGCCCCGGGTGTAGCCGTAACAGCCGTAGGCATAGGGCACCCGGACCCGGCCTTCAAACAGCCCCGTCTGCATAGGCACCTCCCTGCCGGGCCAGATGGCGCAGGGCCAGCGTTTCCAGCCGGGCGGCCAGGGCGTTGGCCTCCGGGTCGTCGGTCAGGCAGCAGCCCCGCTGACCGGCCAGCACCAGCCGGCCGGTCCCGTCGGTTTCGTTGTAGGCATAAGAAAGCCGCAGCCCTTCGCCGGTGCGCACCAGCGAAAGGGCCGTAATTTGTTTCATCAGGTCCTTTCCTCCTTTTCTTGTTCTTGGGGTTCGGTGCGTCCCACCGCCCCATGGATGCGCAGCAGCAGGTTTTCCAGCGCCAGCGCTTTTACCGAAAGGGGCAGCCGGGATGCGTTGACCGCATCCACCAGCGCCGTTTGCAGCGCCGCCACCCGTTCATCGTCCGTCATAGCGTCCTCCTCTCAGAATTTTCTGCTTCCGTTGACCCAGACTTCGGCCTCCCCGTTGCCGTTGATCAGCACCTGAAACCGGGAAATGCCGCTGGCGTTATACACATTCAGATTGCCCCCCGCATAGCTGGAAAAGGCCGTCACGTTGTAGGTCTGCCCGCCCCCCGCCTTGGGCCCCAGCAGATACAGGTTGCCGATGGAGGCATTGCTGCCGGAGGAGGCCAGGGTGGCGGCTTCCTGGTAGGAGCCGTCGTTGAGTTTGCGCCAGATGCGCATGAGTCCATCCTGGACATCAATGCGGGAGGTGCCGTCGGTGGCGTGGAACTGCCCGGTGATGGAAACATTGCCCTTGGTGTCCAACTTGAAGTTGGTACTGTCCACTACCAAGGTGTCGGAGGCAAAGGTGATGACGCCGCTCTGGATGGTGACGCTTGTGTCGTCGGCGGCAAAGGCGGTGCGCACATCCCCCTCCCGCACCACCGTCAGTTCCAGTCCGTCCACCGTCTGCTGCAGCTGGGTGTAGTCGTTTTGCAGGTTGCCCGCTTTGACGTTCAGCCCGTCGATGGTGGCGGCGATCTCCAGCAATTTGCCGTTGGCGTTGAGGCGGTTGCTGTTCACGGCCAGGACACTGTCCCGCCGGGGGTTGCCGGTGGCTTCCAGCCGGGTCTCCCCCGCCGAAAAGACGGCGTTCATCAGGTAGGTCTGGAGGCGCTGCCCGCCGGGGGTCACCAGCCAGACCAGTTCCCCCGCGGTGGCCTTGCATCCCGCAAAGGCGCGGACGGTACAGGGGGTGTAGGGCTGCCAGGTCCGGGCCGCCTCATAGAGGGCCTGGGCCACCGGCCGCAGGGACTCGTCGCTGCCCGAGGTGAGCAGCAGATTGCCCTGGATCACCAGGGCGTTGGTGCCCTGGGCATCGGCGGGCCAGACCACCCCCACGTCGGTGTCGCTCTGGCGGATCTGGACCTTGTCCAGGGGCGCCGTGGTGTAGTCCTCGTATTGCAGGCCATCCTGGCAGTAGGGCAGCGGGGTGCCCAGTTCCGCCGCACCCTCGGCCCCGGGGCAGAGGCTGTGCACGCCCCGGGCGTCGGTGTACCAGCCGAACGCCAGTTCCCCCTCCGGCGTGCAGTGGAGATAACACCCCGCCGCCTGGGCGGCCCACTGGAGCAGCTGCCGCCCGGTGATGCCGTCGCTGTAAAAGGGCTGTACCACATACCCGCCGTTGCGGGGCAGGGTATTGGCCAGCGTGACCTGGCAGGCAGCGGCCACCTGCCGGACCAGGGCCTCCAGCGTCATGGGGAATTCCCCCTGGTTTTCCCGGAGCCAGGGGGACAGGTCCTTTTCGGTGCGGAGCATCCGGTCATAGGCCGTCACCTTGTACAGGTTGCGTTTGCTGCGCACCGGTTTTTCGGCGGTGAACCGTCCCGCCAGGGTGCGGGTGCCGTCTTCCTCCACCCGCCAGAGGGCCAGTTCCTCCCCCGCCCCGATGCCGGGGCTGCCGCCGGGGCTCACCCAGATCTCCGCTTCGATGGAGTCGGCACAGGCCGACCCCGGCGTCAGGTCGGTGCCGGCGTTGACGGTATGGGTCCACTGCAGGCTGCGCAGGGCGTTGGTGCCCGGAGTTCCGGCGGCCAGTTCGGTGCCGTCGGGCAGGACCAGGATATTTTGGATCATGGCGGCCTCCCTTCTAGCACTCGATGATATTGAACTTCAGGTTCCGCCAGGTGCCGTCCCGGGCGCTGCGCCAGGCAATGCTGTAGTTGCTGCAATAGCAGGTGGTGGTCACCGTCTCCCGGGAGGAACCCGCCCTGGGATGGGTGAAGGCAAAGGTGGCCTTGCCCGCAAACAGGCCGATGAGGTAGGCGTATTCCGCGTCGGTGAGGGCGGCGTAGGCAAAGGGCCAGGTGGCCACCTTTTCCCGCACCACCTCCCGGTGCATGACCCCCGCCTCGTCCCGGCCGGAATCGCTGGAATCCAGGTCGGCGTAGCTGGGCTCCACCCCGGCGTCGGGGGCATAGAGGGGCTGGCCGTCAATCTGGAACAGAGGGGTCAGTGTCACAGGGCCGCACCTCCCCATTGCAGATTGGCGCGCCGGGTCCAGCGCTGGGCGGCCCTGCCCACCATCTCGTCGGTGAGTTCGATGCCGTAGACCGCCTGGACCAGTTCCCGCAGCAGGGCGGCCACCGTCTCAAAGCCGGCCATCTGGCCGGCCTGGAGGTCCGCCATGACCCCGGCCACCGCCTCTTCGATGGTGGACAGGGGTGCCTCGATGTTGGTACCGCTGTGCTGATCGCCCAGCAGGGCCAGGAACGCCCGGTTGGGCGGGATGACCGCGCCGGAGGCCAGGGCGGGCACCGGAACGGTGCGGGCATAGGCCAGGGCGGGGGCGGCGCTGCGGCCGGAGATCCACTGCCCGGCCGAGGCGATGGCTCCCGAGGCGGCACTGCCCACGCCGGACAGCACCGAGCCGATGCCGGACAGTGCCGAGCCGATGGCCCCGGCCAGATCCTGCACCAGGCTCATCAGGGCGCCCACGGCGGTCTCCACGGTGGTGGTGATGGTATCCCACACCCTGGACAGGGTGTCGGCCATACCGTTCCAGGCGGCATCCCAGTTGCCTTTGAGCACATTGGTCAGGAAGTCCGCCAGCCCCTGCAGCACCGCCAGCACGGCGGTAATGGCGCCGCCCACCACGGTGACCACCGCGCTGACGGCGTTCCCGATGGCGGAAAAGACCTGGCTGACCACCGGGCCCAGGGTGGCTACCAGCCAGTTGGCCAGCGGAGCCAGCACGGTGTTCCACAGGGTGACCAGCAGGTTCATCACAGCCCCCAGGGTCATGGTCAGCTGCTGCCACAGGGGGTTCAGGCAGCTGTTCCACAGGTCCTCCAGCCCGGCGATCAGGCGCACAAGCAGCGGCTGCAAGGTACCGGTCCAGAGGGTGCTCACCAGGTCGGCCAGACTCTGGAACGCCTGGGCCGCCCCCTCCAGCAGGGGCTGGCCGTAGACCGCCCAGGCATTCTGGATGCCGGTCATCAGGTCCTGCCAGATGGAGAGCAGCAGCGCCAGCGCAGGCTGTACCACGGTGGTAACGGCCTCGCCGATCAGGCTGCACAGCCCGGTAAAGGTGTTGCCCAGCACCGTGATGGCGGTGGATACCACCCCGCCCACGATGGGGGCAAAGGCCTGGGAGAAGCTGTTCACCACCCCGGGCAGAAAGACGGTGGCCAGATACTGGGCCAGGGGCACCAGCACGCCGTTCCACAGCTGGAGGGCGGCGGCCCGCAGGGGTTCCCAGACCGCCATGGCCGCCCCGCGGATCTGGGCCCAGGCCGCCTGCCAGGCGGCGATGGCGGGGCCGTAGTAGGTTTGCAGGTAGTCCCAGAAGGCCGCCCACAGCCCCCGCAGTGTCTGGAGCAGCCGCTGCCACAGGGTCAGTTCCTCCTCCGTCTCCGGTTTGGCGGCAGGGGTCTTGCCGCTGCTCTTGCTGCCGGAGGTGGAGGCGGTCTCGGTCTTGGGGGCGGAGAGCCGGTTGATCTCGTCAAATTTGGCCAGGCTGCGGGCGCTCCGGGTGCTCTGGGCGGCGGTGGCCTGCAGGCTTTTGCGCAGGCTGTCCAGCACGCTGCGGGCCTGGCTGCCCGCGTCCCCCAGGCTTTGCAGGGCGGCCGCCATCTTGTTCAGGGCGCTTTCCACGCTGCCGCCCGACGCCGCCAGCTGGGAAGTTTCGTCAAAGGTAATGGTTTGTGCCAATAGGGTCCCTCCTTTCGGGGGTCAGGCGCCCAGCCGCGCCAGCAGCCGCTGCTTTTCGGCGTCGGCCGCGGGGTCGGAGGCCGGGCGCAGGTCCACGGCGGCGCGGTGGGTGCGGTAGAAGTCCAGTTCCCAGGGTTCCAGCTTTTTGCCCCGGCGCAGCTTGTCCCGGATGGCCACCACCGTGGCGAAGGTCCCCTCGCCGATGGCGTCGAACCACCCCAGAAAGCTCCACCAGTGCAGGTAGGGCAGCGCCCGCACATCCCGCCCGGCCACCCGGCTGATGCCCGCCGCGATGAGGGGGGCATCCTGCTGCCAGTCCATCAGGCGGGGGCCGGGGCGGTCCGGTTCGGGGTGCCCGGCCGAGAGGAACCGGGTCAGGAACCGGGTGGCTGCCGGCCAGTCCTGCCGGGGCATGGCGCCGAAATCGGGGTAGAAGAGCCGCATGGCCACATACCACCGTTCCCCCTGGTCCAGCTGGGGGTCGGCGTTGCCGTCCAGCCAGCGGAGCAGCTCCAGAATATCCCGGAAATCGGTGCGGATCTCGTAGACACGGTCCTCGATGACGGCCTGGGTGGGCAGGCCCCACGGCCCCGTCATGGGCGGGACCGGGCGGCGCGGGCGGCGTCGGCTTCCGCCACGGCGGTCTCGGCCCGGGCTTCCAGGTGACGGCGGGCGCCCTCCTCCAGGATGGGGGTCAGTCCTTCCAGCAGGTTCTGCACCACCCGCTTGCCGTTGGTGCCCACCCCCGCCAGGTTCACCCCGCCCAGCAGGGTGTCAAAGTCGTTTTCGGGGCCGAAGATCCGGGTCAGCAGGGCCTTGATCCGCCCGTCATATTCGGCCAGCAGGACCAGCCCCGCGGCGGCGGCTTCCGCCCCGTCGGCGGGCAGGGCCGCGGTCTTGGCCTGCAGTTCCTTGTCCAGGGCGTCCAGCTCCCGGCCCACGGCAAAAAAGCGGTGGTAGAGGTTGGGGTCCGCGGGGTTGAAGCGCAGCACCCCCCGGCCGTTGACCGAGAATTCCTCCACACCGGTGTCAATGGTCAGTTGTTTCATGGGCCATCCTTTCTATAACAAAGAGCGGGGACGGCCGCAGCCGTCCCCGCGCAGACAGTTTCTCCCGTCCGGACCGGCGGCGCATCTCCGCCGCTCCGGACAGATTCAGGGGAATGCAAAGGCACTCAGCCCGCCGGGGTGAAGGTGTTGCTGCCCGGGTCAAAGGTGCCTTTGGTCTTTACGCCGGTGTAGTGCACGTTGAAGGGGATCTGGTAGCCGGTGGTATCGCCGCCGTAGCTGACGATCTCGATGTAGCACTCCTCCTTCACGGCGGGGTAGGCGCCGTCCTCGTCGCCCCAGAGCTTGACCTCCACCATATCGGTTTTCAGGTCGTCCAGCACCAGGTCGCCGTCCAGGATGGCCTGGAGCTTTTCAAACAGCGGGTCGCCCTCCTCGGCATAGTAGGGGGACACCTCCCCCTGTTTCTGGTAGCTGTCGATGACCACCGTGGTCTGGCCCAGGATGTTGGCCTTTTTCTCCACGTTGGCGCTCAGCTCGGGGGCGTATTCCTCCAGGTCCCGGCCCAGCCGGACATACTGGGCCTCCGGTTCATCGAAGGCCGCGTTCAGGTAGTGGGCCATGTATTTGCGTTGGATCTTCATGGGGTCTCCTCCTTATAGATTTCGGTGTACTCCGCCAGCAGGCGGAGGGAATAGCGGGCGGTGCCCACCAGGTCGGTACCTTCCAGGCGGCCGTCCTGGGCCCGCAGGGTCTCCCCCTCCGGCAGGCCGGTGCCGAACCGGGGCAGGGTGTGGGTGGCACTGCGGGCGGCCACCCAGCTTTCCAGGGCCAGCAGCCGCCCGGCGTTGCGCACCGCCTGGTCGTCGTCCCCCGGGGGCAGCGGCAGGCAGAGCCGCAGCAGAAATTCCGCCCGGCAGCGCAGGGTCACGCCGCCCAGCACGTCCTCCTTGCGGGTGACCACCGTCACCCCCCGGGGCCACAGGCCGCCGGTGCCGGGTTCGGGGCCGGCTTCCTCCACCCGCAGCGGGATCTCCGCCAGGGCGGGGGCCTGGGCCAGAAAGGCCCGCAGATCGTTCAGAACGGACTCATTCATGGTGTTTCCTCCTCAGGTGGTCAGGCTGTGGGCGCCGGTGCCGCTGCCGGTCCACCAGGTACCGGCCTCCAGATGGTGCAGGGTGTTGCCCCGGCGCATGGGCAGCACATACTGCACCACCGCCACCTCCGGCCGGCTGCCCGGCACAAAGGCGGGCCACTGGGCCCAGGTCAATGTCGGGCCCTCCCCGGGGCAGAGGCGGTCCCCCGGCTCCAGGGTGTAGTCGATGCCGTACCGGGCGGTGGTTTCCGGCACCACCAGCAGGGCGGAAGCGGCTTCGGCGGTGCCGCTGACGTCAGGGGGGCGGCGGCGGCCGTGCTGCCAGTACACCCCCCGCAGTACCCTGCGCCGGACCTGCCGGGTCTCGGCATCCCCGTGGTAGAGGGTGACGGTCTGGGCATACAGGCGGCGTTTAGGCATGGGGCAGCCACCGTCCGATCTGCAGATAGTACCCCGCCTCGTGGCGGTAATGGGCCGCCCGGTCGCTGAGGGTGCTGGGGCAGAGTTCCGGCGGGGAGACATAGCTTTCGCTGACGCTGCCCACCCGCAGGCTGGCCAGTCCCCGGGCCTCGTCCTCCTGGGCGAACTCGTAGAGGGCATCGGCGATGGCACACAGGGCCATGGCCACGGCGTTATCGGGGTCCATACCCCGGCGGGGTTCCACCGCGTAGGTCTCCCGCATGCGGTTCAGCTCGGTCCGGGCATACCGGATAAAGCGGGGGAACTGGGTTTCGGGGATATCCTCTCCCAGGTAGATTTCCCGGTAAAAGGTGTAATCGGGCATGGGCAGCCCTCCCTTACGCTTCTTTGAACTTGGCCAGCACCACCTTGGCTTCGTTGGAGAGCACCGCCACATAGAACTCGTCGGCGGTGATCTCGGTGGTACGGGTCTTGGGCTTGCGCTCGGTCTCGATGTTCACATCCCGCTTGCGGTAGATGGTCAGGGCGGGGATCTCGTCGTC
>CALXHP010000021.1 GCA_944388135.1 uncultured Gemmiger sp. | reverse complement strand
AGACAACAAGCCCTTTCGGTTGCTTGAACAATTTTTATTTGAAATTATTGTCTAACTTTTTGGGGTCACTTCAGAACTCCCCTGCGAGGGTCTTTTTTTATTTAATAGAAGCCGAAACTGGGCAGGCATTCCAGGGCTTCAGCCCACCAGGTGGGGATGGGTAGCCCGGAAAGCGCCGGGTAGTAACAGACAAACAGCACCAGCGACACCACACACAGCACCGCAGCCATCCGCTTCGCCTTTTGTACATTCCGGATATGGGAAAGCACCGGGGCAATGGCGGCCAGGCAGAACATCGAGCTGGGGAAATAGTGGTAGAGGAAGGTACAGCGGGTGACCAGCATCCAGGGAATGAGCTGGGTACCGTACAGGATCAGCACCCCCGCCCCGGCGCGGCTGCCCCGGCCGCTGACCTGGTGCCACAGCAATGCCACCAGGCAGATCAGCCCCGCCAGCCAGATGACCGGACCGCCCAGGCCCGCAATGCTGGCCTTCAGACCATCGGGAAGATGGGTGTTCTGATAATACCACACCGGCCGCAGCCCCACCAGCCAGGTGTACCAGCGGCTTTCAAAGGGATGGGTGGCTTCCAGGTTGGAATGGTATTCGTACATCGACACCTGGCACTGCCACCAGTCTGCCAGGCTGAATCCGGGATCACGCCACCAGTAGGGCATGTAGGACGCAATATAGATACAGAGCGGTACCAGAATATAGAATACCACGCCCCCCAGGGCCGCCGTGCGGAATTCCTCCCGGAAACCCGGCTGCTTCTGGCGCCAGCGGGCATAGAGCACCCCCAGGTACAGGATGGCCAGCCCCGCTCCGGCATAGATGCCTGTCCATTTGGCGGCGCATCCCAGGCCAAAGGCAACCCCGCCCAGAGCCATGGGCAGCAGCGAACCGTTGACGCCTTTTTGCAGTACGCTCTGGCAGTACCACAGCATGCAGTAGGCTCCCAGCAGGATGAAGAAGGTGCCGTAGATATCAATGGTAGCAATACGGCTTTGGGCAAAGCGCATGAAGTCCAGTGCCAGCAGGGTCCCTGCCACCGCGCAGATCCACCGTTTGCGGGTCAGGCGGCGGGCAAAACACCAGGCCAGAGGCACCAGCAGTACCCCGAACAGTGTGCCGGAGAACCGCCACCCGAAACCGGTCATTCCGAAAATGGCAATGCCCACCATGATGAGGTCTTTGCCCAGAGGGGGATGGGTGGTTTCATAGACCGGCATCTTGTGCAGCTGCTCGTAGCCGGTGCGGCCATGGTAGATTTCATCAAAATACATGCTGTTCAGCTGGCTGATGGCATCCGGCACCGCCCCCTGTTCATCAAAGAGGGCGCCTCCGCCGGTGACCGGCAGCAGGTTGCCGTCTCCGTCCCGGAAGGCCATCTCAAACACCTGGGCGTTTTCCACCGTGATGGTCACCGTCTGCCCCTCTGCCACCGGCAGGCGGCTTTCACTCCAGCTGAAGCAGGTGCTGTATCCCAGCTCCTGCACCAGCAGGGTATTGCCCTGGGCATCCGCCACCGTCAGGCTGCCGCCGAAGGAGACCCCGGGGTAGACCCACAGGTTCACGGCGTTGCCCTGGACGGTGACTGTTTCCTGCAAGACTGTATTGGTGGCATCCAGCGGGTTTTGCGGGGCGGTGGTATCCCCCAGATAGGCAAAGCTCAGTACCGCGGTAGCCAGGGTCAGCCCCAGCAGGGCCAGCCGTTCCCGGGGGAGCCAGCGGGGCTGCCCAGCAGGCGGGGCATCTTCGGGGCGGCTGCCTTCCGGCAGCGGCAGTGCGTGACCGTGCAGTGCAATGTCCCACACCGCAAACAGCAGCATGACAAAGCAGACGGTCTCCGCCAGGCCCACCAATACCGCCACCGTGGAACTGGTGGCGCTGGTGAGCCATTCGTCCTCGGTGCCGGCCAGCGTGTAGACGGTAGCCAGGTTGATGAAACCGGTAAGGGACATGCCGAAGCCCGCCGCATACAGGCGGATATCCTTCCACCGGGCAGCGGCCAGCAAAGTCAGCAGCACCCCGGGCACCATGTAGCGTTCATGCATGCAGTGGCCGAAGGTAAAGACGCCCAGCCCATAATAGGCTGCCAGCAGCAGCGGCGAAAAATGACGGCTGTGGGCGCTGCGCACCGCAAAGAAGGTCAGCCCTGCCGTAACCAGCAGAATGGAAAACCACCCCAGCGTATGCCAGCTGATGCCGAAGAGCGCGTCGTCCTGCAGGGGCTGCCAGTTGCCGCCCAGAGCTGCCAGCCAGTTGAAGGCGTTGATGGTGGCATAGGGATAACCGGACATGGTACCCACATACTTTTCCAGCAGCGAGGGGATCAGGTCCAGGACCCCATAAAAGGGCAAGCCCGCCGCCAGCGGCGGCACCAGCGCCACCGCCGCCCCGCCGAAACAGCGGCCGAAAGCCCGGAAACGGTTTTCTTCCTGAACGATGGCCGCCAGGAAGCAGGCCGCCAGCACCGGGCCGAAGAGAAGCGCCTGGGGTTTGATGGCCAGGGCCACCCCATACCAGAAAGCCGCCGGCAGATAGCGCCGCCGTTCCAGCAGCCAGAAACAGCCCAGCAGCGGCAAAGCGAAAGCGCCGTCGATCTGTTTCCAGACGCCGGTGTCAAAGAGCAGCAGCGGATTGAAGGCCGTGAAAGCCGCCAGCACCAGCGGCACCCGGCTGCCGGGACTCGCCTGCTCCCCTACCCGCCAGACCAGCCAGGCCACGGCACAGTCGCAAAGGCTGGGCACCAGCGCCAGCAAAAGGTAGGTCACCGGTGATTCGTAGGGTATGGAAAAGAAACCGCGGATTGCCCCCACCAGCCCCAGCACAAAGAGGTAGCCGGGGGGATAATCGGCAAAATAACCGTCCCTGTAGAAGGCGGCCGGTCCCTGGGCGGCCAGCTTGTCACCCCAGGCCACAAAGCAGCTCATGTCATAGGGATAGCCTTCGGTGACAAGGGCCAGCACCAGCCGCAGGGCCAGGGCGCCCCCCAGGATCAGCCAGAGGGTCCGGGAATGGAATTTTTGTTTTTGTATCATCATGAATCTCAAAAAAGCGGGGCCTGCCCGCGTGCTTCCGCCAGCAGATCTCAGGCGGGCACGCAGGCATGCCCCTGCGTTGCATTTTTACAGTTTTGCGATCTTGGGGCCCTGGGCGGTGTCGGTCACGCTCCAGCCCATCTCGGTGAGCTGGGCGCGGATGGCATCGGCTTTGGCCCAATCCTTGGCCTTCTTGGCCGCAGCACGCTCCTCCACCAGGGCGGTGACCTCGGCGGGGACTTCGTCCTTCTTGCGGTTGTAGAGCAGACCCAGCACGCCGGTCAGCTCGTCAAAGGTCTTGGCGGCCTGCTCCAGCGTGGCTTTATCGGAACCATCGGACAGGGTGTTGATCTCCTTGACGAAATCAAACACCGCCGCCAGGGCATCGGGAGTGTTCAGGTCGTCGTCCATGGCGGCCTTGAACTTGGTGCGGGCCTCCTCACATTTGGCGGCCAGCGCCGTGTCGGTGCCGTGGGCGTGCTCAATGGCAAAGTCCAGATTGTCCCGGCAGGTGTAGAGCCGCTCCAGGCTGTTCTTGCAGCTTTCGATCAGGTCCACCGTATAGTTCAGCGGCATACGGTAGCCCGCCGTCAGCATGAAGTACCGGATGGGTTCATAGCCGTATTTGTCGGCGATTTCCCGCACGGTGAAGAAGTTGCCCGCACTCTTGGACATCTTCTCGTTGTTGATGTTCAGGAAGCCGTTGTGCATCCAGTAACGGCTGAAGGTGCAGCCGTTGGCGCACTCCGACTGGGCGATCTCGTTCTCATGATGGGGGAAGATCAGGTCCTGACCGCCGGCATGGAGGTCGATGGTCTTGCCCAGATGCTTGCGGGCCATGGCGCTGCACTCGATGTGCCAGCCGGGGCGGCCGTGGCCCCAGGGGCTCTCCCAGTAAGGCTCGCCGGGCTTGGCAGCCTTCCAGACGGCAAAATCGGCGGGATCTTCCTTCAGGTCGTCGTCCATCTGGCTGCGCAGGGTGCGGTTGCCGCTCTCCAGGTCGTCCAGGTTCAGGTGGCTCAGTTTGCCGTAGCCGGGGTCGGATTTCACACGGAAATACACATCCCCGTTGCGGGCCACATAGGCATGGCCGGAATCCACCAGATCCTTCACGATCTTGATGATCTCGCCGATATGCTCGGTGGCACGGGGGCGCACGGTGGGTTCCTCCACGTTCAGCCCCTCGGAATCCTTGATGTACTCGGCCTCGAATTTGCGGGCCACCTCCTGCATGGAGATGCCCTCCTGCTGGCCCTTCTGGATCAGTTTGTCGTCGATGTCGGTGATGTTGGAAACATAGTAGACCTTGTTGCCGCAGTATTCCAGGTAGCGGCGCAGGGTGTCAAACACGATCATCGGGCGCGCATTGCCGATGTGGATATAGTTATAAACCGTGGGGCCGCAGACATAGATGCGGTATTCGCCCTCTTTCTGGGGGACGAATTCCTCCTTCTGGCGGGTCATGGTGTTGAAAATCTGCATGGTGGCACAATCCTTTCCCAATTCAATGGTCTCCGATGGTTTCTATTATAGTCGCCCCGGGGCGCTGTTGCAAGCCTTCAGCCGTTATTTGCGAACTGGGCTTCCAGCTGATCCCACACGGCGCTGAAATTGTAGGGGAACTGGGCGTCCTCCTCCGCCAGCCAGCTGCGGTAGGTGCCCAGTTCTTCCACCGTGGGTGCCTTGATGCGGCGGTAGGCGGTGATGGTGTAGCCGTTGCCCATATCAAAGGTGGCAGCCACCTCAAAGGGTTGGTACATTTCCTGGTTTTCCAGGAAGGCGTTGTTGATCTTTTCGGTGTGGTTGCTGGGGTCAAAAGGCGTGCAGGTCAGCACCGCCTGGGCGGTGAACAGCTCCTTGGGGAAGGCATCGTTGCCGGGATTCACCGCACCGTAGGCCAGGATCGTGCGGATGCTCTCGTCAGGCAGAGCCGCTGCCCTGAATACATCGGCACTGTACACCACACCATGGCAGATCATGTAGGCAGAATTTTCCCCGCTGCAATTTTGCAGCAGCCAGTCGTTGACCTGGGCGATGCCGCCCATATCTTCCCGGACGTTGTCCACATAGAAATACAGGCCGCTGTATACCTCGGTGGGGAACCAGAGGGGCGGCAACAGCTGGCTGCAAGCCCCGAAGTTGAGGACACACATGCCCCCCAGTACCACGGCGGGCACCGCCCGCAGCGGCCACCGGGGCAGGTTGGACACCGCCAGGGCGCAGAGGAAAAATCCCAGCAGATAGAAAGGTGCCACCGCCAGGGACTGGTGATCGTCCATATTCTGGACTCGGGTCACCAGCAGAACAGTGACCAACGCCCCCGCCAAGGAAAGTACGGAGAGGAATCTTGTCGTCTTTTTATACAATCCGTAGATCACGCCAAGCAGCAGCACTGCCAGCAGGAAGTATCCCAGATAAACCCGCTGGTTGGCCAGCTCCGACAGGAACCCGCCGGTCTGGTAGGTGGCGTAGCGGTCGCTGTAATCGGCCCGGACAATGCGCCAGAACATGGGCGCCAGCGGCACCCCCACACAGACCAGGGAGGCAACGGCAAACTGCCAGAACCGCACAAAGGCCCCCCGGTTGCGGCGGCGCAGGGCCAGGGCCAGCACCCGAACGCCATAAAAGACAAAGATGGTGACCACCGTGAACATATAGCTGCGGCGGGTCAGGATCAAAAGGCCGGTGAAGGTGGCAAGGCTTACCAGCCGCGCCGGAGCCGGTACCGCAAAATCATAGCCGGTGAGCAGCGCCATAAGCATAAAGGCGAAAGCCACCCCCAACAGATCGGGCATGCCGCGGTAGAGAGCCACATGGACCAAAGGCATCAGCAGCACAAAGGCCATGCCCAACAGGGTAAACAGCCGCGGAGCCCGGGGCGCCAGCTGACGGCGCAGCACCAGCAGGAACACCAGCGCGCTGAAATAGACCAGCGCGGGGATCAGCAGTGCGCACAGGATGGCAAAGGTGTTGGCCGTCCGCGCCGTGAACATGAAGAAGGGTTCCAGCAGGATGTTGATGACAAGGGGGGCATAGTCATTGAACCAAGTCTTGTAGATGGTGGAGCCCACCCCCATGAACACGCCATCGGCAAAGTTGGATTCCAGCCGCACCTGCAGATTGTAGTAGGTGGCATTATCCCAGAGGTAGAGGCTCTGGCGCCCCACCATGGCATGAAGATAGAAGGCTGCGCTGAGCAGGCAGCAGACCGCCAGCACCACCACGTCAAACCGAGTCAGCCGGGCGCCCATTGCCCGCAGGGCACGGCGGTAGAGGCAGAACGTTCCCAACACCGCCGTACAGCAGAGCAGCAGCAGCCAAAGGTCCACCGGATGGCGGCCGCTGCCCAGCATATCCAGCCCCTGGAGGGCCGGCAGGAAGTGGGCCGCCGTGCTGAAGAGAAATTTTACGGCAAACAGACACAGCAAAGCCAGAACGGCTCGCTCCAGGCGGGTCATTCTGGCAAATACCTGCTGTACTTTTGCGCGGGGTTTGAAATTCGGCAATGCAGTAGTCCCCCGTTGTTATTTTGCCTGCATAAAGCAGGCGCGGTTCTGCCACAGGTAGATCCCGCCGGAAATGACGGTGGCCGCGGCTACCAGCCAGCACAGCACCTGGGTAATGAGGCCCACCCCCATCACATCGGTGGGGCCGCCCAGGGCGGCGGCAAAGTAGTAGAACAGGATGGTCAGCATCTGAAGTACCGTCTTGACTTTGCCCCACATGTTGGCGGCAATCACGGTACCGGATTCTGCGGCGATCATCCGCACACCGGCCACGGCAAATTCCCGGAAAAGGATCACAGCCAGCACCACCGGCGAGCAGATGCCGTCGGCCACCATGTAAATAAAAGCGGCGGTGGTCAGACATTTGTCGGCCAGGGGGTCCATGAACTTGCCGAAATCGGTGACCAGGTGGTATTTGCGGGCCAGATACCCATCGAGAAAATCGGTAATGCTGGCCACCGCAAAGACAATGCCTGCCACCAGCATAAAGGTCTGGTTGTATTCGGCGGTGCCGTAGCGGCTGAACGCGGCAAACACCATAAACACAGGCACCAGGATCACGCGCAGCATCGTCAGTTTATTGGGCAGATTCATGGCTCAGTCCTCCAGTTTTTCCTCTACATAGCCGTAGAGGTCGTAGGTGTCGGCATCGGTGATGGTCACGTTGTAGAATGCACCGGTCTCCAGCGGGGTGTCCGCGGGCGTCAGCACATTGCCGTCGATCTCGGGGCAGTCCGCCTTGGAGCGGAGCAGGTACATACCGGTTTCGTCGTCCACACCGTCGCAGATGCACTCCAGCGTCTGGCCTACCTTTTCCTTCTCCCGGTCGGCGCTGACTTCCGCCTGCAATTCCATGATATGGTCGGCACGGCGCTGCTTGGTCTCTTCGTCCAGCTGTCCGTCCATCCTGGCGGCTACGGTGTTTTCTTCGGCGGAGTAGGCAAAGCAGCCCAGCCGGTCAAACCGCATGGTCTTGACAAAATCGCAGAGTTCCGCGTACTGTTCCTCGGTCTCGCCGGGGAAGCCCGCGATGAGGGTGGTGCGCAGCGTGATGCCGGGGATGGCCTTCCGCAGCCGGGCGACGGCGTCCTCGATCTCGGCACGGCCGCCGCGGCGGTTCATCGCTTTCAGCACCGCATCATCGCAGTGCTGGATGGGCAGGTCCAGGTAGGGCACCACCTTGGTGTTGCGCACCATGGCCTCGATGAACGCATCGCTGATCCGCTCGGGGTAGGCATAGAGAATGCGGATCCAGCGGATGCCGTCGATCTCCTGCAGGCGGTCCAGCAATTCACAGACGGCACCGGGTTTGCCCCAGTCCTCGCCGTAAGCGGTGGGGTCCTGGGCCACAAGAATCAGCTCCCGGACCCCTTCCCCGGCCAGCCAGCGGGCCTCGGCCACACAATCCTCCAGGGGGCGGCTGCGCAGCGGGCCCCGGATCAGCGGGATGGCACAATAATGGCAGCGATTGTTGCAGCCCTCGGCGATCTTCAGGTAGGCATAATGCCGGGGGGTGGAGATCACCCGGGCACCGCCCAGGGGCATATCGCTCTTGGGGCCGTAGCTTTCCACCTGACCGGCTCCCGCGGCACAGACCCGGGCCACAATGGCCGGAATGGCTGCGTTGGAACCAATGCCCACCACGGCATCCACTTCGGGGATCTCCTGGACGATCTGCTGTTTGTAGCGTTCGGCCAGGCAGCCGGTGACAATGACCTTCAGGTCGGGGTTCTGCTGCTTGTACTGGCAGGCCAGGAGGATATTCTCGATGGCCTCGGCCTTGGCGGATTCAATGAACCCGCAGGTGTTGACGATGATCACGTCCGCTTCGGCGGGGTCGGCCACCGTGGTGTGCCCTTCCTTGAGGAGCGCGTGGCAGAAAACATCGGCATCCACCTGGTTCTTCGGGCAGCCGAGAGAAATGATGGCAATCTTCATAGGTACGTCCTTATGGTAAAATTTCCGGCACCTGCCAGGCGGCAGATGCAGCGGTTGGGTTCAGTCTTGAAAATCCGCAAGCACTTCGCGGATGATGGCATGGGAAAAGCCCCGCCGGGCCAGCGCCGCCGCCACCTGGTCCCGCTTTCCCGCAGCCAGTTTGGCGGCATAGTGGCGCTCTACCAGCGCCCGGGCGGTGACCAGCTCGGGGTCCTCCCCGTCGTCGCCGGGTTCATACAGGGATTCCACCGCTTCGGCGGCGGTGTCCCGGTCGATGCCCTTGGCGGTAAGGTCGCTGAGAATCTCCCGCCGGGACTTGCGCTTGCGCAGCAACTCCGCGGCGCGGCGGCGGGCAAAGCCCGCATCATCCAGCAGGCCCAGCTCCTCCGCCCTGGCCACGGCGTAGGCGGCGCTGTGGGCGTCGAACTTGCGGCAGAGTTTCTGGTACAGTTCCCCCGCCGCATGGTCCCGGAGGGAGAGGTAATCCATCGCCTTGTCCAGGGCGCGGCGGGTATCGCTCTGTTTGCGCAGCTCCTCCACCCGCCAGGGTTCCAGGTCATCCCCTTCGTGGAGGTTCGCCCCGGCAAAGGTATCCTCGTCCAGGGAAAAGGCGAACTCCCCATCCAGAAAGAGGGCCAGCCGCCCCTTTTTCGTTTCTTTGATCTGGGTCAGCCGGGGCATTATTCGTCAACCATAATGTCCAGGTCCACCTCGCTGCCGGTGGTCTTGGCGGCAGGTGCGGCGGCAGCCGGGGCTTCGCCGGGAGCCACCGGCTTGACCAGCTCACTGGGGTCCAGGGGCTTGACGGTCCCCTTCTTGCCGGCAGCCAGCAGGCGATCCGCATTGGCACGGACGATCTTTTCAATCTCGTCGGAGACTTCCGGGTGCTCTTTCAGGAACTGCTTGGCGTTGTCGCGGCCCTGGCCCAGGCGCATCTCGCCGTAGTTGAACCAGGCACCGCTCTTCTGGACGATCCCCAGCTTGACGCCCAGGTCGAGGATCTCGCCGATCTTGGAGATGCCTTCGCCGAACATGATGTCGAATTCTGCCTCCCGGAAGGGCGGCGCCACCTTGTTTTTGACGATCTTGGCCCGGGTACGGTTGCCGATGAATGCGCCGGTGGAGTCCTTCAGACCTTCGATGCGGCGCACGTCGATCCGCACGCTGGAGTAGTATTTCAGGGCACGGCCGCCGGTAGTGACTTCGGGGTTGCCGTAGACGATGCCCACCTTTTCACGCAGCTGGTTGATGAAGATACAGACGGTGTTGGTCTTGCCGATGACGCCGGTGAGTTTGCGCAGGGCCTGGCTCATCAGGCGGGCCTGCAGACCCACATGGCTGTCGCCCATCTCGCCCTCGATTTCGGCACGGGGCACCATGGCAGCCACCGAGTCCACAACCACCGCGTCGATGGCGCCGGAGCGCACCAGGGCCTCGCAGATCTCCATGGCCTGCTCACCGGTATCGGGCTGGCTGACCAGCAAGCTGTCGATGTCTACCCCCAGCGCACTGGCATAGGCGGGGTCCAGGGCATGTTCCACGTCGATGAAGGCCACTTCGCCGCCCATCTTCTGGGCTTCGGCCAGCACCTGCAGGGCCAGGGTGGTCTTACCGGAAGATTCCGGTCCATAGATCTCAATGATACGGCCGCGGGGCAACCCGCCGATGCCCAGTGCCAGATCCAGACCCAGGCTGCCTGTGGGGATGGCATCCACCTGCATGGTAACATTGGCCCCCAGCTTCATGACGGCGCCTTTGCCGAACTGCTTTTCAATCTGGGCAAGAGCTGTTTCCAGCGCGGCCTTCTTATCGGTGGCCGGGCCGGTGCTCTTGGGACTTGTATCTTTTTTAGCTGCCATCTTGCGTTTCTCCTTTTTCTATCGCGATTGCTCTTATCGTTTGCGTTTGGGTCTATTATATACGATTCGAGCGCAAATTACAACCTTATGTTGTGTATTTATCATCCCATAGAAGGGATTTTCAACCGCTTTTTTGCGGTTTTTGCAGCAGGATAACCCGGTCGTTGCCGCCGTAATCCTTGCGGCAGCATCCATTCTGCCAGCCGTACTGCCGCCCCAGGGCCAGCACCCGGGCAGCCTGGTCACAGCCGATCTCCAGCACCAGCCATCCCCCGGGGCGCAGCGCGGTGCCATACCGGGCACAGAGCAGCCGGTAAAAATCCAGTCCGTCGGTGCCCCCGTCCAAAGCCATGGCCGGTTCGTGGGCCGTTTCCGGCATGAGGGCTGCCATCTCCTGTGCCGTCAGATAGGGCGGGTTGGAAAGGATCAGGTCCACACTTTCCGGGGAAAGGGCCGTATACCAGCTGAACACATCGGCCTGGACGGTCTGCACGCCGGTCCCTGCCGTATTGGCGGTGAGATACCGCCAGGCTTCAGGGCTTTTTTCCACGCAGGTGACCCGGGCATCCGGATAGGCCCGGGCGACCCCCAACCCCAGGCAGCCGGTGCCGGCACAAAGGTCCAGCACCACCGGAGCCGCAACGTCCCGCAGCAGCTCCACAGCGGCCTCGCAGACCACCTCACTGTCGGCCCGGGGGCAAAGCACCCCCGGCCCCACCTTCAGGGTGAAGTCCAGGAAGTCCCATTCCCCCAGCAGATATTGCAGTGGTTCCCGGGCAGCACGGCGGGCCGCCAGCACATCCAGGCGGGCGGCCTCCGCCTCGGTGGGGCCATCGTCCAGGCGGGGGTCCCGCCGGGTGACAAAGCGGTAGAGCTGGGCCGCATCAAACCGTGCGTCGGGCACACTGGCCGCCTGCAGCCGGGCACACAGGGCCTGAAATGCAGTGTTCACCAGCGGCCATCCTCCCGATTCTCCGGCAGGACGGGGGTCACGGCGGCGATGGCTACTTCGATCATGGAATCATCCGGTTCGAAGGTGGTCAGCCGCTGCATCCAGAGTCCCGGCTGAGAGATGATGCGGGAGAGCAGGCTGTCCGACCGGCCCGCCCACTTGAGCACCTCATAGGAGATGCCTACCAGCAGGGGGAACATACAGATTTTATACACAATGCGCAGCCAGGTGCTGGTCCAGGGCAGCACGGCATAGAGGAAGATGCTGATGATGATCACAAGGATCATAAAGCTGGTGCCGCACCGGGGATGGAACCGGCTCTGTTTGCGGATATTTTCCACCGTCAGGGGCAGACCGGCCTCATAGCAGGCGATGGTCTTATGTTCGGCACCGTGGTATTCAAACACCCGGTGCAGCTCCATATAGCGGGTGCAGAGGAACATGTACCCCAGAAAAATCACCATCTTGAGGACGCCTTCCAGGATGACCCGGGGCCAGCGGCTCATGGGCAGAGCCTGGTTGATGAGCCCGGTAAGGAAGGTGGGCAGAAAGGTGAAGAGGAAGAGCGCCAGCACCACACCGGCGAACGCTGCCACCCCCATCAGAGCGTTCTGCACCGCCGGCCCCATATGGGCTTCCAGCCATTTGTCCAGCTTGGACTCTGCCGGTTCCTCCTCCCCTTCCATGGCGATGTCGGCGGCATGCATCAGGTACTGGTACCCCTTGTAGAGGTTTTCGGCCATATTGCAGACGCCCCGCACCAGGGGGATCTTGTTGTACCAGTGGGAACGCACCGTGTCGTAGCTCAGGTCGATGGTGCCGTCGGGACGGCGCACAGCGCAGCAGATCTTTTCCGGACCGCGCATCATGATGCCTTCCATCAGGGCCTGACCACCGACGGAGGTGCGAAATTCTTTGGACATACTGTCTCCTTTGGGTATCATCAGATTTTTTCGTGGAGGTGCTCCTGCCCGGGGTGGTACACCGGCAGGGTGATGCGCACCGTGGTGCCCTGCCCCAGCGCAGACTCGATCTCCACCTTACCGCCCAGTGCCTGGACGATCTCGTCCACCACAGCCAGGCCGATGCCCGACCCCCGCACTGAGTTTTTTGCTTTGAAAAACTTTTGCTTGACCTTGTCCAGATCATCGGGGGCGATGCCCCGGCCCTGATCCCGCACAGCGGCGGTCACAGTGACCGGCGTCCGGGTAAGGGTGAAGAAGATGGTCCCGCCGGGGTCGGAGTACTTGATGGCATTGTCAAACACATTCACAAACACCTGGCGCAGACGGGCCGGGTCCGCCCAGACCGGATAGGGATCGGGCGGTTCTTCATAGACAAAGTGCAGTCCTTCCTGCTGGATGCGTGCTTCCACAAACAGAGCGGCATCGGTGGCCTCGGCTACCAGGTCCAGCACCTGGCAGTTGAGCTTGATGCCGTTCTGCAGCCGGGAAAAGTCCAGCAGTTCTTCCACCATGGTGTAAAGACGGTCGGTCTCTGTGCCGATGATGGCCAGGCCCCGGCGATAATTTTCGTTGGTGGGGTCGTCGATGTTTTTGATGGTCTCCACCCACCCCTTGATGGAGGTCAGCGGCGTGCGCAATTCATGGCTGACCGAAGAGATGAATTCGTTTTTCAGCCGGTCGGTCTCCGCCAGGTCTTCCGCCATCTGGTTGATGGTGCTGCACAGGCGTCCGATCTCATCGTTGTACTTGGTATCCGGCAGGCGGGTCTTGAGGTCGCCCCGGGCGATCCGGGTGGCCGTTGCCTCCACCTCCCCCAGCGGGCGGACAATGGACCGCACAAAAAAGAGGCCGCTCCAAAGCATGAGCAAAAATGCCAGCACACCGATGCCCACCGCCGCAGCAATATAATGACCCCACTGACGGTCCACCAGGGTGAGGCTGGTGACCATCCGCATGGCCGCAATGTTGCCGGCGGCATAGGGCACCAAGGCCGTCACCGCCATGACCCGCTCCCCCTGGGGGGTGGTAAAAATGGAACGGCCCATGCCGCTGGAAGAGCTGAGCGCCTGGGCAAAGTCGGAACCGTTGGTCAGGTCCTGGGTCATGGTACCGCTGCTGGTGGTCAGGATCACACCCTGGGCATCCAGCAGCATAAACTCAAATTTATCCTTTTCGTCAAACTGTTCCACGGTACGGCGCAGGGCCTGGCCCCGGCTCTCTGAAGTTTCCAGCACGTCACCGGCGGTACCGGTGGCCTGCAGCCGTCCCGAAATGGTGGAAAAGCGGTTTTCAATGGCATGCTGCACACCGCCGTACAATTCCCGGTAACTGTTGTAGAGGAAAATCGCTTCGGCCGCCACCAGCACCAGTACCATGATGAGCAGGCTGCCCTTGATCCAGCGCTGGATGATGCTTGTTTTTGCCATGGCGGTTTTCCTCCTTTCCGGCACCACGGTGCCCCGGTATGCAGCGGTGCTCAGGCGTTCCAGCGGTAGCCGTATCCCCAGACCGTGAGGATATGCTGGGGATTGCTGGGTTCATCCTCGATCTTCATGCGCAGACGGCGGATGTTCACATCCACGATCTTCACATCCCCGAAATAATTCTTGCCCCAGACCCCTTCCAGAATTTTTTCCCGCACCAGCGCGGTGGCCGGATTGCGGAAAAACAGCTCCATGATCTGGAACTCCACCTGGGTCAGGTCGATGGGCTTGCCCGCCTTATAGAGCACACGGCTCTTTTCGTCCAGGACAAACGGCCCGCTGACCAGCTGTTCCGGTTCATCGGACGCCTTGCTGGCGGCATTGCCCCGTTTGACACGGCGGGTCAGCGCCTCCAGACGGGCCACCAGCTCCGATACCGAGAAAGGCTTGGTGATATAATCGTCGGCACCGATGGAAAGGCCCCGGATCTTGTCGCTTTCCTGCCCTTTGGCGGAAACAATGATGATGCCGATGTCATTGTCATCCCGCCGGATGGTCTCGCAAAGGCTCAGACCGTCCATGCCGGGCAGCATGATGTCCAGCAAGGCGGCATCGCAGGGTTCGCTCTGATGCATCAGTTCCAGAGCCCGCTCGGCGCTGGGAGCTTCCAGCACTTCCCAGCCTGCCATTTTCAGGTTCAGGGCCACCATCTCCCGGATGCCGGCTTCGTCTTCCACGACCAAAACTCGTTTCATACTGCGCTCCCTTTCGTTATTCCAGCCCCAGCAGCACGGTACCGCCGGTAATGGTGTCGATGCTGAGCCCGTAATAGGGCGTCACGATCCGTGCCTGCAGCTGTTGGTTTCCGATATTGGCAATACGCTCATAGGCCGCCCCACTGCTTTCGTCCTGTTCGGCAGGGTCCACCACCCGCATTTCGCAATAGACGGTGGCATCATCTATACTGCAGATCAGCCAGCCTGTCCCGCTGGGATTGGTGCGGATCAGAACGTTGCCGTGCATGGACTCCGGCAGGGGCATATAAAAGTTGTTTTTGCTGTCATAAATGCCGAAGTTGCTGTACCCGCCCGGTTCATCGGTGTAATCTTCCCAGAGCAAAAACACCAGGCTCTTGTCCATGGGGGCCAGCAGTTCTCCGCCGTCGTCCACTTCCACCGGGATATCGATGGTCTCGTTGCCGTCAATGTCCCGGCTCAGCAGGCCGGTGTGATACCGCAGGGTGCTGCGCTGCAGGTCGCTGATTCCCGGCGGACGGTAGGGCTGCAAAAAGCCGGTGTTGCCGTCATAGAGGATGATGTCGGACGCCAGACTGTTGGTGCCCACCCAGACATCCATGACCAGATACATGGCATCATCCCGGCCCCGCCCGGCGCTGAGCGCCGCACAACCGCTGTAGGAGCCTTCCCCCAGGTTCAACGTCTGGTAGGAACGGAATTCCCCTTCCACATTGGTCAGCAGCTGCAAGGTCACCCCGCCGTATTCGGTATCCGTGGGCAGCGCCAGCACCAGATCCTGGGTATCGCCCTTGCCGGTAAAATCCCCCAGCACCATCTCGCTGTAGCGATTGCTGATGATGGTGGACAGCGTCGTTCCATCGTATTCATACACCACCAGATAGCGGTCGCCCTGGGCGCTGCCGTATCCCGCCAGGATCTGCTGGCTCTGGGCGTCCCGAAGATGGGCGGCGGAAAAGGTTTCCACCTCGCTGGAAAGGCCCTCCACCGTCTGGCTCACATGCCAGCTGTCCTCCCCGGTAGATTCCAGCACCGCCAGAAACACGTTGGAACCGGTGGTATCCACGGTATACAGCACCGCGGCCTCATTGACGCCGTCGCCGTCCCAATCGCCAAAGGCAAAGGGGGACAGAAAATCGCCGTTGGCCGGGTATTTCAAGGTAGCGCTGCTCCCCAGGTAGCTGTTGAGGGCCTTCTGGACGGCAGCGGACTCTCCCGAAAGCTGGGGGGCACGCAGCAGGGTCTCCACGTCATTGGAGGTACTGCAGCCGGTCAGCAACAGGGCCGACAGGGCCAGCGCCATGATCCTGGTCCGCATTTTGCACCCCTCCCCGGCATTTTTTCAACATTGATATAGAGTATAGTATAACACATTCAGGGCAAAGCCGCAATGCCCAGCACCATCAGCAGCACCCCGGCCGCCACCCCCAGAAGGCCCGGCAAAGAGTGGCGTTCTTTCAGGGCAGCGGGGATCAGCTGGGCCAGCGCCACCCACAGCATGACCCCCGCCACCAGCACCACCGTGCCGTTCAAAAAGCCGGGTGTGAACCACCGCTCCAAAAACAGCAGGGCCAGCGCCGCCCCTGCCGGTTCCGCCAACCCCGATACCAGGGCTGCCAGGGCTCCCGCGGCGCGGCTGCGCAGTGCGTAGGCAAAGGGTACCGCCACCGCCAGTCCTTCCGGGATATTGTGCAGCGCAATGGCCAGGGCGGTGCGCACCCCCAAAGATGGATCAGCGGTCCCGGCAAACAGGGTCAGGACCCCTTCGGGAAAATTGTGGAGCAGCAAGGCCATCCCGGTGACCAGACCGGCCCGCAGGGCCGCCCTGCGGGCGGCATCTCCCCACATGCGGTCCGCCAGCTCCGATTCATCCGGCAGAAGCC
The DNA here is from genome assembly GCA_944388135.1 of uncultured Gemmiger sp. Classification (GTDB taxonomy): domain Bacteria; phylum Bacillota; class Clostridia; order Oscillospirales; family Ruminococcaceae; genus Gemmiger. The sequence continues at coordinate 3,205 of CALXHP010000021.1, read as the reverse complement.
GGGCCAGCAGTGCAGCCAGCAGCATTCCCGCCCCCAGCATCAGGCTCACCGCACCGCCCGCAGCCAGGGGCGGCAGATACCCCCGATAGAACCGCAATGCCTCGGGCACCAGATCCGCCAGGGAAGCCGCCGTCATGACGCCGCCCGCAAACCCGGCGCTGATGGCCAGCAACCGTCCGGAAGGTTTGCACAATGTGGCAATCAGACCGCCCAGTCCGGTTGCCAGCCCGGCCAGGACGGTAAGGATCAATGGATGCATACAAAGCCCCCTTGCTTTTTTTCAAACCTATGCAAGGGGAGGCGGCCACTATACAAAAAGCGTCCGCCGGATGGCGGACGCCTGCAGGTTCAGATGGATCAGTAGCCGCTGCCGGACTCACCGGTGGTGAGCAGCTTGACAGCGCGGGAGGTGCCCAGGCGGTCAGCGCCCAGGTCCAGGAATTTTTCGATATCCTCCACGGTGGAAATGCCGCCCGCCGCCTTGATCTTGCAGCGGCCCTTTACATGCTGGGCAAAAAGTTCCACATCATGGAAGGTGGCCCCGCCGGTGGAAAAGCCTGTGGAGGTCTTGATAAAGTCGGCACCGGCCTCCGGCACGATGTCGCACATCTTCACCTTTTCCTCGTCGGTGAGCAGGCAGGTCTCGATGATGACCTTCAGCACCTTGTCCCCCACCGCTTCCTTGACGGCGGCGATGTCGGCGCGGACATCATCATACTGCTTGTTCTTCAGCCAGCCGATGTTGATGACCATATCCACTTCCGAGGCGCCGTTTTCCACGGCAGTTCTTGCTTCAAAGGCCTTGCTGCGGGTATCCATGGCCCCCAGAGGGAAGCCCACCACACAGCAGACCGGCACCCGGCCGGCCATATATTCCGCAGCCGGCTTCACATAGCAGGTATTGATGCAGACCGAGGCGCAATGGTTGGCAATGGCCTCATCGCAAAGGGTCTGGATCTGCGGCCAGGTAGCTTCCGGCTTCAGCAACGTATGGTCTACCTTGCTGAGCATATATTCCTTGGTATACTTCAACGGAAGTTATCTCCTTTCGAACAATGTTTGCACAACCGTGCCTGATGCAGGCCCAACGCCGAAAAGACGATGGCCGTAATGCCCACCGAAGCACCGATGATGCCCAGGATCAGCCCCACCAGGCGAAACCCGTGACCGCGGATTTTCTTTTTCATAAGGTACCCTCCTTTTGGAATCCTATGCGTGGTTACAAATCGACTGCCTTCGTGGCAGCCGCAAAGCCTATTGGGCAAACCGTTTATTTTTTCTTGAAAATAAACAATTTGCTGAACACATAATTGGACAAAATAACGATGACCTGGCTGAACAATTTGACGCCCATGGCCCAGATTTCGCCGTTGTTCACCGCAAAGGCCACATGGGGTCCCACCAGGGAAACCCCCAGCCAGATAATGCACTGATCCATGATCATGGTGGCGATCCGGCAGGAGACAAACTGTCCGAACTCCGCCAGGGCCGCGCTGCCCTTGTTTTCGCTCTTGAACACAAAGGTGTGGTTGGTCCAGTAGGCGAAAAGGATGCAGATGATGTTGTCGATGACATTGCCGACGCCGGCAGCAAACTCGGTACCGAAGGCAGCCTGGAATGCCGCGAACAGCACCAGGTTCAGCAGGGTGGCCACACCGCCGAAGAACAGATACGCCAGGCCCTCGTAATATTTTACGATGAAATCTTTGATTTTTTGCATATTTCCACTTTTTTCAACAAAAAGGGCCTGCCTGTACTGACAGGCAGGCCCCCTTACGGTTGCGAAGAAAAATTATTCGGCGTCGGTGTCCTCATTCAGGCAAGCCTTCATGGACAGGCTGATGCGCTTGCGGTCGAAGTCGACGTTGGTCAGCTTGACGCGGACCTCATCGCCCACCTTCAGCACGTCGGAAACCTTGTTGACGCGCTCGTTGCTGATCTCGCTGATATGAACAAGACCATCAATGCCCGGCATGATGCGGACAAAAGCACCAAACTTGGTGATGGAGACAACGGGAGCGGTGAACTCGGTACCCACGGGCACTTCATTCTCCAGCTTGACCCAGGGATTGTCCTCTTCCTTCTTGTAGCCCAGGGAGACCTTCTGGTTCTCGGGATCGTAGCTCTTGACGTAGACTTCGATCTCGTCGCCCACATTGACAACCTCAGAGGGATGCTTGATGTTGGACCAGCTCAGCTCGCTGATGTGGCACAGACCGTCCACACCGCCGATGTCCACGAAAGCGCCGTAAGAAGTCAGGCTCTTGACAACGCCCTTGTACTTCTTGCCGACCTCGACATTGGCCCAGAACTCTTCCCGCTTGGCCTTGTTGGCCTCGGCGGTCACCTTGTTGATGCTGCCCACGATCTTGCGGCCGGCACACTCGGTGATGACCAGCTTGACATGCTGGCCCACCAGCTTGGTGTAGTCCTCGTCACGGCGCATGGTGGCCTGAGAACGGGGCACGAAGACGCGCACGCCCTTGACATTGACGACCACGCCGCCCTTGTTGGCTTCCATGACATCGCCTTCCATCACGGTGCCGTTCTCGGCAGCCTCGGCGACGTCCTTCATGCCCTTCTGGGCCTCGAAACGGACACGGGAAAGGGTATCCACGCCTTCCTGGTCGTTGGTCTTGACAACCACCAGATCCAGCTCGTCATCTACCTTAACAAGGTCTTCCATCTTGGCGTTGGGGTCATGGCTCATCTCACGCAGCGTCACAACGCCGGTGTGCTTGGAGCCATCGATGCCGACGACACATTCCGTCGGGGAAACGCTGATGACCTTGGCTTTTACGATCTTGCCTGCATACAGGGGCTTTGCTTCGGACGCTTCCAGCATCTCGGCAAAACTCATGTCGTCACGGATCTCTTCACTCATACTGTTAAGTACCTCCTCAATTATAGACGAAGGCGTTGAAGCCCCGGCTGTTACCCCCACTGTTTCAGCACCTGCCAGCCAAGCAGGGTCGAGTTCATCAGCAGTCTCGACGTTGATGGCTGTGGTATGCCTGGCAGCGACCTGCAACAACTTTTGGGTATTGGAAGAATGATGACCACCAATGACGATCATGCGATCGCATTTTTGGCTGAGGTCTTCCGCTTCCTGTTGCCTCGCCCACGTTGCGTTACATATTGTATCAAAAATTTCGGCTTTTGTACACTCTTTTTTTAAAAAAGCTTTGCAGCTTTCCCAACTTTC
>CALXHP010000020.1 GCA_944388135.1 uncultured Gemmiger sp. | reverse complement strand
CCCGCCGTGGGCGCCGAGTACACCCTGTCCACCTGCCAGCTGGACTTCTGCCTGCCTGCCAAGTTCCACCTGACCTACGTGGACAAGGACGGCACCGAAAAGACCCCCGTGGTGCTGCACCGCGCCATCCTGGGCTCTCTGGACCGCTTCATGGCCTACCTCATCGAGGAGACTAAGGGCCGCTTCCCCACCTGGCTGGCTCCTGTGCAGGTCAAGGTGCTGCCCGTCAGTGAAAAGACGCTGGACTACTCCCGCGAGGTGGCCGACAAGCTGAAGGCTGCCGGTATCCGCGCCGTGCTGGATGAATCCAACGAGAAGATCGGCTACAAGATCCGTCTGGCCCAGCAGGAGGATCGTGCCCCCTATATGCTGGTGCTGGGTGCCAAGGAAGTGGAAGCCAACAACATCAGCGTGCGCAACCGCAAGGGCGAGACCACGGCCATGGATCTGGATGCTTTCATTGCCCAGGTCAAGGACGAGATCGCCAACAAGGTGTTCAACGTCTGATTTTTTCCCATGCATGTCAGGAGGAAGGGCCCCGGGCCCTTCCTCTTTTTGGTAAGGCTTGACTTTGGCGTTGCTGTATGCTATCATAGCCTCGCAATCGAATAGAAACAAACTACCACCGGGTAGTGTAATGCATAACGCATTCGTCTGCGCATCGTTAGGTCTTGGAAGATGTGCATACGGGTGCTTTTTTTCGGGGGTTTTGCCATGCTTTCCAAACTGAACTATTTCTCCAAAGCCGAATGGACGCTGTGGATCAGTTCGGTGGTGCTTATTGTAGGCACCTTTGTACTGTTCCACCAGACCGATTATCTTTCCCTGACTGCCTCGCTGATTGGTGCCACCTCGCTGATCCTCAACGCCAAGGGCAACCCGCTGGGGCTGGTACTGGGCATCGCGTTCAGCCTGCTGTACGGGTATATCTCCTATACCTTTTCCTATTACGGGGAGATGCTCACCTACCTGGGCATGACCGCCCCCATGTCCCTGTACGCGCTGGTCTGCTGGCTGCGCCATCCTTCCGGCGCGGGCCGGGCCGAAGTGAAGGTGGGCAGCATCTCCCGCCGGGAAGCCCTGTTTGCCCTGGTACTCAGCGGGGTTGTCACGGTGGTATTCTACTTTATCCTGCGGGCTTTCCACACGGCCAACCTGCTGCCCAGCACCATTTCGGTCACCACCAGTTTTCTGGCTGTCTATCTCACCGCCCGGCGCAGCCCGCTGTTTGCGGTGGCCTACGCCGCCAACGACCTGGTGCTGATCCTGCTGTGGGGGCTGGCTGTGCTGGAGGACCCCGCCTACCTTTCGGTGGTGGTCTGCTTCGTGATGTTCTTTGCCAACGATATTTACGGCTTCATCAACTGGTCGCGGATGCGCCGGCGTCAGGCGGCAGCCGCCTGATACCAACAAAAACCCGGCAGGGATTTTCCCCGCCGGGTTTTGCTTTACTTTTCCTGTTTTTTCCGGCGCCATTCCTCGTTTGCCTGCCGGCGCCAGACTTTTGTCTTTCGGTCAGCGTACAGCGCATACCCAACGGCAGGCAGCGCAAAAAGCAGCACCAGCCCCATTTCCTGCAGCAACGGCAGCGAAACCGCCCGGAGCACAAAACTCAGAATGATCCAGCCGCCGCCCAAAAGGAGGTCGGCAATACCGCACATCCGTATATAGTCCGGCGTCCAGCTTTTATATTTGTACTTTTCCGGGATTCTCTGGAAGCCCAGAATCCCCAGGACGCCATAGACGATCCAGAATGCACTGATCCCCCAAAGGGACGAGATACTCATAAACCTGCCTCTTTCCGGCAAAGAGCCTCTTTTGACCTGAGTATACCATACCCGCCGCCCCGGCACAAGGCCCGCGCCCCCCCGTGTTGTATTTTTGCGGGTATTGTGGTAAAATGTAGTATCTATTGGTATGCAATTTTTAAAGGAAAAGGTGCCCTATGGCTGAAAACATCCAGAATACCCGCCCCGCTGATGAGGGCTGGACCACCATCATCCGGCCGCGCACCGGCTGGTTCGACATCAACCTGAAAGAACTGTGGCAGTACCGCGACCTGACCGTGATGTTCGTCAAGCGCAACTTTACGGTGCTGTACAAGCAGACCATCCTGGGTCCCGCGTGGATCTTGCTGAACCCTCTGATCACCACCCTGATTTTCAACGTGGTGTTCGGCAACATGGCGGGTATGCCCACCGACGGCGTGCCGGGGTTCCTCTTTTATATGGCCGGCAACACCGTCTGGACCTTCTTTGCCAACTGTGTCAACAACACTGCCAACACCTTTGTGACCAACTCCCAGGTGTTCGGCAAGGTGTACTTTCCCCGGCTGACCATGCCGGTGAGTCAGGTGCTCACCAGCCTGATCAACTTCCTGATCCAGGGGGCCATGTATCTGGTGTTCTGGCTCTATTTCTTCGCCACCGGCGCCGAGGTCCGGTTCACCCTCTGGACTCTGGCGGTACCCCTGGTGATGCTGCAGGTCATGCTGCTGGGTCTGGGCGTGGGCATCATCGTCTCCTCCCTGACTACCAAATACCGGGACCTGGCCATCGCCGTGGGCTTCGGCGTCCAGCTGTGGATGTACGCCTCCCCCGTGGTCTACCCCCTCTCCATGCTGGACGAGAGCCCCCGCCTGAAAGTGCTGGTGGAGCTCAACCCCATGACCGCCCCCATCGAAGTGTTCCGGGCGGCCACCCTGGGCACCGGCAGCGTGTCGGCAGGCTCCATCCTGTACAGCGTGGTATTTACCATCGCGGCGCTGGTGCTGGGCGTGGTGCTTTTCAGCCGCATTGAAAAGACCTTTATGGATACCGTGTAAGGAGGGGCCAGCATGTCTACAACAGAAAAACGCCCCGTCATCCAGGTCACGGGACTGAAAAAGCAATACAAACTGGGCCAGATCGGCGGCGGTACCCTGACCCACGACCTGCAGAGCTGGTGGGCCCGGGTCCGCGGCAAGGAGGACCCCAACACCGTCATCGGTACCGACCAGCGGCTCTTCGGCCAGACCTTCATGGCGCTGAACGGCGTGGACCTGACGGTCTACCAGGGGGAAGCCCTGGGTATCATCGGCCGTAACGGTGCCGGCAAATCCACCCTGCTGAAGCTGCTCTCCCGCATCACCGCCCCCACCGAAGGGGAGATCCGCATCCGGGGCCGGGTGGCCTCCATGCTGGAGGTGGGCACCGGCTTCAACAACGAGATGACCGGCCGGGAGAACATCTATATGAACGGCGCCATCCTGGGCATGACCCGGGCAGAGATCGACGCCAAACTGCCCCAGATCATTGAATTTTCCGAGTGCGGGGACTTCATCGATACCCCGGTGAAGCGGTATTCCAGCGGCATGTTCGTCAAGCTGGCTTTCGCCGTGGCCGCCCATCTGGACAGCGAGATCATGGTCATGGACGAAGTCCTGGCCGTGGGTGATATGAAGTTCCAGCAGAAATGTCTGGGCAAGATGAGCGACGTGGCCAACCAGGACGGCCGCACCGTCCTCTACGTCAGCCACAACATGAGCACCATCCGCCAGCTCTGCAACCGCTGCATCGTGCTGGACAAGGGCAAGGTGATCTTTGACGGCGATGTGGAACAGGCCATTGCCATCTATATGGACACCACCGATGTGAATGTGGTCCACTACGACCTGGCCCACGTAGCCCGGATGACCGGCAGCGCCGGCAAACGGTTCCGGCTGGAGACCCTGGACTTTGTGGGCAAGGAATCCAGCGTTTTTGCGGACACCGAAAAAATGCGGGTGAAGATCACCTGGCGTGTGGCGGAACCCTTTGCAGGCATCCACATGAAGATGAACCTCCACGCCCGGGATTCCACACCCGTGGGCATCACCCATCCCGTGGACCTGGGGGCCGCCGAGCCCGGCAAGCTCTACACCACCGTGTTTGAATTTGACCCCAGCCTGCTGGGCGAGGGGCAGTACTATTTCTATCTGGATATCTTTGACGGGGCGCTGCGGCAGGCCGTCTGCCTGGACAAGCCGGTGACGGAATTTGCCTTTGAAGTCACCAACAGCGACCTGACCATGCCCGAGTGGGCCGCCGGTTGGGGCCGCATCCACTTCCCGCCCGTCAAGCTGCTGGAGGCGGAGGCATGAAACCCAATCTCTATATCTGCCACACCGCCTACCAGGTGCTGGTAGACCTGCTGCGGGCAGGCCGTGCCGAGGGCAAGCCCCACACGATGGTCCTTTCCGCCGCCGTGGCCGACGCCGAAGCGCTGGCCTCCCGACTGGACAAGACCGGGGTGGTGCGCACCGTCCTGGTGGACGAGACCCGCTGGCCCGGCACCGTGACGGGACCACTGGCCTCCCTGCGGGCCCGCCGGGCTTTTGAAACGCTCTGCGGCTGGAAGCTGGACCGCCCCCGGTATGAAAATGTCTACATCCACAACGACTGGAGCGTGCTGGGCCGGTATTTACAGGACTGTCACGCCGGCTACATCCTCTGCGAGGATACTTTCGGCAGCACCCTGGGCCCCGACCAGCATCTGGTCACCGACCAGCGGGCTGCCCCGGATTTTGCCCGGAAGCAGAAAACCGGCCAAGGCTACCTCTACTGGGGGGACAGCCGGTGGTGCAAGCTGGTGGAGAGCGAGGACGCCGCCCGGTGTACCCTCTTCGGTGCCGACAAGATGGTCACCGACAGCAAGGGCACTTTGCTTCAGTCCTTGAACGACGACGAAAAGGCTATGGTGCGCAGCGTCTTTCTGACCCGGCCGCTGCCGGAGCACGCCGAGGGGGCCACCCTGCTTCTGCCCCGCAGCTTTGTGGCCGACGGGCTGATGACCCAGGAACGCCAGGACGCCATGTTCCAAGCGGTGGCCGCCCGGTATGCAGTGGGGCCGCTCTTCATCAAAACCCACCCCCGGGACACCACCGACTATCAGACCCTTTTCCCCGAGGCGGTGATCCTGGAGCGCACCATGCCCAGTGAAGTGCTGAATTTCTGCCTGCCCTTTACCTTCCGCCGGGCCGTCACCGTACAGAGTTTTGTGCTGCGCGGTTTTACGGCAGCGGAGGAAAAAATCCTGCTGACGCTGGAGGAGGCCCAGGCGCTGATTTCCGAATAAAATCCTGTTACAGGAGGGTTTTCCCATGAAAACGATTGCTGTGATTCCTGCGCGGTACGCCAGTACCCGTATGCCCGGCAAGCCCCTGGCCGATGTGCTGGGCAAGCCGATGATCTGGTGGGTCTACCAGGCCGCCAAGGCCTGCCCCAAACTGGACGATGTGCTGATTGCCATCGACGATGAGCGCATCGCCGACGCCTGCCGGAAATACGAGATGCAGTACCTGATGACCAGTGCCGACCACGACACCCCCACCGGGCGCATCTGGGAGGTCAGCACCCGGGTGGACGCCGATCTCTATCTGCAGCTGATGGGGGACGAACCCCTGGTGAACCCCGTCGCCTTTGACCTGATCCTGCCCGACACCCTGCCGGAGGACCCCTACTATGTGGCGGTGCTCACCAACGTGATGGAGCACCCCGCCGACGTCATCGACTTTTCCAACCAGAAGGTGGTGACCAACGCGGCCCGGGAGATTCTGCTGATTTCCCGCAGCCCCATCCCCTACCCCAAAGGCACCCTGGATTTCGAGTACGAGAAAGTCACCGGCATCCAGCTCTACAGCAAGCAGGCCCTGGCCTTCTACCACGACACCCCCAAGTCCATCCTGGAAAAGGCCGAGGAAAACGATATGATGCGTTTTATCGAGAACGGCCACAAAGTGCATGCCATCGTCAGCCCCTACAAGACGGTCAGTGTGGATACCCCCAAGGATCTGGCGCTGGTCAACGAGATTTTAAAGGAGAAACATCATGCCTGATATCAAACTGCTGGACTGCACCCTGCGTGACGGCGGCTACATCAACAACTGGAACTGGGGCTTCGGGTCCGCACGGCGGATCATCCAGTCCCTGACCCGGGCCGGCACCGACATTGTGGAGGTGGGCTTTCTGCGCAATGTGGAGGGCTACAACCCCGACGTGACGGTCTGCAACACCATTGAGGAACTCAACCGTCTGCTGCCCGAGGAAGGCCAGCGGGGCCACACCATCTACTCCGGCATGGCCATGCGCTCCAACTACGACATTGCCAAGCTGAGCCCCTATGACGGCCACGGCATCGAGGTCATCCGCATCACCGCCCACGACTACGATATCCGGGACGGCATGGATTTTGCCCGGGAGGTCAAGGCCCGGGGCTACAAACTTTCCATCAATCCCATCAACATCATGGGCTACGCCGACAAGGACCTGCTCTGGATCTTCGACCAGGTGAACGCCATCCATCCCTGGCAGTTCTCCATCGTGGATACCTTCGGCAGCATGCGCCGCCGGGACCTGGAACGCATCGTCTCCCTGGCGGACCACAATCTGGCCCCCGACATCCGGCTGGGGCTGCATCTCCACGAGAATATGGCCCTGAGTTTCTGCCTGGCCCAGGAGTTCATGGACAAGCCGCTGCTGCGGGACAAGACGGTGGACGCCAGCCTGATGGGCATGGGCCGTGCTCCCGGCAATCTGCCCATCGAACTGGTGGCGGATTACCGCAACGAGGCCGGCAACTGCCACTATGACCTGGACGAGATCATGGATGCCATCCAGGACCACATCGCCCCCATCAAGGGGGAAAGCCAGTGGGGCTACACCCCGGCCTACTTCCTGTCGGCCCGGTTCAACCTCCACCGCAACTATGCCGAGCATTTCCTGAACAAGGGCGATCTGACCGTCCGGGACATCAACCACATCCTGGCGGCCATCGACCCCGGCAAAAAGACGGTGTTTGATGCCGCCTACGCCGACAAGCTCTACACCGAGTACCGCAACCGCCGCATCGACGACGAGGCCGCTACCGCCGGCCTGCAAAAGGCCTTTGGCGGCAAAAAGGTGCTGGTGCTGGCCCCCGGCGCCACCCTGGCCACCGAGGAGGGCCGGGCCGCTGTCCAGGCTGCCCGGGCGGATGTGACCGTTTCCGCCAACTTTGTGCCGGAGTTCACCACCCCGGACTATGCCTTCTTCACCAACGCCAAGCGCTTTGACGAGGAAGCCGCCTACCCCTGCCCCCTGATCCTCACCAGCAATCTGCGGGCCGATGCTTCGGCCACCGTGTTGAACTACGACCGGCTGTCCGGCACCGATGCCCAGGGCGGCAACAGCGTGCTGATGTTGCTGCGGCTGCTGCGGCTCTGCGGCGCCGCCGAAGTGCTGCTGGCCGGTGCCGACGGCTACCGTGCAGGCACCCCCGCCTACGCCGACGCCGGGCTGCACACCCACACCGGCCGGGGCGATGCCTACAACGCCCAGATAGCCGGGGCTATCCGGGCCGCCGGGCTGCCGGTTCGTTTCCTCACCCCCAGCGAGTACGAAAGGGCGTAAGGCATGATTCGTTTATTGGTTCTGGATGTAGACGGCACCCTGACGGACGGCGGCATCTACTACGATTCCCATGGTACCGAGATCAAAAAGTTCGCCGCCAAGGACGGTGCCGGGCTGCTGATTGCCCATTCCGCCGGTATCCGGGTGATGATCTGCACCGGGCGGGAAGGCGAGCCGGTGCGCCGCCGGGCCGCCGACCTGAAAATCACCGACGTATACCAGAACGTACAGGTCAAGTCGGATTTTCTGCGGGAGTTCATGGAGAAAAACGGCTACGCCCGGGAGGAAGTGGCCTACTGCGGCGATGATATCAACGATCTGGCGGCGATGAACCTCTGCGGGTTTGTGGCCTGCCCCGCCGACGCCTCGGACATTGTCAAGGCGCGGGCGGATTACATCTGCCCCCAGTGCGGCGGCCACGGGGCCGTGCGCGGTGCGGTGCAGAAAATTCTGGAAGAGGACGGACGCTGGAAGGATGCGGTCTTTGCCACCTTCGGCGTGCCGCTGGATTGAACCGGAGGGGTTGTATGCCAGTCAGATCCAAATGGAAAAAACCGGACAAGCCCCTGCTCTGGGCCCTTGCCACCTTAGCGGTGCTGCTGGCGGTCTCGGTGCTGGTATGGCTGGCCCTGGTGCGCCCCCAGCTGGGCAAGGGCCGGTCGCAGTCCATCAGCGACGACTACAGCGCGTCCACCATTTTGCAGGACGGCCAGACCGCCAGCCAGACTTTCACCTTTGACGACGACCTGCTGGCCGTGGGGGCGGAGTTCTATCTGCCGGGAGGCCAGCCTGAAGGAGAACTGGAGCTGGTCCTTACCGATGCCGACACCGGCGAGGAACTGGCCCGTTCCACCGGCGCGATGGGCTACATCGTGCCCAACCAGTACACTGTGCTGGGTCTGGACCGGGAAGTGCAGGGTTCCGCCGGGCGGCGATACCAGCTTTCCCTGACGCCCCATTACACCGGGACCGATCTGCTGGCCATCGGCCACAGCAGCGGCGTGGCCCTGTGGCAGGACACCATGCAGCTGGATGGCGCCCCGGTGGACGGTACCATGGCCGTGCAGGTGACCTGCCAGCGGATCGGCGGCTATCTGACCCGTTTCTTTTTGCTGATCTGCGGCTTCGGCGCCCTGCTGGCAGCCTTCACCGTCTGGGCGGTGCTGAGCCGCAAGGTCCGGCTGCCCCGCCTGGTCTTTGTGCTGGTGCTGGGGCTGGGGGTGCTCTACAGCTTTGTGCTGCCCCCCTACGCCGCCCCCGACGAAAAATACCACATCAACCAAAGCTTTACCCTGGCCTGCCGGTGGGCCAACTTCTTCTCTGACGACGAATGGCGGATGGGCCATGTGCCCACCACCACCAGTTTCCGCCGGGAAACCGACGTGGACGCCGCCCTTCAGGACGAGAACACCACCGTGTTCACCTGGCAGGAATTCACCGATACCCTTTTCACCACCACCGACGCTTCCTACGACAGTCACCAGGAATACGCCGAGCTGCAGACCGACCAGAACCCCCTTCTCTATCTGGTCAGCGGCGGGGCGGTCTTTCTGGCCTACCTTTTCCATTTAGGCTTTACCCCGGCCCTGGCCCTGGGCCGGCTGGCCAATCTGCTGCTCTTCGCCGCGCTCACCGCCTATGCGGTGCGGGTGGCGCCCTTCGGCAAGCGGGTGTTTGCCGCTGTGGCCCTGCTGCCCATGACGCTGCACCTGGCCGCCAGTTTCAGCCGGGACGCTCCCCTGCTGGGGCTCTGCTTTGCCTTTACCGCCCTGGTGCTGGACGCGGCTTTCGGACCGCAGCCGGGCAAAGCCCTTTCCCCGGTGCGGCTGGGCTTTCTGTTGGGCACCGGCGTGCTGCTGGCCCCCGGCAAACTGGTCTATCTGCCCCTGGCAGCGCTGCTGCTGCTGGTCCCGGCGGTACGGTTGGGCCACCATGCCAAGGTCAAAAAAATCGTGTATCTGGCCGCCTGCGTGGTGCTGGCTCTGGTGCTGAACACCGGTACCCTGGCCGGGACCGCAGCCTCCTCCACCGAAGAGACCGCTGTGGCGGTTTCCCAGACCGAAGCGGACGCCACCGGCCTTGTATCCCGCGGCGAAAAAGCCCGCCCGGCCGAACCCGATGAAGCCTACGAAGGGCTGATCTGCGGGGACAACACCCTGGAAAACTATGTCCGCCGCCTCTACTACTATGTGGAGGACAACCGCGACCCTGCCCAGAGCGAGGTGGATTTCTGGGTGCAGGCCCTGAAAGAGGGGGACGTTTCCCCGGTAGTTCTGGGGCAGACCTTCCTTTTCAGCACGGACAAGATGAACAGCTACACCCGCGGGGAGGAAATTCTCTCCCAGGCGTCCCTGGCCCTGCTGGGGGAGGACCTGGTCCAGACCGGCAACGGAGATCTGGCTGCCTATTACCAGGAAGGGGGCGCGGCACTGGTCTACAAGATCGTCTACAGCCTGGAGTTGTGCACCCAGCGGTTTGAAGCCCTGGGGCTGGAGCCCGGCGTGATGGACGATCGTCTGCCCCTGGACCGGGAGACGATCGCCGCCGAGGTGGAGGCCGCCCAGGCCACCCGGGCCACCCAGAGCGTCACCGATGAGGCCGACAGCATCACCTACACCCCGGGATATATCCTGACCCATCCGGTGGACACGGTTCTGCTGCTGGTGCGGTCCACTGTGGAGAACGGTGACCACTACCTGCGCACCCTGGTGGGCGGCAGCCTGAGCTACTATTCTTTGGACCTGGCCTGGGGCTGGGTGGTTCTTCTCTATCTGCTGCTGGTCTTTGCCGCCCTGCCGGTACAGGGGGCCAGGTTACAGCCTGCCGGGCAGGGCCGTCTCTGGTGCGTGGCTGCCGGGCTGCTCTGCTGCCTGCTGGCGGTGGCGGGCTGCCTGCTGTGGACGCCTACCCACTACGATACTCTGTACGGCCTGCAGGGCCGGTACTTCCTGCCGGTGGTGCCCCTTCTGCTGCTGGTGTGCCTGCCCCGCCGGGTGGCCCGGCTGCCCAGCGAGGAAACTGCCACCGCCCAGCTCATGGGCGCCCTGACGCTGACCCAGTTCGGGGTACTGATGAATATCATGCTGGCCGTCATCGCACGATAACGGCAGAGGAAACTCTATGACTTTTTGTTTTTTCACGGCGCAATACCTGCCCACCCCGGGCGGCGTGGAGCGCTATACCTGGAATCTGGCGCGGCGGTGCGTGGCGGCGGGCCACCGGGCCCTCATCGTCACCAGTGCCCTGCCGGGGCTGCCGGCCCGGGAACGGGACGCCCACGGGCTGGAGATTTTCCGGCTGCCCGCCTTCCCCGTGATGGGCGGGCGGTTCCCTGTGCTGCGCCCCCTGCCCCCTGCCGCCGATCTGTGGGCCCAGGGCATCGACTTTGCGGTCATCCAGACCCGGATGTACACCCAGAGTATCTGGGCCGCCCGGCAGTGCAAACGCCGGGGCATCCCGGCCCTGGTCATCGACCATTCCACCGGGTATATGATGCACGGGGGCCTGAGCGGCCTGGCAGGACGCTGGTATGAACATTTTGCCTGCGGCCTGATCCGGCGGTGCGGGTTCCCCTTTTACGGGGTCTCCCGGGATGTCTGCCGGTGGTTACAGACCTTCGGCATCACGGCGGCAGGCACCCTGCCCAACGCCGTGGACCCGGAGGAACTGGCCGCGCTGGCCCAGGCAGAGCCTCGCACCGATTGGCGGCAGCAGCTGCAGGTTCCCGAAGGGGGGCACCTTGTGGCCTTTGTGGGCCGCCTGATCCCCGAGAAGGGGGCTATGCAGCTGGCGGAGGCCGTGCAGCAGCTGCCCGGCTGTGTGCTGGCTGTGGCCGGCACCGGCCCCCAGGAGGAGGCTTTGCGGGCCCTGGGCGGTCCTGTACGGGTGCTGGGGGCACTGCCCCACGATCAGATCGTCCAGCTGCTAAGCCAGGCGGACTGCTACTGCCTGCCCACCCAATACGCCGAGGGGTTCCCCACCACCCTGCTGGAGGCGGCGGCCTGCCGCTGCCCCATCCTCTGCACCCACACCGCCGGCACCGGCGAGCTGCTGCCCGACGAGGACTATACCCTTTATCTGGAGGATACCCGCCCCGAGACATTGGCTGCTGCCCTGCAGGCGCTGCTGCGGGACCCGAAGGCAGCCCGCCGCCGGGCGGAACGGGCCTTTGAGAACCTTTCCGCCCACTTTACATGGCAGGCGGTCTTTGCTACAATGATGAAAATGGCCCAAAACGCCCTACAGGCGCGTTAAAAGGAGTTAAGATGTCGAAATTGCTCATTGTAATTCCCGCCCATAACGAGGAGGACAACATCGTACAGGTAGTTGAAACCCTGACGAGCCGATATCCCGAATATGACTACGTGGTGGTCAACGACGGCAGCCGGGACAAAACGGCGGCCATCTGCCGTGCCCACGGGTATCGCCTTATCGACCTGCCCATCAATCTGGGACTGGCGGGGGCGTTCCAGACGGGGCTGCGCTATGCCGCCGACAACGGCTACGACTGCGCCATGCAGATGGATGCCGATGGTCAGCACAAGCCGGAATACATCGGCGCCATGCTGGAAGCCCTGGAAGAGGGCAACGACATTGTCATCGGCAGCCGGTTCCTCACCGTGAAGAAGCCCAAGACCCTGCGGATGCTGGGCAGCTATATCATCAGCTGGTCCATCCGGCTGACCACCGGCCGGGCCATCTGTGACCCCACCAGCGGCATGCGGATGTTCAACCGCGCCATGGTGGAGGAGTTTGCCCAGAACCTGAACTACGGCCCCGAGCCGGACACCATCAGCTACCTGATCAAGAACGGAGCCTCCGTCAAGGAAGTGCAGGTGACGATGGGCGAGCGCACCGCCGGGCAAAGCTATCTGAATTTCTGGAACAGCATCCAGTATATGGTGAAGATGTCCATCTCCATTTTGTTGATCCAGTGGTTCCGCAAGCGGGACACCGAGACCCCCTACCCCGAAAGGAGCCTGTAAGGTATGTTTGACCAAACGATCATCCGCATCTGCCTCATTGTGGGCAGCCTGTTTACCGCAGGCTTTATTCTGCGGCGCGTCCGGCTGGCCAAGGTCCAGATCGAGGATACCATCTTCTGGCTGGTGTTCAGCGCCGCATTGCTGATTCTGGCCATCTTCCCCGGCATCGCCTACTGGGCCGCCAATCTGCTGGGGTTTATGAGCCCCATCAACTTTGTTTATGTGGTCATCATCTTCCTGCTACTGGCCAAACAGTTCTTCATGTCCATCCGGCTGAGCCAGCTGGACAGCAAGGTGCGCATGCTCACCGAGCAGGTGGCCCTGAACCAGGAAAAGGTGGAGCGCGACAAATTGGATTTGTAATATCCGCCTAACTGTGCTATAATGTTATATTAAAAAGAGCGAAAGAAGGTTACCGCCATGGCATATACCCCCAAACTGACCTACAAGGGCCGTCCGCTGGTACGCTGCGGCAATGATATCTATTACGGTTCCATGACCGATCCCTACGTCGTCTACCTCCAGGTGCTGAGCAACCGTAAGGAGAACGGCGTGGATGTAGCCGACAAGATCCATCTGGTGCTGTTGTCTACCGACGACTCCAAGCCCCTGCCGGAGCGCATCGTCCGTCAGGCCAACCGCGTGGGCCTGTATAACGCGCTGTCTTTTGGCGACATCATGCTCCAGGGCGCGCTGCAGAAAAAATAAGTTTTCCATCCAAAAAATCCGCCTGCCGGTTTGGCAGGCGGATTTTTCTTTGTTTCAATAGATGGACCGGTGCATCAGATAGGCCGCCGTATAGGTTATGCTGGCAGCCAGCAGCAGAAAGATCGTACACAGGGTCATCTTTTGATGCCCCCGCAGCAGGGCAGCCAGCGCCACAGGCAGGCAGAAGAGGGCCACCGCATACCGGGGTGCGCTGAGCAGCCAGGTAGCGCCCATGGTGACCAGCAGATAGGCCAGCCCGTAGCCCAGCCAGCTGGCCGGCAACACCCGGGCCGCCGCGGCCAGCAGGGCAAAAGCCAGCAGAATACAGACCACTGCTGTCAGGCAAACCCACACCGCTGCGGTGCGGTTGCTGTCCCACCACTGTGCCAGATAGGAGAGGTGATACCGGATGGTATCGGTAAACAGGCCCAGTTTCTGGTTCCAGTGTTCCCACTGGTACACGCTGTACTGGTTCCATTTTCCGTACACCGCCTGGTTCAGGGCAAAATAGCCCCCCAGCCCCAGGGCCGGACCCGCCAGGGCAGCCAGCGCCCCGGCTGAAGGCAGCCTGTGCCGGGCACGGCTTTCCTCCAGCAGTGCCAGCAGGGCAAGGCCGGTGAGCAGCCCGCCGGGAGCCCGGGTCAGCCCTGCCAGCACCCCCAGCAGGGCGGCACGTCCCCAATACCGTTTTTGGAAACAAAATACATACCATACACAGAGGGCCAGGAAAAGACTCTCGGTCATGGGGGCAAAAAAGAATACCGACGCCGGGCTGACCACCAACAGCACCAGGGCGCGCCAGGCGGTGCGCCGGTCATACTGGCGGCAGACCAAGGCAAAAAGACCGGTGCCCGCTGCGCAGAAAAGTGGCAATTGCACCACAAGGGCCAGCACCCGGTAGTCAAACCAGCCGAAGCAGTTCAGCAGCCGCAGCAGCCAGGGAAACAGCGGAAAAAAGACGATCATCAGGTACTGTTCCGGAAAGTCCTCCCCGCTGCCGTAGCCGTACTGCGCCAGGTCAATATAATGCCGGGCGTCGGTGTTGCCGTAAAACTGGCCCTGCAGCGCCTCTCCCGGGCTGTTGTAGGTTCCCCGGCTCAGACACCAGACCCAGAAAAGAAGCTGCACCGCAGCCCCCACGCCCAGGCAGAACAGCGCCGGGCGGCCCAGCCGCAGCGGGAAATTCTTCCGGACGGCTGCCGGCCGGGCGGTCGGAAACAGCGTGCGTACCCCACAGTTCCAGGCCCCCCAAAGAAAACAGGCGGCCGCCGCCACCGGCAGCACCACCCGGCAGAATTCCAACATAGCGTTTCCTCTCACGATACAAAAAGCCCTTTGCTGTGGGCAAAGGGCTTGGGAAGGGTTGGTTTACTGATCCTGGTTGTCGGGTTCCTCGGGGGTCTCCTCCTCGGTGCCCTCCAGCTCGATGTCAAAGGCAGCGCCGCAGTTGGGGCAGACCAGCTCGGATTCCTGATCCAGCAGGGTCTCCTCATCCACGGTGGAAACAGCGCCGCAGTTGGGGCAGGTCACCTCATAGAGGTCCTCGCTGTCCTCCCCTTCGCCGTCGTCCTCCTCGTCGTCGCCGTAAATATCGGCCACCATATCGTCCAGATCCTGGTCCAGGGTTTCCAGCTCATCGTAGACCTGATCCAGGGCGTTGTCGTGCTCGGTCACGGTGGCAGCCATCTCCTCCAGCAGGTCCATCATGGCAGCAATGACCTTGCCGTTCTTGGACGCGGGATCAAATTCCATACCGGTCATCAGGCCGCGGATGTAAGCGGCTTTTGCATTCAGATCCATAGCCATAGTGCTTTTCCTCCGTTTGCTTGTGTCAAAAAAAGCCGGGCGCGGCGGTGTGCCATGCCCGGCAAAGAAATCAGTTGACGCGCTCCATATACTCGCCGGTGCGGGTATCGATGCGGACCTTGTCGCCCTCGTTGATGAAGAGGGGCACGCGGATCTCGGCGCCGGTCTCCACGGTGGCGGGCTTCAGGGTGTTGGTGGCGGTGTTGCCCTTGATGCCGGGCTCGGTGGCGGTGATCTCCAGCTCCACGAAGTTGGGGATTTCCACGCTGAACACCTTGCCCTTGTAGCTCAGCAGCTTGCAGGTGTCGTTCTCTTTGCAGAACTTGAAGTTATCCGGCACATCGGAGGCGCTGACGGGGATATCGTCGTAGGTCTCCACGTCCATGAAGTGGTACAGGCCGCCGTCCTCGTAGGAGTAGGTGACCTCTTTACGCTCGATAAAAGCCTGCGGGAACTTGGCGGTGGGGTTGTAGCTGGTCTCGACCACAGAACCGGTGATGACGTTCTTGGTCTTGGTACGCACGAAAGCGGCGCCCTTGCCGGGCTTGACGTGCTGGAACTCAACGACCTGAAGGACCTGGCCGTCCTGTTCGAAGGTAACGCCGTTGCGGAATTCGCCTGCAGAAATCATATAAAAATTCCTCCAATAATAGAATGGTACTACATAGCTGTATCTATTTTACAGGATACTGCGTCTTTTTGCAAGACCCGGGCTGCTTTTTTTGGGTCCTTTTAGCTATTTTTTTGCACAAAGGCCGTCACAAAGCCTCATAGGTCCGGGCCATGGTACCGGCATCCTCGGCCTGGGTACCTGCCGATTCACAGATGATGGTGGGGGCCAGTCCCCGTTCCTTCAGCAATGCCAGCAGCGGCTCATGGGGCGGGCCGTACTGGGTATCGGCAAAGGTCAGGTGGCATTTTTCACCGCCCTTGGTGTAGGCGATCCGGGAAAAATGGGCGTGGAAACGGGACGCCCGCTCCGGTCCCAG
Organism: uncultured Gemmiger sp.; assembly: GCA_944388135.1. Taxonomy (GTDB): domain Bacteria; phylum Bacillota; class Clostridia; order Oscillospirales; family Ruminococcaceae; genus Gemmiger. The sequence goes on along the minus strand of CALXHP010000020.1, from coordinate 6,442 downwards.
CACCCGGAGCTTGTCCAGCAGGGCGGCATAATCCTGGGCTGCGGTGGATTCGGCAAACTGCACACCCTGGCTGCGGGCATAGAGATGGCCGAAATCGATGCAGGGGGTGATGCGGTCATCCACCTGGCAGAGGGCCAGCACCTCCTCCAGCGTTCCCAGCTGGTTGACCTTGCCCATCGTCTCGGGGCAGAGGATACAGTCCTCAAAGCCCGCCTCGTCGCAGGCGGCCACCGCCCGGCGCATGGTGTCCAGCGCCTTTTCCAGGGCTTCTTCCCGGCTCTGCTTGCCGCAGGAGCCGGTATGGAAGATCACCCGGCGACCGCCCAAGGCCTTGACCAGAGCACAGCTTTGGAGCAGATACTCAATGCTGTGGAGCCGCTTGTCCTCTTCCAGGCTGGACATGCTGATATAGTAGGGCGCATGCACCGACAGGGTGATATTTCTCTCCCCGCAGGCTTTGCCCAGGGCCTCGGCCTTGTCCAGGGCCAGCCGGACGCCCCGGCCGCACTGGTATTCAAAGGCCGTGAGGCCGAACCCCGCCGTGAAAGCGGCAATGCCTTCGGGATCAAATTTCTTGCCGGGGTAGCTGTCCGACAACCCCGCCGAGCCGAAACGCGGTGCCTCACTCATAGAGTTTGCCCCCTTTCCGATAATACCGGTCGATCCAGTACGGTTCAAACTTCCGCTTGAACTTGACGCTGCCGGCCTTGTCGTGGGGGGTACGGGGCAGCAGGAACAGGCAGGGAATGCCGTACAGTCCCGCCGCCATCCGGTCAGCGAAGATCTGGTCCCCCACCATGGCCATCTGGGGTTTGCGTACCCCCAGCCGGTGACGGGCCACCATCAGCCCCAGGGGCAGCGGCTTGCAGGCCATGGACACCCAGTCCAGCCCGATGCGCCGGGCAAAGGGGCGGACCCGCTTGGCCGTATTGTTGGACACAATGGTCAGGCTGACACCCGCCGCCCGCATCTCTTCCAGCCAGGCCTGGACGCTCTCCTCCAGGACCTGGCTGTTATCAGCGGTCAGGGTATTGTCCACATCCAGCACCAGCGCCTTGATGCCCTGTTGGGCCAGGAACTCCGGGCGGATGCATTCAATCTTGCGAAAGATATATTCCGGGGTCAGGATCATGGTTGCACTCCTTCATGCAAAAAAGTGCAGGCCCGCGCAAAACGCGGGCCTGCACAGTCGTTCTTTGTAAGCTAGCTTACTTAAACTTGCGCTTGCGGGCAGCCTCGGACTTCTTCTTACGGCGCACGGACGGCTTCTCATAAGCCTCACGCTTGCGCACCTCGGCCAACACGCCGCTGCGGGCGGTGCTGCGCTTGAAACGGCGCAGAGCGCTCTCGAGGGACTCGCCCTCTTTGACACGGATCTCCGACATCTTCTTCCCTCCCTTGACCTGAGACAGGAGTTTGCCGGTCAAATACAATTAACCAGTAAACAAGATTATACTATACAGACCCCCCAACTGTCAACTGCCAAAAGGGGGTTCCTGCGGCGAATTTTTAATTTTTTAACATTTTCTCCTCTTTTCCACAAAGAACCTTCAGCATACTGCATGCCAGAGCCACATCGCCCCGTAGATCACCGGCTGATGCAGCATATACACCAGCAGGGTATGCCGCCCCACCAGGGCCAGCGGCCGCAGTACCGTCGGGGCCTTTCCCGCCCGGGGCCGCCATAGCCGGGCCAGAAACAGCCCGCACCAGAAAAGAAACAGCCAGGGGATCAGGGGGAAGTAATCCGCTGAGGAAAACCTTGTCAGGTCGGGCAGCCCCAGCCAGAAGAGATTGGTTTTATACCAGGCAGCGGGCAGGCCTGCCAGATGAAGCGATTCAAAACCCAGGCAGCCTTCCGGTACCTGATTGGTGAAGAAAAACAGCAGGGCACTCGCCGCCAGGCCAACCCCCGCCGGGCATCTGCGCAGCAGCGGGTACGCCAGCCAGGTCAGCAGCACGGCGGCGGCATTGAGGTGCAGCACCCCGAACCAGATGGATTCCGACGGCATGAACCCCACCGTGACCACCGTAAGCACCACGGCACATCCCGCCACCAGCAGGCCGTTCTTCCAGGGCTTGCGGGCCAGGGTGAAGCTGTACCCCGACAGCAGAATAAAGCTCCAGCAGATGTACTGCTGCCACAGGTGACATCCGGGGGACCAGATGTCATACCAGCCGCCCCCATGTCCGAATACATAGACCCAGTCGTACAGGCCGTGATAGGCCAGCATGTTGAGCAGGGCGGCTCCCCGCAGCACATCCAGCAGCCAAAGTCGTTTTTCGGTCATGGTCCCCTGCCCTTTCACAAATTTTACAGTTTATTCATTGTAGCACAGGACAACCCAGGTTGCAATCCATAGCATTTTGCGGTAAAATTCAACATGGATAACAATGATTGGGGAGAAAGTATATGAAACAGATTCATCTGGTTGCTTTGGATCTGGACGGAACCGTATTCAATGATCAGAAGGAGATCACACCGCGTACCCTGGAGGCCATCCGCGCCGCCCTGGAAAAGGGGGTGGACGTGCTGCCCGCTACCGGCCGCACCGTGGTCGGTGTACCCCGGCAGTTTATTGAAATTCCCGGTGTGCGGTACGCCCTGACCTCCAACGGCGCTACCGTTGTGGACCTGCAGACCGGTGAAAAGCTGGTCAACCTGACCTTTGATGCCGACCTGGCACAGCGGACCTTTGATGTGGTGGAACCTTTCGGCGGGATGCTGAGCATCTTTATCGACGGGCAGAGCTACACCACCGTGGAGAATGCCCGCAGCAGCCTGGAGATGGTCCCGGCCAACCTGCGGGAGTATTTCCGCACCACCCGCCACGAGGTGCCCGACATGCATCTGATGATGCAGCAGCACCCCCATGAGATTGAAAAATTTAGCATCCTCTACCCCACCGAGGAAGTCCGGGATGCCGCCTGGCAGGCCGTGGCCGCCGCCTGCCCCGAGCTGGAGATCGCCTCCAGCATCGAGCGAAACATGGAACTCAACGCCCCGGGGGTGAGCAAAGGCCCCGGCCTGATGGCCCTGGCCCGGCGGCTTGGATTGACCCGGGACCAGGTAATGGCCGTGGGGGATTCCGGCAACGACCGCACCATGGTGGAACTGGCAGGGCTGGGTGTGGCCATGGGCAACGCCACCCCGGAGATCCAACAGGTTGCCGACGTAATAACCGCCGACAACAACCATGACGGCGTAGCGGAAGCGATTGAAAAATACGTATTGTAATATTCAAAATAAATAGTACAAGAGGTATACGCGATGAAAAATGTATTGGTAGGCCAATCCGGCGGCCCGACTGCCGTGATCAACTCCAGCCTGGCTGGCGTCTATGAGACCGCCAAAGCCTGTGGCGCCCCCCATGTGTACGGGATGCAGTACGGTATTGAAGGTGTGCTGGAAGGCAAAATCGTCGACCTGGACACCGTGTTTTCCGACAAGATGGACATCGAACTGCTGAAGCGCACCCCGTCCAGCTTCCTGGGCAGCTGCCGTCATAAGCTGCCCGATCCCACGGTGGACGATCGCCCCTTCCGCCAGTTGTTCGATCTGTTCGCCCGGTATGACATCGGCGCGGTTTTCTACATCGGCGGCAATGACTCCATGGATGCCATCTCCAAACTGTCTGCCTACGGCGCGACGCTCAACAGCGAGATCCGCTTTATCGGTGTGCCCAAGACCATCGACAATGACCTGATGCTCACCGACCACACCCCCGGCTACGGCAGCGCGGCCAAGTATATCGCTACCATCCTGAAAGAAGTCATCTGCGATTCCAGCGTGTACGATCTGCGCAGCGTCACGGTGGCCGAGATCATGGGCCGCCATACCGGTTGGCTGGCGGCCGCCGCCAGCCTGGCCACCGGCCCCGACTGCAACGGTCCCGACCTGATCCTGCTGCCGGAGCGCCCCTTTGACGAGGAGGCCTTCCTGGCCCGGGTGGCCCAGCTGGAAAAAGAGCGTCACAACGTGATCATTGCCGTCAGTGAGGGCGTCAAAAACACCGAGGGTGTTTTCCTGTGCGATCTGGTGTCCACCGCCGGTCAGCTGGATGCTTTTGGGCACAAGGCCATCCTCAGCGGCACCAGCCGGTACCTGGCCGAGCTGATCCGTGTCCGCCTGGGCTGCAAGACCCGTGCCATTGAATTTTCCACCCTGCAGCGCTGTGCCAGCCATCTGGCCAGCCGTACCGACATCACCGAGGCCTATCAGGTGGGCGGTGCCGCTGTGGAAGCTGCCATGCGCGGCGAGACCGCCAAGATGTGCGCCATCAAGCGGCTGAGCGACCAGCCCTACCGCATCAAGACCGAGATGGTGGACGTGACCCAGGTGGCCAACTTTGAGAAGAAGGTCCCCGATGAGTGGATCACCGCAGACGGCATGCATGTAAACGAGAAATTTGAGGCCTATGCCCGGCCGTTGATCCAGGCGGAACTGACCCCCATTTACATCAACGGTGTGCCCCGCCACATCCATCTGAGCTGAGCATTTTTCGTCATCTTGCCACAGGCCCCGCAATTTTTGCAAAGTAGTATCATCTATTTTGCCATGGTTTTTCCCGTTTCGTTCCGCATTGCGGAATGCCGCTCTGCTGGCACAAGATTCGTCCGCAGAGGCGTTCCGCTCTGTGGAACGGGAACTTTCACAAAGGATCGTCCTTTTTTGGGCAACTCCAACAATAGAAAAAGAAAGCGCCGCATGGTACACTGAATACAACAAAATCAGTGCGCCGTGCGGCGCTTTTTGGGTGCGTCAGGCGCAAACCATGCAAAAAATGCGGGAGGAAAACTATGGCAAAAAACGCGATCGTCGGTCAGTCCGGCGGCCCGACTTCGGTGATCAACGCCAGTCTGGCCGGTGTGTACGAAAGCTGCAAAAGCCGCGGCGCCGGTAAAGTATACGGCATGCTCCATGGTGTGGCGGGTCTGCTGGAGCGCCGCACCTGTGTGCTGGACGACAAACTGAAAAGTGCTCTGGACATCGAGCTGCTGAAGCGCACCCCGTCCAGCTATCTGGGCAGCTGCCGCTACAAGCTGCCTGACTGGCACACTGCCGAGGGCGAGGCCGTCTACCAGAAGCTGTTCCAGATCCTGCAGGAGCTGGACATCGGCTACTTCTTCTACATCGGCGGCAACGACTCCATGGACACCATCGGCAAGCTGGCCGATTACGGTGCCCACATCGGCAGTGAGATCCGCTTTATGGGCGTCCCCAAAACCATCGACAACGACCTGATGGTCACCGATCACACTCCGGGCTATGGCAGCGCCGCCAAGTATATCGACGTGGTGATGAAGGAGATCATCCGGGACGCCACCGTCTACGGCACCAAGTATGTGACCATCGTGGAGATCATGGGCCGCAACGCCGGCTGGCTGACGGCCGCCGCAGCCCTGGCCAAGGCGGAGGACTGCGAAGGGGTGGACATGATCTGCCTGCCGGAAGTTCCCTTCAACGTGGACCACTTTGTGGAAAAGGTGGAGCGGATGCAGAAGAGCAAACCCTCCATCGTCATTGCGGTATCGGAGGGCGTCAAGCTGGAAGATGGCCGCTATGTCTGCGAACTGGCCGATGATGTCCACGCGGTGGACGCTTTCGGCCACAAAGCCCTGACCGGTACGGCCCGCTTCCTGGCCAACACCGTGGCCCGCCGTCTGGATACCAAGACCCGCTGCATTGAGCTTTCCACCCTGCAGCGCTGCGCCGGGCATCTGACCAGCCGCACCGACATCACCGAAGCCTACCAGGTGGGCGGCGCAGCCGCCAAAGCCGCTTTCGAAGGCCATACCGGCGAGATGGTGGCCCTGGACCGCATTTCCAACGCTCCCTACCAGTGCGGCACCAGTCTGCATCCCATCAGTGAGGTCGCCAATCTGGAAAAGAAGGTCCCGCTGGAATGGGTGAATGAGGACCATACCGCCATGACCCAGGAGTTTATCTCCTACGCAATGCCGTTGATCCAGGCCGAATTGACCCCCATGTATGTGGAAGGCCTGCCTCATCATATTTACCTCCCAGAAGCCTGAGTAACGCCAGGCAAAAAAAGACCCTCGCAGGGCTGGAATGAACTGCACCCCATTTGTTAGACAGTATGGTATACTGAATAACAAGTGGGGTGCTTTGCTATGCCAAACTATTTTTTACAAAGGCATAATGCCAAGTGAAAAGATTTTAGATTTTCCAGTGGATTGTAACTTCCTCACTGGTAGCGTCAATTTGTGATATGAGAATATCAACCACCTTGCGCTTATCGTCAAAGCTCACGGACTCCCAATCATCCAGATAGCCCGTAATGCTGTCAATCTGTGAAGCGGAAACGGAATTAGCGGTGAGGTCGGCCACCAGCTTTAGCTGCTTTGAAGTGACCCCAAAAAGTTAGACAATAATTTCAAATAAAAATTGTTCAAGCAACCGAAAGGGCTTGTTGTCTGT